>NZ_JBXWNI010000038.1:0-1109 GCF_059610285.1 Ruegeria sp. YTSA072 | reverse complement strand
TTGAAGTTCTGATGGGGCAGGGCATGTCCCGTCTCGATGCGATCAGACAGATTGGCGTTGTTGAACAAACCTATTACCGCTGGCGAAAGAAGTACGGCGGAATGGGCGTAGATCAGTTGAAAGAACTGAAGCGGCTTCAGAAAGAGAACGAGCGATTGCGACGTGCGGTTTCTGATCTGACGTTGGACAAACTGATCCTGACGGAAGCCACAAAGGGAAACTACTGAGCCCCGCTCGTCGTCGTGCTTGTATTGGCCATGTTCGCAAACAGCTGAACGTTTCTGAGAGACGCGCCTGCCGCGTGCTTGGACAACACAGATCCACGCAACGGCGCGTCCCACAAGGTCGCGCTGACGAAGACCAACTGGTGGCCGACATGATCGAGCTGACCCGTCAATACGGGCGATATGGCTATCGCAGGATCGCTGCGCTGCTGAGAGAGGCTGGATGGTCCGTCAGTGATGGGCGAGTTGAACGGCTCTGGCGGCGAGAGGGGCTGAAAGTGCCAATGAAACAACCAAAGAAAGGGAGGTTATGGCTAAATGACGGCTCATGCGTTCGGCTACGGCCAGAATATCGCAATCATGTATGGAGCTATGACTTCGTTCATTGCCGAACCGACGATGGCAAAGCTTTTCGGACGCTGAACATCCTTGATGAGCACAGCCGGGAGTGCCTTGCGATTAAAGTGAAGCGGAAGCTGAACTCGACCGACGTGATCGATGCCCTGACGGATCTGTTCATCCTTCGTGGCGCACCCGGTTTCATACGTTCGGATAACGGGCCGGAATTTGTCGCCCAGGCTGTCCGAGACTGGATCGCCGCCGTTGGCGCCAAGACGGCTTACATCGAACCTGGCAGCCCGTGGGAGAACGGATACTGTGAAAGCTTCAATGGCAGGTTCAGGGACGAGTTGCTCAACGGTGAGATATTCTACAGCCTGCGCGAAGCTCAAATTCTGATCGAACAATGGAGGAGACACTACAACACAAAACGACCGCACAGTGCACTGGGCTACCGCCCGCCAGCGCCTGAAACCATCATCCCGATGGATCAGAGGCCGATGATGCACTAACAATCAACTTGGACCAGTCAGATGAGGCTGCTCA
>NZ_JBXWNI010000037.1:0-1176 GCF_059610285.1 Ruegeria sp. YTSA072 | reverse complement strand
ATGGCAAAGGAAAAGTTTGAGCGTAATAAGCCGCACGTCAACATCGGCACGATTGGCCACGTTGACCACGGCAAGACCACGCTGACCGCAGCAATCACCAAGTATTTCGGTGACTTCAAAGCGTATGACCAGATTGACGGCGCGCCTGAAGAAAAAGCACGTGGCATCACCATCTCGACCGCCCACGTGGAATACGAGACCGACACGCGTCACTATGCGCACGTCGACTGCCCCGGCCACGCCGACTACGTCAAGAACATGATCACCGGTGCCGCTCAGATGGACGGCGCGATTTTGGTTGTGAACGCTGCTGACGGCCCGATGCCGCAGACCCGCGAGCACATCCTGCTGGGCCGCCAGGTTGGCATCCCGACCATGGTCGTGTTCATGAACAAAGTGGATCAGGTTGACGACGAAGAACTGCTGGAACTGGTGGAAATGGAAATCCGCGAGCTGCTGTCTTCGTATGACTACCCCGGCGACGACATTCCTGTCATCGCAGGTTCGGCTCTGGCCGCGATGGAAGGCAACAAGCCGGAAATCGGCGAAGAATCGATCCGCAAGCTGATGGCTGCCGTGGACGAGTACATCCCGACACCTGAGCGCGCTGTTGACCAACCGTTCCTGATGCCGGTCGAAGACGTGTTCTCGATCTCGGGTCGTGGTACCGTTGTGACCGGTCGTGTTGAGCGTGGCGTGATCAACGTTGGCGACGAGATCGAAATCGTCGGCATCCGTGACACTCAGAAAACCACCTGTACTGGTGTTGAAATGTTCCGCAAGCTGCTGGATCGCGGCGAAGCGGGCGACAACATCGGCGCCCTGCTGCGCGGCATCGACCGTGAAGGCGTTGAGCGTGGTCAGGTTCTGTGTAAGCCGGGTTCGGTTACACCGCACACCAAGTTCGAAGCCGAAGCCTATATCCTGACCAAGGAAGAAGGCGGTCGTCACACTCCGTTCTTCGCGAACTACCGTCCTCAGTTCTACTTCCGTACAACTGACGTGACCGGCACCGTGACCCTGGCAGCTGGCACCGAGATGGTTATGCCCGGCGACAACGTGTCGTTCGAGGTTGAGCTGATCGCACCGATCGCGATGGAAAACGGCCTGCGTTTCGCCATCCGCGAAGGCGGCCGCACCGTCGGCGCCGGCGTCGTGTCGAAAATCGTCGAGTAA
>NZ_JBXWNI010000036.1:0-1707 GCF_059610285.1 Ruegeria sp. YTSA072 | reverse complement strand
GCTAAAAATCTGATTCCAACACTCTTAGAAGTCCCAAATACATGACGAATGACGAACGAACGACCGCGATTGGTTTATTCAACTACGCGCACTCCTATTGGGCTTCGGCCTCTGTTCTTCAAGGCTCAAATGTAGGCGCCACACACCCCGACGCTCCGGTGAATTACCTCTATTTTCACGCTATCGAACTTTTCTTAAAGGCATACCTACGGTCAAAGGGCTTGAGCGTTGCCGACATCAAGAACGTTGGGCACAAAATGGAGCGCTTGGCCGTGAAGGCCACAGAGCTTGGGCTGGAACTGACGGATCAAGATCAAGAAGTGATAGCACTTATTGGACCAAACTACTTACCCGCTCGATACATCGTTGTAGGAGCGTTCGCCAGAGCACGACCGGAGGCGCTCTGGCGAACTTGCTCATGCTTATTCGACAGTATTGGTGAGGAGTTACAGCTCCAGGGTAAGGCCAAACGGCTACCGATTAGGCCCAATCACCCATCTGAAGCAGTCGGCGAAAAAGGTTGATCGGTGAAGATCACATGTTTGATTATCAAACGATCTTAACCATCCAGCGGTGCAATACTTCGAGCGGGTAGCCTTTACCGTATGATTGGCCTGTACCGCCAGTTTGCCAACCACCTACCTGATCAACGATATCAGACGGACACTCGACCGCTCGCAGTCTATCCCGCATCGAATGTCGAAAGCTGTGCATCGTACACTGCTTCGGTACCAACGGTTTGAGCCATTTATTCAAAGCCGCGCTCGCCGAATTAGCGTTAGTCAAACGGGAACCGTTGTAACGTGGGAAAGCATACAGGTCATCTGTACCAACGCTATGAATGCGTTTTGCCGCCCATAAAGCCATTCCGACCAGTGGAATCTCACGCTTGCTGCCCGGGGTCTTGAGACGTCTCCAAGGGTGTTCTTGCACGATCAACTTTTGACTTGGGCCGTCAACTACTAGGTCATTAAGCGTCAGACCTGCAGCCTCTGCGAGCCTGAGGCCACTGTCCGACACGAGTGCAACAAGCCATCTGAGTTCGTCGTCAAGTCGTAGGCATTCAGCCTGTACTGCTCGGATCGTATCGTTTGGCAGAGGTTGTCGCTCCTGCACCCCAGCTTGGCGGTCGAAATAAACTCCCCCAAAAGGGTTCACAGTTGAGATGCCCATTTCACTCGCCACAAAGTTGGTGACAGATCTAACTGTCCCGAAAATGCGGGTTATGCTGCTGCCTGACAATCCGCGTTCGAGCAAGGCATCACGAAGAGCGTTAGCATCTTTCTTAGTGTAGGCGCAGAGGTCTTTGTCGCCAGCGATGTCCATCAGGTAGCCGCAGGCCCGTTCGGCGGCTCTGGTAAACGTAATGGGTCGGTCGACACCTCTAAGTCGAAGATAAACTCCCACAGCCTCGGAGAGTGTCACAGTCTCCACAGACGTGTGCTGATCATTGCAGACTACATCATAGGAGAATCGAAGCTTGTCCTTTCCTGGTAATTGTACGTTGCTAACCCGGAGATGATACCAGTATTCATCTAGCTGGCTCGCCGCCCTGCTCGCCCTGGCATTTGCTACATGAGCTGACCGAGTTCGCAGCGAGTAAGTAATCTTTCTGGTCGAATAGTACTTTTGAAGGTCACTAGGGACCCTTCTTTCAAAGTAGTAGATACCGTTCTTCGTGAACGTGAAGGGTGTCGAATTGTCATA
>NZ_JBXWNI010000035.1:0-3002 GCF_059610285.1 Ruegeria sp. YTSA072 | reverse complement strand
TCAGGCTGTGAGGCCTTCTGGTTCTGGCAGTTTGTTTGCGCGGCAGCAGGCGGTGAGGGTGTTGGCCAGCAGGCAGGCGATGGTCATGGGGCCGACGCCGCCGGGGACCGGGGTGATGGCGCCGGCGCGTGCTGCGGCGCTGGCATAATCGACGTCGCCGACCAGTTTGTTCTTGCCGTCGCGTTCAATGCGGTTGATGCCCACGTCGATGACGGTCGCCCCTTCCTTGATCCAGTCGCCCGGCACCATTTCGGGGCGGCCAACTGCGGCCACGACGATATCGGCGCGGCGCACCACGTCGGGCAGATCCTTGGTGCGGCTGTGCGCGATGGTCACGGTGCAGCTGTCGCCCAGCAGCAGCTGCGCCATCGGCTTGCCCACGATGTTCGAGCGTCCGATCACAACCGCATCCATGCCCGACAATGAGCCATGGTGGTCACGCAGCATCATCAGACAGCCCAGCGGGGTGCAGGGCACCATCGATTTCTGACCGGTGCCCAAGAGGCCCACGTTGGAGATATGGAACCCGTCCACATCCTTGGCCGGGTCGATCGAATTGATCACCAGATCTTCGTTCAGATGCTTGGGCAGCGGCAATTGAACCAGAATGCCATGCACAGCCGGATCGTTGTTCAGCGTGTCGATCAGCGCCAGCAGGTCCTCTTCCGAGGTATCGACATCCAGCTTGTGCTCGTAAGAGTTCATGCCGACCTCAACGGTCATCTTGCCCTTGGAGCGGACATAGACCTGGCTGGCTGGGTCTTCGCCGACCAGAACCACGGCCAGGCCGGGGGTAATGCCGTTTTCCTCTTTCAGCTTTGCGACCTGATCGGCCACTTGCGCGCGCACTTTGGCCGCAAAGGCCTTGCCGTCGATAACCTGGGCTACCATCCTTTGATCCCTTCTTTCAAAAACGGATCGGGCGCGTGAAGCGCCCGGTCATTCAGTCCGGGCCGAGAACACGTTCCTCACGTGCAATCGACCAGTCAATCAACATGCGCCACAGTCTTTCGGCCAAATCCGGATCCATTCCCAGCTCGGCCGAGCTTGCGCGCACGCGGTGCACCACGTCTTCGACACGGTCCGGAATACGGGCAGGCAGGCCCTCGCCCGGCTTCAGCTCGGACGCGCGGTCAATGTAGCCTGCGCGCGCCACCAACATTTCGATCAGTTGGCGGTCCAGCTTGTCGATCTGAACCCGCAGATCCTGCATCGTTGCACAGTCTTGCGGCGGTGTCAGAGTGGGCATCGCGATCTCCTCATGGCCCGGGAAAACCCCGGACCACGAGATGTCCTATTCGGCGGCTTAGAACAAGCCCTCGATCTCACCTGCGTCATTGAGGCAGATGGTTTCCGCAGCCGGTTTGCGTGGCAGACCGGGCATGGTCATGATCTCACCGCAGACCACCACGATAAAGCCGGCCCCCGCGCTCAGACGTACCTCACGCACCGGAACCGAATGGCCGGTGGGCGCGCCGCGCAAAGTGGGGTCGGTCGAGAACGAATACTGCGTCTTGGCCATGCAGACCGGCAGATTGCCGTATCCGGCCTCCTCCCACTCGCGCAGCTGGTTGCGGATCTTGTTGTCGGCCAGAACCTCGTCGGCGCGGTAGATGCGCTTGGCGATGGTTTCGATCTTTTCGAACAGCGGCATGTCATCGGGATAGATCGGTGCGAAGTTGGCACTGCCGCCCTCGACGATTTCGACAACCTTCTCGGCCAGCGGCGCAGAGCCTTCCGAGCCCAGTTCCCAGTGACGCGACAGAACCGCCTCAACCCCATGCGCGGCGCAATAGTCGCTGACCGCCTGCACTTCGGCATCGGTGTCGGTGACGAAGTGGTTGATGGCAACCACAACCGGCACGCCAAAGGATTTCACGTTCTCGATGTGACGGCCCAGGTTGGCACAGCCCGAGTTGACCGCGTCGACGTTTTCCGCACCCAGATCGGCCTTGGCAACGCCGCCGTTCATCTTCATCGCACGCACGGTGGCAACCAGCACCACTGCAGACGGCGCGATGCCCGCCTTGCGGCACTTGATGTTCATGAACTTCTCAGCACCCAGATCGGCACCAAAACCGGCCTCAGTCACAACGTAGTCAGCCACTTTCAAAGCGGTCTTGGTGGCAATGACCGAGTTACAGCCATGCGCGATGTTGGCGAAGGGGCCGCCGTGGACAAAGGCCGGGTTGTTTTCCAGCGTCTGCACCAGGTTCGGCTGCATCGCGTCTTTCAGCAGCACGGTCATCGCGCCTTCGGCCTTGATGTCGCGGCAGTAGACAGCGGTCTTGTCGCGGCGATAGGCCACGATGATGTCACCCAGACGCTTTTCCAGGTCCTTCAGGTCGTTGGACAGGCACAGGATCGCCATGACCTCGGACGCCACGGTGATGTCAAAGCCGGTTTCGCGCGGGAAGCCGTTCGACACACCACCCAGGGACGCCGTGATCTGACGCAGGGCACGGTCATTCATGTCGACCACGCGACGCCAAGCGACGCGGCGTACATCGATCTCGGCTTCATTGCCCCAGTAGATGTGGTTGTCGATCATCGCCGACAGCAGCGAATGCGCCGAGGTGATCGCGTGGAAATCCCCGGTGAAGTGCAGGTTCATTTCCTCCATCGGAACAACCTGCGCGTAACCGCCCCCTGCAGCGCCGCCCTTCATGCCGAAGTTCGGGCCCAGCGAGGCTTCGCGGATACAGATCATCGCATTCTTGCCAATGCGGTTCAGACCATCACCCAGACCAACGGTCGTGGTCGTCTTACCCTCACCCGCAGGCGTCGGGTTGATCGCGGTGACCAGCACCAGCTTGCCGTCTTCTCGACCCTGAACCGAGTTGATGAACTCCTGGCTCACCTTCGCCTTGTCATGGCCATAGGGCAGCAGATCAGCAGAATCGATGCCGATCTTAGCGCCGATTTCCTGAATAGGCTTCTTCTGCGCCTCGCGCGCAATTTCAATGTCCGATTTATAGCTCATTGGGCAAAACCCCCGGTTG
>NZ_JBXWNI010000034.1:0-3026 GCF_059610285.1 Ruegeria sp. YTSA072 | reverse complement strand
TGAAGATAGGCACACCGAGAGAGACTTATGACGGTGAAAACCGTGTTGCGATGACGCCAGAGTCAGCGTTGCAGCTTCAGAAGTTGGGCTATGAATGTCTGATTGAGAAGGGTGCTGGTGCTGCGGCTGGATTTTCGGATGCGTCGTATGAGGCAGCTGGGGTTGAGGTCGTCAAGACGGCTGCGTCGCTGTGGAAGCAGGCCGACATTGTTGCCAAGGTGCGTCAACCGAACGAGGCTGAGCTGAAGCGTCTGACCAAGGGTAAGACGTTGATTTCCTTCTTCAACCCTGCGGGGAACGAAGAAGGGATGGAAGCGGCCAAGGCCAAGGGTGCCAATGTTATCGCCATGGAAATGGTGCCGCGGATCAGCCGCGCGCAGAAGATGGACGCGCTGTCGTCGATGGCCAATATCGCCGGTTACCGCGCGGTGATCGAGGCGGGCAACAACTTTGGCCGTTTTTTCACCGGTCAGGTGACGGCTGCCGGTAAGGTTCCGCCTGCGAAGGTGCTGATCGTTGGGGCCGGTGTGGCTGGCCTGGCGGCCATCGGCACCTCGACCTCGCTGGGCGCGATCACTTACGCGTTCGACGTGCGCCCCGAAGTGGCCGAACAGGTCGAATCGATGGGGGCCGAGTTCGTCTATCTGGATTTCAGTGAGGATCAGCAGGACGGTGCCGCCACCGGCGGTTATGCCAGCGTTCAATCCGAGGAATTCCGCGAGGCGCAGCTGGCCAAGTTCCGCGAGCTGGCACCCGAGATAGACATCGTGATCACCACCGCGCTGATCCCGAACCGCGAAGCGCCCGAGCTTTGGACCAAGGATATGGTTGAAGCGATGAAGCCGGGCTCGGTCATTGTTGACCTCGCGGCGGAAAAGGGCGGCAACTGCAAGCTGACCGTGGCGGATGAGAAGATCGTGACCGACAATGGCGTCACCATCATCGGCTATACCGACTTCCCCAGCCGGATGGCGGCGCAGTCCTCGTCTTTGTACGCGACCAACATCCGTCACATGATGACTGACCTGACGCCTGAAAAGGACGGTCAGATCAATCACGATATGGAAGATGACGTGATCCGCGGTGCGACTGTGACATTTGAAGGCGACATCACCTTCCCGCCGCCACCACCCAAGGTGCAGGCGATCGCGGCGCAGAAGAAACCGGAAGTCAAGGAACTGACCCCGGAAGAGAAAAAGGCGCAGGAGGTTGCGGCCTTCAAGGCGCAGACCAAACAGCAGTTCACCCTGCTGGGTGTTGGTGGCGCGCTGATGCTGTTGGTGGGGCTGATCGCTCCGGCCAGCTTCATGCAGCACTTCATCGTCTTTGTGCTGGCCATTTTTGTGGGCTTCCAGGTGATCTGGGGCGTTGCGCACAGCCTGCACACACCGCTGATGGCGATCACCAATGCGATCTCGTCGATCATTATCGTTGGGGCTGTGATGCAGATCGGATCGGGGTCGTTCCTGGTCATTCTGCTGGCGGCGCTGTCCATCTTCATGGCCGGGATCAACATCTTTGGCGGCTTCCTCGTAACCCGGCGCATGCTCGCCATGTTCCAGAAATCTTAAGGAGGCCGGGCACATGGAATTTGGCTTCACTACTGCCGCCTACGTTGTTGCGGCTGTTCTGTTCATCCTTTCGCTCGGCGGCCTGTCGAACCAGGAAAGCGCCAAGCGCGCGGTCTGGTATGGCATCGTCGGTATGGCGCTGGCGGTCTTCGCCACGCTGGTCGGCCCCGGTTCCGGTCTGTGGCTGCTGTCGTTGCTGCTGATCGCGGGCGGTGGTCTGATCGGTCAATACGTTGCACAGCGCGTGCAGATGACCGAGATGCCGCAACTGGTTGCCGCGATGCACTCGCTGGTCGGTCTGGCGGCTGTGTTCGTCGGATACAACGCGCATTTTGAAGTTCTGAACGTCGCCGAGGTGATGGCGGTCTCGGATGCATCGAAAGAAGTTCTGTACACGGGCCTCGGAGGGTTTGCCAAACTGATCGCCAAGAAAACCCCGGCGGAATTGTCGATCCTGCATGTCGAACTGTTCCTGGGCGTCTTCATTGGTGCGATCACCTTTACTGGCTCGGTCGTGGCCTATGGCAAGCTGGCGGGCAAGGTGACGTCTGCGGCAACCAAGCTGCCGGGCGGTCATGCGCTGAACGCGGCTGCGGCAGGTCTCTCGCTGATCTGTCTGATCTGGTACACCGCATCGGGTGGCTTCTTCCCGCTGTTCCTGATGACGCTGGCGGCGCTGTTCATCGGCTATCACCTGATCATGGGTATCGGCGGTGCCGACATGCCGGTGGTTGTGTCGATGCTGAACAGCTACTCGGGCTGGGCGGCTGCGGCGATCGGCTTCAGCCTCGGCAACGATCTGCTGATCGTGGTTGGTGCGCTTGTGGGTTCGTCGGGTGCGATCCTGTCCTACATCATGTGTAAGGCGATGAACCGTCACTTTGTCAGCGTGATCCTGGGCGGCTTTGGTGGTCCACAGGGTGAACAGATGGCGGTTGAGGGCGAGCAGATCGCCATCGAAGCCGACGGTGTGGCCGCCGCGCTAAACGATGCTGACAGCGTTGTCATCATCCCCGGCTACGGCATGGCGGTGGCGCAGGCACAGCAATCGGTCAGCGAACTGGTCCGCAAGCTGCGGGCGCAGGGCAAGAATGTGCGCTTTGCGATCCACCCGGTCGCAGGTCGTCTGCCGGGTCACATGAACGTGCTGCTGGCCGAGGCAAAGGTGCCGTACGACATCGTGCTGGAAATGGACGAGATCAACGACGACTTCCCCGAAACGGATGTGGCCATCGTTATCGGCTCGAACGACATCGTGAACCCTGCGGCGCAGGAAGACCCCAACAGCCCCATCGCCGGCATGCCGGTTCTGGAATGCTGGAAGGCCAAGCAGGTCTTCGTGTCCAAACGCGGTCAGGGCACCGGGTACTCGGGCATCGAAAACCCGCTGTTCTTCAAAGAAAACACCCGCATGTTCTACGGCGACGCAAAGGCAAGCCTCGACAAACTACTGCC
>NZ_JBXWNI010000033.1:0-4436 GCF_059610285.1 Ruegeria sp. YTSA072 | reverse complement strand
AAACGCACCCCCTTGTATGACTTGCACGTTGAGTTGGGGGGTAAGCTTGTTGATTTTGCTGGTTGGGAGATGCCTGTTCAGTATCCTTTGGGGATTATGGGGGAGCATAAGCAGTGTCGTGAGAAGGCGGCGTTGTTTGATGTGTCTCATATGGGCCAGGTGATCCTTCGGGGTGAGAATGTGGGTGAGAAGCTGGAAGCTTTGTGCCCGCAGGCCTATGCGACCCTGAAGCCGGGCAAGGCGCGGTACGGGTTTTTCACCAATGCCGACGGCGGGATCATGGACGATTTGATCGTGTCGAATGCTGGGGATTACTATTTCGTGGTGGTGAATGCGGCGCTGCGCCATCAGGATATCCCGCATATGCGGGACAATCTGGACGGCGTCGAAGTGACCGAGATCTTCGACCGCGCGCTGGTGGCGGTGCAGGGCCCGGCGGCGGAAAACGTGGTTGGGGATCTTTGCCCTGCCGCCCGCGACCTGAAGTTCATGGAAACCACTGAGGCCCCGATCAACGGCGTAGACTGCCGCATCTCGCGTCTGGGCTACACGGGCGAGGACGGGTATGAGATCTCGATCCCCGAGGACAAGGCGATCGAGGTCAGCAAGGCGTTCCTGGCGCATGAGGATTGCGAAGCCGCCGGTCTGGGCGCGCGCGACAGCCTGCGGCTGGAGGCCGGCCTGTGCCTTTATGGCAATGACATCGACCAGAGCACCTCGCCGATCGAGGCCTCGTTGGCTTGGGCGATCCAGAAGCGCCGCAAGGAAGAGGGCGGTTTCCCGGGCGCCGAGCGCGTGCAAAAAGAACTGGCCGAAGGCCCCGCCAAAAAGCTGGTTGGCATCAAGCCCGATGGCCGCGCTCCAGCGCGTCAGGGCGTGGAAATCCAGTGCGCTGAGGGCAATACGATCGGTCAGATCACCTCGGGCGTATTTGGCCCCACGGTCGGTGGACCGGTGGCGATGGGCTATGTGAGCAAGGGTCATGGCGAGCCGGGCGAGACGGTGAACCTGATCATCCGGGGCAAGCCGCAGCCGGCGCAGATCGTGGCGCTGCCCTTCGTCAAACAGAATTACAAGCGTTGAAGTCAGGAGAGAGACAACATGGCAACCTATTATTCCGAAGAGCATGAATGGCTGACCGTCGAAGGCGACACAGCCACTCTGGGCATCACCAAGCACGCGGCTGAACAGCTGGGCGACGTGGTGTTCGTGGAGCAGCAGGAAGCAGGCGATGAGTTTGAAAAGGGCGGCGAGATCGGCGTGATCGAATCCGTCAAAGCCGCCTCCGAGCTGTATGCCCCCGTCGATGGCGAGATCGCGGAAGTGAACGAAGCGCTGGCCGACAACCCCGGCGCGCTGAACGAAGATCCCGAAGGCGAGGCCTGGATCTACAAGATCAAGATCGCGGATGCCGCGCAGCTGGAAGATCTGATGGATCTGGACGGCTACAAGGCCCTGATCGGGTAAACCCAAACGGCGGGTCCTTTCGCGGATCCGCCCCTTCATCTGGCTAAAAATATCCCCGCCGGAGGCTCCTGCCAGAGCGGCCGGGCGAGACATTCCCTGAGGAGCATGACCTATGGCCTTCAAACTGACCGACTACGAAGCCTATGACTTCGCCAACCGCCGCCATATCGGGCCCAGCCCGACGGAAATGCGCGACATGCTCAAGGTGATTGGCTTCAAGACGCTGGACCAGCTGATCGACGCCACCGTCCCGCCTGCGATCCGGCAGAAGGAACCGCTGGACTGGGGTCCGGCGATGACCGAACGCGATGCGCTCTTTCACATGAAAGAGGTGGCGAGCAAGAACAAGGTTCTGACCTCGCTGATCGGCCAGGGGTACTATGGCACCACCACGCCGGCGCCGATCCTGCGCAACATCCTGGAAAACCCGGCCTGGTATACCGCCTATACGCCCTACCAGCCCGAGATCAGCCAGGGCCGGCTTGAGGCTCTGTTGAACTTCCAGACCATGGTCAGCGACCTGACCGGGCTGGACGTGGCCAACGCGTCCCTGCTGGACGAGGCGACTGCTGCTGCCGAAGCGATGGCGATGGCCAAGCGTGGTGGCCGGTCGAAGGCCAACAACGCGGCCTTCTTCGTGGACAAGAACTGCCACCCGCAGACCATCGCGGTGATCAAAACCCGCGCCGAGCCTCTGGGCATCGACGTGCAGGTGGCCGACCCGGACACGCTGGACGCAGGATCGGTCTTTGGCGCGATCTTCCAGTATCCCGGCACTCACGGCCATGTGCGCGACTTCACATCGGAAATCGCCGCGCTGCATGAACATAAAGCCATCGCCATCGTCGCCGCCGACATCCTGTCGCTGGCGCTGCTGAAATCTCCCGGTGAGATGGGCGCGGATATTGCCATCGGCTCGACCCAGCGCTTTGGTGTTCCGATGGGCTATGGCGGGCCGCACGCCGCTTACATGGCGACCACCGACAAGCTGAAGCGGTCGATGCCGGGCCGGATCATCGGTGTGTCGATCGACGCGCGCGGCAACAAGGCTTACCGCCTGGCACTGCAGACGCGTGAGCAACACATCCGCCGCGAGAAAGCCAACTCGAATGTCTGCACCGCGCAGGCGCTCTTGGCGGTGATTGCCTCGATGTATGCGGTCTATCACGGTCCCGACGGTATCAAGGCCATCGCGCAATCGGTGCACCGCAAGACCTCGCGTCTGGCCGCCGGTCTGGAAGAGGCGGGCTTTGCCGTGGAACCAGAGGTGTTCTTCGACACCATCACGGTTGAGGTCGGCCACCTGCAGAATGTCGTCATGGAGGCCGCGGTGGCGCGCGGTGTCAACCTGCGCAAGGTCGGCGACACGAAGGTAGGCATCAGCCTGGACGAACAGACCCGCCCCGAGACCATCGAGGCCGTCTGGGGCGCCTTCGGCATCGATCGCACCGATGACAGCTCAAACAAAGTCTATCGCCTGCCCGATTATGCGCTGCGCGAAAGCCCGTACCTGACCCACGAGATCTTCCACAAGAACCGGGCCGAGGCCGAGATCACGCGCTACATGCGCCGTCTGGCCGACCGCGATCTGGCGCTGGACCGGGCAATGATCCCGCTGGGCTCGTGCACCATGAAGCTGAACGCCACGATCGAGATGATCCCGGTCACCTGGCCCGAGTTCGGCAATCTGCACCCGTTCTGCCCCGAAGATCAGGCGCAGGGCTATCATGAGATGATTGATGATCTGAACGACAAGCTGTGCCAGATCACCGGCTATGACGCGATCTCGCAGCAGCCCAACTCGGGCGCGCAGGGTGAATATGCGGGCCTGCTGACCATCCGCAACTATCACGCCGCGCGGGGTGAGGCGCACCGCAATGTCTGCCTGATCCCGACCTCGGCGCATGGCACCAACCCGGCCTCGGCGCAGATGGTGGGCTATCAGGTTGTTCCGGTGCAGGCTGATGAGAACGGCAACATTGACCTGAATGACTTCCGCGCCAAGGCCGAGAAGCATTCCGATCATCTGGCCGCCTGCATGATCACCTACCCCTCGACCCATGGCGTGTTCGAGACCACCGTTCAGGAGGTCTGCCAGATCACCCATGATCACGGCGGTCAGGTCTATATCGACGGTGCCAACATGAACGCCATGGTCGGTCTCTCACGTCCGGGTGACATTGGCGGTGACGTCAGCCACCTGAACCTGCACAAGACCTTCTGCATCCCGCATGGCGGTGGCGGCCCCGGCATGGGCCCGATCGGCGTCAAGGCGCATCTGGAAGAGCACCTGCCCGGTCACCCGGAATACGGCACCGCCGTGGGCCCGGTCTCGGCCGCTCCCTTCGGCTCGCCGTCCATTCTGCCGGTCAGCTGGGCCTATGTGCTGCTGATGGGCGGCGCGGGTCTGACGCAGGCGACCAAGGTGGCGATCCTGAACGCCAACTACATCGCGGCGCGTCTGCAGGATGCCTATCCCATCCTCTACACGTCCGAGACAGGTCGGGTGGCGCATGAATGCATCCTCGACACCCGTCCGTTGGATGAGGCTGCGCATGTGACCGTTGATGACGTGGCCAAACGCCTGATCGACAGCGGCTTCCACGCGCCGACCATGTCCTGGCCAGTGGCCGGCACGCTGATGGTCGAGCCTACGGAATCGGAGCCCAAGGACGAACTGGACCGCTTCTGCGACGCCATGCTGTCCATCCGGGCCGAAGCGCAGGACATCATCGACGGCAAGATCGACGCGGAAAACAACCCGCTGAAAAACGCCCCACACACGGTGCGCGATCTGGTCGGCGACTGGGACCGGCCCTACTCGCGCGAACAGGCCTGCTTCCCCCCAGGCTCCATGGGCGTCGACAAATACTGGTCCCCCGTAAATCGCGTCGACAACGCATATGGCGACAGAAACCTAATCTGCACATGCCCACCAATGGACGCTTACGAAGAAGCCGCAGAGTAAA
>NZ_JBXWNI010000032.1:0-4652 GCF_059610285.1 Ruegeria sp. YTSA072 | reverse complement strand
CGCCGCGAGGCCAAGAAGGGCGGAAACGATCACGACCTTGACCAAAAGTACTAATCCATAGGCCGTCCCAAACAAGGCGGCTACGGAGCCCGAAAGCAGCCATGCGAGCGCTGCGCCTGCAACAATCAGAACGGCAACTCCGTAAGCAGCGACATTGCCAAAGTGGTGCAATAGATTGGCCCCATTGGGGGTGAGCGCCGCTTTGCGCAAAGGCAGGAGAGCACCGACCCAAAACGCGGCAGCCAGCAGATGAAGAACCAGCAAGACAGCGAGAGCCGCTCTAGGCTCTCCGAGCGAGTGTCCCACCAGGGCAAATGAAATCGCCACGGCAAGGCTGCCCGCCAAAGCAATCCACTGCCCGACGCGCGGGAGTAGAATTGCCAATATCGCGAGTTCACCCATTCCCCGCCAAATCGCGGCGGTGCCAAGTGGACTGTCCCAGACAAAGCCAAGCATCATTGGATCCGTCGCGCCCTCAAAGCCCATTCCGGATATCCGCGCCGCTCTGATGCCGAAACGCAACGCCAGAACGGCGAGACCGATTATCGCAGCTCCGACCGCAAGGTTCCGTGCTAGGCACAGAACTGACGCTTCATCGCGTGTGGGAAAAAGAACGGTGAACAGGACGCCACCCATCGCCAGCAGCGCCGCGCCGTAGCCAAGTGCCTTCGCCAAAATGGCCAAGACGATAACACCGTCAATGGGTGCCAGACCGATCACTCAGCGACCGTGAAAGAGAAGCTGCCCTGCATCGGGTGACCGTCTGAAGCCATACCTCGCCAGTCGAAGCGGTAGCTTCCGGGTGCAAGCTCCTCCAAAGGCATAGCCCGGAATTCCGTGGTGGGGTCCATGCCCGTTTGGCGTTCAATTTCGACGTCGCCATCGTGTGAGGTCAACGTGACCGAGATGATACGCATCGGATCATCGAACCGCATGGTAAGCTCCGGCACATCCGTGACAGACGCGCCGTCTGCCGGTGTCGTTGCTTCCGACTTTGAATGTGCGGCCGCAAGCATTGGAGCCATTGCTACGACCAAGCCGATAAGAGTTTGTTTGATCATCTGAGTTTTCCTCTATTCGGATTGGGCATTCAGCTCGTCGTGGTACTCACGAAGGTCATTGGGCCAGGTTGACTTGATAAAAGATAGGACCGCTATGATTTCGTCATCGCTCAACACACCTTCATAGGCAGGCATACCGGTTGGGGGCGCATTTTCCATCAGTCCGCCCAGGCCAAATTTAGTCAGGGTGAAAAGCGTTTCATCATCGTGGTGCCACGTATGCCCTGTGGCGTCATGCGGCGGTGCTGGTAGCAAACCATCCTCGCCGCGTATCCGCCAGTTTGGCTGTCCTTCCAGGCGCGCTCCGTGGCAGGCAGCACATTGGTCCGCGTAGATATCTTGGCCAGTGGCGACCAGTTCCGCGTCATCCGGTGCCAAAAGACCGACCGCTTCGGAGGGCTGGGCCAGAACGAAAGCTACGGCGAAACCGGCGAGCGCAAGCCCACCGGTGACCAAGAGTGTTGTGCGCCCTAGCATCAGGTGTCGAATGGCTGCGCGGTGCCCGCGCGGTAGTACACCGTACCGACCCCAGCCTCTCCCCCAAATGCAATGACGTCATAACGGGCGGACGGATCGTCGCCCATACCAGGGGAGCCCATTGGCATGCCGGGAACAGCAAGCCCTGTGATGCCAGGCCGATCCTTCAACACGGCTTCCAGTGCTTCGAACGGCACATGGCCTTCAAAGACATAACCATCGGCTTCAATAGTGTGACAAGAGGCGAGGTTCAGCGGGATACCCCGCGCTGACTTCTGTGCCTCGGAGTCTGTCAGTTCCTCAACGGTGACGGCGTAGCCACGTGCGCGAGCCAAGTCGGCCCATGCGTGACAACATCCGCAATCTGGTGAGGTGAGCACGTGCATTGGGGTGTTTGCACGGACGGGAAGAGCGGTCGCGATGAGAGCAGTTGCAGATAGTGTGGTGAAGTGACGACGTGTGATCATGTCTGTCGGTCCTGTGATGTGAAATTTGAACGGATTGCGGGCGAGAACCCGTAGCCATTCAGGCTTTCGGAGGACCGGTGGGGACGCCCAGTGCGAGGCCCGCAAAATTGGCTCCAGCGTGCGTCACACCGCCCGCTGAAATCACCAATGGAGCGATCGGCGAAATCCCCGCCGTGGCGACAAGATCACCAAAACAGGATGCTGAACCCATGCCGCTAGTGGTGTCGCAACAATCCGCAACAGCTTGCTCCGCATTAGCCACCGGATCGTCGCCTGCCATTTGAGCATGATGACCAGAGTGATCCGATCCATGAGTCAAGCCATGCTTCACGGACGCTGCGGATGCGCCAGAGAATGCAACAACAAGAAGTATCGACAGGACCAAGCGAAACATACCAAATACCTACTGGGGGTATGAGGTTTTGACAAGTTTCGAGGATGTGTCGCCATTTACATCCTAGCTGCACTTGTTGTGGGTGCGCTACATCTCTGGATCATGCCCGGCTGGAACAGTGGACCATAGATCACCTGAAATTCCGGTAAGACTGAATTTTGACTGACCTGCGTATTAGTCAGAAACGGCAAGGTCAGCAGGTGGGCGTTTAGCCCAAGGTGTTTCCGGTGATGAAAGTGTACGAGCTTTCGACCAGATCGATGACGACTTCCAACTCTTCTGGTGTGGTCGGAGTATATATCATGACAAAGCCACTCCATCCGGGACGTTGATTGGCCCAAGGGTGTCCTACGGCCCAGCCAGCCTCAATTGCCCGTCGCGCCATTGCGGGGTGCAGCGAAGCGTGCAAGCTGCCATCAGGATGCATATGCGCAAACTCAAACCCACCGACAATAGAGCTCGGTTGGGACAATAACATGTCGGGATCAAGCTGAAAACCAATTGCGCCAGGAAGCGATATGCGTGTCGGGCCAAGTGTGACCCCTGGAAATTGCGCAACTCGCTCCAGCAATAGCTGGGCCAAATCGGCATCAATTTCGACACCAATCTGTGTATGGGGTACGCCGCTTGTCGTTTCGGGACGGGGCGAGGTGCGCTCCGGCAAGGAGCGCTCTTGTGCGGATACCATCGGGCACATCAATGCCACCGCTGTCGCGGCAGCCGCCAATGTTCTCAGGTGTACATTCATCGTGTTGACCATCCGCCAAAATTAAAGAATGAGTGCTCAGCGCCGTATCGGTGCCCCTGCACGCATCATTCAGCTTTTAACGCTTCGATATTGATCAAGAGCTCTATTTCGTCGCTCACCGCAGGTGCAAAGGCCCCAAGTCCGAATTCAGACCGCACGATAGTCGCCGTGGCAGCCAGCCCCAAGGTCGGCGTGCCCTCTTTTGGGCCAAACGGGTATGGCGCTGACTTGTTAAGCGTTGTTTCCAGAACAACAGGCTTGGTGACGCCATTCATGGTCAAGTCGCCAGAAATATCCGCGGAATTGTCCCCGGTCACTTCAATGCTGGTTGAGGCGAATGTGACCACGTCACCGTCGCTCGCGCTGAAAAAGTCATCGGACATGAAGTGTTGCAAACGGGCATCCCAGCCCGTGATCATGGATTTTACAGGCATAGACACTGTGACAGACGACGCAGACGGATCATCTTCGTTGAACTCTATCTCGCCGTTAAAACCTGAGAACATTCCAAATGTTTCTGAGAACCCGATGTGGTCGTAGCTGAACAATACCTGGCTGTGTCCAGGATCCAGCTCGTAGGTGCCACTCTCGGACAATGCGGTTGTCGCACCCATCGATAAGAGTACCGCCAGCGGGGTTGCTGCCACTTTGAACATTGATACGCTCCCATTTTGACAAGACGTGTTCGCGGAATTGAGTATTGAGCTTTAGTTTTTAGCTGATCATACTTATAGAACAAAATGTTCTATAGCGCAACAAAGTGTTCTACAGGAGGGGCGATTGAAAGAAGATCCTAGGCTGATCGCCACACGACAGACTGCGATTGATGCGGCGCAAAGGATACTGAGGGATGAGGGCGTGTTGCACGTAACTCATGGCGCAGTTTCGAAGGCAACTGGCATTTCGCGCAGCACACTTTACAGGCACTGGCCAGATGCGCGTAGCCTGCGTGATGCAGCGTTCAGGCGCATCGCAACACCGCCGAACATTCCACCCAAAACCGATGGCCCGCTGCGATCTGACCTGCGCTGGTTACTCGGCGTACTGATGGGAGCCTTGAATGACACACCATGGGGCCAAATCGCGCCTCAGGTGGTCGCTGCTGCGTCCACCGACGAAGAAGCGCGGTTGGTGATCACTGAATTCATGAAAGACAGGTTCGCAAGTGTTGAAGCAGTATTTGCAGCCGCAATAGACCGCGGTGAGATCGCCACGGATGTTCCGGTTGAACAGCTTATAGAACTAGCAGTCGCGGCACCTTATTTCCGCAAGCTCATTCGTCACGAGGCACTGGACGAGGATTGGTTGGATCGACATGTTGATCTGCTTTGCAGTATCGCGAAAACCAATTCGGGACAGTGACCATCGCCTGACTTTGCAATCAAAGCGACCTGCAACAGGCGCGAGATTTCGGCAGAGCAGCAGATTAGATCAAAAGCATATCCAGCTAGTTCCCAATAGCGGTTGCTCCAAAAGGTCTCGGCAAAGACTCGCAATGATCGTTC
>NZ_JBXWNI010000031.1:0-6055 GCF_059610285.1 Ruegeria sp. YTSA072 | reverse complement strand
CGTTGGTTGCGGGAGTAGGATTTGAACCTACGACCTTCAGGTTATGAGCCTGACGAGCTACCGGGCTGCTCCATCCCGCGTCACTTTGGTGGTCTACCGCCTATTCGGCTACTTGAGACCGTTTTTCGGCCTGTTGCTTACGCTACGTGAGGCCGGGGTCGAATGAGTTCGATATCGTAAGAGAGAAGTTTGATTGTGGGATTTTTCTAGGTTTGGCGGTGACCTACTCTCCCGGGGCTTAAGCCCAAGTACCATTGGCGCGGCAGTGCTTAACTTCCGGGTTCGGGATGGGACCGGGTGTTTCACTTGCGCTATGACCACCAAACCGAGGAAAATCCCCGTCGCGGCTTTGCTTTGCAAAGCGCGACGAGTGGCAGGCGACGTATTTGCGTGCAAATGCGCGTTGCTACTCGGTAGTTATGTCAATCAACACCGCAGCGTTTTGCTGCGAAGTTATCCATGTTTAATGAGGTGTATGTTTTTGATTTGTCTTTCCATTACTGGATCAAATCAAGCCTATCGGGCGATTAGTACCGGTCAACTGAACGCATTACTGCGCTTACATCTCCGGCCTATTGACGTGGTGGTCTTCCACGGCCCTCAGGGAGACCTTGTTTTGAGGGGGGCTTCCCGCTTAGATGCCTTCAGCGGTTATCCTGTCCGATCATAGCTACCCAGCACTGCCGTTGGCACGACAACTGGTCCACCAGTGGATCGTTCACCCCGGTCCTCTCGTACTAGGGGCAACTCCTCTCAAGTCTCCTACACCCACGGCAGATAGGGACCGAACTGTCTCACGACGTTCTAAACCCAGCTCACGTACCTCTTTAAACGGCGAACAGCCGTACCCTTGGGACCTGCTCCAGCCCCAGGATGAGATGAGCCGACATCGAGGTGCCAAACACTGCCGTCGATATGGACTCTTGGGCAGTATCAGCCTGTTATCCCCGGCGTACCTTTTATCCGTTGAGCGATGGCCCTTCCACTCGGGACCACCGGATCACTATGGCCGTCTTTCGACTCTGCTCGACTTGTCAGTCTCGCAGTCAGGCTGGCTTCTGCCATTGCACTCAACGAGCGATTTCCGACCGCTCTGAGCCAACCTTCGCGCGCCTCCGTTACGCTTTAGGAGGCGACCGCCCCAGTCAAACTACCCGCCACGCAGGGTCCCGGATCCGGATAACGGACCGCGGTTAGACATCAAGAGTGCGAAGGGTGGTATCTCAAGGGAGGCTCCACAAAGACTTGCGTCTCTGCTTCAAAGCCCACCACCTATCCTGCACATCACAATCCTGATGCCAGTGCGAAGCTGTAGTAAAGGTGCACGGGGTCTTTCCGTCTAACCGCGGGAAGCCTGCATCTTGACAGGCAATTCAATTTCGCTGAGTCGATGTTGGAGACAGCGGGGAAGTCGTTACGCCATTCGTGCAGGTCGGAACTTACCCGACAAGGAATTTCGCTACCTTAGGACCGTTATAGTTACGGCCGCCGTTTACCTGGGCTTCAATTCAAGGCTCTCACCTCTCCTTTTAACCTTCAGGCACCGGGCAGGCGTCAGACCCTATACGTCGTCTTGCGACTTCGCAGAGCCCTGTGTTTTTAATAAACAGTCGCCACCCCCTGGTTTGTGCCCCCAGCCCCTAGTTGCCTAGGAACCGGGCCTCCTTCTCGCGAACTTACGGAGGTATTTTGCCGAGTTCCTTCAACATCGTTCTCTCAAGCGCCTTGGTATGCTCTACCAGTCCACCTGTGTCGGTTTAGGGTACGGTCTTATAGGAGGGCTATTTCCAGGAACCTCTCAGCAGCCCATTCAATCCGATAAGGATGAACTACCTCTGAGATCCGTCACCACTCCACGGCCTAGGAATATTAACCTAGTTCCCATCGCCTACGCCTTTCGGCCTCGGCTTAGGGGCCGGCTTACCCTGCTCAGATTAGCTTTAAGCAGGAACCCTTGGACTTTCGGCGAGAGTGTCTCTCACACTCTTTGTCGCTACTCATGTCATCATTCTCACTAGTGATCTCTCCACCGGATCGCTCACGCGCCGGCTTCATCGAAAAGACTCGATCCTCCAAGGTGCCCCGAAGGACACTAAAGAGGATAAGTCTTATGTCACACTACGCTCTGCTACCATGCCTTACGGCATCCTAAGCTTCGGCTCATGGCTTGAGCCCCGTTACATCTTCGCCGCAGGACAACTTATTTAGACCAGTGAGCTGTTACGCTATCTTTAAAGGATGGCTGCTTCTAAGCCAACCTCCTGGTTGTTTTGGTCGTCCCACCTGCTTTCCCACTTAGCCATGAATTGGGGGCCTTAGCTGTAGGTCAGGGTTGTTTCCCTCTCCACTACGGACGTTAGCATCCGCAGTGTGTCTGCCATCTAGTACTCCCGGGTATTCGGAGTTTGGTTAGGATCAGTAAGCCTGTGGGGCCCCATTACCCATCCAGTGCTCTACCCCCCGGGGTATTCGGATGACGCTCTACCTAAATAGATTTCGCAGAGAACCAGCTATCTCCGAGTTTGATTGGCCTTTCACCCCTAGGCACAGCTCATCCCGATCCTTTTCAACGGATGTGGGTTCGGTCCTCCAGTAAGTGTTACCTTACCTTCAACCTGGCCATGCCTAGATCACTCGGTTTCGGGTCTGATCCCACGAACTCATGCGCCCTATTAAGACTCGCTTTCGCTACGCCTACACCTAACGGCTTAAGCTTGCTCGTGAGACCAAGTCGATGACCCATTATACAAAAGGTACGCCGTCACCCCGCAAGGAGGCTCCGACTGATTGTAGGCGTTCGGTTTCAGGTACTGTTTCACTCCCCTCGTCGGGGTGCTTTTCACCTTTCCCTCACGGTACTGGTTCACTATCGGTCAGCAAGGAGTACTTAGCCTTCGAAGGTGGTCCTCCGATCTTCAGACAGAATTTCACGTGTTCCGCCCTACTTAATACGTCCCATTGAGCTTAGAATACGGGGCTGTCACCCGCTATGGCCATGCTTCCCAACATGTTCTTCTCACTCTCAAGGCTCGGCTGGTCCCCGTTCGCTCGCCGCTACTAGGGGAGTATCAATTGATTTCCTTTCCTCCGGGTACTTAGATGTTTCAGTTCCCCGGGTTTGCCTTTATAACCCTATGTATTCAGGTCATAAATACCTGGTTATGCCCATTATTGATTAGCAGTGCTAACAATAACAAACATTCAGGTGGGTTGCCCCATTCAGAAATCCATGGATCAAAGCTTATTCTCAGCTCCCCATGGCTTATCGCAGAGTATCACGTCTTTCATCGCCTCTTGCTGCCAAGGCATTCACCAAACGCCCTTCTCGCGCTTGATTTGATCCAGAAAAAGAAAGACTTGATATTGGCACTACCGCCTATTCGGCTACTTGAGTGCGTTTGACCGCACACAACCGAAGCTGCGCTAGTAATCAAATCAATCGAGACCGCCCAGCTGGTAACTAAAGGCAGTCATTCTTCTGAACCAAAAACATACATTTCCCGCCCCCGCCACTTGGACGAGGACAAATGAGCAACCCCATATGGTCTCTCAGCCGTGCAGCTGATCAACGCAGGTCGCTCGGGTTAGTATATTAGACTTGGACAACTCTGTTCGTTTCGATCGGGATACGCAGACAGGGCCGGCTAGACCCAAACTGCGCCGCTTATCCGAAGATAAGAACGACCGAGATCAATGCCACACTCGGCACGATCAAACAGTGTTGATTGATTTCTCTCTATACGATGTCAAAGCTTCCGAAGAAGCGACGTCCGATTGGACGGTGAAGAACCAAAATGGTGCTTAACGGTCAAATCGAAGGTAAATGGTGGAGCCTAGGAGGATCGAACTCCTGACCTCCTGAATGCAAATCAGGCGCTCTCCCAGCTGAGCTAAGGCCCCAAAAGTTTTTGGTGGGTCGAGGAGGACTTGAACCTCCGACCTCACGCTTATCAGGCGTGCGCTCTAACCACCTGAGCTACCGACCCAGTTGATTTTGCAAAAGCAAAATCGACGTTGCCCGACAGGCGATTTTGCATCGCAAAATCTGCCGAGAGGGCCAGACCTCACAGCGTTGCGGGCCTGATATGTTCTGAAGAGATATGAGGACGGCTCGGTCCATGAGTTTGATCAACTTTGTTTGTTGATCTTCTGCTAAGTGTTCCACGATCAAGAGCAAGCTCAAGATGCCAGGAACATCCTTAGAAAGGAGGTGATCCAGCCGCAGGTTCCCCTACGGCTACCTTGTTACGACTTCACCCCAGTCGCTGATCCTACCGTGGCCGCCTGCCCCCCGAAGGTTAGCGCAGCGTCGTCGGGTAGAACCAACTCCCATGGTGTGACGGGCGGTGTGTACAAGGCCCGGGAACGTATTCACCGCGTCATGCTGTTACGCGATTACTAGCGATTCCGACTTCATGGGGTCGAGTTGCAGACCCCAATCCGAACTGAGACAGTTTTTTGGGATTAACCCATTGTCACTGCCATTGTAGCACGTGTGTAGCCCAACCCGTAAGGGCCATGAGGACTTGACGTCATCCACACCTTCCTCCCGCTTATCACGGGCAGTTTCCCTAGAGTGCCCAGCCGAACTGCTGGCAACTAAGGATGTGGGTTGCGCTCGTTGCCGGACTTAACCGAACATCTCACGACACGAGCTGACGACAGCCATGCAGCACCTGTCACTAGGTCACCGAAGTGAAAGACCCATCTCTGGGCCGGTCCTAGGATGTCAAGGGTTGGTAAGGTTCTGCGCGTTGCTTCGAATTAAACCACATGCTCCACCGCTTGTGCGGGCCCCCGTCAATTCCTTTGAGTTTTAATCTTGCGACCGTACTCCCCAGGCGGAATGCTTAATCCGTTAGGTGTGTCACCGAATAGCATGCTACCCGACGACTGGCATTCATCGTTTACGGTGTGGACTACCAGGGTATCTAATCCTGTTTGCTCCCCACACTTTCGCACCTCAGCGTCAGTATCGAGCCAGTGAGCCGCCTTCGCCACTGGTGTTCCTCCGAATATCTACGAATTTCACCTCTACACTCGGAATTCCACTCACCTCTCTCGAACTCTAGACTGATAGTTTTGGAGGCAGTTCCAGGGTTGAGCCCTGGGATTTCACCCCCAACTTTCCAGTCCGCCTACGTGCGCTTTACGCCCAGTAATTCCGAACAACGCTAACCCCCTCCGTATTACCGCGGCTGCTGGCACGGAGTTAGCCGGGGTTTCTTTACCTGCTACCGTCATTATCTTCACAGGCGAAAGAGCTTTACGACCCTAAGGCCTTCATCACTCACGCGGCATGGCTGGATCAGGGTTGCCCCCATTGTCCAAGATTCCCCACTGCTGCCTCCCGTAGGAGTCTGGGCCGTGTCTCAGTCCCAGTGTTGCTGATCATCCTCTAAAACCAGCTATAGATCGTAGGCTTGGTAGGCCATTACCCCACCAACTACCTAATCTAACGCGGGCCAATCCTTTGGCGATAAATCTTTCCCCCGAAGGGCTCATACGGTATTACTCTCCGTTTCCAGAGGCTATTCCGTACCAAAGGGTATGTTCCCACGCGTTACTAACCCGTCCGCCGCTCACCCGAAGGTGCGCTCGACTTGCATGTGTTAAGCCTGCCGCCAGCGTTCGTTCTGAGCCAGGATCAAACTCTCAAGTTGAAAAGCATTGCTGCTTATCCTTGACGTTCGAACCTCTGCACATCTCATCAGGAGGCTAATCCTGATGAAGTCTTCTGTTTGATGTACACAGACTTCCTAAGAAATCAGTGAACCACTCAAACAGTGAAGCTGACACTGGATCATCGAGCCAAAGCCCTACCAGCGCGATATACAGACATTCAATCCGTCGAAACGAACCAAACCGCCCACATATCTCTTCAGTTATCCATCAATGTCAAAGAACAGAACACCCAGAGCCAAAAATCAGACCGTTGCGCCAATAACATCAGCGCGCCCGCCTAAATCACTCCCTAAGATGCCCACCGTCTCTCCGATGCGTCCGGCCGTCTCTCCGACCCGTCAGCGCCGCCTCAGCAGCGCCGGTGAAGGGG
>NZ_JBXWNI010000030.1:0-12677 GCF_059610285.1 Ruegeria sp. YTSA072 | reverse complement strand
CCTGAATAGGCTTCTTCTGCGCCTCGCGCGCAATTTCAATGTCCGATTTATAGCTCATTGGGCAAAACCCCCGGTTGGAAAAGTCTGTTAACGTCTTGGCCGGATCGGTTACGCACCAACCCAGAATCGTATTTTTTCTTTAAGGTAAATAAATATTCCCCTGGGTCAATACGTGAGTTGTAGCGGTCAAACAGCCCGCTGCCAAACTCACCATCAAAGCCCAGCCGCCAACAGCCCAATTCAGGCGTATCTTTTCCGACCCTCACTAAGACCCAGCAGCCAATCTTCGACTATCAACTGCTCTGGAAAAGCACTGTTGAAAGGCCTTTTCAGCAGGTAATATCCTGACTCAGTTCGCACCGATGCGCCCTGGACTGGCCTGACCAAAGCGCCGCTTTCAAGCAATGGGTCAACAAGATGGGCCCAGCCCAACGCAATGCCCAATCCATCAACCGCTGCCTGTACTGACAATGGGTACGTGTTGAACGCGACTGCCTGTTCCATTGATGATGTTGATACACCATTGCCGCTGAACCACGCACGCCACGTCATCCATTCTGCATGCGCGCTGGTGACCTCAATAAGGTCAAGTTCCGGTAACGCAGAAATATCCGCGGCATTGGGATTACTTTTGAGGTACTCGGGGCTGCAAACCGGAAAAACGGTTTCTCCGAACAGAAGCTTTGCCTCGTACCCCGGCCAGTCGCCATCCCCCCGCAGAATTGTCAGGTCCATAGAATCTGACAGGCATTCTGCGTCACTGTCAGAAGACACCAAAGAGATACGTATTCGGCCATTGGATTTGTTGAACTTGCGAAGTTGCGGCATCAGCCAAAGAGACGCAACAGAATTGGTCGCCGAGATCGAAACCGTATTTGCCTGATGCTTGGCCAGCATGTCTCGGCTGACATCCCGCATCAGGTCCAGTGATTTTTCCACGGTCGCCAACAGGATGGCACCCTGTTGAGTAAGGGAAACAGAACGATGACCCCTTACAAACAAGGGCACGTCATAGTGCTGTTCCAGCAAGCGTACTTTGCGGCTGATTGCGGTCTCTGAGATGTTCAGCACCTTGCTGGCTTGCGCAAAACTCTGTGCCTTGGCAGCGGCTTCAAATGCCAACAAATAGTCTAGCGGCGGCAAGACTTTCCCGGTGACTGGCGCTTTTTTTGGCATTTGGGGGCCTTTTCCCGAGCTGGACGACGGCGCGATCAAAAACATTTGCCCGCATCTGGCAACATTCGATCAGGCAACTGTCTGTTAAGATAGCAAAAAGTCGGATTAGCCTCAAGAAATTATGGTCAAAGCCCCTCAAATTTCTGTTCTGCACATTAGACGATCTTGGGCAGAATGCATGAATTCGGGGCCGGAAGAGTCCTCAACTCAAAAATGAATGTCACTCAGGGAGCAAACATGAAACTTACAAACCTACTTTCTGCTGCAACCTTGGCAGCAGTAGCGGGAACTGGCGCGGCTGCCGAAGACAGCAGCGACCCGATCGTAATCCCCATTCACAACTGGTCCAGCCAGATCGTGATGTCGAACGTTGTAGGCCTGATCTTCGAAGAGATGGGCAACAACGTAGAATATGTCACCACCGACAGTCAGGCCGTCTATGAATCGGTACGTTTGGGCGATGTCGCGCTGGAGATGGAAGTCTGGGAAGGTGCCTTTGGTGCATCCTATCGGGCGGCACTGGAAAAAGGCGGTCTGCATGATGCGGGCGATCATGATGCGGTCACGCGCGAGGATTGGTGGTATCCGATGTGGACCAAGGAATCCTGCCCGGGACTGCCTGACTGGCAAGCTCTGAACGACTGCGCGCACCTGTTCGCGACGGCCGAAACCGGCGACAAGGGCCGGTATCTGGATGGGCCGGTCGACTGGTTGAAGCATGGTAAAGAACGCGCCGAAGCACTGGATCTGAACTTTACGGTGATCAATGCGGGTTCAGCCGCAGCCCTTTGGGCCGAAATTGGCGCGGCAGAGGCCGACAAAACGCCGGTTTTGGTCTTTAACTGGACGCCAAACTTCGCTGAAGCTGTTTGGCCAGGTGAGTTCGTTGAGTTCCCGGCATGGGAAGATGGGTGCGACAAGGATCCAGCCAAGGGTCCCAACCCGGAAGCGCTGTATGATTGTGGCAACCCTGCCGAGGGTTACCTGAAAAAGGCGGCTTGGGATGGCATGAAAGACAAGTGGCCGGCCGCGTATTGCGCCCTGACCGAGATTTCTTTCACCAACCCGCAGATTGCTGAGATGGCGAAGCTGGTCGACACTGATGAGCTAGAGCCGGAAGAGGCAGCCGAAGAATGGCTGGACGCCAACCGCGCCGTCATTGATCCTTGGATCAGTGCCTGCAGCACATAATCCGGTTGCATCCACCGAAACTGGCGCGGCCTTGAACATCTCAGCGATGCAAGGCCGCGCTCAACACGAAAGAAAGGCAGCCATGTCCGCCTCAGCGCCTGTCATCTCAGCCAAAAACGTCTGGAAACTGTTTGGGCCCTCGCCAGAGAGCTATCTGAAATCTCTGCCCGCTGGCCGCAGTTTCGATGAGATCCGCGCGGATGGGTACATCGCCGGGGTCAAGGACGTCTCGATTGAGGTCGCTCGTGGCGAGATGCTGGTCATTATGGGCCTGTCAGGATCAGGCAAGTCCACGCTAGTGCGGTGTTTTTCACGCCTGCACGACATTACAGGCGGAACGATTGAAGTTGACGGTCAGGACATCATGAGCCTGACTGAACGCGAGCTGATTGAGCTGCGCCGCAACAAGATGGGGATGGTGTTTCAGTCCTTCGGATTGCTGCCGCATCGCACGGTTTTGGACAACGTGGCCTTCCCGTTGGAAATGCGCGGACAGGATCGCCACGACCGGCGCGAACGCGCGCTGGAAGTCATCAAACTGGTTGGCCTTGAAGGCCGGGAAGAATACTTCCCACGCGAACTAAGTGGCGGTCAACAGCAACGGGTCGGTATCGCCCGATCCTTAGCAATTGAGCCGGATATCTGGTTTCTTGATGAACCATTCTCGGCGCTTGATCCGCTGATCCGCCGTGAAATGCAGGATGAATTCCTGCGTCTGCAAGAGATGTTGGGCAAAACCATCGTCTTCATCACGCATGACTTTGACGAGGCGCTGCGCCTGGCCGACCGGATTGCCATCATGCGCAATGGCGCGGTCGAACAGTGTGACACCCCCGACCAGATCGTGATGAACCCTGCCACCGAATATGTGGCCAAATTTACCGAAGATGTCGACAAGGCCCGGGTCGTACATGCGAAGGGGCTTGCAAAGCCCGTGAATGGTCATGCTTTGGAAGGCGCGCCGATCAATGGCGGCTCGACTATTCACGAATTGGCGCGGGTACTGGTAAATGACAAGCGCATCCTGTTGCCGGTCGCGAATGACAAAGGCGTTGTCACCGGGGTTCTGGAACGTGACACCGCGTTGAATGTTCTGCTTGGGGCGGAATGATGGCGACGCTGTCCACCGACATATCGGACACAAGGGACGGCCCGTGGGGGCAAACCAAAGTCCTAACCGCGCTGGTGGTCACCGCTATTGCACTGATCCTGGCTAAGGCAATTGGCATTCTGCCCGAGTGGCTGAATCGCATTCCTGAGGCTGCAATCCCGCCAACCTCACAGGTTTTGGACGCGATTTTTAACTTCATTCAAAACGACCTCGGTCTGATCTATGTCACCCGCTTTATTGCAGAAGGCCCGCTAGAGTTTCTGCTGGATACCTCGGCGAACCTATTGGAGGGCAAGCGTCGCTGG
This sequence comes from Ruegeria sp. YTSA072, assembly GCF_059610285.1. NCBI lineage: Bacteria > Pseudomonadati > Pseudomonadota > Alphaproteobacteria > Rhodobacterales > Roseobacteraceae > Ruegeria > Ruegeria sp. YTSA072. The sequence continues at coordinate 8,894 of NZ_JBXWNI010000030.1, read as the reverse complement.
CCCTATCTGGGCCCGATCCCATGGTCCGCGATTGCCGCTGTGGCAGCCGTCGTCGGCTATGCCGTTGGGGGATGGCGGTTGGCTGCCTTGGGCGCGGGCACCTTCATCTGGACCGCGGCAATCGGACAGTGGAAAATCGCCATGCAGACGATGTCCGTCATCGTGGTTGCGGCTCCATTGGCTTTCTTGCTGGGTCTGGTACTAGGCATCGCGGCCTGGAAACACGGCTGGTTCGAGCGGTTGCTGAAACCCATCCTGTCCGTACTGCAAACCCTGCCCTTCTTTACGTATCTCTTGCCAGCAGTGATCTTCTTTAAGGTCGGCCCGACAGCTGGGGCCGTCGCAACAATTACCTTTGCCATCCCACCAATGATCCTGATGACTACTCTGGGCCTGAAAAAGGTCAGCCCCGAAGTGATCGAAGCCGGCCAGATGTCTGGCTGCACACGCTGGCAGATGTTGCGCCACGTCTACGTTCCAGCCGCGCGCACCGAGGTTCTGGTCGGCGTCAATCAGGTGATCATGCTGTGTCTTGCGATGGTTGTTCTGACCGCTTTTATCGGAATGCCCGGTCTTGGCGCGAAACTGCTGGCGATGATGGGTAGTTTCAAACTGGGCCGTTCTTTCGAGATTGGCGTAACCATCGTCCTTCTGGCTGTCACGTTGGATCGGATGTCAAAGGCCTGGGTCGTCAAGCAGCCGGTGCACTTCGAACGCGGGACACCGTGGTGGAAACGGCACCAGATTTCGCTGGTCGCGCTGGGTCTGTTTGTTGGATTTACTCTGCTGGCACAGGTGTTTCCGATCCTGGCTGAAGTTGGTCGCAAGCAGCATCTCAGCCAGGGCAAGGAAATCGACGTGGTGATCAAGTCGTTCCTGGCCATAGACGCGATCAAGGGCACAACCGAATGGCTGCGCTGGTTCCTTAACGTCAAGGTTTTGATCCCGTTCCGGAATACGCTACTCGCCATTCCGACTCCTGCTTTTATCCTGCTGGTTGTGTCCTTTGCGTATTGGGTCGGTGGCCGAAAACCCGGCATCTACGCCGCGATCTTCTTTACGATAGTCGCCTTCTCGGGCTGGTGGGATCGGTCGGTCATCACGCTTTATACTGTGATTTCAGCAGTCGCGCTGGCGACTATGATCGGTATCCCCTTGGGCGTTGTTGCAGCCCGGTCCAACCGCTGGTCCAAGAGCATCCTGCTGGCCTGCGACACCGCGCAAACCTTCCCAAGCTTCATCTACCTGATCCCCGCGATCATGCTGTTTGGGGTCAATGATGTGGCAGTTGTGTTCTCAATCCTGATCTTCGCCGCCGTGCCGCTGATCCGGTACACGATAATTGGCCTCAGTAATGTACCGCCGGAAATGACCGAGGCGGCAGACATGTCCGGCTCGACCCGTCGGCAAAAGCTGATGTCGGTGCAAATTCCGCTGGCACTGCCGACAATGGCGGTCGGGTTTAATCAGGCAATCATGTTCGCCTTTTTCATGGTTATCATTGCCGCCTTCATCGGCACGCAGGATCTGGGACAGGAGCTGCAGCGAACACTGGCGGGCACCGAACTGGGCAAGAATTTTGTGCTGGGTCTGAACGTGTCCCTGATGGCGCTGACCTTTGACATGGCGATCAGCAGTTGGGCTGAAAAACGAAAAAAACGGCTGGGGCTTGATTGAGATGGCACAGTATCAAATCCCACGCACCGTTACCCGTTTCGACGATCCCGGATTTGTCCGGATGCGTATGGAAGGCCGACCCGACGAGCAAGTCTGGTGGAAGAATGTCAGCTTTGATGAGGGAACCGGGCAAGGTAGCTATCTGATGAAGATGGCAGCGGGCACACGTTCAAGTCCGCATATCCACCATGGGCCAGAAGAGTTCTTCATCCTCGAAGGCGATCTGACAGATCACGATGGATTTTGCTATCGCAGCGGCGACTTTGTCAGCCTCGCTGCTGGGTCCGGCCACTATTCGCGAACCGAGGCGGGATGCTTATTGGTTGTCACCCACCGCGGTGCAACCGAGATCATTCAGGAAGATGCACTATGAATGTGAAGCCGGTATTCGAAGTTCCGTTCGAACGCAGCGGAGTTCTGGCCCCCGGCCTTCCGATCCTGCCACATGGAACGGAACGCCACCCGGTCCCAGGAATGGGGTCGCGCGCTGTTCCGATTTCCAAAGGTGATAGGATAACCTTGTTGGACCGCGACGGGATGCAACAGGCCGAGATGGTCTTCTTTGCCCCTGACCGAAGTTCTGATGCGGCCATGCTGGGTGCTTTGGGACATGGACGTCCGGATGGTTTGATTGCGACGCTGGCAAATGGATCGCCGTCTGGCAAGAAAGTGCTGCGCGCTCTGGAAGTTGCCGGATTTGACATCGGAAAAGGTGACGCGGTTCGGGCGTTTATCGACGGGTCGCGCCCCGGTGACATGGTGCATTTCGTCGCTGAAAGTGATGGCCTTCTGATCGTGGCTGCACCCGGCAAGGCGATGCGTCCCGAAGATAACAACCCTCCCACGGATATCATCCTGTACATTCAGCGCTCTGCACCCGGTTTGGAAAAACCCGATGTGGGACCACCCGAACCGCTGGCCGATCCGCTCAAGGACTTCAATATTCAGCCGGGCAATGCCCACTCGTACGAGGTCAGGGCCGGCGAGCTCATCCAGATTGTCGATGTTCGCGGGCGTGAGTGCTCGGATTTTCAAGCCTTCAGCCGCCGAGCGCTGGATCAGGGGATCGAACGCGAGATTGATCCCACAACAACGCGTAGCCTGATGGGCAGCTTGTATCCGAAACCGGGGATTTTTTCGAAGTATTGGTCAGTTGATCAGGAACCGCTGATAGAGATCGTTCAGGATACGTGCGGACGCCATGACACGTTTGGCCTTGCCTGTACGGCGCGGTATTATGAAGATCTCGGTTACCCCGGCCACGTGAATTGCTCGGACAATATCAATAAAGACTTGGATCAGTATGGCATCAAACCACGTGGTGGTTGGCCTGCAATCAACTTCTTTTTCAACACGATGCTGGACGACACCAACGCCATTGGCATGGACGACCCCTGGTCGCGTCCCGGTGACTTCGTCTTGTTGCGCGCGCTGACCGATCTGGTCTGCGTCAGCACCGGCTGTCCCTGCGACATTGATCCAGCAAATGGCTGGAATCCAACCGATATTCAGGTGCGAACCTACAAGGCGACCGAGGATTTCAAAAGATCCTACGGCTATAGAAAATCTGCGGAGGCGGATGTGGAAGAAACCAAAAAAACTGCATTTCACGACTGCTTTGCACGGCACACCCGTGATTTCGTCGAATATAACGGCTATTGGCTGCCCAACACGATGACCAATCACGGCGCGATTGCCGAATACTGGGCCTGCCGCGACAAGGTTGCGGTTATGGACCTCAGCCCTTTGCGTAAATACGAAGTTGTCGGACCCGATGCAGAAGAGCTGTTGCAGCTTTGCGTAACCCGCAACATGAAAAAGCTAAGCGTTGGTCAGGTCGTGTATACCGCGATGTGCTATGAACACGGCGGTATGATCGACGATGGTACGGTTTATCGATTGGGTGAAACAAACTTTCGCTGGATTGGCGGGAATGACACGAGCGGATTGTGGCTGCAGGAACAGGCCCTCAAACGCAATATGAATGTCTGGGTGCGCAATTCGACTGATCAATTGCACAACATTGCGGTTCAAGGGCGGTACAGTCGCGACATCCTTTCCAAGATCTTTTGGACACCGCCTCAGCAACCGACGATCGAAGAACTGCCATGGTTCCGGCTTACCGTGGCTCGGGTTGGTGATGTGCAGGGGACATCTGTCGTAATTTCTCGGACCGGGTATTCAGGTGAGCTGGGATATGAAATCTTCTGCCATCCCAAAGATGCCGTCGAGATCTTTGATCGCGTCTGGGAGGTTGGCCAGGAATATGGCATAGCTCCGCTTGGACTTGCGGCACTGGATATGGTGCGGATCGAAGGTGGCCTGATCTTTGCCGGGTCCGAATTCGACGATCAAACCGATCCCTTCGAGGCTGGCATCGGCTTCACCGTTCCACTGAAGTCAAAGCCCGACGATTTTATCGGGCGGGCAGCGATTGAAGAACGCAAGACCCATCCTCATCGCAAACTGGTCGGTTTCGAGATTGAGGGCGGCACGGTCCCCTCGCCCGGCGACTGTGTGCGTTTAGGAAAGGCGCAGGTTGGAGAGATTACCAGCGCGATGAAATCACCCGTTCTGGGCAAGGTTATTGCGTTAGGCCGGGTTTCGGTCACTCATGCCGTCGTCGGAGCTGACATTGAAATCGGGCAACTGGACGGCCAACAAAAGCGTCTGAAAGCCAAAATAGTGCCTTTCCCTCATTTTGACCCGACAAAGGAACGCGTAAAGGGCAACTATTCAATTGTTGATGTTCCTGATGCAGCAGAATGACGACTCTTTAGCAAAAATATTGATTAAAGAGATTCTCCTGTCAGAGCACAACGTATGCGATTGTTGGCCATGCTAAAACTGCGCGGCAACACGAGTTCTGTCTACCTCGCTCCAGCATCTGAATTCGAACCTCACAAAAGAGTCTCGTTGTGTTTTTGGCTTTCACTTGCGACGGTAGTGTTCGTTCAACCGACCATTGGACTGGCTGCTGAATGCGCACAAATTTCTGCACTCGAAAGCTATGATGACACTAGGATTGCCCCTGTTGGGTCCGTATGCCAGCCATTTGACGGCTTGGGTAATTCACGCGGCGTTTCGTGTTATTGGGAATTTCAGTTCAGAAGCCATGAGGCCACTATCTACTTCCACGACACATGGGCTGAAGTAGCGCGTTGCCGAGACGGTACGCCTGCTCCGATTGATCGGCAGGTCAATCACCCAGACAGCTATGTGCTTAGAGAGTTGGACGCCGGAATTCGTGTCTATCGGGTTGCCATTAAAGACAAGAGCCAAGAGAAGCGCACACTGGTTTTCCTGAGTGTCGAGCACAACAATTGAAAGTTTTGTCGCAAACTTTTTGACTCGATTGCTCGGAGACCCCGGCCGACATGGTTTACGAGCAAATTTGTGGCTCATGTAACTGGTGTGAGCTCGTTCAAAAGTTTCCGTTTTTCCAAAGTAGGCTAACCTGCTTGCAGTCTATTTCTACCTGCGAAACTAAGCTCCGGCATCATAATCATTAGATGACAGTTGCGGCGAGGGCGATGGTTGAGAGGAAGATCTTGGGACAGTGGTTCTCAGCGGTTTGCCACGCGCCTCCAATCTTAGAGCTTACCGAAAATGATCTCAATACGGTCTCGCCGCTTGTATCTGCGCGTGTCGTAATTGCCTGTCGTGTTCCGTTGCCTTCGTCGGAAGATGCAGGCGTATATCCCTTTGTCTTTCTCATCGTCCACTATTCAGCGGTCACGATGAGCCAGAAACACTCTCCTATCAAGTTGCCCAATTGGACCCGCAGGCGCAGATGTCAAACAAAACTCACTGGAGGAACAGCCCCATCGGCGGTGAATAACGACGAATACCGTACACATTCGAAAACGGCCTTAAGCGGACTTTCATAGTATTCGCTAATGCTGCGGTGATGCTTCGCCAAACCGGCCACTCGCTGCACGTCCGAGAGTGGTATCTTTATGTGCGGCAACAACGCGCAATGAACTCTGTCAGGGGATTTTCTCAACAACAACCCAAAAGTCTGTGCTTGGATTAAATATAGGGAAAGGGCCGAAACACAGTTAGAAATAGTTACCTCGGGTAAAATTCCTCAAGAGGGGAAGAACACGGTCGAGGCGGAAAGGTCTGTTGATTTGATACCGACAATTACCTTTGTGGCCATTGGAGCAGTCGTTCTTTTAGGATTGCTGTTCGCTCCGTTTTCACGAACCGCGATTTGGCGCGCCACAGTTACCCCACTCGCCTCAATCATCGGGAGTGGTTTTCTGGTTTCCGCCCCTCTGCTTGCCCGGGAGTTCGGGGGCTTTGCTGCTCTTGCGATGGCGCTGTTAAATCTCGTGGCAATGCTGATTGGATGGACAATTCGCTACAACATCAGAGTTGTCGAACCACAATTGGCAGCTGACAAGGATCATGTTCTGCATTCGATTGAGCAACTCAGTCATATTGTTCTCGCATTTGCCTACTTCATTTCCGTTTCCTATTACCTTGCCCTTCTCGGGCACTTTGTCCTACAGGGCGCAAATATTGACCGGCCAGAGTTGGCAAAACCCATCGCGATAAGTCTATTGGTAGTAATTGGGCTATTAGGTTGGAGTGATGGAGCGCAAAAAGTTGCCCGCGTTGAACGCTATGCGACAGCTTTAAATCTATCAGTGATAGCTGGTTTTCTTGCGGCTCTTGCGGTTTTTGCATTCGGGAAGATCGTCGGGCCGGGCGACTTTCTGTCAGCTGCTGGCAAATTCGAGCTTAAGTCACTTCCTGTTCTTCTCGGGTTGCTGATTGTTGTGCAGGGATTTGAAACGACAAGATTCATGGGCGAGGAATTTGATGCGCAGACCAGAATTAAGGCGATGTGGAACGCGCAGTTGCTCTCCGGGGTTATTTACATTGTCTTCTTCATACTCCTTTCGCCGCTGCTGATAGATCTGTCTCAGGGAGAGGGAGTTGCTGCTGTTATATCTGTCTCGGCTTTGGTCGCGGGCATACTGCCGATTTCTTTGACAATTGCTGCAACAGCCAGCCAATTTAGCGCATCAGTTGCAGACAGTATTGGGGATGCAGGCCTGATCGGCGAGATCACTCATGACCGCGTAAACCCCAGCCACGCCTATGGTTTAATTGCGCTGGTTGGAATCGGCATTCTGTGGTCGACTGATGTTGACCAGGTGATTGCCTTGGCAAGCCGTGCCTTTGCCTTGTTTTATGCTCTTCAATGCCTGGTCGCATTTGAAGCTGCACGTAAGCGTAAGGGTGACGAGAAAAAAGCCGCTGCCTTTTTGGCGCTAAGTGTTGTTTCCGGAGTAGTTTTCGTATTTGGAATTCCAGCCGGTTGAACAGGATTGCAGCACGGATCGGAAACCAAAAGTTTTCACCATTCAGTTGTGTCCGCAAGAAACCTACTTCTTCGCATTGTTTTTATCCAAATGAGTTGGCGATGAAAGTTCGCAGACCTTAGAAATTGGAACCAACATTGCCCTGAACACCAAGTAAGGTGACGGCTTGGTGCAGAACGCCTAACCTATACGAGAAATTGTTCTTTTTCCCAAATTCATGGGATCGATTCAGAAGCAGATTTCGAGAGGCGCCCTGTTCCATGAGGCGTACGCAACAAAGGAGAGGGAAATGACAACTGAGGACCAGCTTTGGGCGACAGAAGAGCGGCTGTGGTTAAACGGTTTCGATTCCGCACATTCAGAAATACTTGAAGATGCTGTGATGATCTTCCCGTACCCGGCAAAAATACAACGCGGCACGGCTGGCGCCCAAGGCATGGCAGACAATGCTGAATGGCGGACGGTCCGAATGAGTGACCGCCATTTCAATCAAAAAGGTGAGATTGCTGTTCTCGCTTATCGGGTGTCAGCCGAACGACCTAATGCTCCGATTTTTCATGCTGTTTGTGCATCGACATATTTAAACGATGCCGGTGTTTGGAAGCTCGTGTCACATCAGCAAACACCAGCCGACCCTGAGGCGTTAACGCACCCTGAGCTTTAACAGATTGATGCAAAGTAAATTGGTCAGCCTCCCTTTAGGGTTCCTTTGCAAAATTAGCGAGTGTTCGGAATCCCGCTTTTTTTGCAGATGGGTAAGGCAGCCAGTTCGTCGAACTGCTGAAATGGACAGAGTGCGACAGTGAGTTGCCCCTTGCTGATGACGTTGGCCATTTTGATACCTTCCAAGGTGGAAGTTACAGGAACGGATGATTTGAAACCGAGCATCGGACGCGTTCGCCGTTTGAGGCAACGGTGAACTTGTTCCACGAAGTTATTGAGATACTTCCGCCTCACCATCTTAATTGGGCAAAGCCTTTGAACATTCTGTTGATAGCTCTGATGCCTGCGGCGTTGGCTCCACTTTTGTCGATGACCCCCATCATATGCGCGAACAACCTCGTGGCGGCTGGCTTGTTTCGGCGCTGCGAAAGCATGAAATCAAGTGTTTTGCCGTGCTTGTCGCTTGCCTGGGAGACATTAATTCATGCGCCCTGCACCTTGATATATGTTCTTTAATTGAGCAGTAGCTCTCGATGATTTTAGTCCGGTATCGACCACCTGCAAGGTTCTTTCCGAAGCCATCCCATTGGCGCTTCATCTCGGCGCTCAAGGTATCAACCCCCAAAGGTCTCATGCACGGTTTGACTGTCCGCATGTAGATCGAACGGGTTCGGTCGACAGCCTGCCGTGTTGGTCGGTACGGCAACTCGTGTAGGGAATTCCGTTTGTTCTCTCGGTTATGCCTCCTTCGTTTGAAAGGTTGATCCATTTGTCCAGATGGCGTGCATCAGGACTGCAAGCTTTCGCGCCAGGGCTACACCGGCTTTCTTGTGGCTGGTACGGGCTTTAAGAGCCCGAGCCCATTTCTGTAGTTCCAGCCCCTTGCCTGGTTTCACACGGTTCAACAAACTGCTGGCGGCTTCATAAAGCGTTGAGCGCAGCATGGGGTCGCCGCGTTTCGATATTCGACCTCCATAGTCGATATCCCCTGATTGATATCGCCGGGATGTCAGGCCGAGATAAGCACCGACCAATCTGGACTTCGCAAATCGGCGCGGGTCATCAATTGTTGCGACAAAGGTCACGGCACTCACGGGACCCACGCCTGGGATTGTCATCATTCGTGTTGTAATCTTTCGACGGTATTGTCACATTAACTTCGAGCCCACCCAAGAATGCTGCCGCTTTGATTTCAGGCGGCTCGTTTGGCGGCGTTCC
>NZ_JBXWNI010000029.1:0-13415 GCF_059610285.1 Ruegeria sp. YTSA072 | reverse complement strand
ACAGGCATCTCCCAACCAGCAAAATCAACAAGCTTACCCCCCAACTCAACGTGCAAGTCATACAAGGGGGTGCGTTTGAGGGCGTCAGACATGGCAGAGACCTTTCCTAAGTCCTTGGCAATATTGCCGCATGAATTGCAACGTTATCTCGGTAGTGCCGCCAATTGACACCAAGGTTCCTAGGACTGTGCAGCGAGTCAACAGGCTTCGACTGCTGGTGGTCTTTTGGTCCCCCGAGGCTGGCGTTGCAGAGGCATGTATACGGCCGCATGCAGCAGCTTTGTATCCTATAGGAAACTTTTTTCCGTTAGGCAACATCGCATGCGACGTGCCATGGGCAAATTTCTTCGGCGAACAAAAGACAGCCGAACCATCAAACTGATTTTTAACCGCTTTCTGCCAAAGGGCTCTGGCACCGACCCGGAACCTGCCCTAAGACTTCGCGCAAGAGGGGACGCAATGGCACATATCACACTGGTGCGTCACGGGCAGGCCAACACCACCGCACGTGACGAAGTAAACTATGACAAGCTCAGCGATCTGGGCCATCAGCAAGCCCGTTGGCTGGGCGCGCATCTACAGAACACGCAAGCGTTCTACCCGCGCGTCTATTGCGGAACCCTGTCGCGCCACGTGGAAACCGCCGCCAGCATGGGACTGCCCGAGCCTTCCCGTGATCCACGCCTCAATGAGGTTGAATACTTCACCATCTCGAAATTGTATGAAGAGCAACATGGCATCCCCGTGCCGACCGACCGGGAAGGGTTTGTCGAACATCTGCCCCGCACTTTTGCCGCCTGGGCCAGAGGTGAGATTGAGGAAACGCCCGAAACCTTTGAGGAGTTCGAAACACGCGTCTCGGACGCTTTGCGCGACATCGGCACCGAAGGCGGTCCGGCGATTGTTGTAACCTCGGGTGGGTTGATCTCGATGGTTGTACGACAGGCCATGGGACTGGACATACCTGCGATGGCGCGGGTGGCTCTTGCCATCATGAATACCTCCATGCATCGTCTGCACCCGATTGGCGCGCAGCTAAGCCCGGTTCTGTTCAACGCAGTCCCGCACCTGGAAGCGCCAGACAGGCAGTTTGCCCAAACGCATCTGTAACCCAAGCCCGGAGGTCCCCTGATGCAGCTCTATTATGCCCCCCGCACTATTTCGATCGCCGTTGCCATCGCGTTGGAGGAGGCCAGTCTGGACTATGAAGCGGTCCGTCTGGACTTCGCCGAAGGCGACCAGACCAAACCGGCTTACAAACAGATCAATCCGAAAGGCCGTGTGCCTGCATTGGCGGTTGATGGCGGTATCCTGACTGAAACCGGGGCGTTGCTGGAATATGTCGCTACGGCTGCGCCCGACGCAAATCTTGTCCCCGCCGATCCTGTCATGGCGGCCCGTATGCGCGAAGTGATGTATTATCTGGCCTCGACCATGCATGTAAACCACGCACACAAGCTGCGCGGGGCCCGTTGGGCCGACAAGAAATCCAGCTGGAAAGACATGACCGCCAAGGTCGCCCAGACCATGACCACGTCCTGTGAGTACATCGTATCAAACGGTTTGCGCGGGCCCTTTGTGTTGGGCGATACGGTCTCGCTGGCGGACGCCTATCTGTACGTGGTGTGCAGCTGGCTGGAAGGTGACGGTGTGGACGTGTCGGCCTTTCCCAAAATCCTCGCTTTCCGCGAGGCGATGGAGGCGCGCGCCTCGGTTCAGGCGGTGCGCGCCGCCGGGATGATTTGAGTAAAGGACGACGCATGACACATCTCTGGGTCCGGGCAGAGCAACGCCCGAATGAAGAACGGGTTGGATTGACCCCAGAAGGCGCGGCGACCCTGATTGCGGCAGGCATCCGGGTAACCTTCGAGGAAAGCCATGCCCGCGCTATCCCGATAGATGGCTACAAAAACGCAGGCTGCGAGATTGCGCCCGAGAATTCCTGGCCCGATGCCCCCCTTGATGCCATCGTCTTTGGTTTGAAGGAATTGCCAGAGGACGGCACCCCCCTGCCCCATCGCCACATCATGTTCGGTCACGCCTATAAGGGTCAGCATTCTGGCCGCGCCCTATTGCAGCGGTTCAAGGCCGGGGGCGGAACGCTCTATGATCTGGAATACCTTGTGGACGAGAACGGCCGTCGCGTCGCGGCCTTCGGGTATTGGGCTGGTTATGCTGGCGCAGCTGTCACCCTGAAAGCATGGGCGGCGCAGCAACGGAATGAGGAATGCCCGCCCGTTGGTGTGTATTCGGGCAAGGACGCGCTGAATGCTGAATTACTGGCCGAGTTGAACGCCACCGGCGCCAATCGTCCCCGCGCCATCGTGATCGGCGCGCTGGGTCGCGTGGGTGCAGGCGCCGCCGACCTGTGCGAGGCGATGGGCGTCAGTGTCACCAATTGGGACATGGCTGAAACCGCCAGCGGCGGGCCTTTCCCCGAAATTCTGGAACATGACCTGTTTCTGAACTGCATTTTTGCCCGCCCGGGCACCCCGATCTTTGTTCCGCGAGAGTCGCTGACCAGCCAGCGTAACCTGACCGCCATTGGTGATGTCGCCTGCGACCCGGACAGCGATTACAACCCGGTACCCGTTTACGACCGCGCCACCACGTGGGACGCCCCCGTCTTGCGCGTCGCGACGGATCCGGTGATGGATGTCATGGCAATCGACAATCTGCCCTCGATGCTGCCAGTCGAAAGCTCGGAAGACTATGCCGCGCAATTGCTGACAACTCTGCTGACGTTGAAAGAGATCGAAAGCGGTGTTTGGGGTCGGGCACAGGACGAGTTTCGCAAACATGTCTGAGCCGGTGCACGCATGGAACACTTGATCGGCGGTGCAGCAGCGGTTCTTGGCACGATCTGCTGGCTACCCCAGACCCTGAAAACGTGGCGCAGTCGCGAAACCAAGGACCTGTCTCTGCCTGCAAATCTGTTGATCCTGACAACACTGACGTTGTGGTTAGCCTACGGATTGATGATCGCTGCATGGCCTCTGATCCTGGGCAATGTGATATCGATCCTTCTTGTCGGTGCGATCGTGATCGCGAAACTGAAATTCGGCTGAACAGCCATATAGGAGCTTAAGCATGACCATCCATTGGTGTGGCACCGGCCTGTCGGCCATCCCCGGCCTGCGTCGCCTGATTGAAGGCGGGCACAAGGTCACCGTCTGGAACAGGACCATTGAAAAAGCCAAGGCCGAGGTCGGAGACCTGACCGACGACATTCGTGCCTTTGACATCGACGCACTGGGCGCGGTGCTGGAAAAAGGCGACGTGATCGTCTCAATGCTGCCGGGCGATTGGCACGTGCCACTGGCGGAACTGGCCATCTCGAAGGAGGCCAATTTTGTCTCATCCTCTTACATTGCTCCCGAGATGCGGGCGTTGGACGACAAGGCGCGCGCGGCCGGTGTGGCACTGGTCAACGAAGTTGGGCTGGACCCGGGCATCGACCACCTGATGGCACATGCCCTGATCGCTGACTATCGCGCATCGGACGCGTTTGATGCCAACAACCACCTAAGCTTCATCTCGTATTGCGGTGGGATTCCGAAAAACCCCAACCCGTTCCGGTACAAGTTCAGCTGGTCGCCTTTGGGTGTGCTCAAGGCCTTGCGTTCGCCGTCGAAATCGATCCGTGATTATGCGCCGCTGGACGTAGCCCGCCCGTGGGACGCGATCAGCAGCTATATCGCCCCGCTACCCACACCTGAAAGCTTCGAGGTCTATCCGAACCGCGACTCTCTGCCTTTCATGGAAGAGTATCAGTTCGAGGATCACTGGACCGTCAAGGAATTCGTCCGTGGCACCCTGCGCCTAAATGGCTGGGCCGATGCGTGGTCGGATGTGTTCAGCGAGATTGAAACCCTGTCCGGACCCGAAGGCGACGCGCGCCTGAAGGAAATGTCGGACCAGTTCTGGGACGAAAACGCCTATGACGAAGGGGAACCGGACCGTGTGGTTCTGTGCGTAGGACTGAAGGCCGAGAAAGACGGAACACCCGTCTGGCACAAAACCTATGTCATGGACGCCTGGGGCGACGCGCGCGGCACGGCAATGGCGCGACTGGTGTCTATCCCGGTCTCGCTGGCGGTCGAAGCGGTCCTGAATCGTGCGATCGCCGTCGGTGTACATGCGGCACCCAGCGACCCAAAACTGGTGCAGGGTTGGATGGCCGAGATCGACAAGCTGGCGCAGCATTTGCAGGTCGTCGATCACACCGCCTAAATTCACATTCAAAAAGCCACTCCGACATACAGGAGTGGCTTTTATCTTCGTCTCTGTCGCCGGTATCAAACCCGGCTATCGCCACAGCTTCAGATGAACCGTTGGATCGTATCGTCAAGATCGCTGCGGTTTATGCCCAGCTCTGACAATTCCTGATCGGAAAAGCTGTTCAAGTACTGTGCGGCCCGCACGATATCGGCGCTGACCGCACGTAGTTGCATGGCGCGGTCGAACAATTGCAGGGCACTGGTCGTGGGCGGCAATTGCTTGCTTGGCGGGATGACATCAAACATTGGTACTACCTCATAACTGGTTACGCGGGTGCTATCGTCGGCACTTGATTACTGCCGATAAGGCGCGCCGTGATAAACGCTTTGATAGGCGCGTTGCTTGATTTCAGCCCGAGGGACGCCGATGTCGCTCAATTGGCGATCGTTCAACGCCTCTAGGTCGTGGACTGTGTTGGCGAAAATCCTGCGGCGGAAATGCTCGGTTCGGGCCTCAGCATAATCCGCGAACAGCGCAGAAAAAACGTTGCGGTTCGAGGTTATAGTCTGTGTCGCTTCCATGGTCTTCTCCTCCTGAATTTGGATTGCGGTTTTGGTCACAACTCAAATTAAGGAACCGGTTCTTAAGGAGAGAACACCGTTTCATTAAGCTCTGTTAACGAAGCTTTCTGGGTATGGTTTGAGGCGGAGGTTTTTAGTTTGGAAAGCTTTGGCCCGTGATGAACGTAGGGCCGTTGGATGCGGAACAGGCGGTGTTCGGGCATCACCAAATTGGTTAGCGGTACAGCGCAAAGCATGGGCCGCTACGAACGCAGCAGCCCAGGGAAATTCTTAGACTTCGTCCGGGTTCGGAACGATCAGTGTCGGGATTTTCGACCGACGCAAGACACGTTTCGCCACCGTTCCGAGGAAGGTGTGCGAAAAGCCGTGGTCATGTGCGCCAAGCACGATCAGATCGCACCCCATCTCGACCGAGCGCCGCAGGATCACCTCGGCCGGGTGCCCGTCGGTGACCTCGATCGAGGACACCTGTTCACGGATCTTGGCGTCATCGCCTTCGAACTGTGCCCAGAACTTGGCTTGCCGTTCGGCCAGCACCTTGCGCACCATTTCATGGCGACGCTGGGCCGCGGTTTTACGCGTCTCTTCGTTCAGGATGAACATGTCCATCGTGATCTTCGCGTCGTCGGACAGGGGTTCGTTCACATGCAGGACGTGAATTTCTGCCCCTGTTGCCATTGCAATGCTGGCCGCATTGCGCATGGCGTGACCCGAGTTCTCCGACAAGTCGGTCGCGAACAGGATATTTGTCACCATTTGTTTCATAACATCATCCTTTCAGGTCAGTAGCCCAACAGCCTTGGCAGCCATAGCGACAGCTCAGGGAAGAACGCAATGATAAAGATCGCGATGGTATTAGCCGCCGCAAAGGGCAATGCGCGCAACGAGATCTGCTCGATCGTTATGTTCGAAATACCCGATGCGATGAACAGGTTTTCACCCAGCGGCGGCGTCTGGAAGCCGATACCCAGCGTACAAACCATAACCACACCAAAGTGGATCGGGTCGATACCGACCGAATAGGCCACAGGCAGCATCACCGGAACCAAGATCAGGATGGTGGCCAGTGTCTCCATAAACATGCCGACGAACAGCAGGAAGAAGATGATCAGCGCCCAGATCACATAAAGGTTGTCGGTAAAGCTGAGCATCGAGTCCGCGATGATCGCCGGGATCTGGTTTTCCACCAGAAGGCGGCCAAACACGGTCGCAGTGAACAGGATCAGCAGAACACGGCCCGTCAACCACGTGGTGGCTTCAAGCGACTGGAACAGCGACTGCCATGTCAGTTCACGATAGATGACCACGCCAACGAACAGAGTGTAGAAGATCGCGACGATTGCGGCCTCGGTCGGGGTGAAGAAGCCGGTATAGATACCACCCAGGATCACCAGCGGCGCCATCAGCGACCAGAACCCGCGATACATCTCGCAGGCCACATGACGCAGCGACCAACCTTCGGCCACACCTTTGTACCCACGCTTTTTAGACATGAAGTAGTTAAGGATCAGCAAGCTGGTGGCGATCAGGAACGCCGGGACAAAGCCCGCGATGAACAGTTTCGAGATTGAAACCGACTGGAAGGTGCCGAACTTTTCAACTGCTTCCAGCGGAGGCGCCATACCGAGCGCGGCAATGCCGAAGATCACCATCGGGATGGAGGGAGGAATAATAATCCCGAGGCCGCCAGAAGAAGCGGTAATAGCAGAGGCATAGCCGCGCTCATAGCCACGGTCGATCATTGCTGGGATCATCAGCATCCCCACGGCCGCGGTTGTTGCCGGGCCCGAGCCCGAAATGGCGCCAAAGAACAGACAGGCCATAACCGTTGCAGCCGAAATACCGCCGGTGAATGGACCAGCCAGACTTTCAGCAACATTGATTAGGCGCTTTGAGATACCGGCGGCCTCCATAAGAGCCCCCGCCAAAATAAATGCAGGCAGCGCCATCAGTGGGAACGCACCCACCGAGGTAAATGCAATCTGCACGAACTTGATTGGGTTTTCGCCCAGGTAAAGGAACGAGAACAGCGATGCCACACCCAGCGCAACCGTGATCGGAGCGCCGATGAGTAGCAGTAGAAGAAACGATCCAAATAGGATTGTGACGATTTCGGATTCCATGGTTTTTCCTCCCTGCCTCAGTCGTGCTTGGCTGCTTCGGTGGCAGCTTTGATTTCATCAAGGTCGATCTGGTCAGGATCATGGATGTCTTCACCTTTGATCAGGCGGCGATAGTTCACCTGAATGATGCGCACGGTCATCAACGCAAAGGCCAGAGGCAGAACCATGTAGACATACTTCATCTCGATACCCAGGGTCTGGGATTTCCAGAACTTGTTCATCTTGTTGAAGACAAAGTCCGTCGCCAGATACAGGAAGTAGACGTTGAAAAAGAGCCAGAAGAGATCGGCAAAAGCCTCAATATACTTGATGTAGCGTTCGGGCAGGAACTTGAACTGGAAGGTCACCCGGTTATGCGCGCCTTTCAATGCCGCATAGCTGGCGCCAAAGTAGACAAACCAGACGAACATGTAGACTGACAGTTCTTCGATCCAACTGACCGAAAAGCCGAAGACTTCACGCGCTATGATCTGTGCAAACAGCAGACAGACGAAGCCGGATAACAGGATCCGGCAGATGATACTTTCGATATTGTCCAGAAATTTCCAGAACATTTCGGAATTCCCTCCTCCCTGAGATGAAAAGAGCGCCGAAGCGCTCTTTTCCTTTTCGCTCTTTGGCGATTATTGCTGGACGGGCTCGCGACCGATTGCCTCAAGGACCGTGTTCAGTTTTTCGACACCACCGATGGATTCGTAGAACTGCGGCCATACGGCACCGGTTGCCAGTTCGATGAACTCGGCTTCATCGTTCTCAGGATCGATGATTGCCATGCCTTTTTCGGTCAGCTCTTCTTTGATCGCAGCTTCAGAGTCACGCAGGAACTGTGCGGAAATCTGAGTTGCTTCCTGACCGGCTTCCAGAATGATCTTTTGATCTTCTTCGCTCAGACCCTGGAAAACAGATTCCGAAACGATCAGCGGTTCGATCGAGAAGATGTAACGCAGGTTGGTCACGTGGTTCTGGACCTCGTAGAATTTCATTGCGTTGATCGTCAGGTAAGGGTTGTCCTGACCGTCGACGACTTTGGTTTGCAGACCGGTGAAGGTCTCGGACCATGCCATCGGAGTCGGGTTGATGCCCCAGGACTTGTACGTTTCGATCATGATCTCGTTCTTGGGAACGCGGATGATCAGGTCCTGCAGGTCAGCAACCGAGCTGACGGGCTTTTTCGAGTTGGTCAGGCGGCGGAAACCTGTGTAGGTCCAGCCGATGATGCGCACACCTGCGTCACGAATGGTGTTTTCCACCAGTTCCTGACCGATCGGGCCTTGGGTCAGCTTTTCAGCATCTTCCAGGGACAGGATCACATAAGGCAGAGTGAACACACCAACCGAAGGCGAGAACGGCGTGATGTTGTTGATCGCCAGCAGCGACATGTCCAGCGTGCCGATTGCGGCCTCGTTGACGGTGTCCTGCTCGGAACCCAGCTGACCGTTCAGAAACAGTGTAGCTGTGTGTTCGCCACCCGATTTTTCTTCGAGTGCCTTGACGAAAGCCAAGCCAAGGGCTTCTTGTGCGCTGCCTGCACTATCGCCAACAGCAATCTTGAAGTTTTTCGCGTCGGCTGCGCCAGCAACCATTAGGGCTGCGACCGAAACGGCAGCAGTCATGGTGCCAAGCTTTTTGATGAATGACATAGATGTCCTCCCAGTTTTATCATGTTTCGAGGTGCGCGCTGACCTGGGGAGAGATGGCCAGTCCGATTCTACCTCGGCTTTTTCAGAGTAGCTTGTGAAATGTGTTTCTATGTTGCCATTCTTTGCGCGATAGGTTTCATATATATCAAACCTTACGAGTTGGGAAGAAAATGGTTGCCTCACGCATCGGCGACAGCGACATCCGATTGCTGCGCGTTTTCAAGACGGTTGTGGAAAGTGGTGGTCTGTCCGCAGCCGAAGTTGAGCTGAATATCGGCAAATCCACCATTTCAAAGCATGTTACTGATTTGGAACTGCGATTGGGCTTAAAACTGTGCACGCGCGGTCCTGCGGGTTTCGCCCTGACAGAAGACGGCGCAAAAGTGCTGCAAGCAGCAGATCACCTGCTTGTGTCCGTGTCGCAATTTCGGAACGAGGTCAGCGAGATCAAGGAACAGTTGGGGGGAACGATCCGCATTTCGCTATTTGATCAATGTGCGTCAAACCCGGATTCCCGGCTTGCCCGCGCCATTCATCGGTTCAACGAAGCCGCCCCCTCGGTCCAGATCGAATTGTCCCTTGAGCCGCCAAACGTGATCGAGACCATGGTCATCAGTGGCCAGCTCGACATCGGAATTATTGCGCTGCATCGCCCTTCGACAAGTCTTAACTATGCTCCGTTATATGGCGAGAACATGTTCCTGTATTGCGGCCGGGAACACCCCCTGTTCGAAATACCAGACCAAGAACTCAGGACCAGTGACCTGCTCAGGTACAACTATGTTGGGCTCAGCGTGAACTCTCCGAACCTGATCGTCGGTCAGCAACTGGGTTTCAAAAGGTCAGCAAAAGTTCAAAGCGAGCAGGCGCTGGCCATACTAATCCTGTCAGGGCGATACATAGGTTATTTGCCTGATCATCTTGCGCAGGACTTTGTGGACCAGGAAAAGATGCGGATGGTGTTGCCGGGCGAAACGCAATATCGAACCCGGTTTGCAGCAGTGACCAGAAAGCAACCTGAACCAACACGGGTGACAAACCTGTTTCTGGAAGTTTTGCAGAGCGAACATTCGAAACCCTGACAACTGCCGGGCTGGCACAACACGAGCCAACTGTAGTAGAAACGTGCTTCGACACATCCTGTAAAGGCCAAACGCGAAATCAGGTTCGCCTTTTTGGCGTTGCCAAAAGCTTGTGACTTTCCGCCACATCACTGGTGCTCGCCTTCATCTCACTTACATGCGCCTCACCAAAATGAGGCGGACAAATGATAGACGACGACCCCCAACCCGTAGGGTATTACGACACGCACGATATATGGACCCTGGACCCAACGCCCGCGGACCAGTTGGTCTATGATGCCTTTGCCTCGGGTGTTGTCGATCTTCTGCAAGTGTTGGATGACAACAAGACCATGATGTCACGGGACGTTTACGCAAGACTGTTCGCCTCGCTGTTGGATCTTTCCCGAACTTTGGGAGAATACGAAGATGGATGGAAGCCGGACTAGGGGACGATTTCCAAGAACCCGCTGTTCCAATGCACGGTACGGGGTGGCGGTTCAGGCGCCGCCCCGTACCTAAAGACTAGTTAGCTTGCGGTTGCGTTCCCAAGCGCGTTCAGCAGAGTGCTCAGATTGTGCTGGAACATCGCGAGATAGCTTGTGGCCGGGCTACCCCGTTCCGACAAGGCGTCCGAGAACAGCCGTCCACCAATCACGATGCCGGTTTCATCCGAGATTTGCTGAATCAAAGTGGGGCTTGTGATGTTTTCAACAAACAGCGCCGCAGCGCCATCCGCCTTCAGTTGATCAATCAGAACAGCAAGATCCTTGGCTGATGGCTCTGCCTCGGTATCGATGCCAACCGGCGCAAGGAAAGTCAGTCCGTAGGCGTCTGCCAGATAACCAAATGCGTCATGTGCAGTCACAACCGTGCGGCGATTGGCAGGCAGGCCTGCCAGCTTTGTCTTGGTTTCTGCATCCAGCGCGTCAAGCTGCGCAATATAGGCCGCAGCATTGGCAGCGATTTCTTCGGCGTGCTCGGGCATCGCCTCTGTCATCACGTCGGCGACATTGGTCACGTAAATCATGCCGTTCGACAGCGAGTTCCAGGCGTGGGGGTCAATTTTGCCCTCGACTGTGACAGGCGTGATACCATCGGTGGCAACGTGCACGGTTGCGTCAGTGCCCGATTCAGCGATCAGCGTATCGGACCATGTCTCAAAGCCCAGACCGTTGACAAAGATGATATCCGCCTGGGCAACGGCCTTCGCGTCTGCAACCGAAGGCTGATACACGTGCGCATCCGCGTCCGGGCCCACGATTGTCGTAACCGTGGCCAGATCGCCCACGACCTCTTCGACCATGTCGCCGAGGATCGAAAAGCTGGCGACGATCTTGACGTTGTCTTCTGCCGCAACGGTCGGCAATGCAGCCAAAGCAAACGACACAGAGGCGATGCCGGCATAGAGTGACTTTACAAGAGTCATTGTGCTCTCTCTTCTTGTTGAATTTGGGTAATGGGGATGTCGCTGGAAACAGACGGTTTGCGCATCCGTCTGCCAAAACCAAGGGGACCGAAAATGGCCGAGAACAGAAAGAACCCACCGGCAACCAAAACGATCGCCGGGCCGGACGGCGTGTCCGGGAACAGGTAGGACAGGGTCAAGCCAATCCAGCAGCTGGACAAGGCAAACACAAAGCCCAGGACCAGTTGCCCGGTGATCGTACTGGCCCAATAGCGCGCTGCGGTCGCAGGCAGGATCATCAAGCCAACGGCCATCAACGTGCCCAGCGTTTTGAATGCAGCCAGCAGGTTCAGAACCAGCAGCAGCATAAAACCCTGATCAACCAGCCACGGTCGGCGGGTCTGAGTTTCGAAGAAAACCGGATCGCAGGTGCTGACAATCAGCGGACGAAGCAGAACGGCGAATGCCAACAATGTGACTGTCGCCACCCCTCCGACAAGGATCATCGACGCGTCGTCGATCCCAAGGATTGATCCGAACAGGAAGCTTTTTAGTGGAACTGCGGACCCTGCTGCAGACAGGATAAAGATACCCACCGCCAATGCGATCAGATACAGCGAGGCTAGGCTGGCATCGCTGCGCAGGATTGTCCGGCGTGCAAGAAAGGCGGTCAAAATGGCGACGCCAACACCGGCGATAAGCCCTCCGACCAACAGTGACATGACTGACAAGCCCGCCGTGACAAAGCCGATGACGATGCCTGGCGTAATCGCATGGGCCATGGCCTCACCAGCCAGCGATAGGCGACGCAGAACAAGAAATGCCCCCACCGGCGCGACCGAAGCCGACAAAACCGTGGTTGCCACAAAAGCGCGACGCATGAAGGCAAAGCTCCACATTTCGACGATCAGGTCATACATTGGCGTGCTCCGATGTTGAATGGGTGCCACGGAACATCCAGGACGCCTGACTTTCCGAGAGGTATCCTTGCGCAACCAGCCGGTCTGGTGTCAGAACGTCATTCACCAGTCCGTGGGTCGCCTCTTGCCCGCCCAAAAGCAGCGCGTGGCTGCAATAATCCAGCACCGAGGAAAGATCGTGCACCACCAAAACCACCGCGCGCCCCTCATCGCGCCATCGGCGGATAATCGACAACAGATGTGCTTCGGTACTTTGGTCGACTGCGGCAAACGGTTCATCCAGCAGGATCAGCGGCGCGTCCTGCATGATAACCCGCGCGAACAGCGCGCGCTGCAGTTGCCCACCTGATAGCATATGCAGAGGCCGGTCAGCGATATCCAGTACCCCGGCCTCATCCAGCGCGGCGGCCATCCGGTCGCGCGCGGCGGCGTCCAGCCCGGTACGATAACCAAATCCGCGCCAGGCCCCCATCGCAGCAAGATCCCTCACACGGATGGGAAATCGGCGGTCGAACTCGGTCATCTGCGCCAGGTACCCGATGTCACCAGGGCGGCCCTGCGGCCAAGTCAAACTGCCCGAAAGCGGATCCATCAAGCCCAGCAACATCTTTACAAATGTGCTCTTCCCCGACCCGTTTGCACCAAGAACGGCAAGGGTCGTTCCGGCCGCAATATCCATGGAGAGGCGGTGAAACAATGTCAGGTCGCGGTAGCCCAACGTCAGATCGCGGATTTGTAAAACGGCCGACATCAAATCACGGCGTAAATCGCGAGCCACAGGATCGCCGACAGCGCCAGAGCCCCCGCGACCAGCACCGGAACGCTGAATTCTGTCAGACACTTACCCCTTTGGGTGTCAGCTTTTTGCAATGACAACGGCAACGCCTCCTGTGTTCAGACAGGGGCAAAGCGAGCGCAAAGTCGTGCACGGTACGGACCGCTTGAAACATTGTCATCTCCCTCTGGGACACCCCGCCCAGGTTCATAAATTTCGGATGGCAGGTCTCCTGACTTGCGGGTCAAAGCTATCCCGATCCTTCCCAGGCTATTGCCCAGTGGACGATCTCGGGTCGCTCGCCGCCTACAGTTGCGGGGGCAGTCACGGAATTGGCCTTTTTACAGAACCGCACCGTATTCCCTTTTATCCCTGACCGCAGAATACAGTCGGGAACCATCGCGAGGACAAAATACGAATTGATTTGATTCGACAAGAGCGCAAACCTGTGCGGTATGGCTATTCGTTCCAGTCACCGGTCGACTTCGGAGGACGCGGTAGACGTGAGGCAACGGTGGATACTTACACGAGCCCCGCTTCTTGCAGCTTCAGACGCACGCCAACGGTCTTTTTGACTGAATTTATTCTGCCCGGACTTTTTTTGTTTGCGCTTAAGATTTGCGTCTTCGACGTTGCGGGTTATGAGCCTGACGAGGTGAGGACGTTAAGCAATTGATCCAGTGGAT
>NZ_JBXWNI010000028.1:0-13721 GCF_059610285.1 Ruegeria sp. YTSA072 | reverse complement strand
CGGCACCTTGTCAAAAGCGTCAGGCGATGGGTCACATCCGTCTTCAAGCTCCTGAGCCAAGCGGAGGAACATATTTTCTTGGGTCATCTGCATCCAGCGCAGCACAATATGCGGGCGGGTTTCATCCTCCTCACCCGCAAAGGACATGGTGCTAAATGAACAACGTCTGCTGCACTGTGCGAAGATACGCCGACCGTTGAACAGTGGCTGTTTCGACAAAAGCCCAAACGGTCGGATGCCATCCGAGTTAATTTCTCCCACACCAACAACCCAGAAGTCGTCATTGTACGAAAACGTAGCGGGTGAAACGATGTCCTCGATAGGTGGGAATTCCCCGAATTCGCGACCGAATCCCCGCCTGAGTGAATTGTAGCTATCTGGACGATCATATCTTGAAATTATCGCCCTGACCGGAAGCATCCGATCAGCTTCACCAGGCCTGCGAAAAGACGGGAAGTCACCAGCCATCTCATAGAATGCCAACAGATAGTGGCAACAATAATGGATAATCAGACCTTTTGCGTTAGCGAAGGATCGTCGCACTGTATCGTTATCTGACAAAACCAGGTAACGCCCGGCCCTGACGCCTCCACCCAAAACACCGGGTGGCTTCTCAGTCATTGTTGCAAAATTCGGGAAATAGTAGGTGTGAGGTCCAAAAGCGTAGGTATTGTACCCAACCGGATATTGTTCATAGTCCGAGATATCGCAGAGTTCGGACCACTCTGAAAACCCTGGTGGCAGTTCAGGTTCAGTCGCTGGATTATCTTTTGAGTCGAATAGCTTCAAAACAAGCACTGCTAAAAAGGCTGCGGCGGCAGCCATTGACACATAACGTAATTGGATACCGTTTTTCATAGTCAATCACGCCTCGCGAGCTTTTGGACAATCTGCAAATGCAACACAGAATTTTGCTGCATGGCTAGCTCAAAGAAGCAGACTATGTATTTCCAACACCTCATTGCCTGCACCTTTTGATTAGAGATTTCGTCAATAGAATGAAGTTTTCCGATTTGCCGCCAGGAAAAAACCCTGCGCGGATTGCGCCAATCGCACAGACGCTTGCATCATAAGCATAAGATCTTGTTGACAAAATGGTGAAATCACAGACGGATCAACGTGACGTCGATGAAACCTCAAAAGCGTTTCGCCGTAGCGGGCTGCGACGCGCCGGGTGTTCCTGAAACTGTTGAAACAGCGTCCGAGCAGACCTCGCAGGTGGTAGACTGAATTTACTGCACCGATGCGCTTTTCCGCGACGTGCTCACTAAGGTTACCGACGGCACGTTCCGCGCATCCACTTAGGTTCTGATATTGTCGGAATCATAGCCCCGTTCAGCCAGCAATGCACGCGACCAGTTGCCAAACTCCCCGGCAATTCTGCGATGGTGCGCCCGTTCGGCGCTCGGACAGCCAGAATAAAACGCTCAAAGAGTGCCTATTTTTTAGCCATCATTAAACCTCGTGCCAAACTGGCCTCTACCACAGAGATTGGCTTGAAGCATGCCTGCCGCAGAATCAGTGGGACTTTGGCTCAAGAGCGGTAAAGTCAGCGATCGCCTCGCGGCAACCACGTTGCCAAATCGCAGCCAGCCAGGTGGAAAAAGCGTTTGTGAACTGCGTGTCGCGGCCTAAGTCACCAAAATACTGGCTTTGTTCAATCCACAAAATCGGATTGGCCTTGGAAGCCAGTGCGGTTTTTTGCAAATACTCCCAATGGGGATCGTTTGGGGCAATTTCTGAACCATCTTCGCGAATGCCTGCACACATCCGGCACCAGAATGCTTCGGCCAGCGCAAGCCCATTTACGGACGACCCGGACGCAAGTGCATCGCGCAGCGACGGCATTAAGAAACCCGGGTGTCGTGAAGATCCATCAAACGCCACGCGTCGTGTTGTGTCGTGGATGGTGTCGTTGGAAAATCGCCTCTCAACCAACTCAAGATATTCGGCGGCAGTGGTTCCGGGGACGGCTTCCACCTGAGGCAGAATTTCTTCCGTCTGAACTTTCCTAAAAAACGCCACGATGTCCGGGTCCTGCATGCAGTCTGAAATCGTGGGCACATTCAGAATCTCCCCGACATTTGCGAGCAGTTGGTGGCCGCCGTTCAATATGCGCAGTTTCATCGCCTCATAGCTGTGGACGTCCTGCGTCAGTGTTACGCCAACTTGCTCAAAGGGCGGTCGTTCAGCGCAGAAATTGTCCTCAATCACCCATTGGCGAAAGTTCTCATGCGTGACCGGTGCGCGGTCGTCGACGCCCAGTGCGCGGCATTGCGCTAGGACCTCCTCGGTCGTTGCGGGAACAATGCAGTCCACCATCGAGTTCGGAAACGCTCCATTCTGATCGATCCAATCGGCCAGATTCGGGTCGGATAGACGCGCCAAACCAACAACGCAGTTTCGCAAAATCCCACCGTTGCCTTGAAGGTTATCGCAGCTGAGTGCGGTAAAGGGCTTCAAGCCATTTGTGCGCCGTTGCCTGAGCGCCGCGACCATGGCGCCGAAAGCCGTACGCGGCTGGTTTGGGTTCTCGGCGTCGTGCAGAATATCTGCGTGATCCGTATCGAACGCGTCAGTGTTGGCGTCTGGAAAGTACCCGCCTTCGGTTACAGTCAGCGACACAATCCGAATGGCAGGGTCGGCCATCGTCCGGATAAGCGCGGCATTGTCGTCTTCGATCGGCAAGTAGTCGATCATCGGACCAATCACTTCGGCGGACATTCCTTTTGGGTCCAGTTCGATCAGCGTTGTCAGGCAATCCTGCGCCAGCAGTCGTTCTCGCATGTCGGCGTCATAGCTTCGGACACCAGCCCCGATGATTGCCCAGTCATAGGCCTGGCCCAACTGCATCAACTGGTGAACATACCAAGCCTGATGCGCGCGATGAAAATTGCCAAGTCCGATATGGACAATGCCGGGCGTCAGATCCGAACGCTCATACACCGGGGTTCTGACCGTCGCAGGCAGGTCTGAAAGGGTATTTCGCCGTAACCATACAGGAGGGTTTGCATTCGCCACAGGATCCATCAGCTCATCCAGTTTCCGCCGTCGACATTGTAGGTTTGTGCGACGATGTACTTGGCATCGTCAGAAGCCAGAAACACGGCCATCCCGGTCAGATCTTCGGCGCGGCCCATTCGGCCATAAGGAACTGCTGCAGCCACTTCGCGTTTCTTCTGACCCAGTGGTTTGCCTTCGTGCTTTGCGAAAAACGCATCAACACCATCCCAGTGCTCGCCATCGACAACACCAGGTGCAATGGCGTTTACGTTGATCCCGTGAGAGATCAGGTTCAGCCCGGCCGATTGGGTCAAGGATATGATCGCGGCTTTGCTGGCACAGTACACGGCGACCAACGGCTCGCCCCTGCGCCCGGCCTGCGACGCCATGTTGATGATCCGACCATTGGTTCCGTGATCAATCATGTGGCGCGCAACAGCCTGCATCGTAAACAGCGCGCCAGCAACGTTGATGTCAAAAACGCGATTGTAGTCAGCGCGCTCAATTTCAACGATTGGAGCGGCGGAGAAGATGGCCGCATTATTGATCAGAATGTCAATTGGGCCAAAATGTGCCGCCGTTCGTGCAACGGCGTCTTCAATGCTTTGTTGGCTGGTCACGTCCATCTCGACGGCCAACGCGGCTGCGCCGATCTCAGTTGCAGCGCTCTGTGCGCGCTGCATGTCTATATCGGCGATGGCGACGCGTGCGCCCTCAGCCACATAAGCCTTGGCAAACGCCAGTCCAATGCCTCTCGCTGCCCCGGTTATCAGGGCGGTTTTGCCTGCCAGGCGTGTCATTCGATCCGCAAGCCTTTCGCGTCGAACCGATGGATGACATCCGGTCGTGGTGTCAGATGGATTCGGTCACCGTGGCGAAAGTTAACCTCGCCATCTGCACGGACGGTGATGGTCTCGGCCAACCCTGTTTCGTGGACGTGGAAGAAAGTGTCCGAACCAAGGTGCTCAGAAACGCTTACGACGCCGGACCAGTCTCCTTCAGATTCAGACACCGCAATGTGTTCAGGGCGAATTCCGATGGTTTGGGCACCGAGCTTTTCCGCCTCTGGGCCTTCGATGAAGTTCATCTTGGGCGAACCGATGAAGCCTGCAACAAACAGGTTGCGCGGCGTACGGTACAGCTCCAACGGGGTGCCTACCTGTTCGATCACACCTGCCTGAAGCACAACGATCTTGTCGGCCATAGTCATGGCTTCGACCTGATCGTGGGTGACGTAGATCATCGTAGTCGCCAAACGTTCGTGCAGTTCGCTGATTTCCAGCCGCATACCAACGCGCAAGGCGGCGTCCAGATTCGACAACGGCTCATCAAACAGGAACGCAGACGGTTCGCGTACAATAGCCCGACCGATGGCCACCCTTTGACGTTGCCCGCCAGACAGTTGGCCGGGACGGCGATCCAGGTAGTCGGTCAGGTTCAGAACGCTTGCCGCACCTTCGACTCGCTTGTCGATTTCGGCCTGATCCAGTTTCGCCATGCGCAGCGGAAATGCGATGTTTTTGCGAACGGTCATATGCGGATACAAGGCGTAGGATTGGAACACCATCGCCAGCCCGCGTTTGGCAGGCGGCACGTCTGTTGCGTCGGCGCCGTCAATGTCGATGGAACCAGAGGTCATGTCTTCCAGTCCCGCAATCAGGCGCAGCAAAGTGGACTTGCCGCAACCCGAGGGGCCGACAAATACGGTGAACTCGCCATCTTCGATGGTCAGATCCAGCGGGGGAATGACCTCTACGTCGCCGAAGCTTTTGGTCACGGACTTGAGTTGAATACGTCCCATACGAAGTCTTCCTTATTTCACAGCGCCGAAAGTCAGGCCGCGTACAAGTTGTTTCTGGCTGAACCAGCCAAGGATCAGGATGGGTGCAATCGCCATGGTCGAGGCCGCGCTGAGCTTGGCAAAGAACAAGCCTTCGGGGCTGGAATAGCTGGCGATAAATGCAGTAAGCGGGGCCGCGTCTACGGCCGTCAGGTTTAGGGTCCAGAACGCCTCGTTCCAGGCCAGGATGAAGTTTAACAGAACTGTCGAGGCGATGCCGGGGATGGCCATGGGCGTCAGGATATAAAGGATCTCCTCTTTCAGCGTCGCACCATCCATCCGTGCCGCTTCAAGGATTTCCCCCGGAATTTCGCGGAAATAGGTGTAGAGCATCCAGACGATGATCGGCAGGTTGATCAGCATCAGCACCACGACCAGCCCGCCGCGACTGTCCAGCAAACCCAGCTGAATGAACAGCAAGTAGATTGGGTACAGAACACCAACTGCGGGCAACATCTTTGTGGACAGCATCCACAACAGAATGTCCTTGGTGCGTTTGGACGGAACAAACGCCATCGCCCAGGCTGCGGGTATCGCAACGATCACACCCAGAACGGTCGATCCGCCTGCGATGATGACCGAATTCCATAGAAACCGCATATAGTCAGAGCGTTCCTGCACGATGGCGTAATTTTCGAGCGTCCAATCGAAGTTGAGGAAGATCGGTGGGCTTGCAATCGCCTGCGCCTCGGTCTTGAAGCTGGTCAGGATCGTCCAGAGGATTGGGAAAAAGATCAGCAGACCTACGGCCCAGGCAAGGGCAGTGTTTAGTGTTTTGCGTTGTGTCGTGACGGTGCGGGCCATGGTTTTGTCTCCTCACGCGTCCAGGTTTTTGCCAACGATGCGCATCAGGAAGATGGCAACGATATTGGCAAGGATGATTGCATAGACACCACCGGCTGATCCGAGGCCAACGTTCTGGCTTTCCAACACGCGCTGGAAGATCATGTAGGTCAGTGTACGGGTGCCGAAGGCGCCGCCGGTGGTCACGAAAATCTCGGCGAAGATCGACAGTAGAAAGATCGTCTGGATAAGGATCACAATCGTTATGGCACGACCAAGATGCGGCAGGATAATGTGATAAAAGCGCTTCAGAACCGGCGCGCCGTCCATCTCAGCCGCTTCCAGCTGTTCACTGTCCAGAGACTGGATCGCGGTCAGCAGGATCAGCGTCGCAAAGGGCAGCCACTGCCAGGAAACGATCATAACGATCGAGGTCATCGAAGCCTCGGACAGCCACGAAATCGGCTCGGCCCCGAAAAAGCGCCAAAGATGGGCCAGCAAACCGTTCACCGGGTCCATGAACATGTTCTTCCAGACCAGCGCTGATACGGTCGGCATGACAAAGAATGGCGCGATCACAAGGATGCGGACAACGCCCTGCCCCCACATGGGCTGATCCAGCAGCATGGCCAGCAGAATGCCCAGAATGACCGTAATCACCAGCACGCCGCCAACGATCACCAATGTTGCTTGAACTGCGGGCCAGAAGGAACTGGAGGATACGAAACGAACGTAGTTGTCGAACCCGACCCAACCCAGATCACCTCCACGCAGCGGCAGGTATTTCTTGAAAGAAAAATACAGCGTCATCGTCAGAGGCACGAGCATCCAGCCAAGCAGCAGGACCACTGCGGGTGCCATCATCAGGCGGGCAACTGATCGAGAATGTTGAGTAGCCATAACGCAAACCCTCTCTGTTCAGGCGTAACTCAGCCTGCGAGAAAAACGCGAATTGTGGAAGGGTTGAACGGGTGGGCAGACCTCTGCCCACCCGTTGGGAGGATGCCTCAGTAACCGGCGGCTTCCATTTCTTCAGCTGTGAAAGCCTGCGCTTTGGCAAGTGCTTCCTCAACCGTTTGCTGTCCGGCATAAACCGCCGAGAACTCCTGGCTCACCTGTGTGGCAATGCCTGCGAATTCCGGGATCGCGGCAAACTGGATGCCAACATAAGGGACGGGTTTTACCGTCGGGCTGTTCGGATCAGCTGACAGGATTGAGTCCAGTGTCATCTTGGCGAACGGAACCTTTTGGTATTCCGGATTCTCGTACAGAGACGTACGCGCACCCGGGGGAACGTTTGCCCATCCTTCGCTTTCGGCCACTAGCTCAATGTAGTCCTTTGAGGTCGCCCATTCGATGAATTGCTTGGCAGCATCTTCTTGCTGTGTGCCAGCAGGAATAGCCAGTGCCCACGCCCAAAGCCAGTTGGACCGCTTGCCCAATCCTGTGTCAGGTGCCAGCGCAAATCCTACGTGATCCGCGACCGTAGAGTCGTCCGGGTTGGTTACGAACGAAGCCGCAACTGTCGCGTCGATCCACATGCCGCATTTGCCCTGCTGGAACAGCGACAGGTTTTCGTTAAACCCATTGGTGGCATAGCCGGCAGGACCGGATTCGTTCATCATTTCAACGTAGAAATTCAGTGTGTCTGCCCATTCGGGCTGATCGAACTGGGGCTTCCATTCTTCGTCGAACCAGCGGGCACCGAATGAATTGGACATCGCTGTGATAAAGGCTCCGCCTTCACCCCAACCGGCTTTGCCGCGAAGGCAGATGCCGTTGATCTCAGCGTCGCGGTCGGTCATCGCGGCGGCAGCCTCTTTGATGAACTGCCAGGACGGCGCCTCAGGCATTTCCATGCCCGCCTTTTCCATAAGGTCAGTGCGATACATGATCATCGAGCTTTCACCATAGAACGGCGCCGCGAAAAGCGTTCCGTCATGGCTCAACCCACCTGCCATCGCCGGCAGAATGTCACCAACGTCGTATTCTTCGGACAGGCCATCCAGCGGCACCAGCCAGCCATTCGCGCCCCAAATCGGCGTCTCATACATGCCGATTGTCATGATGTCGAACGTACCGCCTTTGGTCGTGATGTCGGTCGTTACGCGCTGACGCAGCACGTTTTCTTCCAACGTCACCCATTCGACGTCAATGCCGGTCGCCTCGGTGAATTTATCGGTATAGCCCTGCATCCGGATCATGTCGCCGTTGTTCACGGTCGCTATTGTTAAGGTATCCGCATGAGCTGCTGCCGTCGCGACGAGTGTCATTGCAGTCGCCGCACGAAGTGCGTTTCTCAAATACATCCCTGTCCTCCCTGAGCTTGGATGTCGTACAGAGAACGTAATGCAAAAATTGTCGCGGCGTCAATGAAAACTTTACGCGCGTTAAATTTTAGGATTACGCGGAATCCCTCAAAACCAGCCTTGCAGGGAACAACGTTTCCGATCGCGTTTCAAATTTCCCTCCACTTTCAATGAGTTCGAACAGAGTTTCGACGCTACGCCCGGCCACGTTGTCATAGTCATGCGCAGCCGTGGTCAGAGAGGGGCACGTAAATTTTGCGAAGGGATGATCGTCATTTGAAGCCAGACGCAGCGCGCAATCGTCCCGTCGCCCGACCCGAATCCCTTGCTCGTAGCAGGCTGCCAGAAAGCCGATTGCCAGCCGGTCATTGCTGCACAGGACCGAATTAGTTCGCAGCTCATTTTTCGCCAGAACTTTCAGCGCACCCTTGTGACCGATTTCTTCAAACGCCCAGCCCTTACCGTCGACTCTGATGATATGCGGCTCGAACCCGAGACGCTCCATGACTTCAATATAGGCTTTTCGGCGTTTATTGGCGTTTGGGTTCGCAGGCGTTCGCATTTCGAAGAATGACGGGGGCTCGCCCGTCCGGGTCATGTATTCAACGGTCTGCGACACAAAGCTGAAATTGTCCGACCCGATAAACGCGGCACCCAGACCTTCTAGGTTACTGTCGAACAAAACAGTCGGCACATTCGCGCAGAACCTCTCGATCACTGATTGGTCTGAGGTCCGCCCCAATGGCGCTAACAAAACCCCGGCAGGCTTCATGGATTGCAGCCCGTCCAGAATGTCGTTTTCCAGTTTTTGTCCACCATGAGAGCTAAAGAGGGACGGACGATACCCCGCCGCAATACAGCTTTGTTCCAAATAACGCGCGATTTCGGCAAAGAACGGATCCGCCAGATAGGGCACGACGATGCCGATATTCTTGGTCAGTTTCCGGTTCTGGTTAACCGCATAAATATTGGGGCGATAGTCGAACCGCTCCAGCGCCTCTTCGATACGGGCCCGCGTTGTCGGGCGAACGCTGTCGGGATCGTGAAAGTACTTGGATACCGTAGGCCGCGAGATGCCACTGAGGGCTGCGAACTCTTCCATATTCTTTATTTTGGTCATGTCAGTCTGCCTGCGGATCTGCGCCGCCTTGATCTTATCATATTTTTACATATTCTTTGCGCGCGCTAAAAAATCAATAGCCATGCAAGGTCCGGGCGTTTCTGCGGGCAAGGGGATTGAATGTTTCTCGGGATTGATATCGGAACGTCAGCGGTCAAACTTGTCTGTGCGGATACCGATCGAATTCTTGCAACGTCTTCAATAGACATAAAGACTTCCTCGCCGCAGCCTGGTTGGTCAGAGCAGCACCCGGATATTTGGTGGCAGGCGACACGCGATGCATTGAGCCAACTTGCAAAACAAGTCACGCTGTCTGAGGTGCAGGCCATCGGGTTGTCCGGTCAGATGCATGGGGCCGTTTTGCTGGATCGCGATCTGCACCCGATCCGCCCGGCGATCCTGTGGAATGACAGCAGAGCGGTACGTGAATGCGATGAACTGCGCGCAGCCCAGCCGCAGATTGGTCATATCGCTGGCGTCCTCCCTTTGCCGGGGTTCACGGCACCCAAAATCGCCTGGTTGAAACAACATGAGCCGGCACACTATGCCCGACTTGCTCACATCCTGCTGCCCAAGGATTACATCGGGTTATGCCTGCATGGAGAGTTGGCAACCGACTCGTCCGATGCAGCCGGTACAATGTGGCTCGATCAGGCATCGCGAAAATGGCATGTCGGCGTTGCCGAAGCTACTGATGTAGCTCCGGATTGGCTGCCGCAAGTTTTCGACGGTCACGTCGTCGTCGGAACCGTGACGGTGCAAGCCGCAGCTGAAACCGGGCTGAAACCCGGCGTGCCCGTCGTTGCCGGAGGCGGAGACGCGGCAACCGGGGCGGTATCTCTGGGCGCCACCGAACCGGGACGTGGGTTCATTTCACTGGGGACGTCCGGCCAGTTGTTCGTGGCGGACCGTCGGTTCAAGCCCAATCCTGAACGCTATGTGCACGCTTTTGCGCACACATTGCCCGACCGTTGGTATCAAATGGCCGCTATGCTGAACGGCGCAAGGCCGATTTCGTGGATTGGTGGTCAATTGGAGCTGTCCGCTGCCGAAGTTGTTGCGCTTGCTGAAACGGCCAGCGGTGATCGCGGGCCGATTTTCCTGCCGTATTTGACGGGTGAACGCAGCCCACTTGGGGATCCACATATTCGTGCCTGTTTCTTTGGTCTTGAGGATTCGACAACGCGCGCGGATCTCTGCCGTTCCGTGGTCGAAGCAATTGCTTTTTGTTTTGCCGATGCCGCGCAGAGCTTCGGAGACACTATAGAAAATCTACCGGAATTTGCGGCCATCGGCGGAGGCAGTCAATCGGACCTCTTGTTGGGCCTGATCGCATCGGTGACAGGAAAGCCGGTGATACGCTCAGAAGGATCGGATTCTGGCCCCGCCTATGGCGCAGCCCTTTTGGCCGCCTGTGGAGTTGGTACCATTGGTATTGCCGATCTGGCGGTTCAGCCCCAGACAAAAGACAGGTTTGAACCCGCTAATCCCGGTGCGCTGCACGACAGACTGAGGCTGTTTCGCCGGCTCTACACCGCAGTGAAGGTAGTAGACTGACCTATATACAGTCGTTTGCTTTGACCGCGTGGATCAGCTTTTAGTCATTTAGGATAGCCGATTATCCTCTCTACTAAGTTAAGGAATTTTCCCGGTTGCAAAAGTTGGTCAAAAACCTGCATTGTTGCTCCGTTCGATGTGGGGATTGATCCCGAGATAGTCTGAGTGCTGCGACCAAGCGGCAATCGTAGTCGGCTACAGCAATTCAGTGATGCCGCAATTTGGACCCGCCTTGCAAAAAAGTGCTATTTAGAGTGCCGCTCAGGAAAACAACCGGTTTCGGTGCCAACCTCCCGAGCTTGGTTGGGCTTGACTGATCGGAGCCAAATTTCAGAATCCTGTGCTGCCGCCCAAAAATGCTCAACGTAGACACCTCTCATATCGTCGTTCGCCGGATCCCGTGAAGCATTCGCAACTGTCTTGGATCATTCGTTGTAAGGTGCGCGAATGATCCGTGAACCGGATGACCAGATCCAAAGGTGTGACCAGCCCGACATGATCGTATCAAACAATGGGGCGGAAATGACCTCCCAATCTGTTCTGAAGTGGCGTCAGGAAACTGGTGTGTACTAACACTACATCGCGCCCGGAAAGCCCATGCAGAACGCCTCTGTCGAAAGCTTGACTTAACGTCTGCCAGATGAGTGCCTGAATGAACACATCTTCGGCAATCTCGCCGAGACCCGCAACATCATCGAAACCTGGAGAACCGACGGCAACACACAAAGACCGCAAACAAATAGACAGAAAGAACAGGAACAGATTCTAAACCTAACCCGCCCAAATTAGGGAAATGGGTCAGTACCGACTTGACCAAGGTGCATCAGGATGTGGCAACCGGCGGAACACCGGTTATGACAGTCTGTGTCGCGTCAAGGCTATTTACTTAGCAATGCATGTCCAAGCACGATGAGTTACGACCCCATGACACCAAAAGACTGCGGCGCTAATAACAAATGTGCCAATCAGTTTCCTATCCTGCTCAAACCGCCCAATTCAAGGCTTGAAACTACTTTGCTTTGCAGCAGAAACGAGAGCAGAATCCAGGGTCAATGGCCCACGTAAAAGGCCCAATGGCAGCATCCAACGACCATCTCCGCCTCTACGGTGCGGGCCTTCAGGCCGGGCTTTCGCTGCAATCGCAAAATTGGATACCCGGCAAACTGACAGTTTGCTGGGACTGCTACCTTCATGGAATCTGAACTCCAACGCAGAGATTCCAAGGATCACGAGCTTTTCTCATTAGCACCGCCGTTTGGGACACTTAGCCAGAGGCTTCGTGCTGGGCAAATGCATCCAAAAATTCAGGGTGCCAGCGGGACAGGGCCGGGCGATTATTTGTGATGTCTCCCAAGGCCCATTCTACGCGTCTGACGTCGCGCTCCGCAGAGACATCGTTATCCGGACAAAGGATGTAAAAATCTCCTACAGACATACGCCGCACAAGGTATTCGACCGCCTGTTCGCTGGTCCAGGCGCTATCAGGCTTCTCGGGCATGAACCGTTGTATCATACCGGTATAGGTGAATCCCGGCACGAAGAGGTGGGCGGAGATGGATGCATCTGCTTCACGCAAGTCATGGGCCAGCATCTCTGTCATCACCTTAACCGCAGCTTTGCTGACATTGTATGCCGGGTTACCGGGTGGTGTGGTGATCCCCTGCTTTGAACCGGTGTTGACGACGACAGCAGGGCGGTTTGCCGCTATCATCCGCGACAGGAAGGCATGGGTGCCGTTCATGACTCCGAAAAGGTTCACCTCCAGCAGTTTGCGCCAGTTTTCCGAATTCTCCCAACTGCCGGTTGGAATTGCGATGCCGGCATTGTTCATCAGGACTGCAACCTCACCAAGCCCAAAGACCTGATCTGCCGTATCGCGCATGGCGGTTGCGTCGCTGACATCGGTTGGTATTGCCGTCACGCTAACAGACACCCCTGATATCGCATTCAGGTCCGCAGCAGCATTTTCCAGCGCCTCGCCGGGTAGATCAACGAGCACAACGCCCAACCCATCTTCCATAAACTTCTGTGCTGCTGCCTTTCCGACACCGCTTGCGGCACCGGTAACAACGGCCAAACCACCTTGTTCAATTGCTCTTCTATACATCATCTGAGCCTCCTATTGTGCTTGGCGCGGTTACGGTTCCATCAAGTCCTTAATGCCGTCTATGAACATCGCATCGTCCTGGGCCTTTCGTCTATCGAGAAGCGTTTCAGCATCCGGGCCAGCTCGGAAACGCAGGCGATTTCCCTTTTCATTGGCTGCTTTCCAAATCACGTCGGCCACGGCTTCGGGTGCGGACGGTTTTGACGCCAGTTTACCAAACAGGCGACCCATGGCTTCGGCCGTCGGCGTATAGTCCTTAAGGCTGTCGTCCATAGCAAAATCAAACGAACTGCCTCCGAAGTTTGTATTGATCATGCCCGGTTCGAGAATACGAACACAGATGCCGAGCGGCTCAAGCTCGTAGTGAAGCGCTTCGGACAGGCCTTCGACGGCGAACTTTGTGCCATGATAAAGTGTGCCAAGCGGGAACGCGATCTCCCCCCCGATGGATGAAATATTGATAATAGTGCCTGCGCGGATTGCGCGCATATGAGGCAAAACGGCTTTTGTGACTTCCAAAAGGCCGATTACATTGGTGTCGAACTGCCGCCGGATGCGATCCATCGGGAACGCCTCAAGCGGGCCGTAGGCACCGTAGCCCGCGTTGTTGAGAAGGACATCGATCTTACCGAAACGGTCAATGCTTTCTGCAACAGATGCAGCAATTGACCCCGCATCTGTCACGTCGAGGCGTGTCAGGTGAACATTGTCGGGCTTGCCAAGTTCGGCGCTGCCAGAAGGATCGCGCATTGTGGCGACAACATTCCAACCGTTTGCCTGAAATTGTCTGGCTGTTGCCGCCCCGATGCCAGACGAGGCACCGGTGATCAGAATTGTATTCATGTCATAGCCCTTTTCGACCTGATCGAAACACAATACTAAAAAAGAACGCGTTAATCTTTCTGAATTGTCCATATTTCTTGCACTGAGCCTCCCCAACTGAACTGGTCCACCGTTATGTTTAGGAAACGGAGGACCACGAATGGCAAACAAGCGACCGAA
>NZ_JBXWNI010000027.1:0-14629 GCF_059610285.1 Ruegeria sp. YTSA072 | reverse complement strand
GAAACCATCATCCCGATGGATCAGAGGCCGATGATGCACTAACAATCAACTTGGACCAGTCAGATGAGGCTGCTCAAAAGCGCGTCTTCAAGAAATCGATTATCATTTTTGGCAAGCTCAAAGTTATCATCACCGACATGATACGCAGCTATGTCAAGCCGATCAGAACACTGGGACCGGACGCTGAACATCGTGCTCACAAAAGTCCAAACAACGCGATCAAAGTATCGCACCCACCGACACGCAACCGAGAAAAAAAATTTTCGACAGTTTCAAATCTCAATATCAGGTACAGAGATTTCTGTCTGCGCATGACAGATCAATCTATTCTTCTATCCCCGCCGATATCAACTAACTCCAAACTCAAACCACTGCGCGCCTTCCGAAGCATTCAACCTCTGGGATGATTACACTTCTGTAAATGGCGGTTTGATCATACCTGTGCTAATGCTTCTCAACATTATATAAACAACTTGGCAAGACCGAGCGGACATATGCATAACATCATTGCAAGAAGAAACTTCGCCGTCGCGGTAGCCGAAGAGGCGGGTGAGCTTGCGCTAGAGTATTTTGCTGCCAGAGACACATTGGTCATTGATCAAAAGGGCGCGCAGGACTGGGTCAGCGAGGCGGATCGCAACGTCGAAACCTTCATTCGACAAAAAATTATGAACTCTTTTCCCGATGATGGGATTTATGGCGAAGAACACGCCGAAAAAGCTGGCTCCAGCGGTTTTGACTGGGTGATTGATCCGATTGATGGGACAACGAACTTCGTCAATGGCATTCCTGCCTGGACGATTGTCTTAGCGGGCGTTTCGGAAAGTCAGACGCAGGTCGGTGTGATTTTCGAGCCAAACGTTGGTGAAACTTACGTGGCGGTCCGAGGCGAAGGTGCCACTTTGAATGGACACGCCATGCAGGTTGCCTCAAGCGTGGAACTTGCAAGTGGAACCGTCTCAATTGGCTATTCGAACCGGGTCGAAGCGTCAAACGTCGTTCCGGTGATTGCGGCCCTTATCGAACGTGGCGCTCTCTATCATCGCAATGCAAGCGGTGCGCTTTCGCTGGCCTATGTCGCGGCGGGACGTCTATTGGGGTACATTGAAGAGCACATGAACGCCTGGGATTGCCTCGCCGGTCAGTTGATGATCGCCGAAGCAGGTGGCGAGATCGAGGATCAGGACGCCGACGGGATGATCAGGGATGGTGGTCGCGTGATCGCTGGTACACCGGCCGTGTTCGAGACCTTGAAAATGATCTGCGAAGACGCTTGGAACGAATGACGCCTTTCAGGCAATTGGGCGCCACCCGAATTCGGGTTGAAGAGTTTTAATATCCGCGCGCCAGAAGTGGCCCTGCCCAGATTGATCAAACCGCCGGTCGATTTCTTTCCCTGCCAGATGGCACCAAAGCAGTGTCCCGACCGCGCCGTGGGTTACAATGGCCAGGTCTCTTCCGTCGTGGTTTTTGACGATTGACAGGACTGTTTGAACGATGCGCAATTGCGCAGCATGGGCTGTTTCCCAGCCACGAAAGCTGGAATTGGGTGTCCCGAAAAAGGTGTCAGCGGCGGACTCGAATATCGAGGGAGGAAGGAATCCGGTAGTGCTTCGGTCGTTTTCTCCCAGTCCAGGTTCGGATTTCGCGAGCAGCCCCAAAGGTTTTGCAAGGATAGCCGCTGTCTCGGACGCTTTTCGCTCGGTGCTGGACCATATGTCTGTCACGCACGACATGGTCTTACTTTGTGCAAATGTGTCAGCTCGGGCGCGGCCAATTTCACTCAAACCCCATTCGGTGACCGGTGTCTCCGGTTCGACGACGACCTCCGGGTGAGAGACGACTAAAAGCCTACCCACATCACCCTTCCGGCAACAGAACGGGGCCGCGTCCGGCAAAAGACATTTTGACATCCGAGCCGATTTCCAGCGGTTCGTCTACGTCGTCCTGCACAGCAAATACCTGCCCGAAGGCACCGGCCAGAGTGTACTCCATCCTCACACCAACATAGGTCGCCTTGGCAACTTTGGCCGGGATGCCGGTATCAGATCCAATCAAAATCCGTGACGGGCGCACGGCCAGCGTTGCTGGTCCTGGCGTTAGACCACGAGAGGGGAGCGTGTGTTGATAGCTCTCGATCTCGATCGTGGCTAAACCGCCTTCCACGGATAGGATAGTGCAATTGATCAGGTTAGCCTCAC
The DNA here is from genome assembly GCF_059610285.1 of Ruegeria sp. YTSA072. Taxonomy (NCBI): domain Bacteria; kingdom Pseudomonadati; phylum Pseudomonadota; class Alphaproteobacteria; order Rhodobacterales; family Roseobacteraceae; genus Ruegeria; species Ruegeria sp. YTSA072. Next base: position 12,428 of record NZ_JBXWNI010000027.1, on the reverse strand, counting down.
CAATGAAATCGGCCACGAACCGGTCAACCGGCGCATCATAGAGTTTACGCGGTGTTCCGATCTGAGCGATAGCAGCGTTACGCATGACGACAATCTCGTCTGAAACGGCAAGGGCTTCTTCCTGATCGTGTGTCACATAGACGACGGTCAAACCGAGATCTTGCTGAATGGCACGGATATCTTCGCGAACTTGGCGACGCAGTTTCGCATCGAGGTTTGAGAGAGGTTCGTCAAAGAGCAAAACCTGCGGCTCCAAAACCAATGCACGAGCGACGGCAACGCGCTGTTGCTGCCCGCCGGAAAGTTCGCTTGGCAAACGATTGTCGAAGCCCTTCAGGCCAACCAAGTCTAACCCATGCAGCGCGCGCGATCGGGACTCGCGCTTGTCGAAGCCGGAAAAGGTCAACCCATACATGACGTTTTCTAGCACGCTCATGTGAGGAAAAAGCGCGTAGGATTGGAATACCATCGAAACGTCACGGTCGGTAGCGGGTAATTTGGTCACGTCCCGGTCGCCGATCAGAATTCGGCCCGAGGTCGCCATTTCCAGACCTGCGATCATGCGCAACGTCGTCGTTTTACCGCAGCCTGAGGGGCCTAACAGAGTCACCAGTTTGCCCGCTTGGACGTGCAGATCGATGCTATCGACGGCCACCACATCCTTGCCGAACACTTTCGAAACACTGTCGAAACGAACAGGCGCGGCCTTACTTGCTATAGTCGTTTCGGTCATGTCGTTTTCTCTGCTCCGAGTTGTGTACGTCGCCCAATCTGAACACGGCCTACGAGGATTTGTAACATCCCGACTGCCGCCAACATCACGAAGATCAGCGTTGTGGAGTATGCGATTGCAAGACCGTAATCGTTGTTCTCGACCCGACCGATAATATAGCTGGTGGCCATGTCATACTCGGCGGAAACAAGGAATATCACCGCCGAAATCGCCGTCATTGCCCGGACAAAGCTGTAGACCAGCGCAGCCAGGATTGCCGGCCGCAAAAGCGGGAGGATCACTCGCCTGAATGTCTGCCACGAGTTCGCACCAAGCGTTAGCGAGGACTCGTCGAGGGATTTGTCCAACTGCGACATCGACGCGATACCCGCGCGAACCCCAACCGGCATATTGCGGAAGATAAAGCTGACGACCAAGATAACGCCTGTGCCGGTGATCTCGATTGGGGGCACATTGAATGCCAGAATATAGCTGACGCCAATAACGGTGCCGGGAATAGCGAAAGAGAGCATCGTGCCAAATTCAAACGCATTCTTTCCCGCAAAACTTTGCCGCGTTAGCAGATAGGCGGTGACCAACCCCACGGCGGCCGTCAGAGGCGCGGCAATGCCGGCGATGGTGATTGTGGTCCAGAAACTGTCCCAGGCGGCTCCGGTCCAGCGAATACCCTCTTCCTCGAAGCGGACCGAAAAGGCAGTGACGTAGTGCTTGAACGTCAGCGAGTTATCGACGCCCCACAGTTCGACAATACTTCCGTAGATGATCATCCCGTAAACCACAGCAGTGAAAACCGCCCAGGCAACTGCAATGCCCAGAACCGGTATGGCAAGGCCCTTTGGCATCAAGGGATGTACACCGGCGTCACCCTTGCCGGAAACGGTGGTATAACTCTTTTTCCCCAACCACGCGCGCTGCGCATAGAAGGCAGAAAGTGTGAAGAACAAGAGCACCATGGCCAGAACAGCAGCCCGGCCCTGATCGTACTGCGCACCAACGATGGCAAAAAATATCTCAGTCGAAAGCACATCGAAGTTTCCGCCTAAGACAAGTGGGTTGCCAAAATCGGCCATGGATTCGATGAACCCCAGCAAAAAAGCATTAGCCAGGCCCGGGCGCATCAGAGGCAGGGACACGGTTTTGAAGGTTTGCCAACGATTGGCTCGAAGGGTTTGGGCGGCCTCCTCCATCGAAGGTGACACCCCTTCCACCACCCCGATTAAAACCAGAAAGGCGATTGGCGTAAATGCCAGCGTCTGAGCGATCAGCACTCCGGGCATGCCATATAGCCAGCGCGTCGGCTGCACGCCAAAGATCTCGGCAACAAATCTGGTGACCGACCCGGAAAGCCCAAACAACAGGATCAGTGCCAGACCAATCACGAAAGGCGGCGTGATAATCGGCAAGACCGTCAGCGCGCGCATCCCGCGTTTAAAGCGGAATCCCGACCGTGTGACGACAAGCGCGAAACAAAGGCCAAGCACGGTCGTGATGAAACCCACAAGAATTGCAAGAAACAGAGAGTTCCACGCGGCACCGCATTTAGCACCGGCAAAACAACCCAAGCCCCAAAGTCGGTCATCAAAGAACTTCGAGGCAAAAACCGAAACTGAATAGGCACCATCTTCAGTAACGAAGGCGGCAAACAACATCTTCGCAATTGGAAAGAAGACGAAAACTGTAACAATGGTGATTACGCCACCAATAGCGCTGACGACGAAAACGTCGCCATTGATGGCGCCGCGCGCCGCAATACCCTGAGTTAAAAGGAACAGGAACGCTGTGGCGCAGATCATCGCGCCGTATCCCATGCCGAACTGGCGGATCTTCGGGTCTCCGAACAGCGCCTTCATCCAGTCGAAATTGAGGCCGCGAATGCCAATTGAGAATCCTTGCGCAATCAGCCAGCCAAAACCCAAGGCACCAGCCAAAATCAGGATGCGCGCGTATTGCGGATCGGACTTCGGTTTGCCGAGTACCAACAAAGGCAACGCAAGCGGGACCAAAAGCGGCGTAAGCCACAGCTTTTCGCCTTGTCCGACCAGAAAAGCGGCGGGCGCATTATCTTCATCGAACGGATATCCATCGACCAGCCATACGAATGACCAAATGCCATCCTCTACCATGAACCATGGCAGCAGGCAGAAACCAATCCACCCGGCAGCAATCCAGAAGATTAGAACCGGGTGGTTCGTTTTTGACGTGGTTTCAGTCACTTACTGAGGCAGCACAGAGACCTCTTCGTCCCATTTCTGCAAAAGACGCTTGCGTTCATCTGACGAGCCATACTTTTTGAAGTCATAGTCGATCAGCTTGATCTGGCTCATGTCAGGTGCGCTTTCAGAGGTTTCCGCATTTTTGTTGGACGGAACCTGGAAGGCGTTAACCTCAAGCGCAAGGTTCTGGGCCTCGGGGCTGAGCGCCCAGTCATAGAACTTTTTGGCTTCTTCTTCATTTCGAGCGCCGTCAATGATCGACATCGAGCCGATCTCATAGCCTGTGCCTTCGCATGGGGCCACGACCTTGACCGGAAAACCTGATACGGCCTGCTTGACCGCATCATGCATGAAGACGATACCGATGGTGTTCTCACCCCGACCGGCGGCCTTGATTGGGGCTGAACCCGACTTGGTGTATTGGTTGATGTTCGAATGTAGGCCCTTCATGAACTCAAAGCCGTCGCCTTCGCCAAATATCTGAACCATCGAGGCAAGCGTCGTATAAGCGGTGCCCGAGGAATTCGGGTTCGCCATTTGCACGTGCCCTTTATACTCGGGCTTCAGCAAGTCTTTCCAACATGCGGGCTCAGGCAGGCTGTTCGCGGCCAAGAGGTCGGAGTTGTAGCCGTAGCCGAGTGCGCCTGAATAAATTCCGATGGTTTTGTTACCTGCACTTTCAGCCTGCGAGATCGCCCAGTCGTGAAGCTGGTCACGCATCGGCGACACGTATTCCATCGTCAGGCCTTCTTCGGCAGCTTGCAAATGGGGATCACCGGTACCGCCCCACCATACATCGCCTTTAGGGTTAGAACTTTCCGCACGAATTTGTGCAAACGTCTCGCCCGACGACTTGCGGGTCATATTGACGTCTATGCCGGTGGCATCCTCGAAACTGCGCGCCATGAGTTGACACCAATCTTCCTGTGCCGAGCAGTAAAACGTCAGCTTCTCAGCTTGGGCCGCACTTACCGAAGCCGCAAATGCTATCAGCGATCCCGCCAGCGTTGTCGTCAGATTTTTCAATTTCTTTCCTCCCCTATGTGTCGTGCCGAAATTCCCAGCGCGATACTCGTCAATTCGTCGTTGGAGGCGGTCGCTCAAAGTCGCTAGTGGATCTAATTGCGTTGACCAAATCAATATCCGACCAGCCTCCCAATGACAGAAACAATCTCAACACCGTACTGTTAGTTCTGCAAGGAAATTCCACGAGTACCATTTTTCTTGCGCCGCCAGCTTTTTAATCACCAAGCCAGTTTACAGCACCAAGTAAGAAGATCGTGAGTGTATTTTGATGCTGCATTTTTTTGATTGCCTTTGCTGAAGCGACCATTCTCTTCAATGTAGAGCAAGCATCGTACTGGGAATTTACGGTCTGCTTTTCGTCTGCAATCTAGGCCTCCGTGCGGCTGCAGCGAACTTCCGCTTTCCGCCGGCATATTCCGAACGTTACATGTTGCCAACGAAGAAAGTGATCGGCTGTACTCCTTCTCCTCCTATAGCTTTACGAAGCTATCAAGCCGCTGCCCATATGCTCGAAATGGGAAAGTGTGCACCTTTGTCCGCCCCAGGAGGCAGTATTGCGTAACTCGCGGAACACAAATACCTCCATGATCGACCGGAAGGGTGTCTTTTCCTTTTTTGACAGTATCCGGCGCAACGTTGCTTATTGCTACGAGAAAACCTGCATCAAGAAAGTGCAGATTGGGGGATTTGGAGAGGCGCTTCAGGCGATTTGTGAACCACGGCTATAAACTGTGCACGAAGAAGAGGCTTTCGAACACGCGCACATATTTTGGGGCGATCACATGATCCAAACCAACGGCACCACCTGACCCCGAATAGTTGACCGGAATGCTCCGCGAGAACCGCCAGTAAATTCGGCATGAAGGCGAGCCGTTCGATCTGGCCACGACGCTGACGTACCGTGAGACAATTGCGTCGACATATTCGTCGTAACAATCCTCCTTTCGTCGCCATCTTTTCCGTCCAAGTGCCTCCGGATTTCCACCAGAAAGAACTGTCTTAACAAGGTCATCTCCGATGACCAGCTTGTCGACGTCAGGGTTTTTTTGCATCTAATGCCCTGACGAAAGGTCCTGATTTCGTTTTAGGATTTCTGCCTGACTCAGGAGAACGAGGCGAGTAAATTCCATTCGTCCTGGAAAGGAGTCCGCGACCTTTGGAATAGTCATGAGATTAGCAGCCGCGGTTAGCAGATAACTCCCTACCCTTCCGTCATCATCCACCGTTTTCATATTAGCCAGAATTAGGTCAAGTGCCCGCCGGATCTCGTCGACTATTGCTCGATTCAGTCCTCGAACAAAACCGACCGGATTTTCGGAAACTGACTGCAAGACAGTTGCATCGTCCAAGGTTAGGAAGGAATTCCGTAGGAAGCGATATCCGTTGCTAGTGTAGTATTTCCGGGCTGGCGGGATCCAGAGATGAGAACAACACGTGTATCGCTCAGCGTTTTTTTTTCTATTCGTGTTTTAGCAAATCTTGTATACATGCTTAAGCGACTTCAATCCGACCGATCGAAATTGCGGTCACGACTAATTGAAGGTCCACTTCCGACAGATTAAAATCGTAAGCATGGTGGTTTGAAAGCGCTGACTGTGTTTTGGCTGCTATGACGGGCGTACCTTTTTCACGGTTGTTTCAGGGCTCTGTCGCGAATTTCCTTAGGCAGCCTAAATTGAACTGGTGTGCTGGCCATCCTGCCATTTGGGCAAACAGTTGAAATAGCGAGTTTTCCGGCGGCTTCGGCAATGAGGCCCTGTATCGACTTACCCGTTGGTTCAGCGATGCATGATCATGGTCTAAGGTACTTTCCGACATGATTTCTTCCAGATCCCAGTATGAAGCACCATGGCGCGGACAGAAGAAGACCGCGTGTATGATAACAAAATTTGGAAAGTCTGCACCTTAGATTGAAACCATCGCTGTCTTTCCCAGGTTGAGACTTGGATCTCCGATATCGAAAGAGTTTCATTTCAAACAGAGAGCCCCAGAAGTTTGCGACAGAGCGTACTGTCACATTGTTTTTGACCAATGACGCTGATCGGAATAGCGCGTGAATGACTACCGGTCAAATCAAGTCGAGAGTCAGTTTATGAATTCCTTCAAAGGATCTTGGAAACCGCTCGTCACGCTCAATATATTGCGACAGAACCTCTTGGGCAGGTCCAGTTCACGCAGAGATACAAATTCACGCATCACTTGTTTGCGCATAGCAACTCACTGGCTTTTTCACCAATCATGATTGCTGGAGCGTTAGTGTTGCCGCTGACGATTTCCGGCATGATTGAACAGTCGGCAACGCGCAGATTTTCGATTCCTTTGACCTTCAGGTTTGGGTCCACAACAGAGCTTTCCGAGGTGCCCATCGCGCAGGTTCCTGTCGGGTGATAGATCGAGACGGAATTCGAGCGCGCCCAATCCAAAGTGCCTTCGTAGTCATCGCGGGACAGATCAGAGGTTGGTCGGAACTCTTCTGAAATCTTAGAAGCCAGTGGATTATGCCGGGCGATGTCCCGCGCGATGTTCACGCCGTCGACGATCGTTCTGCAATCAGTTTCCGTCGACAAATAGTTTGGAATGATCTGGACGTAACTGGCCGGATCGGGGCCATCCAGACGCAGTTCTCCGCGGCTTTCCGGCCTCAGCTGACAGACGGACATTGTGAAGGCAGAAAACGGGTGCACGCCCTCTCCGGGGCTGTCGGCAGACCAGGGTTGAACGTGGAATTGAATGTCAGGAGTCTGAACTTCGGGGCGGGTTTTCAGAAATCCGGTGGCCAGGCTGGCCGCCATTGTCATAGGTCCGGCCCGGAATAGCGCGTATTTCAGCGCGATCCGTGCCTGATTGAACAGGCTGCGCACTTCATCATTCAGCGTTGGCTCGTTGCATTTGAAGACCAGGCGTGCCTGCAAGTGATCCTGCAGCCCTTTGCCGACGCCGGGCAGCGAATGAACGGGTTCAATGCCGTTGGCCTTCAAGTGATCCGGGTCTCCGATGCCTGACAACATCAAAATCTGAGGTGAGTTGATGGCACCACCGGACAAGATGATTTCGCGGCGCACTTTGATCGACTTCACTTCACCCGATCGGTCGCGATAAAGAAGTCCGGTTGCTTTTTTGCCGTCCAGTTCGACCTTGGTTACCAATGCACGGGTGATGATGTTCAGGTTCGGTCTGTTCCTGATCGGTTTGAGGTATGCAACGGCCGCACTGCAACGACGACCATTCCGAGTGGTCAGCTGAAAGTAACCAACGCCTTCCTGATCGACCCCGTTGTAGTCAGGATTAAACGGGTAACCCGCCTCTTGGGCGGCGGCTACCCAGGCGTCACAGATCGGTCGCTGAATGCGCATGTTGGACACCGACAGCGGGCCGCCTGTACCGTGAAATGCGTCTTCGCCGCGCTCTTGATCCTCGCTGCGTTTGAACAGAGGCAAGACGTCATCCCAACCCCAGCCGACGTTACCCATCTGACGCCAGCGGTCATAGTCCTCTTTCTGACCGCGAACATACAAAAGCCCGTTCAACGAGGAAGATCCGCCAAGGACCTTTCCGCGCGGCCAATCAATCGAGCGTCCATTCAAACCTGGATCTGGTTCAGTGCGGTAACACCAATCCAATGAGGGGTTATGCATGGTTTTGAAGTATCCAACCGGTATGTGAATCCACGGGTTTGTGTCAGGTCCACCAGCTTCCAACAATGCCACTGTTGTGCTGGGGTCAGCGCTTAGCCGATTGGCAATGACGCAGCCCGAAGAGCCTGCTCCGACGACTGCATAATCCACCTCCATGATTGTCTCCTCCCAAGGTAACTGAAAAAAACACTATGCAAATTGCCGGAACTATACTAGCATTTTTTGATACAAAACGTCTCAATAATTGCGATCAGGGAGGTAAGCAATGGAGATCGGTAAGAAACTAAGCGGTGTCTCACGGCGGGATTTTTTCCGCGTAGCCGGGCGCTATGGCATGAGTTCAACGCTGCTGGCGGCAGGTGGATTTGGCGGCGCGATGAGTTTGGCCAATTTGGCGCAAGCCGCAGAATCAACTTATGAAAAACGGTTTTCGAAAGAACCTAAACACACGCTGAAATTCGGTGCTTCGGGCTTCAATACACGCAACCTGCTGATCGAACGGGCAGGGGCCATCGAATTTGCCCGAGATCTGGAAGAACGCACTGACGGTGAGATTCGGATCGAGTTCATTGGCGACAACCAGATCTGCGGACAACTGAGCTGTGTTGAGAAGACTCAGCAGGGAATCGTCGACATCTATGCGGCGTCGACCCAGAACTCTGCGGGCGGTGCGCCATATCTGAACGTGCTGGACTATGCCTATATGTTCCCCAGCAGGGCGGCGCAGTATCATTTCTTCTACAGCCCCGACAGCCAGCGCATTCTGCGAGACCCGCTTGAAAAACGTCACGGGTTGAAATTCCTGTTCACACACTGCGAACTACGCGGCCTGCAGATGGGCTCGACCTTCTCTGACAAGCCGACAGTCACCAAGCTGGAAGAGCTGTTTGGGACGAAGAACCGTGTAACGGGGACGCAGCTTGGCCGGATCGCCATGCAGCTGCTGAACCTGAATCCCGTGCCGGTGGCATGGGAAGAAACATTGGACGCACTGAAGACGGGCCTGATCGACGGAGCGGAAACTTGGGCATCAGCCGTTGCCTACGCAAACATGGCTCCGGTCGTCTCGCAATCCGTCAATCTCAAATTCTTCTGCGGTACTGAACATACGTCAATGTCGGCCAAAGTGTTTGACGGTCTTGGCGGTGAACTTCAGGACGCGGTTATGGAATCGTCCTATTTCACGCAGGCCCTTATTCAGGGTGCAAACGAAGCTGCACTGCTGAACACGGTTGGTTTCTCGGAACCACAGCTGCCTAACACCATCTTTGCGGAAAACGGTGTACGTGCAGCATTCCTGCCGGACGATCAGATCAAACTGGCCGAGGAAATGTGTGCGCCGAACTTTAATCCTGAACCCTGGGCGCAGTGGCGCGAGCGGCTGAACAAATGGGCCGGTGGCATCGACACCTATCAGGAAATCTACGACATCGCGCGGCAGATCCCAGCAGACACACTGCCCGAAAACGTTGAGCCCCGCCGTTGGTGGAAAGGCGCGGCCTGATCTAACATTTCGAACCGGCCCCTCGCGGGCCGGTTTCTCTAAACACCGACTGGGAGGACGGGGTTCATGTCACTATGGGCAGATATCGGGGCAATTTTCAGCGCCTTGCTCACTCGCGATTCATTCGAAATCCAATCCGCATTGGAATCCGACGCCGCCTGGGTTGTCGGCACTGTTGCCGCCGCGCTCGGCGGTTTTCTTGTAATGCTGATCTATCGCAAAGTGCCCTTTGTTGAACGCCACTTCGAACGGTCGATCATGGTCTATTCCTACCTTGCGATTGCGCTGATCATCTTCTGGGGTGTGATTGACCGCTTTGTCTTTAACGATCAGGAACCCTGGTCTACCACCATTCCTCCGCTTCTGTTCATGATAATGGCCTGGTTTGGTGCGTCCTATAATGTCCGCCTGCGCACGCATCTTAGCTTCAGCGAGTTTCGGACCGCGATGCCACGCGGCGGTCAACTGGCGTGTTTGTTTTTGGATGCCATTTTGTGGTTCATCTTTGCAGTAATCGTCATCGTGACCACAACTCGCCTCGTTGCGCTGTCAGCCTCGAATTTTCAGATCGTACTTGGGACGGACAACATCATGCAGTGGTGGTTTCTGTTGGCCGCGCCCGTGTCCTTCTTTCTGATGGTCGGTCGCGTGTTTCAGAACCTTGCTGACGATCTGCACAATTGGAAAACCGGAGAGCCGCTGATCAAGCAGGCCGTGATAGGGGCAGACTGATGACAGACGGAACTTTAGTTACACTTATTTCGCTGGGCGTGACGTTTCTGTTCATGTTGGGCGTGCCGGTGCTGCTGGTCATCGGATACTGGGTGATCGGATGCTCATTCGTTCTGGGGCTGACACTCGACAATATGGGTGCAGAGCTACTGAACGTGTTCAACAAAGGCTTCGCCCTGTTGGCGATGCCGCTGTTCATCCTGACCGGGGACCTAATCAACAAGTCGGGGATCGCGCGGCGGCTGAGTGATTTTGCCTATTCCTGTTTAGGCTGGATACGCGGCGGGCTGGCTATGGCATCGCTTGGGGCATGTGGATTGTTTGCGGCGATTTCCGGGTCGAACTCCGCAACGACCGCAACCATCGGTTCAATGCTGCACCCTGAGATGGTCAAAGGCGGCTATGACGAACGCTTTAGCGCGGCCACAGCGGCGGCGGGCGGTACGGTTGGGATCATCATTCCTCCATCCATCATCTTCATCGTCTACGGGTTCTTGATGAACCTGCCCATTTCTGAGCTGTTCGTCGCCGGTATCATACCTGGTGCGCTTATGGTTTTTGGTATGCAATTCGCGTGCTGGATCATCTGTCGGATCAATGGGTGGGGGCACCTGATTCCGCTGCAACTGAACCGGATTCTCAAAACGGCATTTGGTGCATGGCTCGGCTTTTTCGCCATCGGCCTCGTGCTTTGGGGCATCTATACAGGCAAATTCTCACCGACTGAGGCGGCGGGTGTTACCGTTGGCTTCTGTGTCATCGCGGGCTTGGTCAGCTATCCGATCAACCGGATCATGGGCGCGCGGGATAATATCTCGCCCACAGACAAAAGCTTTGCCGAAATGCTGGTTGTCGAAGGATTCACAATCCCTGAGATCCCCTCGATCGTTATCCGCTCGGCTCAGATCACGGGTATCCTTGCACCGTTGATTGCGATCTCGGTGGTCATGCAGCAAATTCTGTCGCTGCTTGGAGCACAACAAACGATCGGAGATTTCGTTACCTCAATGGGTGGGTATTACGCGGTTCTGTTCACATCGATGGTCATCGTCTTTTTCTCAGGCATGGTTCTGGAAAGCTTGCCGGTTACGATTATCCTAGCGCCGATCCTCGCACCGATTGCTGCGTCCGTAGGGGTCGACCCGATCCATTTTTCGGTGATTTTCCTTGTGGGTGCCTCGATTGGGTTCATCACGCCACCATATGGTCTGAACCTCTATGTTGCGTCAGGTGTGACAGGTGTGCCGTACTTCCGGCTGCTGCGCTATACAGTGCCTTACCTTGTGGCGTTGCTGTCTGTGTGGATTTTGGTCTCTCTGGTGCCTGATCTGGCCTTGATCTTGTTGCCAAACAACTAGAGTTTAGCGGGATGGCAAACGCAGACACGCGAGAGAAAGAATCCCAAATCCCGACGAACCTGCGTTTGCTATTGATCCTTGAAGAGGTTGCAAAGCGTGGGGTCGCAGTCAAACCGTCAGACCTGATTGAATCATTGGGTTTGGCGAAACCGACAGTCCATCGCCTGCTTCTAACGGCTGAGGCCGAAGGTTTCCTTCAACGTGATCTGGATGGACGATCCTATGGTCCCGGACCACGATTGCGGCAGCTTTCGGTGAACACGGTCTCGTCAGAGCACCTTCGAACGGCCCGCCTTGCGATCCTGCGGGGCATCGCTGATGAAATTGGCGAGACCTGCAACCTTGCCATCCCGGATCGGGAGGGAATGATATATCTGGACCGGGTAGAAACGGAATGGCCCCTGAGGATTCAATTGCCGATTGGCACCCAGGTTCCGTTTCATTGCACGGCCAGCGGCAAGATGTACTTGTCCACGCTTCGTGAGAACACGTTGGACGGGTTTCTTTCCGCTCGTAACCTGAACGCGAACACTAAGAAAACAATAACTGATCCAGAAGCTCTGCGCGCCGAAATCATCAATGTTGCGTTAAAAGGATATTCGACAGACGATGAGGAGTTTATGCCGGGAATGACTGCCGTAGCCGTTCCTGTACTAGAAAGAAACAAGAGGCTCGTGGCCACTCTGTCAGTTCACGCTCCAACCCAGCGCCACGATTTGGAGAGTTTAATACAGTTTGTTAAATTGCTGCAGGTCGGAGCCAACAAAATTTCGGGATTGCTCGTATCATAACTAAGTCTTAAAAGACGTTGTCACTTAGAGAACCACCAACAAGATTCTGGATTGCCCAGCCAGTGAAGGTAACTGCATCAAGATCAGACATGGACGTGCCTTCATTTCGAGAAATAAACGCTCTCTCGCTGCGTCTAATTTCAAAACCATAGCCTTGGGTAATAGCGTGAGGCTGAATGGTCAGAATAACTTTCAATCATTGTAGCGCACTGGTTGCGTGGTATTTGTATCCGTCCGATGAGTCAGACTTGACGGTTCAATAGCGAGAGTCAAATTGTCTGCCGTCGAAAGTGGATGCCAAGAGACACTCTTTGAGCAAGCGCAAGAAGCAGTTTTGGTCGGATTAAGAGAGGCGAGTATGTTGTCACATTATCCATCGTTCGGTTGCTCATGTTTGGATTTGAACTTTGGTGACATTGATGACTTCTTCGTCGAT
>NZ_JBXWNI010000026.1:0-16055 GCF_059610285.1 Ruegeria sp. YTSA072 | reverse complement strand
AGATCAAAAGCATATCCAGCTAGTTCCCAATAGCGGTTGCTCCAAAAGGTCTCGGCAAAGACTCGCAATGATCGTTCTTCGAATTTTGCAAAGTCCGCGCTCTGCGCATTTCTGTAATTCGGGCAGCGCGGCATCGGCCAAAGTGGGCTCGATGCGGCCATTCTCCGCGGCTTGCATGTTTGGCAGGTCCAGCCCAATCCGGACACTTAATCCAAGACTTTGCAATTCCGACTTGCGGACAAAACTGACCTTAGCGTCTACACCTTCGCTGACGCAGGATCCACCGCACTGGCAGCAACAGCTCTTCCCTTCAACAGGGAAAATCGCCAAAGCGGCCGTTCCACAACGGGCTTTGGAGCTCCTTGATCGCTCTTTGACCAGACGGCGCTCTGGCATGGAAACAAAGGGGCTTGGCTCAGCGCATAACCAAAGCTAGAGAATAGGCGTCAGGATCATGAAATTGGGCTTCTTCGCGCAAGGAGGGCGAAGACAGGCAACATTGTTACGATCCAGACCACGCTATAAATTGCGGATGGTATGGCATATTCGCTTAACCCATTGGTGTTAGGCAACAGCAAAGTGGCAATTGCGATTCCCAAAGCTCCGTTTTGAACGCCGGTCTCAATTGAAATCGTCTTCGCCTCGATGTCTGTGCATCCGAGCATCCCTGAACTCATGATGCCAATAAACGTGAGTGACGCACCTACAACAAAAAGTGCGGGTCCAAGCCTAAGGTAGTTTTCCGCGACCACCACCCAGTTTGAAATGATAGCGCCTCCGATGACCATCGCAAAAAGTAGCATAGAGACCTTGCTAAAGATTGGTTCGACCGCAGCTACAATTCGCGGCGCCAAGGATCGCGCGATCACCCCGGCTAGGATCGGTGAAGCTGTTAAAAAAAACATTGCTAAAGCCGTCGAAGAAATGTCGATAGCGGGCGCCGTTGCCCCAATGAACATCTGCATCGAAAACCCCAGGATGAGCGGTACGGTAACGACACAAGTCAGACTGAAGACTGCTGTAAGAGTAACGGACAAAGCGACATCCCAATTCGAAAGCTTGGTCACGATGTTACTGATCGCCCCGCCCGGACAGGCCGCTAAAATCATGATGCCAACGGCTGCCTCAGCGGAAATCCCAAAGATAAAAGTCACCATCAAAGCGATGCAAGGCAGCAAAATGATCTGGTTGAGAGCGCCGACGCAAAAGGCCCGTGGACGTCGTCCGATGCGTTGAAAGTCAGCCGCTGTGAGTCCGAGGCCAAGGCAGAACATGATGACAACAACTGCGAGCGGCAGCAGCACAGATATGAAAATTTCGCCCATCTACCATGACCTCTATGGCTGCATGCTTCCGCACGCTTTCGGACGATACCGTTCAGAAAACCTGATGACGAGTGTTATCAGTTTGGCGCATTTATCCTCAAGCGCCCGAAGATCGAGGCTGTCTCTATTTATTATTCCTATCACAGGGTTGGACGATCTGGCGTGAAAGAGCTTTCCAGTGCTAATCTCACTGTATGGCAAGTGTAACTTACGCATTCGCCCGCGCGATGGCCAACGCCGCCGGGATGACGCTAAACGACGATGGCGCCCTGATTTCGAATGGCGCTGTCGTGCTGCGTCTACCAGAAGCTCAAGACGGCCAATTGGCGGATGATGCGTATTTCGATCTGATCGATTGGATTCGTGCGCAACAAGCGGACGAGGCCGCGTTGGTTGAGGCCTATGCGAACGCGATTGCGACCGATGATCTCGGCGTCCTTGGCCTAGCCGTAAAGACAGCTCCGACCTTGCGGCAATCTTTGCAACGGATCGAGCGTTATTTTCGTCTCGTAACGGACACCGCAGTTTACAGACTTGATGAAACCGGCGATCCGGTCCTTTGGATTTTTGAGGGACAAACATCACATCGCGCTGCCTTGGAGCTGCGCAACGAATGCGCGCTTGCGGCCTTTGCGAGGAACATGCATCGGTTTGTGGGTGATGGGTTGTCGCTCGCATATGTCACGTTTCAGCATCCATGCAGACAAGAACCAGAGCGTTACGCCGAATATTTCGGGTGCCCGGTTCGATTTGGGAGCGCCCACAACGCCATTGCTATGCGCCCTGCTATGCTGGAAAGCGAAAATCGTCTTGGCGATCCGGGCTTGTCAGATTTCATGACGAAGCACCTGGATGAGGAGTTCAACTCTCGCGATGACGACACCTCACTGAGCCAAGCAATTGTCCACCGGCTTACACCGGCCCTGAGTAACGGCGCGCCGCAAGCAGCGCATGTCGCACAAGAGATGGGAATGAGCGAGCGCACGCTTTACCGCAGGTTGGCCGAGGAAGGGCTGACCTATCGCGACGTTCTTGGTCAGGCACAAGTTGCACTTGCTCGTGACCTGCTCCGTGACGGTAAGGCTTCCATAGCCGAGATCGCCTTTATGACCGGGTTTTCGGAACAGAGCACGTTCACCCGCGCCTTCAAGCGCTGGGTTGGCCAGGCTCCGGCACGATTCAGGCAGCAAGCGACCTCCGACTAGGCACACACCTCAAGACCACATGGCAGGTTCGGCCAAAACCTTGGCAGGGCGGGCCGATACCTCAATCGATGTGGTGCATAACTTCTTCTTTGTCAGATCCACCTGGGGCGCTGCCGAGTAAAGCAAACCCATTTGCCCCTCTCAGACAAAGGAAATTTGCAATGAGCAATCATGACCACAAACATGGAGCAAGCTGCGCTTGCGACGTCACGCCCGAACGCGTTGATATGGCGCGCCGGCGACTCTTGCAACAAGCCGCCGGTGCGGCCGCGGCAGGTACAACAATAGTGGCTGGCGGGCAGGCCCTTGCCGCGACCGACGAAGCACGCGCCTACTATGCTGACCCGGAAAATCCAGGCCTTCCCCAAATCGACATGACCATCGAGCCGGGGCGTACCGCGCTTGTGGTGACCGACCCCCAGATTGATTTTTTGTCAGAGGACGGTGTGACGTGGGGCGTCGTTGGCGAAAGCGTGACCGAACAGGGCACGGTCGACAATATCGAACGGCTTTTCATTGCCGCCAAGGCTGCGGGGATGCCGGTCTTCATCTCGCCCCACTATTACTACCCACATGACCACAAATGGGAGTTCGAGGGCACTCTGGAAGCGACGATGCACAGCATCGGCATGTTTGACCGCCTGGGACCGCTCAATTTGGACAACTTCGAGGGCTCAGGTGCCGACTGGATGCCGCAATACAAGAAGTACATCGAGGATGGCGAAACCATCATTTGCTCGCCACACAAGGTTTACAGCCCTGCTCAGAATGACCTGAACCTGCAATTGCGTAAACGCAAGATCGACAAGGTGATCCTCGCGGGGATGTCGGCGAACCTGTGTACGCAGGCGCATCTCTACGAGCTGCTGGAGCTGGGCTACGAAGTCGCTGTCGTTCGCGATGCCACAGCTGGGGCCAAGGTGCCTGAAGGTGACGGGTATCTCGCCGCCATCATCAACTTCCGCATGGTCGCCAACGGCGTCTGGTGGACCGACGACGCGGTTGAGCGCATTGGCCAATCGGCCTGACCCAAATCGATCTTCAAATTTGATCCTAGCATCCTGAAAGGACATATCATGACACGCATCTTTACATTTCCCGCGCTTACAACAGCGTTGACTCTCGCCCTGGCGGCGGCGGCATTGGCTGACGATGAATACAACGTTTCGAACAGTCTTACCTTGACTGGGCAGCCCCTCGGCATGCATGGCGTCGATCCTGTATCGATGTTTGAAGCCGAAATACCCGAAATGGGCAACGCCACTTTTACATCGGCCCATGATGGAGTGGACTACTATTTTGCGTCGCAGGCAGCGAAAGCCACATTCGAGGCGGATCCGACGGCACATCTGCCTCAATTCGGCGGGTTCTGCGCCTTTGGTGTCTATGTAGGCAAGAAGCTTGATGGCGATGTTCGGTATGCCGATATCGTGGACGACAAGCTCTATCTCTTTGTGAATGAGGAAATCTTCAAGAAGTACCTTGAGGACAAAGAGACCGTGATCCAAGGCGCCCATGCCAAGTGGGCAGACATCCACCACACGCCTGTCGGCAGCCTTTGATCGAGGAATTTGGTGGCTTTTGCCGGTCGGAGCCACCGCTGCCTCTCCCCTCCCCAAAAGGCCGGCATTTCTCCAAGACGCCCTGTCCGCAATGACAATTTGCGTGCGTCGAAAACTCTTCCCAAAGGAAACCAGACATGACTGATTTTGAGACCTATACAATCGCCTCAGCCCCTGATGCCGCGAAACCAATTCTGGAAGCATCGCTGAAAGGATATGGTTTTGTGCCCAACCTTTATGCGGCCATGGCCGAAGCGCCCGCAATTTTGGAAGGCTATACGACACTTTCCAACATCTTTGGAAAGACCAGCCTGTCAGAGACTGAGCGCCAGATCATCCTTATGACTAACAACCGGTTGAACGGGTGCAAGTACTGCATGGCCGCCCATACCACTCTTTCACAGATGGCCGGTGTCCCCGAAGACGTGATCGCAGCGTTACGCGATGGCAGCCCTATCGCCGACCCCAAATTGGAAGCACTGCGCAAATTCGCCATCGTGATCAACGAAAGCCGAGGCTGGCCCAGCGACGCACAGGTCGAAGCGTTTCTGACGGCTGGTTACACACGCCGATCTATGCTGGAAGTCATCCTCGGCACAGCGTTGAAAACCCTGTCGAACTATACGAACCATGTGGCGGAAACCGCGTTGGATGATGCCTTTGTGCCAAATGCATGGAGCGCCTCGGTCGCGGCAGTGGCTGAATAGCGCGACGCCCGCCCATTTGTTAATCTTGCTTTTGGACCTGTGTTTGATTCCCGACAAGAAGGGGATCTGATTTTAGACGTCCGACAGCAAAGTCAACAAAGGTGCGCACCTTCGCAGACACGGTTCGTCCCTCTTGATGCACAAGATGGATGGGGACTTCGGGTGGTTCATACGACTTTAGAACAGTCTTGAGCCGCCCATCTGCAATGTAGGGTGCGACTTGATAGGACAGAAGCCGCCCGACACCATGACCTTGCAAGGCCAACTCGATCACAGCGTCATTTGTGTTCATGCTGATGCGTGGGCTCATGCGTTTGGTGACAGTCTTTCTGCCCCGTTGAAAATGCCATTGGGCCGATGCATTCAAGGCAGTTGAATTAATGATTGCATGGCAGGATAAATCATCGGGCGTATCTGGTTCGCCATATTGGTCAAGATATTTACGGGAAGCAAACGCGACCTGCCTCACCGTACCACACCTGACAGCCATCAAACTGGAATCAGCGAGGTTGCCAATTCTGATCCCGACGTCGAGACCCTCATCAATCAGATTGACCACTCGGTCCACATAGAGCGTGCGCGCTGAGAGCTTTGGATACAGATCCAGAAATTCGCCCAAAATTGGAGTGACGAACATACGGCCAAACAGGACAGATGCAGTAACACTAATTTCCCCGGTCGGTTCGGCATAGTAACCGACAGCGGCGCGCTCGGCCTCTTCAAGGTCAGCCAGAATACGTCTGGCATCCTCAAAAAACCTTTGCCCGCTATCAGTCAGCATCACTGAGCGCGTTGTGCGTACAAAAAGACGTAGCCCGAGGCTGTCCTCAAGCATAGAAACCATTCGGGTCACTGTCGGTGGTGACATGTTGAGGTCGCGGGCCGCAGCAGCGAAACCTTTTAGTTCGGCGACCTTCACAAAGACTTTTAACGCGTGAAATCTGTCCAAGATATTATTCCATATTTTTGAATAATATATTGCCAAGTATCCAAATTCCGCAACTTGAAAGCTCCAATTAACTTCACCTCAGTCCCAGGGCATCGCCCAGGCCGAGATGGAGAATTCAATGGCACGACCCTTTGCAGAGATCAGCTTCACGCCCTCCGTTCGCGAAACGCAGGCCAAAAACGGGTCAGCTAACGGCTACGCGAAGTTTCTGGACGGCACGCGTCAGGAGGACTCAATCAGCCCGGTCGAGGCCAGGTTCATCGGGCAAAGAGACGGCTTCTATCAGGCAACAGTCTCGGAAACCGGCTGGCCCTATGTACAATTTCGCGGTGGGCCAGCGGGTTTTCTGAAAGTGTTGGATGAACGGACACTTGCCTACGCCGATTTCCTCGGCAACCGGCAATATCTCAGCACTGGGAATCTGCTGGGCAATGACCGAATCTCGCTGATCCTGATGGATTATCCCAATCAGCGACGCCTCAAGATCTGGGGTCGGGCGAAACTCATTGATGCCAATGCCGATCCGGCGCTGATGCAACGCCTGAGTGAGCCGGGCTATCGCGCTCATCCTGAGCGGGCGATTGTGATCAAGCTTGAGGCGATGGACTGGAACTGCCCGCAGCACATCCCCCAACGCCTGACCCTTGAAGAATTTGAAGATTACCTCGTCCCGCTTCGCACTGAGCTGGAAGCACTGAAAGCTCGAAACGCAAGGCTCGAAGAGGCACTGGGTCAGCAAAACTGACCGATATCAAGCCCCGCGCGTTCAAGAACGCACGCCGTAACCTGAAGAAAGGAAACATCCATGTCGCGCAATCTGAAATCCGTCCTGAGCGCCAGCATTCTCGCACTTTCCATTGCTGCGCCATTTACACCGGCGCCAGCAATCGCCGCAGAGACTGGAATTGAAGCTACGCAGGCTGTCAGCTTCCGCACGGAAGAAATCGGCGACATCGCTATCGCCTATCGTGAAGCAGGAGATCCAAACAGACCTACTGTCCTGCTGCTTCACGGCTTTCCGACCTCATCACATATGTTCCGCAACCTTATCCCTGAACTGGCCAAGCACTACCACGTGATCGCACCCGATTTTCCCGGATTTGGAGCGTCGGAGATGCCAAAGGCCGAAGGCTTCGAGTATTCCTTCGCGAATATCTCCGAAATGATGACATCGCTGCTCGACCGGAAGGGAGTCGAACAGTACTCGGTCTATTTGATGGACTATGGTGCCCCGGTTGGTTTCCGAATGTTTGCGGAACAGCCCGAGCGGGTAACCGGCTTCATCATTCAAAACGGGAATGCTTACGAGGAAGGGCTGCGCGAGTTCTGGGATCCAATCAAAGCCTATTGGGCCGAGCCATCGCAAGAGAACGGCGACCAGCTTCGTGGATTCCTCACTCTGGATGCAACCAAATGGCAGTTCACCCACGGCGTTAAAAAACCGGAACTGATCAGTCCCGACAATTATTGGCATGTCCAATACCTGCTCGACCGCGAAGGTAATCAAGAGGTGCAACTTGAACTCTTCCTAGACTACGGCACCAATGTTGCCGAGTACCCAAAATGGCAAGCGCTGTTTCGGAAGCATCAACCCCCGGCGCTACTGATGTGGGGTAAGAATGATCACATCTTTCCGGTCGAAGGCGCCTATCCCTATGAACGCGATCTGAATGATCTCGAGTTTCATCTGCTCGATACGGGTCACTTCGCGCTGGAAGAATATGGGCCCGAGATTGCGGCGCAAATGACCGCCTTTCTGAACCGCATCACCGCCGCCAGCAACTGACGTAAAACTGGCCGCACCATGCTCAAAGGTGCGGCCGACGCATGGAGAAAACCAATGAATACGCAAGCAAATACTGTCAGACAGGTAACGGTTGAAATCGTACACGGCTTTGTCGACGGTGGCGCCGGTGGAAATCCCGCAGGCGTCGTCCTGGATGCTGATGAATTGGGCGAACAGGATATGCAAACCGTCGCGGCAAGGGTTGGATTGTCCGAAACGGCCTTTGTGTCGCAGTCCAAGACAGAGGGCTTCAAACTGGATTTCTTCACACCGAACAGGCGCATCGCTCATTGCGGTCATGCAACAATTGCCGCCTTCTCTCACCTTGACGCGCTGGGCCGGATTCCCAATCCCAACACCTCGAAGGAGACAGTTGATGGGCCAAGGCGCATACTAATGAAAGAGGGTGCCGCCTATATGGAACAGCTGGCCCCAAAATACGCGATACCAGAGGACTGGGTGGAAAAAGGTGTAAGCATCGACGATGTACTGAACTCCCTTGGGATCAACAGACATCATCTTGATCAGGAAATACCACCGGTTTTAGTCAATACCGGTAACAGTTTCATTGTCATCGGCCTCGCTGATGCCGATGGTCTTGCCAATGTGAAACCAGATTTTGCCAAAATCACGCAAATCAGCGAACGACTGGATTTGATCGGCTACTACGTCTTCACAAGAGACCCATCGGCGACCGACCGAGACGCTACAACCCGCATGTTTGCGCCCCGATACGCGATTGAGGAAGAAGCCGCGACGGGGATGGCTGCGGGGCCCTTAGCATGTGTATTGCACGACTTTGTCGTATCATCTCAACGATCATTTCAAATCGAACAAGGGGTGTTTATGAACCCGGCGAGTCCGAGCCTGATAAAAGTCGATCTGGAAATCGACAATGGAACAATCTCTGGCCTCTTGGCAGGTGGTTTCGGCAAGGTCATGTGCTCGCGTCGAATTAGTTTCTAGCGTTGCGCTCGCGGCGAATGGCTGGCTTGGCGGGCCGCACCGCAGCAACGACGCCCATCGGGCCACGTCCGAATTGGGCCGTCCGCTGAATTTTGCAAAGTCCGGATTCCTGCGCATCGCTGACCTTACGGCACGGACAAGCACTTTGTGTTCTCGGCTCAACGCTACAACTGATCTAGATTTCACGACTGACCGTTGTTCGGGTGCAGCAGGTGGTTGGCTGACGAGAGCGAAAACGCTGCATAATCGCGACTTATGTTAAATCTCGATATCCCGGCTTTCTGCCACAAAACCGGTGCGCGTTTTCGACAGTTTCAGGAAAACGAATGTTTCTTTCGGTGATGTCTTGAAGGACGATGCCCGCAGTATCAATATTAGACTAAGCGTCCTAAATCCAAGTCTTGTTCATTGTTTTCACTCCCTGATTGGCTGCGTTCCAAGCCAAAGCAGCTCACCGAAGCAAATCAAAAGCCCGAAGACGAGCTTGGTGCCGAACCGGTTGCGAAGGTCGGCACCAATATCGACCGGCCGGTCATCAATCTTTATCGGCCCCATATCACCTCTGGGGATTGTCTGATTGTAACCGGGTATCAGGACTTCTTGTCTTCACTGTCGATTTTGATGAAGGAGTTGCCTGAACTGAGGGATCTGGAAAACGACAGCGATATCCGGATCCGGATATCGTTCGGGATCGACACGGCTAATACCAAAAGGCTGACCAACCCCAAACCAGTCACCGAAGAAATGAAACTCTACTGGCTGGAGCGCTCCGGGCTTCAAGTGGAAGAGGATCACGATCTTATCGCGGTGCTGGCAAAACACGCCATCAAAACCGGCAAAATTGACTTGCGTGTCTTCGATCCGGAGCTTGCCAAACGCAAGTTAGGGATAACCGGGGACCGGCGGCTACACTCAAAAATCGTCAGCTCGCCAAAAGGTGCCGTCGCCGGATCCGCAAACTTTTCCTACTCAGGGCTCTACAGAAACATCGAGTATGCCGATGACCTGGATGCGGGCACTCATGAACTTCAGGTCGAACGCACAGAAGCCGCTGAGCAGGCTTGGGATGTATCTGTCGATTGGAATACCGAAGCGCTGGAGATACTCGAAAAGCTCATCAAACCGGTGACCGCTGAAGATGCGATGGCGCGTACGATCTCCGAGCAAAAAGGGTTCGAACCTTGGCTCACCGGAGACCGAAAAGATATCACGAGCCATACGCTGTTTGGGTATCAACAGGACCTGACCTATGAGGCGTGTTCCATCGTCTATGACCATGGGATCGCCTTTGTAGAAGCGCCAACCGGTTCAGGAAAGACAGAGATCGGCTGTCACCTGGCCGAAGCGTTGTCAGAAACATTCTCAGAAGTCGTTCCCCGCTCTCCCGTCCATGGCGTTGCGCGAAAAAATGCAGCTGTAATTGCCCCGCCCAAAGTTATTCCCAGTTGGCGCAAGTACTCGACAAACTCGCTCCAACCTGTCGCAAATAGCAAACTTGCCAAACAACACCTCCGTGGCGCTGGCGATGAAGAAAAATCTGGGCTCAGGCTCGATCAGTTTGGCATTCTGATAATCGATGAGAGCCACACAGTTACTCCGGGCTTTGAACAAGCATCTCAAATGGCCTCAGCTATTGAGCTTGCCCCGCCAAGCTGGAACGTCTGTCTATCGGCGACGCTGCTCGGGAACCGCGATGTCGACTGGTTGACCCATATGCAGGAGAAGCGGGCGTCCATTTTCATGACGCCGCACTTCATTCAGGCCATGGGTGAATTGTTCGAGCGCGAAACCCAAGTTCCTAAGGATATCTTCAACCAGGATGCGCAACTGGCCGTCCTATCAGAGCCTGACACGACGCTCACGCGAGAGGCTCGCACCGAACTCGCTAAGTTGGTTTCGCCGTTTTTGACACGCAGACAAAGGCGATGCATTGGCGAGGACGAAGATCCCAAGAAACACAGCTACCCAAGACTAGAAAACCACGGGCGCCCGAAGAAATTGAAGGTGACAAAGCCTCAGCAAACGCGCCTGGATGAGATTGTGGCCCTCTGCAAAGAACTTGCGCCAGGCGGTCGGGTGACCGCTGTAGAGAAAAGCCGCTTCGGACACGTCAGCACGCAACAAAGCACGCAGGACCAACTCTACATCCGCAACCTTTTGAACATTCTGCGCGTGAGCGCCGCCCAGGCCCATTGGGAGATGTCACATGGAGCTATTGGAAAATCGCTTCGCGACTTTGAGCGTGGTGGAAAATCGAAGAAAAAGATATCCCACCGCGACCAGTCCGACATGTTCGCCGCACTGGGAATAGAAGCGCCTGAACCCACAAAGGAATGCGACACTCTTAACCAAAAACTGGGTCTCAGTGTTCTCAAGGAGCTTGATGAGAAGCGGTATGAGGCGTGCCTGAGAATACAAAATGAAAAAAGCAGGGTCGTCTTTCTCGCAGAACGGACGGACACACTCGAGATTTTTGCAGAAGCGCTGTCGCGCAGAGGCCACCACACCAACTATGTCGTGGGAAACCAAACCAAGGGCGAAGATCGCGCCGTGAAGGCGATCTTTGGAGATGGCTCCGACAGCTTCAAGCGCATCAAACAGGGAAAGTCCGTTGAGTCTTACTTCCGGCCTGGAGGAAAGAACGAACCAAAAGGATCTGCATCGGTTTTTCTGACTTACAAGATGGCTGAAGGTATCAACCTTCAGTCGTCAGACACGCTGGTGTTGCTTGGCCTGACCTCGAATCTGAAAGAGCTCATCCAAGGTCTGGGTAGGATCGACCGGATCGATAGTGAGTTTGGGGTCGTCAATTACCATCTTGTTGATGTGCCAGTAGGTCAGTTTGCATCTGACGAAAAAATCGCCCAGCGCATAGAGAACTATAAAACTTTGGCTGGGGAGGCGTTAATCGACGCCGTCCTAGAAGAAAGCACCGAAGACGCAGAACTGATCCTCGATAGTGTTGTTGAATATCTGCGCTCCCCGCGGCGGCTTCGCGACAACAACTTTCACGACGTCCTGGAACGCACCAAGCAAACAATCCCCGAAGACCGCTACAAACTCATCGACAAAGCCAAAATCCAGGGAACCTGGGGCGCCGAGTTGGCGCTCCTATCGGCCCGTGAGAAATTCACGGCCCTACATCTCAAAGGACTTAGCAAGAGCAATAGCTTCTTTCCGCCTCGCCTGCTGCTTCTAAAGGATACTGCGCCAGGCCTGATATTGGAACGCGACCAGCTAGCCTGCGTGCAATCTCTGGAGACTGCATACGAACGGACCAGAAGCCTTGGCATGGAACACGCCCACATGGCACTGGAAGATCTCTCTGAAGCGCTAGAGACGATTTCAGAGCAGATCGGCAAGCTGACCGAGTGGGACTTGCGCCCGGCGCGCGTTGAGAGCCTCATGAAAGCTTGCGCCGAGTTCATGGGACGCAAAGGTGGCGTCGAACTCAGTGATCAAGAGAGGTTTGGCCATCTGTCACTGCCGGCCGTTGAAATGGTGTGCGAGGCGTGGAGCCGTGAGCTTGATCCCTTCTGGGAACAAGCGAAACACGAAGTGCGTGACAGCTTCGCCTATGAGGATCTTCCCAAGGGGTACATCGCGCTTCAGGTTATCCTGGAAAAGCTCGAAAGCGATCATCAGGCGTCCGCTGAGATCCATGAAAAGATGGTCCGGGTCATCGAGGAAGCTGAGCAGGTTTCACGCGACCACGAACCGGCAATTGGACAGCGCATTTCAGTGGTGTTCTTTTCGGATGGTGCAGGTGAGCACTAGGCGGCCTCAGACAGCAGCGAAGCCAGATCACTCAGTTTTACCAAGTGTCCTCGCGTCGTCTTACCTTCCATTTGCGCACCATGGGTCTCAATCCCTTTGCTCTCAAAATCAGACAGGAGTTTTCGGGACGTAGTTCCTCTTGACCTAGCCAGTGTACCTACCGGCAAGTACTCGCTTTGAAAGATCGCAAGCTGCTGCGGTCTGACCAAGAAAGACTCGCTTGGGCCATGCGGAACTTTGCGTGATCCGAGCAGGCCCAGCTTGCACCAATGTGTCACCGCCTGAGCCTTCCAACCCGTCAACTTTGCGACATCATTTGCGGTCCAGTCTTTTGACAACCGCTGCGTCCCAAGTTCGCGGTCGATGTCGGAAACTGAAAAATGAAACTCACCAAGTCGCATGTTTTCTTCCGCAACAACAGGTTTGATAACGCCTGTGGAGATTTTCTGAAGAACATGCATCAAAGCAGCTCGATCAGTTGTGCGCCTCAGGTTGAGCTGATTGAACGGAATAGTTTCTCCCGCTTGAACTTTAGTGCAGTTTCGAATGTTTGTTGTGAGCTCTTTTAGGCTTTCACCGTCAATGCAGCCATCAACAAGTGGAGGACGGTATTCAGCAGCAACCTCGTGGATCAATTCTGACGCGCGAAGCAGATCAATTTGCTTTCTTGTAACACCAAGGTAGTCTCTGGCCTGCAACCCATCCCAGTACCGCTTCCTATCCAGATAGATGTTCGAAATTTCGAAGCGTGGAATCATCGTATGCCGGTGCCCATACCCGCTACGGGCTTGCTTTCCGGCAATTTGACCTGACTGAACCTCAGCCACCAAGCGCTGTGCAGAAATTCCCAGTTCCTTGGCCGCTTGTTTAGCCGAGACCCATTCCCGAGCTTGCAACGGCGTTAGCTTTCCCAGGTAGGTTCCCTTGAATTCGGTTGAAGCAGCACGCGACACTGCATCTCTGAAAGGCTCGTACGCATCATCTTCGAACTTCATAAGTCTTTGATACCAGCTTCCGAGCATGGACGGCACAGAGTTGGATTCTGAATTTCCTGCCAGTATCAACCCTCGAACGTGTTCTTCGAACCCATTTGGCCAATGGTCAAATACAGTTGCCAACGGCTCAATCAGTTCCAACGAATCTGCAACGCTTTTGGGTGTTTGTGTTTTCCCAGACTTGCCCGTGCGGTTCTGAGCGAAACCACTCGCTAGGAAATTAATAAAAGCGCCAATGTCTTTTGGGACCTGACGCCCTCCTGCAAGGTCAAGAAACCGCTTGCCAACCGTTGAATCTCCCGCAATCAAGGCGGAGATGATCACTTCGTGGTCCTTTGCTGCCACCCGTGGGAAATTGGAGTAGCTAAAGCCACATCTGCATTTATCAAAGCCGCCGGACGTCGGACGCAATGTGGTTTTGCAGACAGGGCAAACATCTTGAAGACGCGTTTTGTGATGGTGACAGGCTGTCACCAAGTAATGACGCCAAGTTTGTTGAAAGGGTAAGCCATCGGCAAGACATGAAGGGCAAATCGGATCGCTATGATGCCGCTCGAAACGCCAGTTTAAGCTGGGTGACTCAGGTTTGGCAGAAGGGGAGATAGTAACCAACAAACCTTTCTCTAAGCCCATCTCTTGCTCAAAGTGCTCGATGTTCTCGACTAGAATTCGCCCATACTTCCGCCGGAACCGTGTCAAAAATTCAGAGACATCTCTGTATCCATTTACATGGGCTAGACGACGCAAGTATCCGATAAGGCTCTCGCCTTTCAATGGTGGTACTGCAAACAAACCCGGCACCTCATACACCTCGCATAATCGCAAGCTCATGCGACGTCATAGGCTCTACTTCGAGACCAGCATCTGCCATGACTCTGATGTATGACCTGATCAGCTCAGTATCCGATGGTGGTTCTTCTTGAAAAAACGACTGATACGGATCTCGCTCCAGGCCTGAATCCGTCGCTGCCCTGGCAATCGTTTTGGTGCTGTATTGTGAATTTTGGGCACCCAATGCCAGGGGCGCGCGCAGCACTTCCAACGCCACTGGCACACGTCCGCCGGAAACACCGTACAATCGCCGTACCATATCGTCTTGGTCAAACTCCAAAAGGATGCCGGACTCCTCAAGACAATAGAAGGCAGCAAAGATTGCATCGCAGAACGCGATACGATCAGCCTCAACGCTCCACCAATAGGGGTTCATTCGAATGGTGTTCAAACAGCGTCCCGCAAACTGCTCGTTGCTGTCCATAACCGCTTCGAACATTGGCAACCCAGCTAAAATCAGAGTGACTGAGGTTTCATCAACAATAGTCTTGAAGTGATCAGCGGCTTGTCGACGCGAGTGCCTAGTCAGAGTTTCGGCGCAATGGTTCACTTCGTCGATAATGATTGTTTGAATGCCGTGCTCAGCTACGAGCCGAAAGAGACGTTCTCGAATTTGGGCAGGTCGCTCTCGTTCTACGAAGTCAAAGCCCATGCTTCGCAAGCAGGAACCGTAATAATCCCGCTCGGAAGGCCGTGGCGCAAGTCGGCCCAGAATGACATCTGAAGATACCAGAATAGCACTTGGGCCGTGGCGGTCATTTTCAACTTGTGCCTTCAAGTCCTTTGTCAGTTCTGTCTTTCCACATCTCGTCGGCCCCAAGATTGGTATGATCCGTCCACCCTCGGTTGCTGCAATATTCAAAAGACGTTTTATCTCCGAGACAGCCCATTCGTGGCGGCTATGTCGGATGAATGCACCTTGCAGAGCTCTACTAGTTGTTTGGTCCAGCATCTTTTCTTTCGACCCTTGGCAAGTTCTTTGATCTCGTAACTGCGAGCTTGTTGTGACCAACCTCTGACCGTATTTGGTCAATTAGTTGTGGTTCTTTCAAACTTCTGTTCTGCATATCAGCGGCCCGCAACTTGTCGATTTCCGCAGAGCGGTTCCTTTGCAGTTTAGTTTTTTTGCCCTGCTTATACGTCCTGCGCGCTTGGATATCTTTGTGGATCTCCAAAGCCGTTTTGATTGGTCCGTTGTGTTTCGCCTTGGGTGACCGGCATTCTCTTAGCTCACGATAAGAAAGTGCTGCCAAGTCTTTTGCTTTGTTGGACGCGCGCACCAACTCGCCTGTATGCGGATCCACGACCAAAATTTCCCTAGCATCAAGTGGAGCATAGCGTATTTCAACTCGCTGGCGCGGGCCTAGTCGTCGGTACAGCCTTGCCAAGTCTTCAGAGTTGTATTGCATACTCTCGAATTCGATACCGTAGTGCCACAGAGTTCGAGATTCGGATTGGATCATCAGCGCTGCGTGATGCTCGTCCAAAGACGGGGGTTCTGGCACTATGTGTTCATCTGCCAATCTGTCCCAAGCGGCGCTAGGTGTTTCACCCCGTTTAAAGATGTCTTGGACTTTTCTCCTCGGAGTTCTTCCATATTCGTCGTAGCGCCAGCGTTGCATTATTGAATTGAACACTCTTAGCGTCAGACGGGCTTCATCCATTGCTTTTTTGGTTCGATCCCGGTCGGGATATGCTTTGACTTAGTCGCACCCGGAAGCTGGCTGACTTTGCTTCGAACTGCCCCGAACAAGTTTTCGATAAACGGCTTTTCCTGGGGTTTTCGAGGTTGCGCCCAATGGCCATGGACACCAGCAACTTCGATAAAAGCATCGATGGGTTCGCCCACGTTCTCTGAACCCTGATCCATTACAACTGAGCAGCCTCATCTGACTGGTCCAAGTTGATTGTTAGTGCATCATCGGCCTCTGATCCATCGGGATGATGGTTTC
>NZ_JBXWNI010000025.1:0-19416 GCF_059610285.1 Ruegeria sp. YTSA072 | reverse complement strand
GGAACGCCGCCAAACGAGCCGCCTGAAATCAAAGCGGCAGCATTCTTGGGTGGGCTCGAAGTTAATGTGACAATACCAACTCACGAATTGCGGACAATATCGACGTTCGGCATCCCCGCGCAAACGGTAAATGCCCTCGATTCACGGCCGAAGCAGGAAACGCTCGTGGCGCATTCCGATGCCTCGCGGTGGACGCGAAGAGAAATTGAGCTGTCCGTCATCTCTCGGATAGATAAACCCGTTCACTGGGTAGAAATTGCCATATCGGCCCGGTTGGGTTTCAACACGGACCAAGGTCCAATCATTGTGTTTGGATACGTCCCTGAAAGCCAAAGAAAATATTTGTCTTCAACTTTTTGGCCTCCAACCGGCTCGTTTCATAGCGTTGCCAAGTTCTAAACCGTACTTTGGATTTTCGAACAATCTTTGAAACAAAACATCCACGCGACTGTCGGGCCACTCACGCGAGAGTTTTTCAGAAAGGGATTTAGCTTTGCTTTCGTTCCCCAACATCTGATGTGCCGCCATCAGGTAAGCAACAGAAACAGGGCCGACAGGTCCGCCTTTTTCGGTCACCTGTTCAAAGGCAGAAACTGCGCCTTCGAAATCCTTAAGATGGAATTTTGCAGACCCCATGGCATTCTGAAACACATAACCCCGGTCCAGAAAGACTTTCGACAGCGTCTCTTCACTAATTTCTACAACTTGTTCGAACGAACCCGAATAGAGCAGGATCAACGACACGAATTCTAACACATGCACGTCGTTTGGTGCCAGTAGCCTTGCTCTGTAAGAAAACTCCACAGCTTCTGGCCAGTTTCCTTTGGTAAACTCAACCCAGGCCTTTGCGGATTGGCTCCACCCCGATTCAGGTGCTAGCTCAATCGCTCTGCTGGCCTGTACGTCAGCGAAACGCAACATATCACGGGACAGGTCGGTATCTGAAGTCAACAAAGAAATAGTTGATGCAACCTGCGCCGCCCCGGCATGACCCCCAAAATAGCTGTCGTCGCTTTCGATTGCTGCTCTAAAAATGGTCAAGGCTGCATTCAGCCGCGCGGGCTCCAAAGCAGGAAAAATCAAGTCGCGGCCCGAATTGGCCAGGTTCACGGCCTGAAGTCGCATTGGAGACGCATCAAAAATAGCGCCACGCTCATCGCGGCTTAAGCCTTCAACTGGCAAACTGGTCGGAACTTCACGCATTGTCGAAAGCAATGCGAAGGCTGCAGCACCGCATAGAAGAATGAAAGCTCCTACAATCCCGATGACTGGACGAGGCCAGACCCGCGGGCTGGTTTTGGGTTCAGGTAACCCGGGTTGAGCCATCTCTGGCGACCTGATTGATATGTCTGGCGCATATCCGCCTTTTGGCAGATCGAAAACAGTGACTTCTTCGCGGCCATCTTCGACATAATAGTCGGCCAGCTTGCGACGCAGGCGACCAGCGTCCACCCGCACAACATTTTCTCTGCGTGCCATCTCGGACATGGTCCCGCCATAGACATCCATGGCGATTGTTTTGGCACGTATTTCGTCGGCCCTGCCGTTAAGGGATTCCTCGACCACATAGACAAGAAAGTCCTGCAATCGCTGTGAACTTGCGAAAGTCGAGGATCTGACAAGTCGTTGAAGTGCGGCCCGTACATCCTCAGCGTCAGGCGCAATGCCCTCATTCAGAGGAGGTGACTTGTCTCTAAATACTTCCATATTTTCAGCTAGTTACATCCATTACTATACCGTATTATGCCCCGATATACCTATTGTTAAAAGTGAATTCGTCCAACACTCCAGTAAATCTTCTGATCCATCAAGCGAGTCATTGAAATTGAAAGGCATCGACCTTGATACCCTTTTTCCCGACCACCGCGCCGCAATTGCTGACTTACGGCGCGCGGACACGGTGTTCGATGAGATCTGCCAAGACTACCAGCTTCTCAGCGACGAGTATCTCTCCATGAATGCTGAGCCGGGAAGCCAATCGTACCAAATTGGATGTGACATCCGCGAGACCCTGGATGGTCTTAGGGATGAAATCGCCCAGTCGCTGCGGCGCGCAGGAAAAATGTAATTCGAAAATGGGGAAGGGATACCAATGAGATCGATAGTGAAACAGGCCTCGGCCATGGTGCTGATGGCTGGTGCGAGCTTTGCTCAGGATGCGCCCATCATTCATGATGGAGAATTCCACTTTCTCCGCGCGCAATTTGGCGAACAATGGGACGCTCAGGATACGGAAATTGAATCGAAGCTTTCCGAGATCCGTGGCGCCAATGGCGGCAAACCACCTAATATTCTTTACATTCTGATTGACGATGTCAGTTTCGGTCAGATGGGCAACCGGACGATGAACTACGTCACCGGTTTCGATACGCCCAACATCAACGATTTTGCCACAGAAGGCATGTCCTTGATGAGAATGTATACCGAGCCGTCCTGCACGCCGACACGAACGGCGATGTTGACCGGTCGTCATCCGGTGCGCGCGGGCGTGGAAGAGGTAAAGGTTGCTCTGGTCGGTGAAGGCCTGGCGTCCGAAGAGGTGACGATTGCCGAAATCCTGAAGGAAGAAGGGTACAACACCGCCCATGTCGGGAAATGGCATCAGGGCGATATTGAACAATCTTACCCGCACAATCAGGGATTTGACTGGGCGGCCTTTCCACTGCATCAGCAGGTTCAGCTCAGCTTGATGACACGGGATGCGATGGTTGCCAACAACATGCTTGGCTTCCATGCGTCGGGTCAGTCTAACCAATTCCAGTTGGACGAGCGGTTCAAACCTTACGGCCTCGTAACCGGTGTTGAAGGTGAAGCCGGCGGCCTTGCTCGCGAAGTCGACATAGCGCCGGGCGAAGAATGGACACAGGCGAAATACGAGGAAATGAACCTGCGCTATCAGCGTCAGGCATTGGAGCAGTTGGAGCAGCTGGCTTCGCAGGACGACCCGTTTTTCATGCAGTACTGGCCGCTCTACCCGCTGAACTTTGCCTACCCTGATGAGGCTGTTTCCCGCAATGGTGGCTTCCATGCCGACAAATTACAGGTTCTGGACGGCTGGATCGGCGAAGTTCTGGCCAAGCTCGATGAAACTGGCAAGGCAGACAGCACCGTCGTCATGATCATGGCTGACAATGGCTTGATGTATCACTACGAGGGGACATCAGGTCTAAACCAGCTGATTTATCGCGGCGGCAAGACCCAGCACCTGGAAGGCGGCGTGCGTACAGATGCATTTATCCGGTGGCCCGGAGTAATCGAACCGGGAAGCGCAGCTGGTGATATCGTGCATGTCTCGGATCTGTTCACTACCTTTGCCCGGATTGCAGGGGCAACCGACCGCATTCCGCGCGACCGTGTGATTGACGGGATTGACCAGACCGCGCTGCTGCTTGAGGGCGAAGGCAACTCGCGCCGCGACTACGTCTATGTGTACGAAGGGCCCGTTTTGCGCTCAGTGGTCAAACAGGAGTTTAAGATGCACTTGCCTGCCCCCGGCCAGCCGGGCGCAGCGGCACCTGTTTTCAATGTCTACCGCGACCCGCGTGAAGAACATCCCCTTGTCGGGTATTCTCTGTGGTCAGGGGCGTCCTTTCAGGACATGGTCAAGCGCCATCAAAAAACCATTGCCAAACACCCGCATCTGCCACTTGGAAAGGGTGTTCCTTACGAAGGTATCGAGAACCTTCGCCCTGAAAGCGAACTGACCAGAGAAGTCTTTTCCAGTTGGCAATAACGAACTTGGGAGGGTGGTGGCAAAGCCACCGTCTCTCCAATCGCACGCAGTTTTTCAGGTACACGATGGCCCGCCATTTCACTATCTTGTCATTCCTGACTCCCGCGTTGCTGATGGCGGGTATCGCTGCCGGAGCGGAGGAAAACGCGTCAAACCCACTGGCTGAGGTCAACAACACGGACATTCGCTGTCAGTAATTTAGTCTTGAAGGTGGGACAGACCGTCAGGATGCTTTCATAGATGGCGCATTATGTTGCTCCCTGATCTGAAGCTGAAATATGAGCTCCACTACAATTCGACAAATGCGACCGGCGCACGATTCAGCGGGTTTGAAAAGACCAGTTTCAAGCTGATCTATTTTCCGTCACAGAAACCCCTGAATGACACCTGGACCGTCAAATCCGCGCTTGGATTGGAATGGATACTTGATCTTGGTGACGTGCTGGATTTCACGGCCGCCGGTCGGTATGAAGCATAGTATGGGGACTTTGGAGTAATCGTCTACACGAACTACGTTGGCATCGTTCAGGATACCTCGCTGCCTGGCCCATTGGGTGCCGATCCAATGTCGATGTGCGCCAAAAATGGTTTGGTGTCTTGGCTTCTTATCGCATTGTGGAATCAGTATGGCTTGACGATGGTCAGTGCTATACGATGGATCTCCAGGGTGGCAATAGATACAACTCCATTCGTCATGAAATCGACGTAGCCACACCGGGTCCCGGAAATCCGCCCGTTTTGGGTGGCGATCAGAATTGGATCGAACCCGTAATCGGCGCGCGCGGTATGTGGCGTCTGAATAAGCAATGGACCGGGATTGCTTCTTTATAACCTGGCGGTTTCGGCACCGGTGGGAATGACCTTCAGATCGGTGTGAATATCGGGTTCGATTGCTAACCCTGGGAGAAAACGGCACTCACATTTGGATACCGCTATTT
Organism: Ruegeria sp. YTSA072; assembly: GCF_059610285.1. NCBI lineage: Bacteria > Pseudomonadati > Pseudomonadota > Alphaproteobacteria > Rhodobacterales > Roseobacteraceae > Ruegeria > Ruegeria sp. YTSA072. The sequence continues at coordinate 14,745 of NZ_JBXWNI010000025.1, read as the reverse complement.
CAGCGTCGATTACAGCGACACGCTAAGTTCCGGTGAATTCGCACATGACGTCGACCAACATTGCCCATACTTTGGCATTATGTACTTCTTCTAGAAGTATGGGTGCTGCCGGACAGCCTACCAAAGATAGGTTGGCTGCTGGGTGATCACGAATGAAAAAAGTATCAGCCAGCCAAAACATTGGCCAGGCGTTCAACCAACGCTCGTTGTACAACTGCAAACCTCGGCGTGTTTGCTATTTCGTCCAACGTCGCGACCCAGAGCGGAACCTCGAATTCGGGGACCACGTCGTGCGACCTGTGAAGTCGAGGATCCACGTCGCCAAAAAATGAAGGCAAAAACGTTTTGCCAACTCCCGAAGCGGCCATCTGCTGTAGCACCAAAAAGCTATCTGCACCGTTGGTCATTTCGTTGGCACCGACATTCTCTTCCAGCCATTTGGCAGGAAGTGAACGGCCTAACGACCCATCAAGCCTCATCCATTTGCGATTGGGAGAGCCGTCGTCAAAGACTCCGAACGACAGTGTGCCTGCATGCTGCCCAATCAACCCCTCCCCGAGCTTTATCGATGGGCGCACCGCGATGTCTGCGCTCAACCGGGATAAATCATGGTGACTATTTCCGCTTAGCAAAGTCAGTTTCAGGCCGGGGTAAAGCCGTGAGATCTCATTTAGTATTTGCGGTAGAACAATCTGGCAAAGGCTGTCGGTGGATGTAATGCGTACATGGCCCACAGGAGAACGATTTGCGCCCACAATAGCTCGCTCCACCGAAAGTACTGCATCTTCGACACTTTCCATAGCCGATAAGATCGCACCGGCTTCAGGGAGAACGGAATATCCTGATGGGCTCTTCTGAAAAACCATGCAGCCAATTTGCTCTTCGAATGCAGCAACTCTACGAAGCACCGTGGCATGCGTGACACCCAATGCCGCGGCAGCTGCATTCAATGAACCGTGTTTACTAACGGCAAGCGCGTAGCGAATGTTATCCCAATTCTCGCTGTTCATATTTTAACAAGTGACGACGAATAACAAACAATTACAATAAATTTCGTTCAAGCTTACATTCGGCTTATTGAACAGGGAGACACATCATGATGAAGAAGTTCTCAATTCTCGCGGCAGGTCTATTGTCAGTTGCCGCAATTGGCGCTGCCATCGCCCATGAAAGCGAAAACCCGGCTGTGAAAGCTCGGACCTCAATCATGCAGCTCTATGCATTTAATCTTGGTACTCTTGGCGGCATGGCCAAAGGAGAGACAGAATATGATGCGGAGGCGGCAACACGGGCCGCGAATAACCTGGTCGTTCTGACGCAGATTGATCAATCCGCAATGTGGCCGGCTGGATCAGATAATGTATCCGACCCTTCCACACGTGCTCTGCCCGCAATCTGGGAAAACTTCCCGGACGTAGCTGCTAAGGGGCAGGCCATGGCTGACGCCGCTGTTGCGATGCAGGCTGCGGCAGGGCAAGATGTTGAAGCCTTGAAGGGGGCAATGGGTAATCTGGGTGGAGCTTGCTCGGCATGTCACAAAGCTTACAGAGCACCGAAAGACTGACTGGTAGATAGCTGTGCGGCGGCTTTTCCTCTTCGCTGCTGTCTCTGCATTTTTGGTCGGATTGGCTGGGTTGGTTCTGACCCGGCCAAAAAGCGTCGACCAGGCTATTCTGCATGGGGTCTTTTCTGATCTTACGAGAGGTGAGATCGTTTTCTACGCAGCTGGATGTGGCTCTTGCCACTCTGCGCCGGACGCCGTTGGAGAAGAAAAGCTTAGTCTCGTTGGCGGTCGTCGGTTCGAGACGGATTTCGGCACCTTCATTGCCCCAAATATATCCAGTGATACGGCAGCCGGTATTGGTTCATGGTCTACGTTGGAATTGGCCAATGCCCTGATCCATGGAACCGGACCCAAAGGGCAACACTATTACCCGGCGTTTCCCTATACGACTTACGCCAACATGACCGCAGAGGATGTGGTATCGCTCCATGCATTCCTCGGCACGCTTCCTGCGGTCGCCACTGAAAGCAAAGCGCATGAGGTTGGTTTCCCCTTTAGCGTTAGGCGAGGGTTGGGTGGGTGGAAGCTGTTGTTCATGGCGCCAGGTTGGGTGGTAGAAGGTGATTTGACCGACCAACAAATCCGAGGCCGATACCTGGTGGAAGCGCTTGGGCATTGTGCTGAATGTCATACGCCGCGAAATGGCTTGGGTGGTTTGAAACGCGATCTTTGGCTGACAGGTGCGCCAAATCCTAATGGAAAAGGGCGCATACCAGGCCTGACATCTGATCAGCTTGATTGGTCCGAGGCTGGCATTGCAGAGTATTTGAAATCTGGTTTCACACCGGATTATGACAGTGCAGGTGGCGAGATGGTTGAGGTAATCGAGAACACATCTCGGCTCACAGATGACGACCGTTTGGCAATTGCGGCCTATCTCAAAGTCGTTCCCGGACAATCGGCTGAGCTTCCATCAGAGTAACAGCCGTTCGGCAGGTGTTGCCAACTTTTGATTGATCGTCGTGCATGCCGCTGTGTCGTTGGATCATGTGGCCCTTGGCGAGGATTCGTCACATTCTGTCTAGCACGTCGAGACCCAATGAAAACGCCAAACGAATGGCACCCCAAAGGGTATTATTGTGGAGTTCCCTGCTGACCGAAGAGATCACACCGGGCTAGCGAGTTAAGCAGTCAGTTCCGCGAACCGCTGAATTGGAAGGTGTCCGGGTGTGAGTTGCCCATTGCGGATCATGTGTGCAACCTCGATGCCTGTTAGCTTTGCCGATGCTGAGGCGAGGGCGTTGTAGCCTAGCATCGGGCGGGTTCGTCTATTGATGAAACGGTGATCCTGTTCGACTATTTTGTTTAAATTTTTCCGCCTCACCATCTCGATCCGGATCGGACAACTAAAGCCCTCGAGCATCTTGTTGATCGCCTTGATGCCGGCAGTATTGGCGCCGCTTTCGTCGATGACGACCTTCCTCGGGAGACCGTTGACCTCCTGCATCCTGGCGAAGAACTTTGTGGCTGCCGGCTAGTTGCGACGTCGAGAAAGCATGAATTCAAGCGTCTTGCCGTATTTGTCGACGGCTGGGTAGAGGTAAACCCAAGATCCCTTATGTCTTCATCAGCGTCGGCAAATTAGTATATCGACAAAAATTGAGCTTCACGTTCTGCCGCCCGGGCATTTCACAAACTTTTGACCGATTACAGCGCAGCAGTCCACACCCGGTAACGTCCCTGCCCCGTTACCTCTCGGATCAAACCGCGCCCCATAAAGCGATCGATATTGCGTTGCACCGCAGCGCGCGAAGCTTGCGTCAGGTCCTCGGCAAGCGGCGCCGAAACCATGGGCCATGCGGTCAGCGCATCAATCAGGCGCGGTGGCGTGCGACCGCTCAGGTCACTTGTTGCCTGGCGGGCGCGCTGATCCCAGGCGCTGACCCGATCCAGGTGCAACAAGGCCGCCAAAATCGACTGCCCTGCCCCTCTGATCCAGGCCGAGAGTTTCTCCTGCGGCTCACCAACCCCGCGCAACGCCCCCGGACCTGACAGCGCCAGCGGCATGAAGATCGCCCCACCCCGCCCCATCGAAGCAGCATGTCGAGCTGCGATAATCGCTGCCTCAGTGTCCTGACCTACGCCTTCTGACAGGGCGCGCCAGGCATGAAACCCGATTGCGGCCTGTGTGACGGGATGCAAGCCTTCTGCATTCTGCATAATCTCAGCCAAATCGGCGACGGCCTCTGGCATGTCTTCGATGCCCTGTGCCATGCGATCAAGAAATGCCGTCAGGCCGGTGGCCCAGCCGTCCTCTGCCGGGCCAGCCCCCGCCGTCAGACGGCGCACGGCCCAGCCTGCCCGGAACATCGCCTGGACATCATCGCCGGTTGCGCCAATCCGTAATCCGACCCACAATGCAAGCCGGTCGACACCGATCCTATCCCCCGTCCACCAGCCCAGATCAGACACATCCATCAGCGCCAGCCGGTGTCCCCACCCCGTCGGCCCTGCGCGCAAACGTTCGTCCAACGCTCCAAACGTGGCCGCCAGTTCCGCCAGTTCATAGGACAGCTCGGCCTGCGCCGCGCGCCAATCCCTTGGGTCAAACAGAAGGCGGCGATCGACTGCCGGACCAGGGGGCAGAAATACGTCCTGTGCCATACCTTCATCGGGAGGGAGGAACCAAAGATCATCTTCCTCAGCCGGGTCGATGTCATAGATGCTGGGAGGACCGATCGCGTCGTCGTCCTCATCCGGGTCCGGCATCACAGGTTTCATCGTCATGCCCGCTATATTTCGGACATTTCGTGCGGTTCACAAGACGTATTCCGCCCTGCCCCCCGGTCAACCTGCGAATGTTGTGGTCAGAATGTTCAGTTGCTGGTCAAGATCGGTCTGCTCGCTGCTGCCGATTAGCATATAGCCATATCCATCCTGCGCCCATGTCGCAGTGGCAACACCACTTATCGCCGCAAGTTTGACATCCTTTGCCGGCGCACCTTCCCCCTGGCGGATCACACAGAAGGCCAGTGGCTGGCCCTGATCATCCGCAAAAACCACCTGGATCAAAGGTTTTCCCTTAAAGGACAGTACCTGAGCGCGCTTCAATTCCAGCCCGGGCAGCGTCTCAAGTGTGTCCCGGTTAAGCGACCGGCCCAACTGTGCCTCAGCTCGCGCAAATTGCGCATCCAGCGCAACCGGAGAACTGTCCAACGATTCAATCGTGTCCGGCGAATAAAGCGACTGATAGATTGCTGCCTGTTCGGCCCAACCCATTGGCTCTGGGCGTGTCGCCCAGAAAGTTGCAGACACGGCCACGACGGCAACTGACGCGGCAACTGCCATCAAGCGCCAGAGACCGCCTGAGGTGTCGGCCGTACTGACCTGCATTGGCTGCGGCAATTCAAGCTGCGGCGCATCCGCAGGAATGTTTTCGAACACTGATTGCACCACAGGTGCCAGCGGGTCCAGTGTCATCAGGCGTTGTTCCAGCGCAAGATCGGTTTCGATCGCCGCTTCGATTGCGGCGGCCTCGGCCGCATCCGCATTGCCTTCCAGATACGCCCTCAGCGTCTCGTCGGAAAACTTCATTTGCCACTCCGTCGAACGGTGTCTGCCGCATCATGCTGCATCACGTTTTTCAGTTTCTGCCGGGCGTTGGACAACCGGCTCATGATAGTGCCTATTGGCACCTCCAGTAACGCGGCGGCTTCGCGGTAGCTGTATCCTTCAACAAACACAAGCATGACTGTCTCCCGCTGCGCTTCTGGCAACTCCATCACTTGTGTAAACACCTCAGCGGCGAAAATATTCGTTTCTGCATCCGGTCCGGTCGAAATTAATTCGGCTTCGGGTGTAACGGACAGCGCCTGGGCCTTACGCACAGAGCGTGCCCGCACCTCATTCAGCCAGATCGAGCGGCAAATCGTCATCAGCCAACTGTCCAGCCGATCATACGATGTGACCTGATGATGACGCTCCAACGCACGCAGACACGTCGATTGCAATAAATCATCGGCAACATCCGACGCCCCCGAAAGTGCAAGACCAAACCGCCAGACCCGTTTGGAATGCGTCTGGATTGCGCCGCGCACGGCCTGTTCGGAGGAAATATCGGGACTCATCGAATAAATCGCGACCTGTGTGTGTTTGTCATTCACGGACCGGGCCCGCGGGGTCAGGACTGACATAACCCGAGGAGGAAAGAAATGAAACTTCTGTTGAAGGCAGTCACGATTGCGTCGGCAATTGTTGCAACCCCGGTTCTTGCGCAAACTTGGACGCTGGGCCCTGAAGGCTCGCATCTGGCCTATGGGTCGATCAAAAAAGACACCGTGGGTGAGGTAAACTCTTTCACAGGTCTCTCCGGTCAGGTTGGACCCGACGGGAAAGCCGATATTGAAATTGACCTGTCATCGGTGGAAACCAATATCGACATTCGCAATGAACGTATGGTCGAATACGTGTTCCAAAAAGCGGGTACAGCATCACTGACGGCGCAGTTCGACATGGCAGATGTAACGGCCCTGAGCGTTGGCGAAACCACGATTGTCGATGTCGATGCGATGCTTTCGCTGGCAGGCACAGATGTAGCGTTTGATGCCGAGATGTTTGTGGCGCGCCTGTCTGAAACATCAGTCATGGTTTCAACAAATGACATGGTGTTCATCAGTACAGAAGATGCAGGCGTCGATGCTGGTGTGGAAAAGTTGATGGAATTGGCCGACCTACCCGGCATCACCCGGACCGTACCCATTACAGCGCGTCTGATATTCAACCTGGACGAAAAGAAAGCCCAAGCCGAACCTGCCGCCACCGCCGTAACTGCTGCGGTTGCTATCGAAGGTGACGTCAAAGCAGGTAAGAAGGTTTTCCGCAAATGCAGCGCTTGCCACAAGTTGGACGAAAACCGCCATACGGTGGGCCCATCGCTTCACCGCATTATCGGCGCTACGGCGGGTCAGGCTGACGGATTTAAGTTCTCGGAACCTCTAAAGGGGTCGGGTATCGTCTGGACAACTGACACCCTGACTGCTTTTCCGGCGGATCCCAAAGGCACAGTTCCGGGCAACAAGATGCAGTTTCGCGGCCTGAAAAAGGAATCCGATATCGTGAATGTGATCGCCTATTTGCAGGTCGAAGCACAGGGGTAAACCTGAACCAATCCAATAAAGCGGGTTCCCTTTATACGCACCGCCACGCTATCCCTTGTCTGACCTCAGACAAGGGAGACGCGCGGCATGAGCGACACGGTCAAACTGACACTGGACGAGATCCGGAACCTCAGCCTGTCCATCCTGACCAAGTCGGGGTTTGGCCCGGAACACGCGGCCGCCATTGCCGATGTATTGACGACCTGCCAGGTCGACGATTGCCAATCTCATGGGTTGTTCCGCCTGTTCATGTGCAATGACACCATGAAAACCGGCAAGATTGACGGGCATGTAGCCCCGGCTGTTGCGCCTTCGGATAATGCCATTGTTCGTGTCGATGCGCGCGGAGGCATGTCTTTGCTGGCTTTTCGCGAAGCATTGCCTGTGCTGATCGAAAAGACCCGCACCCACGGCATCGCTGCAATGGCAATCAACCGCTGTTTTCACTTCTCGGCCCTTTGGCCAGAAGTGGAAAGCCTGTCTTCAGAAGGTCTGGCCGCGATGGCGATGGTGCCCAGCCACAGCTGGGTCGCACCGGCTGGGGGCACTCGTGGCAGTCTGGGTACGAACCCGCTGGCTTTCAGCTGGCCGCGTCAGGGCAAAGATCCATTCACGTTTGATTTTGCAACCAGCGCCTTTGCCCGCGGTGAGATTGAACTTTATCGCCGGGCTGGGAAACCCCTGCCCGAAGGCGTCGCCATAGACAAATATGGAAATCCGACCACTGATCCGCAGACCGCGATGGAGGGGGCGATGCTCACCTTCGGCAGTTACAAAGGCTCGGCCTTGTCGATCATGATCGAGCTGTTGGCCGGTCCGTTGATCGACGACCTGACCAGCCTGGAAAGCATGGAGTTTGCCGAGGGCCAAGGCGGCGCGCCCTATCACGGCGAGATCATTCTGGCTTTTGACCCCGCCCAGTTCAGCGGTGGTCGTGCCGCAGCAAATGATGAGCGCGCCGAACGCTTGTTTGCCGACATCGTCGATCAAGGTGCGCGCCTGCCGTCGCAAAGACGTTTCGCTGCGCGCGCACGCAACACCGCCCGTGGACACGTTGAGATCGCGAAAACCCTGTACGAAGATTTGCTGGTTTTGGCCGAATAGATGTAAGGCCCGCGATCTTCTCTTTCCCTTAGCGGTGCGGCTGGCTAAGAAGTTCCTCCCAATTGAATTCAGGAGGCCCCCTTGGACCGCATCGCCCGCACCATCGCCACCGAAATCAACGCCCGCGCCGAACAGGTCGGTGCAGCGGTAAAATTGCTGGACGAAGGGGCCACGGTTCCATTCGTGGCGCGTTACCGCAAAGAGGTGACTGGCGGGTTGGATGACACGCAACTTCGAACTTTGTCGGACCGTTTGACCTATCTGCGCGAACTAGAGGCGCGGCGCGCAACCATCCTGAGTTCAATCAAGGATCAGGACAAGTTGACCGACGAGTTGGCGAAATCCATCGAGCAGGCAGACACCAAAGCCCAACTGGAAGACATCTACCTGCCCTACAAGCCCAAGCGCCGCACCAAGGCGATGATTGCGCGCGAAAACGGGCTGGAACCGCTTGCCGATGCAATCCTAGCGAACCGTTCCACCGATCCCGAAGGGCTGGCACACAGTTACACTGGCGAGCCGGTACCCACGATAAAGGACGCATTGAATGGCGCTCGGGACATAATCACTGAACGGTTGACTGAAAACGCCGCCCTTCTGGGTGAATTGCGGAATTTCATGCAACGCGAGGCCTTGCTGACCTCGAAAGTGATCGAGGGTAAACAGCAAGAAGGCGCCAAATTCAGCGACTACTTCGATCATTCGGAGCTTTGGGCCAAGACCCCATCGCACCGCGCCCTGGCAATGTTACGAGCTTCGAAAGAGGGGATCGTGACGCTGGACATCGCCCCCGAGCCCGAAGCTGGCGCCGCGCGAGCCGAAGCTATGGTGGCTGCTCATCTGCAGACACGCAGCGATGCACCCGGTGATAAATGGCTGCGGAAAGTTGCCGGCTGGACGTGGCGGGTAAAACTGTCCCTTTCGATGATGGTCGAGCTGATGGCCGATTTACGTAGCCGTGCGCAAGACGAAGCAATTCACGTTTTTTCTCGCAACCTCAAAGACTTACTATTCTCCGCACCTGCCGGCGCGCGGGCTACCTTGGGGTTGGACCCTGGAATCCGAACCGGCGTCAAAGCCGCAGTCGTTGATGCAACAGGCAAGGTGGTTGCGACCGAAACCTTGTACCCATTCCAGCCCAAGAATGATTTGCGCGGATCGCAGGCGGCGATCCTGCGCTTGATCTCAGCCCATAAGATTGACCTCATCGCTATCGGCAACGGCACGGCGAGCCGCGAGACCGAAAAGATGGTTGCCGACACGTTAAAACTGCTGCCAAAGGGCGTCAAAGCCCCAACCAAGGTTGTCGTTTCAGAAGCCGGAGCTTCGGTCTATTCGGCATCAGAATTGGCCGCGCGTGAATTTCCGGACCTGGACGTATCGCTGCGTGGCGCTGTTTCGATTGCCCGCCGCTTGCAGGATCCGCTGGCAGAACTGGTAAAAATCGAACCAAAATCCATTGGCGTCGGTCAATACCAGCACGACGTTGATCAACATCGCCTGTCACAGTCGCTGGCTTCCGTAATCGAAGACGTTGTGAATGCTGTGGGTGTGGATCTGAATACGGCCTCTGCCCCCCTACTCTCACACGTTTCTGGTCTTGGGCCCGGCCTTGCGGAGGCTATTGTTATGCATCGTGATCTCAACGGCGCGTTCCAATCCCGCAAGGAGTTGCTGCGCGTCGCGCGTCTTGGGCCGCGCGCCTATGAGCAGTGCGCAGGTTTTTTGCGGATACGGGATGGCGTGGAACCCTTGGACGCGTCCTCGGTGCATCCAGAAGCATACAAAATTGCGAAACGGATCGTATCTGCCTGTGGTCGTGATATTCGCCAAATCATGGGGCATGACGGTGCCCTGAAAGGCCTGCGCGTAGAACAGTTCGTGAATGAAGATTTTGGCCTTCCGACTGTGCAAGACATTTTCTCAGAGCTGGAAAAGCCAGGTCGTGATCCCCGCCCTAGTTTCGTGACCGCTTCGTTTACTGATGGGGTCGAAGAGATTACCGATCTGAAACCTGGAATGGTGCTGGAAGGGACAGTCACCAATGTGGCCGCGTTTGGCGCTTTCGTCGACGTGGGCGTGCATCAGGACGGTTTGGTCCATGTCAGTCAGCTTGCGGACAGGTTTGTCAAAGACCCGCATGAAGTGGTGAAAACGGGCCAAGTGGTCAACGTCACCGTGGTCGAGGTTGACGTGCAACGCAAACGTATTGCTCTGACCATGCGAAAGGATGGCGGAGCCTCGGCGCGTCATGAACAGGACGGCAAGGGTACAGAAAAACGCCCATACCGCCCAAAAGGGAAACAGGCGCAATACGCAAAATCTAGAGAAAACGCGCACCACAGCGCACTTGGTGACGCCCTAAAATCTGCGCTCAAAAAGCAATAGCCCTGGATGAACGTTATTGAAACAACGCTCAGGTGAAAGCTTCTGGTTCAAGCTCCTCCCAGAATTCAAATATCTTTGTGGCGGTCAACCCTGATCGCCAACCATGAGCTCTGAAATGTTCTCGGTCGAGATCATTATCAAGGCCCGATAGAAAGAGCCGCTTGTCGGCATCGCGTTGTGTTGGGTTTCGCCGCGAAACCAGGTCCTCAACAATTGCCAATCGCCGCGCACGTTCGGTCCGCTCTACAGTTCTTGCTTCGTATTCCTTGTCCTGCTGCTCTTGTTCGGCAGTCCTGCGTTTTACAGCTTCACCCACTGATGGGCCTGGCACCGCCGACGTCTTCTTTTCTGGCGCTTGATAGTTGTCCCGCAAGGCAGCGGACAGGAAACCAAGAGTCGACTTAACTCCATCCCTGCCCTTGGCATATTCGAGCTTTTCCCGAACATAATCTTCGCCATGTTCAGAAATCCATTGTCGCGCCAACCTGTCGGACACACCTTGCTGGCGCAGCGTCTTGTAGATTGTCAGATTGCGAACGCCATCTTCATCATCAATCTCAAACATCGCTTTCTGCGGGTTACCCTTTATCAGGAACCGGATATCTGTAACTGTGCGGCCTTTCTTCTGGAATTCAGGCTCAATGAGAATATCAGAACTTTTGTTAACTTCGGCGACAGCTGGTTTAATGATCTTGGCATTTAGGTGCTTGAAGCTGCCATAGTAATCGCTTCCGTCGACACCCATGAGCTTTCTGAAGACATCCAGCGCCCACCAACCCGTCGATCCTGTCCGGACAAATCGATAGCAATTTTCATAAAGCGCTAAGCCGTGACCTGAACTAAAATTTCTCTGAATCTGGACATTTATTAACGCGTAGATCTTCGGATCATAAAGTTTCTGCGCCAATGCTGGTGAATATGCGTATTCACAGATTCCATTCTTCAACTTTGCAAAACTCAACAAAGATGAAACACCCCATTCTTGGCGTCCCTGCTCATCCAACATGTCCCATTCAGCGACCGTTTCAGCCAGAGCGCGCAAGCTTGCTCGCAACGTGTCAAAGTCGTTTGAGTTATATCCAACCATCATCGCCAACGTCCGGGCGTCAATTGTATGGGTCGGGGCGGACGTCAGCGCGTCATATGCATTCAACAACAAAACGTTCGACAACTTGCGTTGCAACAGCGTCAACTTCCCGCTGATGTGAATCGCGGCGACGTTTTTCTTAACTGTCTCCCGACGCAACGCGCCTGAGAGGTTGTCCATGTTTACTTGTGTATCCGGCATGATTCTGCCTGGCTGCTCGTTTGCTCATTATTTGCATGATAGGTACCTGAGTTGCAATCTATTTTAGGTGCCTATATACAGGATGACGCCAATCCCGTGGACGGGTACCTTTCGAAGTAAGCCCAAAAGTTATCCACAGAAACGCATGGGAAAGATTCGCACGAAGCAATGAACACGCAAACTCTCGTGCCCTGAACCCCAATTTAGAGCCATTTTCAAGGTAAATTCTGGCGTCCTGAGAATCGGGACCCATCTAACCGTAACTTGGCGCCATATGTCCTGTACTTGGGTACCTATAATCCCGTATGCGGGTCCCCTTGACCCTGTAAATGGTTACTCAACAACATGCAATCTCTTGTATTACATAGATTTTTCCACGCCAAAGATTCTAAATTATACAAAATAGCTAAACGATTTGTTGCGTTCTGCTTTATTGATTATTCAAGTTTCGTGGCGAAACCTGGTGACAACTACAACTTCAGTGGAAAAAACACAGAGGGAGGATAGCCTCTCCTCCAAATGTTCGCTACATTGCGCTATATACGCCGCCAAGGCGAACATTACCTGAGGTACCGACAGTGAATAAGAACAACCAACCTCCCCTGCCCCCTTATCTCAATCTCGAACCGGAAAAAGCAGCGGCAAAGTTACCTGATCCTATTGGAACTTCACGATTCGCTAAAGCTGCCACTTTCTGTGCAAAAGGACGCGAGGATTTAGCCAGGAGAGGTTACGCACCCGACGGTGAAAAACGGTTACGTCGTTTCTCTATCTGGGAGATCACCAAGTACTTAATTCCCGTAGCGCCAGCTCACCTAAGGCGCGTCCTCAAAGCAAATACTGAGCTCCCACAAGGAGAGGGGGAAGCAGGTTCAAAGTGGTTTACTCTTGAAGAGGTTCTAACGCTTAGAAAACACTTTGCCGCGGAAGGTGTCAGTACTAAGGAATACCTGCCATATCGTCCGGAAGGGCTGCCTGCCAAAGTCGTATCAGTAGCGAATTTCAAAGGGGGCGTTGGCAAGACATCAACCGCGGCTCACCTTGCTATGTCTGCGGCATTAGATGGCTACAAAGTTCTGGTAGTTGATCTTGATAGCCAGGGATCGATGACCTCAATTCTTGGCGGAACAGTTGCGGACGAGTGGCAAACAGTTTTTCCGCTGATAGCCAAAGATTACGCGAGGGCTGTTCAAGAAGAGAACCGCGTCCGGCAGGTTGGCGGGCAGGCCGAAATCCCTTTGGATGAAACACTGCAAGAGGCGCTGGCAACAAGCCCAACTGACGTCATTCAGAAAACGCATTGGCCCAATATCGACCTTATTGGTGCCCAACTGAATTTGTACTGGGCAGAATTCCAAATCCCGGTGTGGCGTATGGGTTTAAAAAGTTGGCCATTGTGGGATGGTCTGACCAACTTTCTTGAGACTGAAGGTGTTCTTAACGATTACGACATCGTATTCATTGATACCCCTCCTGCACTTGGGTACCTAACGATCAACGCATTGGCTGCAGCGGATATCCTTTTGGTCCCGCTTGGAGCGTCATTCCTGGAGTTCGATTCAACCGGCCGCTTCTTTGACATGCTGTATACGACGTTCGCAAGTATCGAAGATGGGGAGAACACCGCCCAGCGAGCAGCCGGATTGCCAGAGTTGAAGTTCGAATGGGATGTCGTTCGGGCAATCATTACCCGATTTGATGCCAGCCAACAGACAGATATGGCGAACGTGATCCAGGCGTATTTTGGCGACTTCATGAACGCTTACCGACAGGACTTCACTGCTTTGGTCGGGCAGGCGGGTGAACAAGTGAACGGTATTTACGAGGCTGACTACCGAGATTTTAACCGCGAAACCTATGTCCGTGGACGTGAAACTTTTGATCGTACCTACGCGGAATTCAAAGAAGTTCTAATAGGTTGTTGGTGGCGGGATGCCCAAATGGGAGGAGAGTCGAATGGCTAAACGTAGAAGACTTGCTGTTCCAAACACAGCGGAATTAGAAGAGTTGGAGGTGGGTTTCGCCGCGAAACCTTCTTTGAACCCGTTTGACGGTACGACGCCTACACCACCGATTGCACAGGTAGCAGCAGAGGCTGCATCCTTAAGCGGAATGGCGACTGTCACGGACCGTGTGGAATTAGCCAAGGATCAAAGCGACGCAGCAAGGTGGCGAGACGCAAAGGATGCGGGTTTGGTGGCTGAAATGCTACCGATTGAGTCGATTGATGCTGAGTATATTCGTCGAGATCGGATGGTCGAAGACGAAGAGGCTATGGCAGAGCTCTTGGAGTCTTTGAGAACAAACGGGGTGCGTACACCTATTGAAGTGACGCGTGAAGGCGAAAGCTATGGTCTTATTTCGGGGTTCAGGCGCTTAGACGCATTTAGACGTTTGTCCAAAACTGATGATCGGTTTGCGACCATTCCTGCCTTCGTGAGAGGTGCCGGTTCGGGGCAGGGGGCTTACGTATCGATGGTCGAGGAAAATGAGCTACGCTCTAACCTAAGCCCATACGAGCGTGGACGTATTGCAGTTCTGGCAGTAGGGCAGGGGATATTTGAGTCGACTGAGGCTGCAGTAGATGTCCTATTCGCGGCTGCCTCTAAGGCAAAAAGATCTAAAGTTCGCAGTTTTGCTATGGTCCACGAAGCACTCGGTGATTTGCTGCAACATCCTGTGGCACTTTCGGAAAAAGCGGGCTTGAAACTCGCGTCGGCGCTGAGAGCGGGTGCCCAGAGCAAACTTCGACAGGCACTTGCAGAGGCAGAGATTTCTGACCCGAAGACCGAATGGTACATTCTTGATAACGCAATGAATTCGCCTCTTACACCCAAAGCCAAGAAGTCCCGCGGAGGACGCCCGCAGCAATTTAAACCATTGACACCGGTTAAGTTGGCTAGAGGAGGGACCGTACATGCCGAACTGTCGTCCGATGAAGTTCGTATTAGGGTCCGGTTGGAAGGAGTATCAGAGGAGGATGCACAGGAAATGATGGAACAGATCGCGTGCCACATAAGTTAATTTTGTGGCGAAGTCACAAAAAACGGCTACAGTTTTTGGTTCTGATGACTGGTCAATGTTATGGAAATTCGCGTACATTCTGAGTTATCGCGGTGGTGAGCAAAAATGTGGTATAATGATCATTATAGGATCCAAATCATTGCTGTCCGCAGTGTGGGGGTCTATGCTGTTATGTCGCAAATTTTTTAGGTGGCACAGCATCAGGGTTCTGTTGCAATCTTTTGACTATTGACGCGCTTGAATGCAGACGGTGAATGATAGCCGGTGTATTCAGTCGAGAA
>NZ_JBXWNI010000024.1:0-24119 GCF_059610285.1 Ruegeria sp. YTSA072 | reverse complement strand
TTCGGTCGCTTGTTTGCCATTCGTGGTCCTCCGTTTCCTAAACATAACGGTGGACCAGTTCAGTTGGGGAGGCTCACAACCACTTTCGGCAGTGCGGCGATTTTTTTCCTGTTTACAATTTCGTGCTGTTCGAAAAAGTCTTCCTCTGGGTAGCTAATCATCTCCTTTAGAGCTTTGGCCACATGTTCTGATGATGGATCTGGTAGGAAGACCTGAAATGCGACAATCCAACTAGTAGCACAGTCAATCGCTGCACAAATCCACGGCCGACCTATTACCTCCCCGCTATCATCAACCAGCATTATGTCAGCTTTTGTGCAGTCCAATTCTATTTGATCGTAAGGTGCTGTTATATCATAGTATTTTTTGGCAATTCGCATGTGTTGGCGCGCCTCGTTACTGCCCAGTTGCCACTTTAGAACGTCAAAATGAGGGATTGTGTGCACAATCGCTTCGACTGCCTTGCGTCCGCAGCACCCAGGTTTTATGCCATTCTCATGGCAAACCAACTGGTATTGATTATAAGCGTCGCTAGACAGACTTGTTAGATTTTGTCTGTCCGACGACGTATATTGCATTTCCAATAGATCGAGCACTATCTCGTGGAAAACGCTGTCAAACCTTGGCATACGATTTCCTGAATTGCTGTGCTTGGGCAAAAGCGCTTCCGGCCCGCCGCGCCGATACAATTTGACCCAATTCTGAACAGTCGATTGCCTCGGAAAACGGTTACCCTTGATTTTGCAGGTGGGTTCTTCGGCGAACTCGCGTTGAAGTATCGGTATGCGTTTTGCCCAATGAACGCCTTCCTCCCCAAGCTTTAGTGCATTTTCCACAATGCGTAGTCTGAGCTGAGCTTCACGTGCATCTTTAGCGGTTACATTACGAGGACGTTTGTCGAAGCCTTCTTCCTTCACTAGCCCATCGTGCACATGGTCTCGATATTCTTGTCCAGATATCTCAAAAGGATCAACTTGGGAGTTCGATATCTGATATGCATCCCGCCCAGCTATCGCTCCATCGACAGCATAGGTTTCTCCCCTATATTTGATGGTTCTCTGGTGCCGCCTTTTGACAATCTGCTTCAAAATTCGATTACCTCCAGATGTCTTCGGTCGCGGTTCGCAGTATTCAGGTTCGTGGATGGCCCAAGAGCTTCACATGAAAAATCGAACACCAGATAGCCATCAAGAATAAGGCGAAGAATCTTCGCTTGGGGGATGCCAATGTTCTCTCTTAGTTCTTTGAACGTCACACGTTGCTGTTTGAGACACGCTATTTTGCTTGCAAGTTTAGGGGCGGTCTCTTCGGCTTGTCCTTGCAATAGCAGCCAAGCATTTCGATCAATCGGCCCCTGCAATAAGGACTCAGTTACAATGACAAGCGAGATTCCGACTTCGGCAAGAAGTGAAGGATAGTCCAGGTACTCAGGTTTCTTATCTATGTGAGCGCTGTGCTTGGCGTCCAAGTAGAACAAACGGCCGTCGACAAGTGTGACTTCTAGGTCTGGTGTATAAAGCTTAGGCCTGTACCGACGCCCTTCATAAGCCTCTAGCGCCGCTTCTTTGTTTGCAAATGCTCTTCCGGTTCCCATGTCGATTGTGCAAGGCTGTGGCTTAAGCGAGACCACACGAGGGTCGACCTGCATGCAACGAACCAGTGCTGCTTCCATTTGGCTTTCGAGCTGAATGACGCCTGGGAACTTGACGCCAGACATTTTGCCAGCGCGTTTTTTCATTCCGCGCTTGTGAACGCGTCGGGCCGTCGGGGGTGCGTGTCGATCTATCCTCATACGGGCTCTATACATGCATCCATTCGCATTGGCAATGGGCTCGATGCGAATAAAATGATTGCGACCGATGATGACTGAAGACGAATTTCAAGATTTGGCCAAAACTGAAAACTGGATTGCCCTCGGAGCGTGGCTGAATCGCGTTGTCCAAGACAGCCAAGCCTGCGGGTACGCGTTTCCGGACGATGCACTCCAAAGCGTTGCCGCTATTAGAGGCACAAAGCCTGCAAGCCTTCGCAATCCGATGTCCGCGGCGAAATGGTTAGAACAGAACCGACCCGATCTTTTTGAATCAAAGCCCGACTGGCTGGCCATGATGCAAGTTATTTTGCTTTCAAGGATAGATCGGTATGACCCTAGGAAATCCAAAGAGATAGCTGATGCCGTTCTTTCAGGGGAGTTATCTCAGGCGGAAACTAAGTCTATTCTTGATGAAGTTCGATTGGCGGAGAAGCCTGCGGTCGTGATTGCTAGAGGTGGTTTTGGCGGCCAGCGAAGAGCCCGAGACTTCGAAGTAAACGCAAAAATGCTTTTCAAACAGAACACTAGTGACATCTTCAATGTGGAAAATTTGACTGTTCGAGAAGGCAGAACGTTCGAGCCTCTTGCCACAGACTTAATCGTATACAAAGGCTCGGAGCCTTTTGCGGCGATTGAGATCAAAGGCCCGAGGAATAGAATTGATCCTGGCTACTTGATTGACCAACTGGCAAGAGCAGCACTTCTTTTGAGAAAGGTTCCTCAAGTACTATACGTTGTTCCTGAGCAATCTGAGTACAAACTGGGTGAACTTGTAGCGATACGAGACAAACTCGAAATCGAAGGAATTAAATTTGGGACATTGCCGGAGAAAAGTCGGCTCGCACCAAAAGATCTAAAAGTTCTGGGATGATGCACTCTCTAATGTTGGGTGTTATGCCGTGCGCGAAGGTCTGCAATGCGCAGGAAACGGACTTTGCAAAATATGATAATCGGCCGTTAGCTCACCTTGGTAGGCGGCACAGCAAATGGCGATAACATGGCGCAAGTAGACCGTAGCGTGACCCTCTGGTATTGACTGGTTTTCGAGAAGGCCCAAAACGCGGCCAACTTTGATTGAAACTCATTGTTTCCCGCCAACACAATAAAGGAAGCTCTAACTTGATTTTTCGAACCGCCTTATTTGCGTCCATTGTTGCTGCCACATCAGTTGCGGCCCAGGAAACTCCCATCGTCCATGACGGAGAATTCAATTTTCTTCGCGCTCAGTACGGCGAGCAATGGGATGCCCAAGACATTGAGATCGATAAGAAACTGGCGGAAGTTCGAGAAAGAAACGATGGTAAGCCCCCTAATATTCTCTACGTTCTCATCGATGACGTGAGTTTTGGCCTCATGGGCAATCCTGCGATGAACTTTGTCACCGGATTTGACACACCAAACATCAACGATTTCGCCGCAGAAGGCCTTTCTTTGATGCGGATGTATACTGAGCCTTCCTGCACACCTACCCGCACTGCATTCCTGACCGGAGGGCACCCAATTCGCGCGGGTGTCAAGGAAGTGAAAGTTGCTCTTGTTGGTGAAGGGTTGTCCAAGAACGAAGTTACCATCGCCGAAATACTCAATCAATCCGGCTATAACACAGCACATGTTGGGAAATGGCACCAGGGCGATATTGAGGAGTCATTCGCTCATAACCAGGGGTTTGATGTCGCGTATTTTCCAGTCCATCAGCAAGTGCAACTGAGCCTGATGACACCAGAGGCTGCGAATGCAGGTAACCTCAATGGCTGGCATCCATCCACTCAATCCGGGAAATATGGAATGGATGAACGGTTCAAACCTTATGGTCTTGTAACTGGCCTCGAAGCCAGGGCCGGAGAGACCGCACGGGAGGTAGGCATAGAAGCTGGCGAGGAATGGACACAGGCGCACTATGAACGCATGAACGAGACCTATCAGGCTCAGGTCTTGGAGCAACTTGACCGTTTGGCGGGAGAAGATGATCCATTCTTTCTCCAATACTGGCCGCTTTACCCAATCAATTTCACTTACGGCGAACAGCAGCGGTCCCGGAACGGTGGCTTTATGGCTGATAAAATGGAGCAACTTGACGATTGGATCGGTGATTTGATGGCCAAAGTTGATGAACTTGGAATTGCGGATAACACGCTTGTTGTGATTATGGCGGACAACGGCATCTTTAAGCAGTATTCGCCCACTTCAGGCATGATCGAATTGATTTACCGGGGCGGCAAAGCGGAACACCTCGAAGGAGGGGTACGTGTTGATGCTTTCGTACGCTGGCCAGCTGCAATCGAAGGAGGCAAGTACGCAGGGGACATCGTTCACGTTTCCGATCTATTCACAACCTTCGCCCGTATCGCTGGCGGAACTGAATTCATCCCGCGTGACCGGATCATCGACGGCGTGGACCAGACAGCATTGTTTCTTGAGGGGGATGGTAATTCGCGGAGAGATTATGTCTATATCTACGAAGGACCGGTTTTGCGTTCGATTGTGAAACAGGAATTCAAGATGCACATGCCTGCACCTGGTGTCCCAGGGGCCGCTGCGCCGGTGTTTAACATCCTTCGCGATCCGCGCGAGATGTATTCTGACATCGGCCAATCGCTTTGGTCCGGAGCGTCCTTCCAGGATATGGCCAAACGGCATCAAAAAATGATTGCAAAATACCCACATCGCGAGATTGGGACTGATGAACCCTATGGAGGCATTGAAAATCTGCGACCAGAAAGCGAACTGGCCCGCAAGACTTTTGCAAGCTGGCAATAACCAAAACGCCGCTTCACGGACTAGGTTAGTGTAGTTCCTGAAGCGGCCTCTCTGATTGGTGTTCACCCTTAAGAGTGGGTTTTCACCTTTTCTTCTTGAGCAGCACTACAGGTTGTGGATGGTTGGGATCCCAATTTTACCTAAACTGTGCTGCTTGGGCCAGGATGTCACCGCATGCTTTTTGTTCCGAAAATAACAAGTAGAACAACTCGACCTTCATGTACCGGTTGCTGAAAAAATTCCTGTAAATCAGACCAAGGTAGTTGCCAGTGCCTATGCCTGCTCGCCTCCCTGCTTGCGGATCGACCAAGTCCGCATTGGGCTGGAAGCGGCTATCCGAAAACCTTCCCCGGCAATACGTCGATGGCGCTAAACAAGCAAAGAATGAGACCCGAAGATATGGAACCTCGAACTAAGAAAGTTGAATGTTAATACGCCCAGAGTTTTGGGCCAAAAATGCAAATCTTTGGGCGAAATGCAAAGCTATGGGCGCACCTACAAAAATCCTAGAAATCCAGGTTTTCGACGCTCAGGGCATTTTGCTGGATGAACTCGCGGCGAGGTTCCACCACGTCGCCCATCAGCTTGGTGAACAGATCATCCGCTTCGACCATGTCGTCCACCCGCACCTGCAAAAGCGTACGTGCGTCCGGGTCCAGCGTCGTTTCCCAGAGCTGATCCGGGTTCATCTCACCCAGACCTTTGTAGCGCTGCAGCGACAGACCCTTTTCACCTTCTTCCAGAATGGCGCGCAGCAGATCAAGCGGGCCGTGAATTGCCTGTGACCGGTCGCGACGGACCAGCGTTGCCGGGGTGTTGTAGACCTCTTGCAGACTTTGCGTGAAGCTGCCGGTCTTGCGCGCCTCACCCGAACGCAGCATCGGGCCGTCCAAGGTACGCACCTCTTCCACGCCGCGCAAAATACGAGCAAGACGAATTCCGTGATCCTGAGTGATCCGGCCCTGCCAGCCGCGTTCGTATTCCAGCGCAATCAGGTCCAGACGGGCCGCGACTTTATCTGCCACGCCCTGCAAGTCCGCATCAACCGCGCCTGGCACAAAAGCACCTGCAACAGCGGCCTGTTCCAGGATGTGACGTGGATAATGGGTTGGGAAGGCGTCCAAGACGCGCTTCAACTGACGCGCTTCGTCGACAATGCGCGTCAGATCCTGACCCAGGATCTCTTCGCCAGAACCGAGCTTCAGAACTGCCCCTTCGACACCTTGGTTGACCAGGTATTCATCCATCGCGGCCTGATCTTTCAGGTACACTTCGGATTTTCCGCGCGCCACTTTGTAAAGCGGCGGTTGGGCGATGTAGAGATAACCGCCCTCAATCAGCTCAGGCATCTGCCGGTAGAAAAACGTCAACAGCAATGTCCGGATATGCGCACCGTCGACGTCCGCATCGGTCATGATGACGATTTTATGATAGCGCAGTTTTTCGATATTGAACTCGTCTCGCCCGATCCCGGTTCCCAACGCCATGACGAGGTTGCCGATTTCCTGAGATGACAACATCCGGTCAAACCGTGCACGTTCAACGTTCAGGATTTTACCCTTGAGAGGCAAAATTGCCTGAGTTTGCCGATCGCGGCCCGTTTGCGCTGATCCACCCGCGGAATCACCCTCAACCAGGAAGACTTCGGTTTTGGTCGGGTCCTTTTCCGAACAATCCTTGAGCTTGCCAGCCAGAAAATTCACATCCATCGCCGTTTTGCGGCGGGTCAGCTCGCGCGCCTTGCGAGCGGCTTCACGGGCCAGAGCAGCCTCGATAATTTTGCCAACGATAATCTTGGCCACGTTCGGATTTTCTTCGAACCATTCAGCCAGCTTTTCGTTCATCAGACCTTCGACTGCAGGGCGCACTTCGGATGACACCAGCTTGTCCTTGGTCTGGGACGAGAATTTAGGGTCGGGGACTTTGACCGACAACACACAGGTCAGACCCTCGCGCGCATCGTCGCCGGTAAAGCTGACCTTTTCCTTTTTCGCGATCCCGCTGGTCTGGGCGTAGTTGTTGATGGTCCGGGTCAGCGCACCGCGGAAACCGGCAATATGGGTTCCGCCATCGCGCTGTGGGATGTTGTTGGTGAAGGGCAGGACTGTCTCGTGATAGCTGTCATTCCACCACATGGCGATTTCGACACCGATATCGTCGCGCTCACCCTTGATATAAATCGGTTCAGGCATTGCGGAGGTCTTGGAGCGATCCAGGTATTTGACAAATTCCTTGACGCCGCCTTCGTAAAACAACTCGGTCTCCAACCGTTCTGCCGGGCGTTCATCAATCAGAATGATCCGTACACCCGAGTTCAGGAAGGCCAGTTCGCGCAGACGCTTTTCCAGCGTCTCGAATGAGTATTCCAGGTTTGAGAATGTATCCAACGACGCCAGAAACCGCACTTCGGTTCCGGTCCGATCACCGCATTCAGCGACAACTTTCAGATGCTCGACCGTCTCACCACCTTCGAACCGTGCAACGTGTTCCTTACCGTTGCGCCAGACACGCAATTCCAGCCAATTGGACAGTGCATTCACCACCGAAACGCCCACGCCGTGCAGACCGCCGGACACCTTGTAGGAATTGCTGTCGAACTTGCCGCCAGCATGCAGCTGGGTCATGATCACTTCTGCTGCGGACACACCTTCTTCGGGGTGAATATCGACGGGAATTCCGCGGCCATTGTCGCTGACCGAGACGCTGGAATCCGCGTGGATTTTGACGGTTACATGGTCCGCGTGACCGGCCAGCGCTTCGTCAATCCCATTGTCAACGACCTCATACACCATATGGTGCAGACCCGAGCCATCGTCCGTATCCCCGATATACATGCCGGGGCGCTTTCGAACTGCCTCTAACCCTTTGAGAACTTTGATGGAATCTGCACCGTATTCCTGGGGTGCCTGTGCGTCTTCGGACATGCCGTCAGTACCTATATTATTTTGGTAACTTATACGTTTTCTGGGGGGGATTGTCACGCGCTACCCCAACATTTTGTGCCGGTCTTGCGTGATTTAGTTTCTTTCGGCAGCTGACTGCCGAATCCCTACAAACGGTCGATATCGGCCGCTATATCCGCTGCGATTTCATGGGCGTCGACATCACTGCGCTCGGCCGACAAACGCAGCCCCAAAAGGTCAGATTGATAACGCGTCGCCAGCCGGTTCGGATCGTGGCTTAGGGCGATATCCCCGGCCTCTTGCGCCTGACGGAACAGCTCTGCAAAGCAGGCCTTCATCTCGGACATGAGAACACCCGCCCGACCGGCGAGCTCGTGATCCTTGGCCTGCAATTCAGCGTAGGTCTTGGCCAACATACAAGCCTTCGCGGGCGCTCCGCTTGCCTCGATAACCAAACGCGGCTGCGCTTTCAAAGCCTCGAGCGAACCTACCCGGTCAGCCAATGCCCGCAGCCGCGCAACACCCTCTTGCGCGTAGCGGTCCAACGCCAGCCCGTACAGCGCGTCCTTTGACCCAAAAGCCGCGTAAAAACTGCCGGGTTTCAACTTCAACTCGCGCTCAAGGTCTTTCAGGGATGTGCCAGCCCAACCCTGACGCCAGAAGATATCCCTGGCCCGGGCAATCAGGTCATCTCGGTCATATTCGGGTTTGCGTGGCATAACCTTCACCAATTCTTGAACGATTGCTCAAATATATACTTGAGTGATCACTCAAGAAAGACTATTTCTGCCTTACCCGCCAGAAAAGGAGTTCCAACATGGCCAATTTCCCGTCACATGATCTCGAATCCGCCCCCGAAGGGTCCAAACCGCTACTGGAAAAATCGCAAGCCGCTTTTGGCCGCCTGCCCGGCCTGCACAAGGTCATGGCCGAAAGCCCCCAGCATCTGGAAGGCTATCAGGTGCTGCATGGCCTGTTCATGCAGACCGACTTCGACAATGATGAGAAAACCGTCGTCTGGCAGACCATCAATGTGGAAAACGAATGCCACTATTGCGTGCCCGCTCATACCGGCATCGCCAAGATGATGAAGGTTTCCGACGAAATCACCGAAGCCCTGCGCAATGAAACCCCGTTACCTTCGGCCAAGCTTGAAGCACTGCGCACCTTCACCCTGCAAATGATGGAAACCCGCGGCAACCCGACCGAAGCACAGCTGCAGGCATTCTTTGATGCGGGCTACTCTCACCGCGCTGTGTTGGATGTGGTGCTGGGCCTCGCGCAAAAAACCATGTCGAACTACGTGAACCACATGGCAAAAACCCCGGTCGACGAAGTCATGCGCGGCTTCCTGTGGGAACGAAAGGTCGGCGAGCTGGCCTAAGCGGACACGACCGAGCCCTCAAAGCCATCACTCACGATCAATGATTGGGCCCGGTCGCCCAGTTCCGCAAACAGCTCAGGCCCGGTGCCCGTCATCCAGGCCTGAGCACCCAGCGCACAAATCTCATCATACAGTGCCGCGCGCCGATCCGCGTCCAGATGCGCCGCCACCTCGTCCAACAACACGATCGGGGGGGCGCCGATCATACTCGCCAAGGCTCGTGCGTTCGACAGGATCAATGAGACCAATAAAGCCTTCTGCTCACCCGTCGAGCAATCCTTGGCCGGAACGCCCTTGGCAGCGAACACCCCGTACACGTCCGACCGATGCGGCCCCACCAGCGTACGCCCGGCCGCCAGATCGCGGAACCGGCTTTCACTTAGTGCTTCGCGCAGATCCGCTTCCGTTTCCGGCATCGCACCTTCGGTCTGTACCAGCTCCAATTCCGCAGATGGAAACGCAGTTTCCGCCTGATCCTGCGCCGCGCGCAGATGATCCAGCGCCGAAAGCCGCGCCGCGTTAATACGATACCCCGTCTCCGCCATCTGCGCTTCAAGTGCAGCATACCAATGCGCATCGCGTACCTGCTCTTTCAGCAGACGGTTCCGTTCGCGCATGGATTTTTCATAGGTCAAAGATGCTTCAGCATGGGCCGGATCGAAACTCAGCGCGATCCGGTCCAGAAAACGCCGGCGTCCTTCGGCCCCCTCGATCCAAATCCGGTCCATCGACGGGATCAACCAGACAATTCGCGCCAGCTTGCCCAGATCAACCTGGCTGGACGCCTTGCCATCAATGCGAACCTGCCGCGCGACACCGCCCTCGGACCAGGTCTCAATCTCGTATTGTCGCCCCTGCGCCTGCAGCACCCCGGTCAGTTTCCAACCCAACGCCTCGGGGCGTCGGGTCATCTCGGTCGCGCTGGCCCGCCGCATTCCGCGACCGGGGGAAAACAGGGACACCGCTTCCAGGATGTTGGTCTTGCCCGCCCCGTTCGGTCCGTGAATCGCAACAGGCCGACCATCCAAAGATAGTCGCGCCAGCTTGTGGGACCGAAAATGCGAGACGGTAAGCTCGGTCAGGGCCAAACCCATGACCCCTCCCTTCATCTTTTCAAAAATACTCCCGCCGGAGGCATCGCACGTCCGTGCGGTCAGACGCGCATCGGCATGACGACGTATACCGCGCTCAGATCATTGCCTTCGCGCATCAGGGTCGGATCAGCCGCTGAATTGAACAGGAACACAGCGTTCTCACGATCCACCTGAGAGGCGATTTCCAGCAGGTACTTGGCGTTGAATCCGATCTCCAGCCGCTCGTCGCCATAGGCCACGGCCAGTTCTTCCTCGGCCGCGCCGCTATCCGGGGCGTTGACGGAAAGTACCAGTTTATCTGTATCCAGCTGCAGCTTTACCGCTCGAGACCGCTCAGAGGACACGGTTGCAACCCGGTCCACGGCCTTTGCGAACTCGGCCGCGTCGACTTCCAGCTGGCGCGTATTGCCCTGAGGAATCACACGTGTGTAATCCGGGAACGTCCCGTCGATCACCTTTGAGGTCAGCGTGATATCCGGGGTTGCAAAACGCACTTTCGTTTCACTGACCGACACGGCGATATCCATCTCATCGTCGTCCAGCAGCTTGCGCAGTTCGCCTACGGTTTTGCGCGGTACGATCACACCGGGCATGTCTGCAGCGCCATCCGGCAGATCCGCGTCGATGCGTGCCAGTCGGTGGCCATCGGTGGCCACACAGCGCAACACCTTGCCGCCTTCGGACCCGTCGGCCACATGCATATAGACGCCGTTCAGATAGTAACGCGTCTCTTCGGTCGAGATGGCGAATTTCGACTTATCGAACAACCGGCGCAGCAGGGCTGCCGAGGCAGTAAAGTTCGATTGGTATTCCGAAGACGCCATCACAGGGAAGTCTTCCTTTGGCAGCGTCGCCAATGAGAAATTCGACCGGCCTGCTTCAACCGTCAGACGCCCTGCGGCGCTGTCGGCGGTCAGTGTCACCAACGCTCCATCCGGAAGCTTGCGCACGATCTCATGCAACGTCGTTGCGGCCACCGTTGTGGCCCCGGCCTTTTCGACCTGTGCGGGCGCTTTGTCGACAACTTCGATGTCCAAGTCGGTCGCCCGGAACATGGCTTGATCGCCCTCGGCTTCGATCAAAACGTTGGCAAGTATGGGAATGGTGTTGCGACGTTCGACAACAGATTGGGCCTGGGAAACGGCCTTGAGAAGGGTGCCGCGTTCGATGCTGATCTTCATACCCTTAATTCCTCTGACTTGCGTGCCGAAATGGGCGGGACTGGCACGTTAGCGGTTCCGCCCTGAGGCACAAGGATTTTTTATGGATTTCTCGGTCGGATTGCCCAAAGCGTCAAGGGCCGCGTGGCCCTGCAAGCACAGTTCATTTCCAACCGTGGAAAATAGCGCACAAGAAAACGCCCCGGGCGTGAGGGTCCGGGGCGTTTCTCAAGTGATATGGGTAGGAGCTCAGGCTTCCAGCGCGCGCCGCAGCATTTCCACATCTTCGGCGATCTGGCCGTCCGTGGTTTTCAGCTCTTCGATGCGTTTTACGCCGTGCATGACAGTCGTGTGGTCACGTCCTCCGAACCGGCGCCCGATTTCCGGCAGGGACCGGCTGGTCAGTCGCTTGCACAGATACATCGCAACCTGACGCGGGCGGGCATAAGACCGCAGGCGTTTAGGTCCAATGATGTCGGACAGGCGGATGTTGTAATAGTCCGAAACCTTGCGCTGAATCTCTTCGACCGTGATCTTGCGCTCGGATGCGCGCAGCACATCGGCTAGACAGTCCTGCGTCAGCTCCATGTCGATCTCGCGTCCCACCAAAGAGGCAAAAGCGAACAGACGGGTCAGAGCACCTTCCAGCACGCGAACATTAGTCGAGATCCGGTGCGCCAGGAATTCCAGGACGCCATCGGCAATTGTCAGGTCGGGATATGTGCTGCTGTATTGCTGCACTTTGTTTTGCAGGATACCCAAGCGCAGTTCATAGTCGGTTGGGTGCAGATCGACCACCAGACCACATTGCAGACGGGACTTCACCCGATCCTCTAGGTCCTTGATCTCACCCGGGGCGCGGTCGGCCGAGATGATGATCTGCTTGTTCTGGTCCACTAGTGCATTGAAGGTGTGGAAGAACTCTTCCTGCGTCGAATCTTTGCCCGCGATGAACTGCACATCGTCCACCATCAACACGTCAACCGACCGGAACAAATGTTTGAAGTCCATCATCCGGCGCTCGCGAAGGGCCTGCACGAAACGGTACATGAACTGTTCCGCCGACAAATAGAGCACGTTCAACTCGGGGTGTTTTGTTTTCAGCTCCCATGCGATGGCATGCATCAGGTGCGTCTTACCCAGACCAACGCCACCGTATAGAACCAGCGGGTTGAAGGTCACAGGACCACCTTCAGACACACGACGCGCTGCGGCATGGGCCAGTTCGTTGGGTTTGCCAACGACAAAACTGTCGAAGGTAAAGCGGGAATCCAATGGCGCGGCCTGCAAGGATTCAAACGCGCCATTCGCGGCTTCCATCTGCGGCGCAACAGGTGCATCCCGCACAGCTGTCGGCTCGGATTCGGTGTCTACCTTAGGGCGCGCCGGTGAGTTGGCAGCGACGCGAAAGGCCAGTCGTTGAACCGTTTCCCCTGCGGTGTTCATCTCATACAATATGAGATCCGCAAAGTTCTGACTGACATAGTTGCCCATGAAGTTTGTCGGCACGGAAAACACCGCTACGCCGTCCTGCAACTCTTGGAATTCAAGAGGTTCGATCCAGGTCGTGTAGTTGTTTTTTCCAATGGCCTTGAGCAACTTGTTTCGTAGTAGTCCCCATTTCTCTTGTGTCATTAAGCGCCTCACGCATCCCATTCTTTATTGGCCTGTCGGCCTTATTGCTATTTTCCGGTTGCCCGGATTATGCTTTCACACGCAAAGGGATACCCGACGCCAAACCGCAGAAGTTTGGCGGGTGTGTTTTAGAAAGTCCGCACATCCCTACTTGCCGGCGCTCCATACCCGAAACGCCCTGAAAACAGGGTTGCGCAACGCAATCTCAAATTCGACAGGGCTTGGTTCCCTGGTGACCCAAGGACCGCAGCAGATTAGCAAACCAGTTGCCAACATTCGTTCCTGACCGTCCTGATGCCCGTCAGTCTAGTCGTTGGAACAGCCTGTCCCCCCAAGCGAGTGAATCGCTGTAACAGTGGTAGCAAGAGGCCAAGGCATCCGGCAACGAAACTCTGATATTGACTCGTAACTTTCGCCGAAAGAATCTCTCGGTTTTGTGAAGGCGCGGCTTTCCGGCAACAGCAAAAAAAAAGCGCCGCAGGGCGCGGCGCATTTTCTACCATTTCACCTTGTTTGGTTGACCCTAGGTCAACCCGGGCCTTAGCCCAGCGCTTTTACACGAGCCGACAGGCGCGACATTTTACGCGACGCTGTGTTCTTGTGGAAAACGCCTTTTGTGACGCCGCGCATCAGTTCAGGCTGAGCTGCGCGCAGTGCTGCGGTTGCAGCGTCCTTGTCGCCGGATGCGATCGCTTCTTCTACCTTACGCAGGTAGGTACGGATGCGCGAACGACGTGCTTTGTTGATTGCGAAACGGCTCTCGTTCTGACGAGCGCGTTTTTTTGCTTGGGGCGAATTAGCCATGTGTATCTCTGACCTTTGGTTCGGTACGTTGTCTAGGGTTGCGCGCCACGGAATATCCGCACCGGATCAGAAATCACGAGTGTGAGTCGGGCCAAGCGGGCCGCACGCGCATGTATGGTGGCGGTTACTACCCAAGTTGGCTGGGTTTGCCAAGCCGATTCTTTTGATACGCATAACTGGTATGAAAAAGGCGGGCAAAGGCCCGCCGGTTTCGATTTGATCAGGGAACCGCTTACTTGTCGCGGAATTGCGCGGCGCGTTTTTCCAGGAACGCGGCCATGCCTTCTTTCTGATCTTCGGTCGCGAACATTGAATGGAACACGCGGCGTTCGAACAGCATGCCTTCGCTCAACGGCAGCTCATAGCTGCGGTTTACCGACTCCTTGGCTGCCATAGCGGACAGTTGGGATTTCTCGGCAATCTTCTGGGCTGCGCCCATCGCCTCATCCATCAGCTTCTTGGCGGGAACGACGCGGCTGACAAGGCCAGCGCGTTCAGCTTCTTCTGCGTCCATGAAACGGCCGGTCAGGTTCATATCCATGGATTTGGACTTGCCGACAAACCGCGTCAGGCGCTGGCTGCCCCCAAGCCCGGCAATGACGCCAAGATTGATCTCAGGTTGGCCAAATTTGGCAGTGTCCGCTGCGATGATGAAATCGCACAGCATCGCAAGTTCGCACCCGCCGCCCAACGCATATCCGGCTACGGCAGCGATGATGGGCTTACGGATCGCGCACACGCGGTCGTTCAGAGCACCAAACAGGTTCGAGCTGTAGACATCCACAAAACTCATCTCGGACATTTCCTTGATGTCCGCGCCCGCAGCGAACGCCTTGTCCGACCCGGTGATGACGATGCAGCGCACTTTGTCGTTGCTATCCGCATCTTCCAATGCCGAGCACAATTCCTGCGCCAGTTGTGAGTTCAGCGCGTTCAGCGCATCGGGCCTGTCGAGCTTGATAAGGGCGACGTGGTCTTCGATTTCGACGATGATCGTCTCAAAAGCCATGAGGTGAAAGCTTCCGGTTGTTCCGTTCAGGTACGATTCCTTACCACGCGCATTCGCTGGATCAAGCTATCTTTGGCATTGCGCACAGTAGAAGGATGAGCGACCGGACTGGGTGATTCTTTTGATTGGAGCCCCACAACCGTCAGTCCTGCAGGGTTCTCCCTCACGGCCATAGACGTCAAAGCTGTGCTGAAAATATCCAAGTTCTCCATCGGCTTGGCGGAAATCGCGTAGGGAAGATCCACCTGCTTCGATGGCGTCCTGCAATACCTTCCTGATGATCGGAACAAGTGCTGCGACTCGGGTCGCAGAAATTTGGCCGGCTTTGCGACGTGGCGACACTCCGGCTCGAAATAGCGCCTCGCACACGTAGATATTGCCCAGGCCGGCAACGATTCCCTGATCCAGCAGCGCCGATTTGATCGGAGTGTTCTTTCCCCGAAACGCATCGATCAGATGTTGTTCGTGAAAATCATTACCCAAAGGTTCAGGCCCGAGGACAGACAGCAGCTTGTGATCGTCCGCAGTTGCTGTCTGCAATAGGTCCATCGCACCAAACCGGCGCGGATCGTTGAACCTGACACGTGCGCCATTCGCCATGTGAAAGACCACATGGTCATGTTTTTGGGTTATCGGATGTTCATGCACGAATTGCCCAAGCGGATCGCCGGATACGGTCATCCGGCCTGACATGCCCAAATGGATCAACAAGGTTTCACCACTGCTGAGATCGGCAAGAATGTATTTTGACCGACGACGCAATTTTTGAACCGTCTGCCCGGTCAACCGCTCGGCCATCCGTTCAGGGAAAGGCCAGCGCAGATCGGGGCGATTCACATCTGCCCGGTCGATCACCACGCCTTCCATCGCTGGGCTCAGGCCGCGTCTTACTGTCTCGACCTCGGGCAATTCCGGCATTACACGGCTCCTATTCCAAAGGGCCGCATTGTGCCCCGGTTCCAGAGCCCTATAACAGAGGCGAAATTCGAAAAACGGCAAGGCTAATGTCCGACAACAGCGACAAGACCACTCATTTTGGGTTCGAAACCGTACGTGAGGCTGAAAAGGCCGGGCGTGTACAGGGCGTGTTTAACTCGGTCGCCTCGAAATATGACGTGATGAACGATGTCATGTCGATGGGCATTCACCGGGTCTGGAAAGACGCGATGATGGACTGGCTTGCGCCGCGCCCAGGCCAGCGCCTGCTGGATGTCGCAGGTGGCACCGGAGATATCTCGTTCCGCTTTTTGAAACGCGCCGGCTATGGCCATGCTACCGTGCTGGACCTGACCGAACCGATGCTGGTCGAAGGCCGACAGCGCGCCGAGGCCGACCAGATGGCCGACAGCCTGAACTGGGTGGTCGGCGACGCGATGGCTCTGCCCTTCGACGACAACACATTCGACGTCTACACTATCTCGTTTGGCATCCGGAACGTGACCCGCCCGCAAGAGGCCCTGAACGAAGCATTCCGTGTGTTGAAACCCGGCGGCCGCCTGATGGTGCTGGAATTCAGCCAATTGCCTAATGACGGGCTGCAAAAGCTATACGATCTTTACAGCTTCAACGTCATACCGCGCATGGGGAAACTCATCGCCAATGACTACGACAGCTATCAATACCTGGTCGAATCGATCCGCAATTTCCCGGATCAGGAAACGTTTCTGGGCATGGTCCGCGCGGCCGGATTTGAAAATGCCAAGTACCGCAACCTGAGCATGGGCATCGCCGCGCTGCATTCCGGCTGGAAAATCTGATGCGGGGACCACACAACATCATTCGCCTGATCCGCACAGGCGCCACTCTTGAGCGCACAGGCGCCATGAACGTTGTGCTGGACGCGTTCGAAGCTCCGCGCGCAATCCGGTTTCTGGCGCATGCTTTGGGAAAACCGTTCCAATGGCTGGGTTACAAAGGCGATCCTGACATGCCCCCCGCCACAAGGGCGCTGACGGCGCTTGGACCGGCATACATCAAGTTTGGTCAGGTACTGTCGACCCGTCCCGATGTGGTCGGGGATGAGTTGGCCGAACAACTGCGCGTGCTGCAGGACAAGCTGCCCCCGTTCTCTAAAGCCGAAGCCATGGCTGAGGTTGAAAAGGAACTGGGCCAGCCGGTTTCCGAAGTGTTCAGCGAGTTCAGTGAACCCATCGCCGCGGCCTCGATTGCTCAGGTCCACAAGGCCAAGTTGGTTAGCACCGGCGAAGACGTCGCCGTCAAAGTTCTGCGCCCAAACATTGAACGCGCCTTCCGCAAGGATGTAGACGCATTTTACTTCGCCGCACGCATCGTGCAGCTATTCGCCCCCGGTGCGCGCCGCCTGCGCCCGATGGAGGTGATCGAACATTTCGACGGCGTCGTACGCGGCGAGCTCGACCTGCGGCTGGAAAGCGCCGCCGCGTCGGAATATGCGGCCAACACCAAGAACGACGCGGGCTTCTGGCTGCCCCCGGTCGTCTGGTCCCTGTCCGCCCGCCGCGTGATGACGCTCAGCTGGGCTGACGGCGTTCCGCTGGGCGAAAATGCCGCGCTGGACGCCGCCGGGCACGACCGTGGCGATCTGGCGGAACGCGTGCTGCGCTTGTTCCTGCTGCACGCACTGCGTGACGGTTTTTTCCACGCTGACATGCATCAAGGCAACCTGAAGGTCGCGGCCAACGGGGACATCATTGCCTACGACTATGGCATCATGGGTCATATCGACGAATATACCCGCCGGGTTTATGCCGAGATCCTCTTTGGCTTTATTCGCCGCGACTACAAACGCGTGGCCGAAGTGCATTTCGAAGCTGGCTATGTTCCTGCCGACAGGGACGTCGACGAGTTTGCCCGCGCCTTGCGCGCGGTCGGCGAGCCTATCTTTGGCATGGATGCCACTCATATTTCGATGGGACGCCTACTGAATTACCTGTTCGAGGTGACAGAACGGTTCGGCATGGAAACCCGCACGGAACTGATCCTGCTGCAACGGACAATGGTGGTCGTCGAAGGCGTGGCGCGGTCGCTGGACTCGCGCATCAACATCTGGGAAGTCGCCCGCCCGGTTGTCGAAGATTACATCAAGCAATCCATCGGCCCCCGCGCAGCACTACGGGATTTTGGCAAAACCGCCATGGTACTGGCCCGCTTTGGCCCGCGCCTGCCCGCTTTGGTGGAAAATGCGCTGATCGCGCAGACGCATAAGGACGACACTCAAAACAGAGGCCTATCGGCGGCCATTCTTCCGGCAGCCATTGGCGCCGCTGCTGGCGCCGCAATTGTCCTGCTCCTGACAGCCTTCACCTAAGGCAAATCCGCCAGCTTCACCTGGCCAAAAATATCTTCGGGGGAAATCCCGCAAGCGTGATGGGGGGGCAGACAGCCCCCCTACCCGATCCGGATTAGATTCGCTCGAAGGCAATGGCGATACCCTGTCCGCCACCAATGCACATCGTGACCAAGCCCTTCGACCCCCCGATGCGTTCCAACTCATACAACGCCTTAAGGGTGATGATCGCGCCTGTAGCGCCCACCGGGTGCCCCAAAGCAATTGCCCCCCCGTTCGGATTCACCTTGGCGGCATCCAGCCCCAGTTCTTTGTTTACGGCCAAGGCTTGCGACGCGAAGGCCTCGTTGCTTTCGATCACATCGAAATCCTCGATCGACAGGCCCGTACGCGCCATCAGGTTCTGAACAGCCGGAAGCGGTCCGATCCCCATAACCTCGGGACGGACACCAGCGTGACCATATCCAAGAATGCGCGCCTTGGGTTTCAGACCCGCTTTCTCAGCTGCTTCAGCCGTAGCCAGAACCATCGCGGCGGCACCGTCGTTGATGCCGGACGCGTTTCCAGCCGTCACCCGACCGTCCTTCTTGAACGCCGGGCGCAGTCCTGCCAGCGCCTCGGCCGAGGTCTGCTTGGGGTGTTCGTCGACCGTGAAATCGACCATGTCGCGTTTGACTTTGACCTGAACCGGCGCGATCTGGCTTTCAAAATAGCCAGCCCCAATCGCAGCAGCAGCCCGCGCCTGGCTGGCAAGGGCAAATTCGTCCATTTGCTCACGCGTGATCTGATGCTCATCCGCCACGTTCTCGGCTGTCACACCCATATGACCGGTGCCAAAGGGACAATTCAGGGCACCCAGCATCATATCGAGCGATTTAACATCCCCCATCTTCGCACCCCAGCGCGCCTGAGGAACGATGTAGGGGCTGCGCGACATGCTTTCGGCACCTCCGGCCACGGTAAATTCTGCATCACCCAACATCAGAGACTGCACAGCGGACACAATCGCCTGCGCCCCGGACCCGCACAGGCGGTTCACATTCATCGCGGGCGTTTCGTTCGGAATGCCCGCTTGTTTTGCAGCGGCGCGCGACAGGTACATATCGCGTGGCTCGGTGTTGATCACGTGGCCAAAAACAACGCTGCCGATCTGGGTCGGTTCGACCCCTGAACGTTCCATCGCCGCTTCCGTCACCACGGTCGCAAGATCAATCGGCGCGGTTGATGCCAGCGCCCCGCCAAACGTACCAATCGCGGTGCGGGCACCATCAAGAATCACGATGTCTTTCATGTCTCTACTCCTCCGGAATTTGACGGCACTATGCATCTGCGGCATCAGGCTGTCCCATGGAACGTACCGTCACAAGCAGAATTGACATATGACGGACAAACGCGCATGAGATTCCGTCATGACGGAAAATCCAGACGATATCCTGACACGCCTGCCCGCTCGCCTGAAAGAGGCACGTCGGGCCAAGGGTCTGTCGCTTGAAGCCGTGGCAAATCTTAGCGGCGTATCCAGATCGATGGTCAGTCAGATCGAGCGGGGCGAAAGCAGCCCGACGATCTCGACCCTGTGGAACCTGACACGCGCCTTGCAGGTGGATTTCGCGGGTCTTCTGGAAGAAGCGAACAGCGCTGACCAGATCGAGGTTCTCAGGAAATCCGAAGTTCCCAGCATCGACAACATGGGCCAGAATTGCCGGATTCGTATTCTGTCACCACCCGAGGAAGCAGGTGGTCACGAAGTCTACGACATTCAGTTCGACAAAGACGGCGCACTGAACAGCCAGCCCCACGCCCGTGGAGCACGCGAGCAGTTGACCGTGCTGGAAGGCGCGGTTCGTGTGACTTCGGGATCTGCCATCAGCGACCTGAAACAGGGTGATACGGCGCGTTATTCGGCGGACATCGCGCATTCGATCGTCGCCAATGGGCCTGCGCGGGTTTTCCTGATCGTCAAAAACGCCTAATTCCAGCGAAATTCCGTCTTCGCGGATTTTTTTCTCGTATATTGTAATTCCCCCATTTGGGAATTATGTCCGTTATGTTAGATATGCGACTCAGACAAACGGAGACCGCCATGGCTGATGCATTCCTGTCCCACATCACGGACACCCTCGCGCAGATCGAATCTGAGGGTCTGTATAAACGCGAACGAATGATCACCTCGCCTCAGGGTGGTGAGATTACGGTGGGCGACAAACAAGTCATCAACTTGTGCGCCAACAACTATCTGGGTCTGGCCGATCACCCCGCTCTGATCGATGCCGCCAAAGGCGCTATGGAACCCAAGGGATTCGGCATGGCCTCGGTCCGGTTCATCTGCGGCACGCAAGACATCCACCGTGAGTTGGAACAGAAGCTGGCCAAATTCCTGAACAAGGATGATTCGATTCTGTTCGCCGCCTGTTTCGATGCCAATGGCGGACTGTTTGAGCCTTTATTAGGGCCTGAAGACGCCATCATCTCGGACAGTTTGAACCACGCCTCGATCATCGACGGCGTGCGCTTGTGCAAGGCCAAGCGCTATCGCTATCTCAACAATGACATGAACGATCTTGAGGCTTGGCTGAAGCAGGCGCGCGAGGATGGCGCGCGACATATCATGATCGCCACCGATGGCGTGTTCTCAATGGATGGCTATCTGGCCAACCTGCCAAAAATCCGAGAGCTAGCCGATAAATACGACGCCATGGTCATGGTGGATGACTGCCACGCCACAGGCTTTGTGGGGCCGAACGGCGCGGGCACACCGGATCACTTCGGCGTCGATGTGGACATTCTGACGGGAACCTTGGGCAAGGCACTTGGTGGGGCAATTGGCGGCTACATCGCCGGGCCGCAGCCAGTGATCGACCTGCTGCGGCAGCGGGCGCGGCCCTATCTGTTCTCAAACTCGCTGCCACCCTCTATCGTCGCCGCCGGATTGGAAGCAATCCGCTTGGTCGAAGAGGGCGACATGCTGCGCGCGCAACTGTTCGGCAACGCGAAGTACTGGCGCGCGGGGTTGGAAAAGCTGGGCTTCGACCTGCTGCCCGGTGAACACCCGATCATCCCGGTCATGCTGGGCGAGGCGCAACTGGCGCAAGATATGGCGTCGCACCTGTTCGACGAAGGCGTCTATGTCTCTGGCTTTTTCTTCCCTGTGGTCCCACGTGGTCAGGCACGGATTAGAACACAGATGAATGCGGCTCTAACAAAGGACGAATTGGACCGTGCGCTGTCCGCCTTTGGCAAGGTCGGCAAAGAATTGGGAGTGATCTGATGCGCCCCAACACAATGAAAGCTTTGGAGAAATCCAAACCTGAGGAAGGTCTGTGGATGGTGCAGGCCCCGGTGCCCGAAATCGACGCGGACGAGGTTCTGATCCGCATCAACAAGACCGGCATTTGCGGGACAGATATCCATATCTGGAACTGGGATGACTGGGCTGCGGCCACAGTGCCAATCCCGATGATCACGGGCCATGAATTCGCGGGCGAGATTGTTGAGATAGGGCGTAATGTAACCGGACTTGAGATTGGCCAGCGCTGTTCTGGCGAAGGGCATCTGATCACCACCGACAGTCGCCAAAGCCGAGCGGGCAAGTTCCATCTGGATCCTGGTACACGGGGCATCGGTGTAAACGAACAGGGGGCTTTTGCCCAATACCTGAAACTTCCTGCCTTCAACGTGGTGCCCTTGCCTGAAGACGTACCTGACGAGATCGGAGCCATCCTCGACCCGCTGGGCAACGCGGTTCACACGGCGCTCAGCTTCGACCTGTTGGGCGAAGACGTTCTGATCACAGGCGCAGGCCCAATCGGCATCATGGCAGCCGCTGTCGCCCGGCATGCAGGCGCGCGGCATGTGGTGATCACCGATATCAACCCGGATCGCCTAAAGCTGGCCGAACACGTCGTGCCCACCGTGCGGTCCGTGGATGTCAGCAAGGAAGACCTGCAAGACGTCATAACCGAGCTTGGTATGCAGCAGGGGTTTGACGTTGGGCTAGAGATGTCCGGTTCGCAAGCCGCGCTGGACCAGATGGTCGAGGCACTGGTGATGGGCGGCAAAATCGCCTTACTGGGCATTCCCCCCGGAAAATCCCCGGTGGATTGGAGCCGTATCGTCTTCAAGGCCATCACCATCAAAGGTGTTTATGGGCGTGAAATGTTCGAAACATGGTACAAGATGATCGCCATGTTGCAGAACGGTCTGGACGTCAGCCGGGTCATCACACACCAGATGAAGGTCGACGATTTCGCCGCAGGTTTTGACGCGATGAAATCCGGCCAATCCGGCAAAGTGGTTCTGGACTGGACTTAACGCTCTGGAATTGCGCGAGATCAGTCCCTAAACAGGGGTGAAATCATGCGTTTGGAGGAGCAAATGGGCGACAAGGACCGGTATCTGGAACGCGGGATCGAGGACACTCTGGTCACCGATTTCGCGGAAACCCATCGCAAAAGTTATGGCGACTTCCTGCAGCTCAAGACCTTGTTGAATCTGCAAAAAACGTTTCAGGACCCTGCGCAGCCGGATGAAATGCTGTTCATCATCATCCACCAGGTCAGCGAACTATGGCTGAAACTGATGCACCACCAACTGGTCGAGGTGCGCCGGTTCCTGCAACAGGACGAATTCGGCCCCGCGATGAAGAATCTCGACCGGGTCAAGGCGATTCAGCGCCAACTGATCTCGGCTTGGGAGACGTTGCTGACCATGACGCCGGCCGACTACATGACCTTTCGCGAGGCGTTGGGCAGTTCTTCGGGTTTTCAAAGCTACGGCTATCGTCAGATCGAGTTCATACTAGGCAACAAGGATGCCTCGACGCTGAAGGTTCACGCACATGATCCCGAAGTGATGGCGATGCTAGACGCCGCACTGACGAAGCCGTCCTTGTATGACGAAGTGCTGCTTATGTTGTCCCGTCAGGGTTTTGATGTGCCTGATGATTTACTGAACCGGGACTATGCGCAGCCATATTCCGGCGACAACCGCGTGGTGAAGATTTGGGGGCAGGTGTTCCGCGACACGGACAAATATTGGGACCTTTACGCGCTGGCAGAAAAGCTGATGGACGTCGAATCCCTGTTCCAACGTTGGCGCTTTGACCATGTCACGGCTGTGGAACGTGTCATCGGCAACCAACCCGGCACGGGTGGATCCAGCGGCGTGTCCTTTCTGCGCAAGGCCCTGGATTTACGCTTCTTCCACGACCTCTACGATGTGCGCACCGAATTGATGTATGCGGGGCAGGAGTAGGCGATGCTGTATCGAGGGTTCTCTCAGGATGAGCTGGAGCGTGAATACTCTCCCAGTTCGATGATCGGTGGCGATCTGACACCCTATCTAGACAGCTATACCGCACTCAGCGCGCAGCACCGGGCGAGGATGGACGTGAAGGAAAACGTCGCCTATGGCGATTCACCGGCGCAAGTGCTGGATTTCTTTCCCGCGAAAGGAGCAGGTGCGCCGCTGCATATCTTTGTCCACGGCGGATATTGGCAAGCGCTCAGCCAACGCGAATCGGCGATGATGGCCCCTGCGCT
This sequence comes from Ruegeria sp. YTSA072, assembly GCF_059610285.1. Lineage (NCBI taxonomy): Bacteria > Pseudomonadati > Pseudomonadota > Alphaproteobacteria > Rhodobacterales > Roseobacteraceae > Ruegeria > Ruegeria sp. YTSA072. Next base: position 755 of record NZ_JBXWNI010000024.1, on the reverse strand, counting down.
GATTGAGGCCGAGCAATCCTTTGCCACGTTGAATTACACGCTGGCCCCGGATGCGCGGCTGGATCAGATGGTCAACGAATGCCGCGATGCCCTGCTTTGGCTGGCAGAGAACGCGTTCAATTTGGGCTTTGATCCGTCGCGGATCACCCTATCGGGACACAGTGCAGGCGCGCATCTGGTGGCCATGGTCATGGCGACCTCGGCGGATGCGTTGGCCCGCGCGGGATTGCGCGTGCGCGATGTTATTCTAATCAGCGGCGTCTATGATCTGGAACCGATCAGCCTGACCTCGGTGAACGACCCGCTGCAGTTGACCCCGGTCGAGGTGCACGATCTGTCCCCGATCCTGCACTTGCCACCCCCCGGTCCACGCTATCAAGTGACGGTGGCAGAACGGGACACGCCTGAATTCATCCGCCAAAGCCGTGATTATGCAGAAGCCCTACGCAAAGGCGGGCATTCGGTCAGTTTCGATTTGCTAAAGGGCATGCAGCACTTCGATATCATCATGCATCGTGGGACGTTTTTGCCGGCAAATCGGTAGTCAAAGGCATTGAAAATCAACTGATTTGGTATTTTCCCTGGAAATTAGCACGACCATTACAAACCTTACATTTGTGGCCAAGCTTCGAACGCCCGGTTCGAGCCTAAAGCAGTTGTTACAAAATTGGCTTTGGCCAAAGGACTTCATCTGGAACTCAGTCCAGCGTGTTCTTGTAGACTTTGCCGTCTTTCATGATCAGATCGAAATTCTC
>NZ_JBXWNI010000023.1:0-34975 GCF_059610285.1 Ruegeria sp. YTSA072 | reverse complement strand
AAGCTGCAACGCTGACTCTGGCGTCATCGCAACACGGTTTTCACCGTCATAAGTCTCTCTCGGTGTGCCTATCTTCATCGCCATGAAACTAGCTGCGTTTCTTGGGTGGGATGAGATCGGTGATCGTGCCCTCGAACATCTCGGCCGCGAAGTTCACTGTCTCGCTCAGCGTCGGGTGGGGGTGGATCGTGTGACCAAGATCGACCGCGTCCGCCCCCATTTCGATGGCCAGAGCAGTCTCGGAGATCAGATCACCGGCGTTGGTGCCGACGATGCAGGCACCCACGATGCGCTGATCCTGTGGATCGAACAGCAGCTTAGTGATGCCTTCGGATCGGCCATTGGACAGAGATTTGCCCGACGCGGCCCACGGGAACACGCCTTTTTTGACCTTGATCCCCTTGGCCTTGGCGTCGGTCTCAGTCAGGCCACACCAAGCCACTTCCGGGTCGGTATAGGCGACCGAAGGGATCAGTTTCGCGTCGAAGAACCGCTTGTGACCGGCGGCAACCTCGGCTGCAACCTTGCCTTCGTGCACGGCCTTGTGCGCCAGCATCGGCTGGCCGACCAAGTCACCGATGGCGAAGATATGCGGCACGCCGGTGCGCAATTGGTTGTCCACGGCAATAAACCCATGCTCATCCACCGCGACCCCGGCTTTTTCGGCGTCGATCAGTTTGCCGTTGGGTTTGCGTCCCACGGCAACCAGAACTTTATCAAAGGTGTCGGTGAAGCTGTCGCTCTTGTCATCCTCGAACGTGACCTTGAGGCCCTTTTTCAACGGTTCAATCGCTGTGACCTTGGTCTTGAGGAAAATGTTTTCGTACCGGCCCTTGATGCGGGTCATCAGGGGTTTGACGATATCCTTGTCCGCACCAGGGATAATCTGATCCATCAACTCGACCACGGTGATGTCCGAGCCCAGCGCGTCATAAACGCAAGCCATTTCCAGACCGATGATACCGCCGCCCAAAACCAGCATCCGCTTTGGAACATCCGCCAGTTCCAGCGCACCGGTCGAGTCGATCACGCGGTCGTCATCATGGGGGAGAAAGGGCAGCTCAACCGGTTCAGATCCCGCCGCAATGATGCATTGGTCAAAGGAAACCGTTGTCATTCCGTCATCGCTCATGACCTCGATCATGTTCGGACCCGAGAAGCGACCGTAGCCGCGCACGATCTGAACCTTGCGACCCTTGGACAAACCGTCCAAACCGCCGGTCAGTTTGCCGACAACGCTGTCTTTGAAGGCGCGCAATTCGTCCAGGTCAATCTTGGGCTTGCCAAAGCTGACACCATGTGCGCCCATCTCTTCGGCCTCGGTGATGACCTTTGCCACGTGCAACAACGCCTTCGAAGGGATACAGCCCACGTTCAGGCAGACACCGCCCAGCGTCGGATTGCGCTCGATCATTACAACCTTTTTGCCCAGATCTGCGGCGCGGAAGGCTGCGGTGTAACCACCGGGGCCCGAGCCCAGCACAACCACGTCGGCATGTACGTCGCCCTGCCCGGCTGCAGTGCCGGTGGCGGCCACAGCCTGCGGTGCGGCGGGTGCCTCGGCTGGCGCAGCCTCGGGTGTCGCGCTGTCGGCGGCTTCCAGTGTCAGGATCAGCGCGCCTTCCGAGACATTGTCACCTTCGGCAACGGCAATCGAGACGACCTTGCCATCGGCGGGGGACGGAACCTCCATCGTGGCCTTGTCGGATTCCAGTTCGATCAGCGGGTCTTCGGCAGCGACCGTATCGCCGACGGCCACAAGAATGCTGATCACGGGCACATCGGAGAAATCGCCGATATCGGGTACTTTGACGTCCATCTGTTCTCTCCTCACCACATCAACTTGCGCATGTCACCCAACAGCGTCTTGAGCGTGACGCAAAAGCGCGCGGCCAAGGCGCCATCAACGGCACGGTGGTCATAGCTGAGAGACAAGGGCTGCATCAGGCGCGGCACGAATTCTTCGCCATTCCAGACCGGAGCCATCTTCGACCGGGTCAGGCCCAGAATGGCCACCTCGGGCGCGTTGACGATCGGAGTGAAATGGGTGCCACCGATACCGCCCAGCGACGAGATCGTGAACGTCGCGCCCTGCATGTCGTTCGATTTCAGCTCACCTGCACGCGCCTTGCCCGACAGCTCCATCAGATCCTTGGAGATCTCGACAATGCCCTTACGATCCGCATCTTTAATGACCGGAACAACCAGACCGTTCGGCGTATCCGCCGCAAAGCCGATATTGTAGTAGGATTTGCGGATCAGCTTGTCGCCGTCGGGGTGGATCGACGAGTTGAACTCCCAATGCTGTTTCAGCGCATTGACCGAGGCCTTGACCACAAAGCTCAGCAAAGTGACGCGATAGCCTTCTTCCTTGGCCATCGCGTCCATTTCCTTGCGGTATTTGTCCAGCTCGGTGATGTCGGCCTCATCATTATGGGTGACATGTGGAATGTTGAGCCATGACCGATGCAACGCAGGGCCAGACAGCTTTTTGATCCGAGGCATTTCCACGTCTTCGACCGGGCCGTACTTTGAGAAATCGACAACCGGGATCGGCGGGATACCCATGCCACCCGATGCACCTGCAGCAGCCGGAGCGGCCGCAGTCGTGGATTTGAGGAACTTGGTGACGTCCTCGCGCAGGATACGACCCTTGCGGCCCGAGCCGTTGACCTTGGACAGGTCTATGTCCAGCTGACGGGCAAAGGCGCGCACAGATGGCGAGGCATGGGCCTTGCCGAACCCTTGATCCATCACCGGCGCCGCCGGGGTGGCTGGTGCGGGGGCAGCCGCAGGTGGCGGTGCGACGGTGGGCGCGGCCTCGGCCGGGGCGGCAGGTGCCCCCTCGCCTTCCAGCAGCAGGATCAGCGCGTCTTCGGACACGTTGTCGCCCTCGGACACTTTGATTTCCTTGACGACACCCGCGGCAGGCGACGGAACCTCCATCGTGGCCTTGTCGCTTTCCAATTCGATCAGCGGGTCCTCGGCAGCGACGGTATCACCGACCGAGACCAGGATGCCGATCACCGGGACATCCGCAAAATCCCCGATATCCGGGACTGTTACTTCGATTGCCATTTCTACGTCTCCTCGTGCCCCGTGGCCTTAAACCAATCGGGGGTTCGGCTTGTCGCCGTCGATTTCATATGTCTTGAGCGCCTTCTCGAGCTCGGCCTTGGTCACCGCACCTTCGCGATACAGATCAACCATTGCCGCCGCAGCGATATGATTGGCGTCGACCTCGAAGAACCGGCGCAAGTTCACACGGCTGTCCGAACGGCCATAGCCGTCCGTGCCCAGCACCGAATAGCGGCCCGGCACAAAGGCGCGGATCTGCTCGGCGTAGTTCTTCATGTAGTCAGTGGCTGCAATGATCGGACCTTTGGCCTTTGAAAGCTGTTCGGTCACGTAAGGCACGCGCTCCTCTGCCAGCGGGTCCAGACGGTTGGCGCGTGCCGCATCCTGTCCGTCACGGGCCAATTCGTTGAAGGAGGTGGCCGACCAGATATCAGACGTCACGCCGAAATCCTTCTTCAGCAATTCCGCCGCTTTCATCGCCTGCACCAGAATGGTGCCCGAGCCCATCAGGTTGACGTGCTTCTTGCCCGGCTTCTTGGTTTCCTGAAACCGGTACAGCCCCTTGATGATCCCTTCTTCCGCGCCCATCGGCATATCGGGGTGCGTATAGTTTTCGTTCATCAGGGTCAGGTAGAAATAGATATCTTCCTGATCGCCATACATGCGCTGCAGACCGTTCTGGATGATCACCGCGACCTCATAGCTGAAGGTCGGATCGTAGGTGATGCAGTTCGGAATGGTGCCCGCAAGAATGTGGCTGTGGCCATCCTCGTGTTGAAGACCTTCACCGTTCAGCGTCGTCCGACCAGCTGTACCGCCCAGCATGAAGCCCCGCGCACGACTATCACCAGCCGCCCAGGCCAGATCACCGATGCGCTGGAAACCAAACATCGAGTAGTAGATGAAGAACGGGATCATCGGTACGCCGTGATTGGAATACGCAGTCGCTGCCGCAATCCAATCGGCCATGGCACCAGCCTCGTTGATGCCTTCCTGCAGGACCTGACCGTTGGTCGTTTCCTTATAGAACATCATCTGATCAGCATCTTCAGGGGTATAATTCTGACCCGACGGGTTGTAGATCCCGACCGAGCGGAACAGCCCCTCCATCCCAAAGGTCCGGCTTTCGTCCGGCACGATCGGCACCACGTTCTTGCCCATTCCCTTGTCACGTAACAGCGTGGTCAGGATGCGGACAAAGGCCATCGTCGTCGAAATCTCGCGATCACCGGTGCCCTTCAGTTGCGCTTCGAACTTGGAAAGCTCGGGGATTTCCAGCGCCGGAGCGCTGCTGTCGCGTTTGGGGAACTCACCGCCCAAAGCCTTGCGTCGATCGGCCAGATAAGCCTTTTGTGCATTGTTCAGCGACACAAACGGCGCGTTGGGCAGGTCTTCGTCACTGACCGGGATCTGGAACCGATCACGGAACGCACGCAACTGATCTTCGGCCAGTTTCTTTTGCTGGTGGGTGGTGTTCTGCCCCTCACCGGCCGAGCCCATGCCGTAGCCCTTGACGGTTTTCACCAGCAGGCAGGTCGGCGTGCCCTCGTTCTCGGTCGCGCGCTTGAATGCGGTATAGACTTTTTCTGGGTCATGTCCGCCCCGGCGCAATGCCCAGATCTGATCGTCGGTCCAGTCTTCGACCAAAGCAGCGGTTTCCGGGTATTTCCCAAAGAAATGTTCGCGGATATAAGCGCCGTCTTTCGACTTGAACGTTTGGTAGTCGCCATCGACGGTTTCATCCATCAACTGACGTAACCGCCCGCTCGTATCTTTTTCCAGCAGTTGATCCCAGCCCTTACCCCAAAGCAGCTTGATCACGTTCCAGCCCGCACCGCGGAAGTCGCCCTCAAGTTCTTGCACGATCTTGCCGTTGCCGCGCACCGGACCGTCGAGACGCTGCAGGTTGCAGTTGATCACGAAGATCAGGTTATCCAGGCCTTCTCGCACGGCCAGGTCAATTGCACCCCGGCTTTCGGGTTCGTCCATCTCGCCGTCGCCGAGGAAGCACCACACTTTACGGTCGGCCATGTCGATATGACCCCGGTTGTGCATGTATTTCATGAACCGCGCCTGATAGATCGCCATCAGCGGGCCCAAGCCCATCGAGACCGTCGGGAACTGCCAGTAATCCGGCATCAACCACGGGTGCGGATAGCTGGAAAGCCCGCCGCCATCGACCTCGGACCGGAAGTTTTCCAGCTGCTCTTCAGTGATACGCCCTTCCATGAAGGACCGGGCATAGATGCCGGGGATCACATGGCCTTGAAAAAACACCAGATCGCCACCGTGGATCGCCGATTTCGATCGCCAGAAGTGGTTCAGGCCCACGTCATACATAACAGCAGATGATGCAAAGGAGGCAATGTGGCCGCCATATTCGCTACTGACTTTGTTGCGCCGAACCACGGTGGACATGGCGTTCCAGCGGTTGATCGTACGGATCCGCCACTCCATCTCAGGATCGCCGGGAAAGGCGTACTGATCATCAACCGGGATGGTATTCTGATAGGGCGTCGTAGCCGAAAACGGCAGCGTCGCCCCGGCGGCGCGGGCCTTCTGCACGGCCTTGTCCAACAGGAAATGCGCACGGTTCGCACCGTCCCGTTCAATCACGTCTTCAATGGCGTCCTGCCATTCCTGACTTTCTACCGGGTCGATATCGGGTTCGAGGTCTTTCATTGGGCAGGTTCCTTTCTCAAACTGTGTCCGGTGGGGTGTCAGACGAAGAATTGTGCGCCGTTGACAGAAATCGTTGAGCCGTTGACAAACCCGGCGTCATCCGAGGCCAGGAAGGCCACGCAGCGGGCGATTTCCTCGGGCTCACCCAGTCGTCCGGCCGGGATCTGGCCGATAATGGCTTCGCGGACCTTTTCAGGCACGGCCATGACCATCTCAGTGGCGATATAGCCGGGGCAGATGGCATTTGCGGTAATTCCCGCGCGCGCGCCTTCCTGAGCCAGAGATTTGACGATCCCCAGATCGCCCGCCTTGGTGGCGGCGTAGTTAACTTGCGCAAACTGGCCTTTTTGGCCGTTGATAGAACTGATGACAATGACACGGCCGAACTTACGCTCGCGCATACCGGGCCAGATTGGGTGGATGGTGTTGAACACTCCGGTCAGGTTGGTGTCTATGACATCTTTCCACTGCTGGGGCGTCATCTTATGGAACGGCGCGTCGCGGGTAATCCCGGCGTTGGCGACCACAATATCGATCGATCCAATCTCGGCCTCGACCTGTGCGATCCCAGCGGCCGAGACTTCGTAATCTGCGACATTCCATTTGTAGGTTTTGATGCCGGTCTCGGCAGTGAAAGCAGCCGCCTTTTCGTCATTGCCAGCATAGGTCGCGGCAACAGTATATCCTTCAGCTTTCAACTTTCTGGAAATCGCTTCGCCGATACCCCGGCTACCACCGGTTACAAGTGCAGTACGTGTCATCTCTAATCCCTCCAATTAGTCAGTGACTTTGACCTAACTTGCAGTGTTACGTAACGTAATTTTTTACCACCGGATAGGCCTGAGCGGAATAGCAGCTATGCGTTTCAGGAAAGGTTTAATATTAAACTACCTGAAATTTGACCTTTAAAATACTTCCTTTACAAAGAGTTATCGGAGTGTTTACGCAACCATTCACGGTCAACACGCAAAGGACGGCACGCGATTGCGACCACGGTCACCGGGGCTTGTCACCAACGTAATCCCGGAACTTCGACATTTTACCGATACCGGGGTTAAAGGAATTAGTTGGATCGCAGCGCCTGTAATGCGCCGCCAGATCCGGCTTGGCCTTGTAGAGGTGGCCGACATTGTGCTCGGCCGGATATTCGGCCCCGCGCTCATCAAGGATCCTAAGCATCGCAGCCTTGATCGCCTTGGGATCGCATCCCTTTTTGACGATGTAATCCTGGTGCATCACGTGGCACATCAAGTGGCCGTAATAGACTTTGCCAACCAACTGATCGGTGATCTCAGGCGGCAACGTTTCGAACCAGTCACGATCATTGCGACGCAGCGCGATATCCAGCGCCAGTATCTCTTCGACTTCGTCTGAATGGACGTGGCCATACCGCACAGCGGCACCCGCAGCAGCAAATCGATGCAACCCGGCGATCTTGGCCTCACACGGGGTGCAGGTGACAAATTCGGCGCTGCGGGAACCAAAGAATTCGGGAAGTAACACCGCCGCCTCTTCGATACCGCTGTCATGCATCTTCAGAATGAGGTGGTGTTCATACCTGTCACGATACTCATACAGGAACTCCGGCAGATGCTCGGGCCAAAGCTTTGCAACAACCTGCATGAACTTGTCGGTGAAACCCCGAGTCAACGAAAACTTGCTCAGACGCGAGTCCACTGCGCCCTTCATGGCAAAGAACATCGGCAACCGGTCGGTCCCCAGCTTGTCGATCATAACCAGAGTGTCCTTGCCGTAAGTCGCTGCGATGTCGAAACACTCGCGATGAACGTATTCGGCTGAAACTGGCAGCGTTTTGAAATGCGTCAGGATGTGGCGACGTAGGTCGGTAAGGTCAGCAGGGTCGTTTGTACCGATGTAAAAGACCTGCTCACGCTCATAGGTCGGGAAGGTATCAAGCCGCACTGCGAAAACCGCCAGTTTGCCGGCACAGCCAGAGGCTTCGTACAACAGCCGACAATCATTGTTGTAACGAGAGGGCGTGTCCGCATCGACGTCGCGCAAAATCTCAGTGTAACCCGGATCGGACGCATTGCGTCCTTCGGGCGCTGGTGCGTTCCTGTCGAAGTCCCCGGCTTCAACCCGGGTCAGGATTTCCTCTGGAGTGTCGCCCAAATCCAGTCCCAGATTGTTCACCAGTTTCAGCGTCCCATCCGCGGCGATCTGGGCGAAAAGGGCAAGCTCTGTATAGCTGGGTCCACGTTCGCACAAGGAACCGCCGGAATTGTTGCAAACCCCACCCACGATCGAAGCCCCAATGCTGGAGGACCCGATTACCGAATGCGGTGTTCGCCCCAGTGGCCTTAGCTGCTTCTCCAACTCAAACAGAGACGCGCCCGGCAGGCTAAGAACCTGCTGACCGTCCTGCAAAAGGTGCAGGGCTTTCATACGACTGACATTAATCAGCACAACGTCACGGTCGTAACCGCCTTTGGGTGTAGACCCTTCGGTCAGGCCAGTATTGGACGCCTGCATGATGACGATCTTGTCGGCGGCGACGCAGGCCTGCAGAACGTTCCACAGCTCCAGCAAAGCACCGGGTCGAACGACGCAGAGTGCCTTGCCCTCACCCGATCTGAACCCGCGGCGGAACCGCTCGGTCGCGCGTGCGCCTTTTAGCACATTACGGGCGCCGACGATGGCGCGAAATTTGGTTATGAGGGCTTCGTTGATCATGCCGCGTTCCGATGTGCATCGCCAAGACTGGTCGCTGTGTCCCGGAAGCGCAGGTTGGTGCGCGACAGTTGGTCGAGCCGCGTTACGCCCATCAGCTTCATGTCGCGCTCGATCTCGGCCCGCATCAATCCCAGCGCCCGTTCGACGCCCGGCTGACCAGCGGCAGCCAATGGATACAGATAGTGCCGCCCTACCCCGACCGCCTTGGCACCCAAAGACAACGCCTTGAGCACATGGGTTCCGCGCTGAATTCCGCTGTCCATCATCACGTCCAGCTTGTCGCCGACGGCATCCACAATCTCGGCCAACTGATCAAACGGCGTACGCGAGCCGTCCAACTGGCGACCACCGTGGTTCGACAGGATGATGCCGGTACACCCGATCTCAGCCGCACGGCGTGCGTCCTCGACTGTCATGATACCCTTGAGGCAGAACTGGCCATCCCACTCACGCACCATCTCGGCCACATCATCCCAGTCCATCGACGGGTCCAACATGTCAGTGAAGTAGCCACCGATCGAACTGGCGCCGCCGCCCATATCCACATGTTCGTCCAATTGCGGCAGGCGGAATCTTTCATGCGTGACATAGTTGATGCCCCACATCGGCTTGATCGCAAACTGGATCATGCCGCCCAAAGTCAGGCGAAACGGGATTGAAAAGCCTGTGCGCAGGTCACGTTCGCGATTGCCGCCGGTGATGCTGTCGACGGTCAGCATCATGACCTCGACACCCGCCTCTTTGGCGCGCTGCATCATGGCAGAGTTCAGGCCGCGATCCTTGTGGAAGTAGAACTGATAGACTTGCGGGTTCTTATGCTTTTGCCGCAATTCTTCCATCGACACCGTGCCCAGAGACGACACACCAAACATGGTCCCGTATTTCTCGGCCGCCGCGGCCACGGCACGTTCCCCTTGATGGTGGAACAGGCGCTGCAACGCGGTGGGTGAGCAATAGACCGGCATGTCCAACTTTTTCCCCATAACGGTGACGGACATATCCACGTCCTTCACCCCGCGCAGGACCGAGGGCAGCAGATCGCAGCGGTCAAAGGCGCGAGTGTTTTCGCGATACGTCACCTCATCATCCGCGCCACCGTCGATATAGTTGAAGATCGGCCCCGGCAGGCGCTGTTTGGCCAGCCGCCGGAAGTCGTGGAAGTTGTGACAATGGCTCAGTCGCATCGCTGAGGCTCCTTAGTAGGCGACCGAGGGCAGCCAGGTGGCAAGCGTGGGCCACAGGAAAACAAGCGCCAGCCCGGTCAATTGCAGTAAGACAAACGGAATTATGCCCTTGTAGATATGCGTCAGCTTTATCTCTGGCGGGCAGACGCCCTTGAGATAGAACAAGGCGAACCCCACAGGCGGCGTCAGGAAGCTGGTCTGCAGCGTCACTGCCACCAGAATGACGAACCACACCAAGGCTGGTTCATCCAGAACACCGAAACCTGGGATGTCGATGCCCAGCCCATTTACGATGGGGCGCATCAGGGGCAGCACGATCAGCGTGATCTCGATCCAGTCCAGCACAAAACCCAGCAGGAAGACGATGAACAGGATGAAGAGGATCGTGCCGTTCGCACCAAAGCCGGTGGACTGCACCACGTGTTCGATCAACTCATCCCCACCGAGTTCCCGCAGGACATAAGAGAATACGGTCGCGCCCAGGAAGATCGCAAAGATGTAGGCGGTGGTGTTGAAAGTCGATACCAGCACATTCCAAAGCTTGGCGAACGTCAATTTGCGATACCCCAGCGCCAACAGCGTCGCGCCCAGCGCACCGATCCCCGAGGCTTCGGTCGGTGTCGTCAAACCGGCAAAGATTGAACCCAGAACCGCGAGGATCAGCAATAGCGTCGGTATGACTGCGATCAGAACGTCCTTCACGGCGGCCCAGTCTGGGGCCGTTGCACCCTCGGGCACAGGAGCCGCATCGCGCTTCACCAACGCTAAGATGAAGATGTAAGTCAGGTACAGGCCACCGATGATGACCCCCGGGAAGACCGCAGCCATGAACAGATCGCCCACAGACAAAGCCATCTGGTCTGCCATGATCACCAGCATGATTGACGGCGGGATCAGGATGCCCAGCGTGCCAGAGGCTGAAACCACCCCAGCGGCCAAGGTGGGCTGATACTTCTGCTGCATCATTGACGGCAGTGACAGAACGCCCAGCAGCACAACGGAAGCACCGATGATGCCCGTAGAGGCTGCCAGAATGATCCCGATTAGCGTGACCGTGATCGCCAGACCGCCACGCACGGTGCCAAACAGGCGCTGCATCGAAGACATCAGACGTTCGGCTACGCCGCTTTCGTCCAGCATCAAGCCCATGAAGATGAACATCGGCAGGGCCACCAGAACTGCGTTGGACATGGTCGCATAGACACGGTTTACCACTGCGCCAAGCGTCAGGTAATCCAGCCCGGTGAACGTGCTCTCAAGCCCCGTCCACAGCATCAAGTCGTTGTCAAAAAGATAGGCCAGCCCGCAATATGCAACGCCGACCCCGGCCAACACCCAGGCCACAGGATATCCGGTAAATAGCAGCGCAATGAATGTCAGGAACATTGCGATGACCAGTTTTTCCTCGGTCGTTTCGACCAGAAAAGTCAGGCCAACGCAGACAGCTGCGAATACAGCAAGGACCAGCAGAATGCGACGCAGCGATGCGCCATCGCGCTCTGATGCCGGTCCGTACATCAGCGCATGCCCGTCATGGATCAATCGCGCCAGCGCGGCCAAGCCCAGCAGAACAAAACTGATCGGAATGACCGCCTTGAAAGCCCAGCGCGCAGGCAGACCAGTGGGGCTGTCCGAGCGCTCGCTGACGCGGAAGCTTTCGTAGAAGTAATCATACCCTTGATCGATCATCAGATAGATGAACGGGGTCAGCAGTGTCAGAATGCCGATCACTTCGATCACACGCTGTGCGCGACGGGACAGTTGCATGTGCAGAACGTCAACGCGCACGTGGCTGTCTGTGATCAAGGCATAGGATATGCCGATCATCGTGACGACGCCGTAAAAGTGCCACTGAATCTCGTCCAGTTTGGGATAGTTCTGGCTGAACAGATAGCGCAGCGAGACCTGACTGAAGATCGCGGCCATCAACAGGACATTGGCCCACATCACTACGTGCCCGACGGCTTTGACACCTGTATCAATAGCAACGGCGATCTTCTGACGGTCGGTGTCGGGATGTTCCAGGATGCCTTCATAGGCTTCGACCGGATCATTGAGGTTCTTTTGCGTGGCCATGGGTAATCCTCGCTCAGTTGACCGGCGCGAGCGCGGTCAAGGGAATGCAGGTTTGAAATCCTGATAATGTCCGAGGCGGAGAAGCCCGCCGCCCCGGACGCGTCAGTAAGTCAGATTACTGACGGGGGAGGAACGCATTGGTTTTCCACAGGTCGTAACCGTCGCGGAATTCGTTCAGATCGGCCAGAACCTTGGCAAAGAAGGCGTCATTCGCGGCCTCTTCGGCAGCAACCTCTTCCCAGGTCGCTTGGAAAGTATCCAGCATCTCGGGCGACCACTGCTTGATAGTGACGCCGTTGTTTTCAACGTTGTCGATCAGGGCCGCGTGCTGAATGGCTTCGCCTTCGGCAAAACTGTCGGCCATCGATGCCTTACAGGCGTTTTCGATGATCGCCTTGTGCTGATCGCTGGTCTCGTTCCAGACGTCCTTGTTAATCATCAGCTCAAACACGGTCGCCTGCTGGTGCCAACCGGGGAAATAGTTGAACTTGACCAGTTTGTGAAAGCCAAGACGCGCGTCGATGGCAGGCATCGAAAACTCGGTTGCGTCGATGGCGCCTTTTTCAAGCGCGGGGAAAATCTCACCGCCCGGCAGCAACGAGGTTGCCACACCCAGTTTCTGCATGACCTTACCGCCCAGACCAAAGAAGCGCATTTTCAGGCCATTCAGATCGTCGGGAGAATTGATCTCGGTCGCGAACCAGCCGGACGTTTCAGGGGCGATAACCGCGCAGGGAATTACATGAACGTTGTATCCCGCCTGATCATACATCTCTTGATACAGCGACATTCCGTTGCCGTAATACAGCCAAGCCATGTATTCGCCCGCCTCAGGGCCAAACGGAACGGCCGAGAACAGCGGCGCAGCCGGGATTTTACCTGCCCAGTAACCAGCGGTTGTGTAGCCCGAGTTAATCTTGCCGGTCGACACGGCATCCAGAATTTCGAACGGCGGGACCAGTTTGCCCGGCTCATAGACCTTCATCTTCAGTGTGCCGCCAGACATCAGGTCAAGCTGCTCGGCAACACGAGGGATCGGGGAACCCAACCCTGGAAGCTCGGTCGAGAAAGCAATCGGGGTTTTCAGCAGCAGTTTGTCAGCAGCAACCGCAGGTGCCGCCATCAGGCTGGCAGCCACGGCAACGCTCGTCAGGGTCTTTTTCATGAAATCTCCTCCAGGGTCGGTCGGACTTGGCGTCCGATGAATTTGTGACGCGAGATCTTCTTGCGCCCACACTGGTAAATAAAGTTGACCAAACATTTCAGTCAACAACTTTATTTACCAATGGTTCGATTGCTATTTGCCTAGAGATGACCCAGATCGCCTGAACTTAAGAGGACCGCCGACAACGATGATTGGGCAATCGCTTCGGACTTTTTTGTTTACTTGCAATCAATTGAACTCTAAATAATCCGAGAGGTTTCCCCACAAAATCAGGCATTGAAAAACACACACTCAAAGGTTACTTTTATTTACCAAAGGGGTTCTGAATCTTCTTCAGAAGGGTAAACCACGATGAACACGACAGCGATTTTCGAACCAATCGGGCACGAATCACTCTCGGATGCAGTGGTGGCTCAGATTGAAGACCTGATTGCTTCGGGCATCCTCAAGCAGGGTCGCAAGCTGCCATCGGAACGCGATCTGGCGGAAACCCTGCGCGTCTCCCGCCCCAAACTGCGAGAGGCGCTGGCGGTTCTTGAAGAACGGGGCCTGGTGACGACACAGCATGGTGAAGGCACATTTGTAGCTGCGTTGACAGGCAGCGCCATGCTCCCTGCCCTGTTGGCACTGTACGAACGCCATGAGCCCGCGTTTTTCGACTATCTCGAATACAGGCGTGAACAGGAAGGCTTTGCCGCCAAACTCGCCGCGCGACGGGCGACCAAAGCCGATAAGGAACGGATCACGGATATCCTGGCCGAGGATGAACGCGCCTGGCACGAGAAGGATGCATTGGCCTCACGTGAGGCTGATTTTGCACTGCACGCCGCAATTGTGGACGCTAGCCAAAACGCGACGCTCATTCACATGATGGCGTCTATCTACGAGCTCACACGGCAAGGCGTGTTCTACAATCGTGATTTTCTGAAGACCATCGACGGCACGGGCAAGCTGCTGATGGAGCAGCATCGCGAACTGGGAATGGCGGTCATCGCAGGCAACGAAGCACGCGCGGAAAAGGCTGCGTATGACCACATCGACTTTGTAGAAGAGTCCTTCAAGCTTGGCATTGAAAGACGCCGCCGTGAGGCAATGGCCGAAAAGCGCCGCCTTCTGTCTGATTCAAAACTCTGATCGGGCAGCGCAAGTCATTCTTACTTTCCAACGATCTCAATCATGTAATCACGACGGGCTGCGGCTGGTGGTGGCTGAAACGGCGCTGCCGCGCGTACCTGGGCAAGTGCCACCTGATCCAGTCGTTTCGACCCCGAGCTGCGTTTGACGGTGACACTGACCAGCGCCCCATTGTCACCAATCCGAAAACTCACCAGCACCGCACCACGAATATTGACGCTCTTTCGTCGGGCACGAGTGATCTTTCGCATCACGTGGCCTCTGTAATTGCTGACCTCAGCGTTACCTTGCCCAGCCGCTACGGAACTTGTCTTTTTGGCCATCGCAGCGCCTTTGCTGGTTTTTCCCGATGCGTTGCCTTTTCTGGCGCTCTTTTCAGAATTGCCAGCCTGCGACGCAACCTGATCGACCTTTTGTTTGGTCGGGTCAGCCGGTTTCACGGCTGGGGTTTTCGCGACGGCTTCGGTCTCTGACGGCGCTGCTTCTTGCGCTTCGGCGGATGCTTGTCGATGGGTCACCGCGACCGCGGCTTTGGTGTTGGCGACAGTATGCTTGATCGCCCCGGGAACTGACGCCCGGACCTGTGAGGTTGGGCTGACCGCAGTTTGTTGCTGTGTCGGTGCGACGGTCGATTGATGTGCAGTAGCGGGTGCCGAGGCGGTGGCCCCCGTCACATAGTCCTTGAATGCATCCCCCAGCGCAGCAACCTCGCCCGACCCGCTACCTTCGACAAGCACCGGTTCACCTGCGGAAAAGTCATGCAGGGCAAGAACATGGGTGGCTGCGGCCAGCGCCAAAGCCGCAACAGCTACGCCACGAGATCTGGGTATCATTGCAAACCCATTTCTGTGACCACGTACACCCTTTTTGCACCCAACGCGCGCAAGACATCACTGACCTCTTTCAGCCGAACAGCAGGCAAAGCCCGGTCCGGCACAACGCGAACATCATCCAGCGGCAGGTTGATCGACGCGCGTTCCACATACGCCTCAACTCCAGTCAGTTCGGCACCCCGGTATTCCAGTGAACCATCGCTACGAATGACCAACGCGTCGGGTGGCTCACGACCGTCCAGATCACTGGTTTCCACCAGCTTCACCGATTTACTCAGCGGCGGTGCAAGCGTGCCTGCGATCATGAAAAAGATGAGCATCAGAAAGACGACATTGATCAGTGCGATCGTTGGCTCTCGACCTTGTTTTGCCTTGCGTTTGAGTTGAATCATCCGATCACCTGTGCGTGCAAATGGTCGATGCCTTTCAGCACCGAAAGCAAATCAATCAGCTGTTGCGAAGTCGCGCTCTGTCCAAGACTGATCAACGCGGTCTGAGGCTTATCGGTCGCCATCACCATGGCCATGTCTTCGAACGCGGCAAGCGTGCCATCAACCAAAATACGGTCGGCCTCAAGTTTGACAAAGCGGATCACCTGATCAGTTTCCGCACCTCCGGCAGCGGCGGTGGCAAATTCGATTTCGCCATACTTGGAGAACGTCGACGTCAGCATGAAGAACAGCAACAGCAAAAAGATGACGTCAATCAAGGACGTCATCGACAAGCGCTTGCGCCGTCTTCTGCGGACGTTAAGTGCCATGGGCGAAAACCTTTTGCGGGGTTTGATCAGCCACCGGCGCGTCCTCAGCATAGCCCGGTGCAAACACGGTTCTCAAAGCGCGGTTGGCAAAGGTACGCTCTCGGTTCATGCGTGCCTCGAACCACGTCAGGACCATTGATGTCGGCATAGCGACCGCAAGGCCGGCAGCGGTCGTCAACAGGGCCACCCAAATACCACCGGCCAGCAGCGATGGATCAACAGAATTGCCCGCGCCCTGAAGGGTTTGGAACGCCTCGATCATGCCCAATACGGTCCCGAAAAGCCCCAGAAGCGGCGCAAGTTGGGCGACCATATCCAAGACGTTGAACCCTTGCTCAAGTTGGGCAAACCGCGCTTCGGCCTCGGCGTCGGTACGTTCTGACAAGGTGCGATTCTCTCCAGACAAAGCCATCGCGATCACCGGCGCCAAGTAGCTGCGGCTATTGCCCAGATGCGCCGTTGTCTCGGCAAGGTTCCTGCGATCCCAGGCCTGAATGGCGCGCGAAAGCTCAATATGACGACCGACACCTGCGGCGCGAAACTGCCAAAGCTTGTACAGAACCAACGAAAGTGTTGCGATTGAGGTCACGATCAGGATGGCAACAACCGGCCCGCCCAATTCCAGAATTTCCATTATTTTTCTTATTACTGCGTCCATAACCTCACCCGATCACTTCCGTTTCAAGGCGACTTGTGAGCGTAAGCCCGGACATGCAGGCATCGGCCATGTCAGATTGTGTCACGCATTCCTGCACGCCGTTGATCAGTATTCGGCTGATCTGATCGCAAGCCATGTCGTTGAACTGGAACTGCCGCACACGGGGCTTGCCCGCAGGCAATTCGGCAAAATCAAGTAGTGTCAGAAGGGCCACCTGACCTTCAGCGCCGAAAAGAACGGTCTCATAAACCGCGCCATCGATATCGATGCCATAGGTATTTTCAGCGACAAAGCTCAGCAAACAGCTTTCGCCCTTTGTCTCGGCACTGCTGAGTTCGATTGATACGCCGCTGGGTTTTTGCGTTTCCTCTGCGCTGGCAATCCCTGCCCCCAAAACTGGGAGCAGGGTCAGCAGGACCACCCGAGCATTTCTTTTGATTGTTGTCTGCATGACTGGTCCTTTCGTGTGGATCAGAAGGTTTTGGCCAGGGTCAGCTTGAAGTTCCGGCCCGGTGAGTTGCGGGTCGAAAGGTTCGGCAGATAGTTCTTGTCAAAGATGTTCTCGACGCCTGCGCGAACTTCGAAACCCTGAAATACGCCTTCCTGTGGCAGATAGGTCGCGCGCAGGGTGTTCACGCCATAACCCGCGACCGGATCTCCGCTGGAGTCGGTGCCGGATTTTGCCCCGAACAGCTCCCAGCTGACGTCCAGAGTTTCGCCAAAGCGTTTGCCGACTGTTACCCGCGCTGAGTCTGTCGGCTCGTTCCGCCATGGTGAGTCCACGCCAAGCGAGCTGGTTTCAGTCCCTTTGACGATGTTTGCGTTGAAGTCGACATAGTATCCAGCCGCGCTGGCATAAGATGCCTCGATTTCAACGCCCTTGGTTTCAACTTCCTGCAGTGGGCGGGAAGGACTGCCCGATACATAAGACGTGATGTCCCAAAGATCTGTCTTATAGAAATTGACCTTGGCACGAACCACATCGCCCGCAGCAAAAACATCGCCACGGTTATACGAGAAGCCCGCTTCCCATGTGCGCGACTTTTCAGGCTGCGTCATGTATGCTGGCGTGCCAAGATCGTCGATGATTGGCAGGTTTTCCGTGTATGCACCGCTGCCGAACACGGCAAAGCCGCTGGCAAATTCGTACCTTGCAGACAAACCGCCCATCAGCGCGTTGTTGTCATAGCTTTCATTGCGCGGAGCCGGTGCATCACCGTCGCCTTTGATGTCCTGCGTCTCGTACCGGATCGCCGGAGTGATGGTCAGCTGATCGCCGATCTGAATATCGTCCACGGCAAACAGTGCGACACGACGATCGGTACCACCGGGGGCCGAGGGCGCGTCCAGACGCTCGCGATTGATGAATTCGATCCCGGCGCGCAGGTCGTGCGAGGCGACGCCGGTTTGGAAGTACGACGTATTCTTGATCGTCAGCTTCGTGGTTTCATAGCTGTGCGTCGCGTCAGCCAGCCCACGAATGCTTGGGAAGAATGGCGTTCCTTCCAGGCTTGAGGACCCGGGCACGTAAGAGCTGTCAATCTCCTGCTCCGAGTAGCTGAGGTTCACGTCCAGATCGATTAGGTCGTTGCCCGCCGGACGGTATTGATACCGCAGAATGCCGATTTTCGTTTCGATATCGCGGTCTACGTTGCCAAATGAATCCGATGTCGTGCCGAACGAGTCATACGGAACATCGCGTTCTTCCGACGTCGACTGATTATAGGACGCGGTGATCGAGTGTTCGAGGTCGTCACCAAAGCTGTATTTACCCTTTGCCAGAAGCGACGGCAGCGTGAAGGCACTGTTACCGATCGTATCGCCATTGCCGTCCTTCTGATCGTCCTGATCACGGTAGGTGTAGTTAAACAGGAATTCGGTCTGGCGGTTTGGCTGCCAGGCTAGGATGGACGACGAGGCAAAGCCGTTCCCGTTGGAATACCCTTCCAGCGTTTGACGGAACCGGAAGCCGGGCTCACCACCGGTGAAATCTGACGCGTCTTTGGTTTCCAACTGAACCACGCCGCCTACGACACCCGAACCGTATTCGAACGACCCCACAGTGCCGCGAATGACTGAGACGCTTTTATATAGCTGCGGATCAGTGAACAACTGATTGCCGATCCGATACAACTCCTCCGCGCCGGTTGTAGCCCCATCGACAAGGATCAGCACTTTCTGGTCGGTCCCAAAGGTGCCGTTGGCACCGAACCCACGGATATTGATCCCCGACCCTTGCGGTGTCGAGCCATTGACCAGCGTCACACCGGGCACCGTGTCAATCAGTTCTGCGACGGTGTTGGCCTGACGGTCGTTGATCTCTTCCTGATCGATATTGGTGACCGGCACGGCGGTATCCGTTTGGATTTCCCGTTTGCTTTCACCCAATTCCAGCGTGCCCAGGAAGCCTTCATTCTGTTCCTGCGCCGAAGCACCAGAGGCTACCATGCTCAGGCACGACACCGTACCAAGCAACCCCATCTTTTGAATACGCGAACGCATTTCTGTCCCTTCGAAATTTTAAGAGGACCGGAAATGCTTGCTCCGCGCTGGCTTGGTCAGTCTTTTATGATTTTTGGAATCGCCTTTTTTGGCGACTTGTGCTCGTTAATAAAGTTGACTAAAACAGTCAACATAAATTCCTGGTCGTCCGTACGACCGCCGCCAGCAGTACACCGCGTTCAACGGTGGCCGTGCCAGCCCGACACCCATGACAATCGAAGATGGAAAAACCCATGACGGAACAGGTGCTTCTGGCCCCGGATCAAATTCGTGCAGCCTATGCTAAAAACACCGGAAAACGTGACCGCGATTTGGCGGAATCACTTGGAATAACCGAAGGTCAACTCGTTGCGGCGTTTGCGGGTATCGACGTAACGCGGCTTTCGGCAAGCCTTGATGACATCTTCCCGATGCTCAACGGGCTGGGTGAGGTCATGGCGCTGACGCGCAACCTCTCTTGCGTTATCGAAAAGGTCGGGCAATACGGCAACTACCACTCCGGTGCCCATGCTTCGATGGTTCTGACCGAAGAGATTGACCTGCGCATGTTCCCCGGCCAATGGGTCCACGCCTTTGCCATCGAACGTGAAACGGACAAAGGAACAAAGCGATCCCTTCAGGTTTTTGATGCCGCCGGGGATGCGGTACACAAGATCTTTCTGCGCGATGGATCTGTCCTGAACCACTGGGACGAACTTGTCAGCAAATTGCAGGCGGATGACCAGTCCCAGACGCTGAGTGTCGAGCCGCGAAAGCCAACCGAGGCCGCCAAAATGAATACCGACAAGGTCGAACTTCTGCGATCCGAATGGGCCAAGATGACGGATACACACCAGTTCCTGCGCCTAACCTCAAAGCTGAAGATGAACCGATTGGGTGCCTACCGCGTCGCTGGTGGACCGCTGGTTCGCGCGCTGGAACCGGCAACGGTTTCCCAGATGTTCGAACAGGTCCGGGACCAAGGGCTTGAAATCATGGTCTTTGTCGGAAACCGGGGGTGCATCGAAATTCACGGTGGGTCGGTTGAGACGCTTAAACAGATGGGTCCGTGGTTCAACGTGCTTGATCCGCGCTTCAATTTGCACCTGCGCTCAGACCATATTGCCGAGGTTTGGGCCGTGACCAAACCCACCCAACGCGGACCCGCCGTTTCAGTTGAGGCGTTCGATGCCGGAGGTGGTCTTATTCTGCAGATATTTGGTCGCCGTTCAGGCGAAAACGATCACCGCCCGGCCTGGGACCAACTGGTGGCAGGCCTGCAATCCAAAAAAGAAACCGAGGTGGCGTGATGAGCCCCCTTTGCAGGTTTTCATCGGTCGTCGCGTTAGCCAGCGCGGTGATCGGAACAGCGGCCTTCGCAGCAGATGAGCCAGAACCCAACCGCATCATCGCCATCGGCAGTTCCGTGACAGAGATCGTCTATGCCCTGGGTCAGCAGGACCGCCTTGTTGGGCGGGACCGGACCTCGACCTACCCGGTTGATGTGCTGGACCTGCCCGATGTCGGCTATATACGTGCGCTGTCCCCCGAAGGGGTCTTGTCGGTGAAACCTGACCTGATTGTGGCGCTGGAAGGATCAGGCCCACCCGAAGCGGTAGAGGTCCTCAAAGAGGCCGGTGTGCCCTTCGTCTCGATCAGTGAAGACTATTCACGCGACGGCGTGGTGGAAAAAATCCGGGCTGTCGGGGCCGCCCTGGGTGTCGAAGAGGCCGCCGAAGAACTTGCTACTCAGACCGGTGCCAAGATTGACGGGGCCCATTCGAATGCAGTTGATGCTTCGGTGGGCGGCACACCCCGCGTTCTGTTTGTCCTGTCGGCTCAGGATAATCGCATCATGGTTGGCGGCGCGGACACACAGGCAGACAGTATCATTCGTCTGGCTGGCGGCGTGAACGCGGCTGGCAACGTATCGGGTTTTAAACCCATGACACCCGAAGCGATCGCCACAACCGCGCCGGACGTGATTCTGATGATGGATCGACAAGGCAACCACATCACCGCCAATGAAGACCTGTTTGCCATGCCAGCCATCAAGCTGACGCCCGCTGGACAGAAAAAACGTCTGATCCGCATGCAGGGTGCCTATCTGCTGGGCTTTGGCCCCCGAACGGCCGAGGCGATTGCTGATCTGTCGTCGGAGCTGCAGAGAATAAACGGCTCATGACCCTTACAATGGATCACGATGGGCTCAACGTGGCTGCCCACGACCGCCGAGTGACGGCGCGCTGGGTCACTCTGGCTCTTATGGCGCTGTTGATCATCACCAGCATCTGTAGCATCTCGGTCGGCGCGTCGGACGCATCCGTTCGCGCAGCATTCGTAGACCTGATTGCAGGACGGGACATGTCGGACCTCGACCGGATCGTCCTGTGGGATATCCGCCTGCCCCGGCTGGCGATGGGGGTTCTGGTCGGCGCCGCTTTGGCGGTTTCCGGCGTGGTGATGCAGGGCCTGTTTCGCAACCCTTTGGCAGACCCCGGAATTGTGGGCGTCAGCGCAGGTGCCGGTCTGGGCGCGATTTCCGCGATCATCCTCGGTGCGTACCTGCCCGCCTCCATCTTAGTCTGGGCCGGCAACAGCCTGGTCGCCGTGGCGGCATTTCTGGGCGGGTGGACGTCCGTCTTGCTGCTCTATCGCGTTTCAACACGAGGCGGGCAGACATCGGTCGCAACCATGCTGTTGGCAGGGATCGCGTTGGGTGCGCTGTCGGGCGCTGTGTCCGGGATTCTGGTCTACATGGCCGATGACCAACAGCTGCGCGACCTGACGTTCTGGGGCATGGGCTCGCTGGCCGGCGCAACATGGACCAAAGCAGCCACCGCCACTCCGATCATCTTGATTTCCGTGTTCACGGCCCAGTTCCTTGCCCGCGCGCTGAACGGTATGGCGATGGGCGAAGCAGTGGCGCACCACATGGGAATCCCCGTTCAGCGCAGCAAGAACATCGCCATTCTGGCCGTGGCCGGCGCGACCGGAGCCGCCGTCGCAGTCTCCGGAGGCATTGGTTTCATCGGTATCGTTGTGCCACATCTGCTGCGGTTGGCGACCGGACCGGACCACCACCGCCTGTTGATGAACTCGGCCCTATTAGGGGCTAGCTTACTGCTGTGTGCAGACATGATCAGTCGCCTGATCGTGGCGCCGGCCGAACTGCCGATTGGCATCGTAACTGCAATCTTAGGCGCACCGGTCTTCCTGTGGATTCTGCTGCGGCGTCACGGAACAATGGGAATGTAAGTGATGAAGGGCGAAAACATACACGTCAAACTCGGCCGTAAAGAGATTCTCCACGGCGTGGACTTTGACGCAGAACCCGGAAAAGTCACAGCCATCATCGGCCCGAATGGCTCGGGAAAATCTACGTTACTCAAAGCCTTATCAGGCGAACTTGAATCTTATGGAGAGATTTCTCTGAACGGGCACAGCATTTCCGAGCTGAAGCCTTGGCAACTGGCTGCAATGCGCGGGGTTCTACCGCAATCGTCAACCGTTGCCTTTCCCTTCACTGTGCTCGAGATCGTCCGACTGGGCCTTGCAAACGGGCTGGCTGCAGCGGATGACAGCCTGCCTTCCCGCGCGCTGGCTCATGTCGACCTCGCTAGGTTTGAGCACCGGTCTTACCAGAACCTTTCGGGTGGTGAGCAGCAACGAGTTCAGCTTGCCCGCGTTCTGACCCAAGTCTGGGACGCGACATACCACGATCAACCCAGATGGCTGTTGCTGGACGAACCCGTTGCAAGCCTGGACATTGCGCATCAGTTCACTGTGCTGGGTGTTGCAAGAAACTTCGCCACACAAGGCGGTGGCGTTGTTGTGGTTATGCACGACCTGAACCTGACGGCGCTGTTTGCCGATTATGTGTATGTAATGTCGGAAGGATCTGTTTGGGGCTCAGGCACACCAACTGCGATCCTGAACGACCAGACGATGCTGCAGGTCTATGGTATCGACTTGCCGGTCAGCACCCTTCCTAAGGCTCAAGTTCCGTTCATTCTACCGCAGGCCATGACGGCTTAAGAACAATACTGTGGCGGGCATTTTCTTCAGACTTAGATGCCCGCCCCGCCGTTGCATTGAACCTAGACGCCGTAGCGACTGAGGATCATGGCGACGCTGCTTTCTATGGTCGCGGTCATCTCGGCTTCATTCAGAACATTACCAGTGAAAACCATGGGCCAGAAAGCTCTGGACTTGATCAGGCCGATGAATTCCTGTCCCGCCTGTTCGGGGTTTTCGATCCGTAACTGCCCGTCTTCGGCTGCATCCCTCAGCATCTCGATAAAGATCGCTGTTTTGTCCAGTTTGCCTTGCGCAGCGGCAGCAAGATCAGGGTTGCGCAGGGTTTCGCTGATCACCATCCGCGCCATCGCCATCACTTCGGGCAGCATCAGAATGCGCCCCTCGGCCCA
Organism: Ruegeria sp. YTSA072; assembly: GCF_059610285.1. NCBI lineage: Bacteria > Pseudomonadati > Pseudomonadota > Alphaproteobacteria > Rhodobacterales > Roseobacteraceae > Ruegeria > Ruegeria sp. YTSA072. Next base: position 11,800 of record NZ_JBXWNI010000023.1, on the reverse strand, counting down.
GGCCAGATCGGTCAGCTGTTTACGAATGTCGCGCCCTTTTTCATAGCGGATGTCCCGAACGGCCGCGAACCGGTTGGACAGTTCCAACACGATGGATCTAAACAGGTTTTCCTTGCTTTCAAAGTACTTGTACAGCGTGCGCTTGGACACTTCGGCCTGCGCAGAAATGCGATCCATGCTGGCAGCGGCGAACCCTTTTTCTTGGAATTCCGCTACGGCCGCTTCGATGATCTGGGCATGTTTGGACGCATTCGGCGCTGTGCATTCGTTCATATTTTAAAGCTATAGACCCATTGACAGATCAAGGTCAAACACTACGTAAACTCACCAGTTTACACGCGCGGGTTTCTGGCCTAGTGTAAACCCGCCAGTTTACCGACTCAGGTAACCAGCCCAACACGGAGAGCCCCCTCATGGCATTGACTTTGAAACTGAACGGCGAGACCCACACGGTCGACGCCGAACCCGGCACGCCCCTGCTCTGGGTGATCCGGGATGAACTTAAGCTGACCGGAACAAAATTCGGCTGCGGCGTCGCATCCTGTGGCGCGTGCACCGTGCATCTGAACGGCGAGCCTGTGCGCTCGTGCCAGACTTATATCGAAGATGTCGAAGATGCCGAGATCACTACAATCGAGGCGGTTGGAGACGACAAAATCGGCGCGGCTGTTCAGCAAGCCTGGGTCGAGCTGGACGTGGTCCAGTGCGGCTATTGCCAGTCGGGTCAGGTGATGTCGGCGGTTGGACTATTGTCCGAAAACCCCAAACCCAGCATCGAAGAGATTGACGATTACATGCATGGCAACGCCTGCCGTTGCGCCACCTATCAACGCATTCGCGCCGGCATCCAGCGCGCATCTGAAATTTTGGAGGCCTGATCCATGACCATCAACACCTCCCGCCGTGGATTTCTGAAAGGTGCCGCTGCTGCCGGTGCCGTCCTGCTGGTTGGCGCACGCCCTGATGGGGCGCTGGCGGCTGCTTCGTCAGAGACCGCTCAATTCAACCCGTTCGTGAAGATCGATGCAGATGGCACTGTAACAGCCATCGTAAAACACTTTGAAAAGGGCCAAGGTCCAGCTACCGGCCTGCCGACGCTGATCGCCGAGGAAATCGGCCTGACCATGGACCAGATCGAATACGAATTCGCGCCGTCCAACCCGCAGGTCTATAACAACCTGCTGTTCGGCCCCTTCCAGGGCACCGGCGGATCGACCGCAATGGCAAATTCGTGGATGCAATACCGTCAGGCAGGTGCGGCAGCGCGTGAGATGCTGATCAATGCCGCTGCGCAAAGCTGGGGCGTGGACGCATCCGGCATCACCATTGAGGAAGGTATCGTCAAGGCAGGCGACAAATCGGCCCCAATCGCTGAATTCGTGGCCGCGGCCTCTCAACTGGAGGCCCCGACCGAGCCGCGCCTAAAAGACCCGTCAGAGTTCCGTCTGATCGGAAACGAAACGGTGCGCCGCAAGGATTCGGCCATCAAGGGCAACGGTCAGGCAATGTACGCGATGGACGTCCATCTGCCGAACCAGATGGTCGCCATGATCAAGCGCCCTGAATCGAAAGGCGGTATTGCCAACGGATTTGACGACAGCGCGTCAAAAGACGTCAAAGGATTTATCAGCGCCGCGGTTCTTCCAAATCAGGCAGGCGTCGCGGTTTATGCCGAAAACACCTGGGCCGCCATTCAGGCGCGCGACGCGCTTGAGGTAGACTGGGACATGTCCGGATCTGAGACCCGCGACTCGGACCAGATCAAGGCCGAAATCATGGCCGCTCTGGACGCCGAAGCCGCGTATAACGTGAACAAGGCGGATGTCGCAGCGGTGGCCGCGGCCATTGATAGCGCGGACAAGGTCGTTGAAAAGACCTTCTATTTCCCGCTTTTGGCACATGCCCCGATGGAACCGTTGAACTGCACAATCGAGCAAACTGCCGAAGGTGACATTGTCCTGCACGATGGTGCCCAGATGCCGACCGGCCCGCATATGGCCTATCAGCAGATCTTCCAACTGCCGCCAGAAAAGATTCACATCAAAACAATGCTGGCCGGCGGATCCTTTGGACGGCGGGCGACGCCAGATGCGGATTATCAGGTTGAGGCTGCGCTGGCCTTTGTGGTCACCGACCGCTCGCGCCCGGTCAAACTGGTGTGGACCCGCGAAGATGATATCCGCAGCGGTTACTACCGCCCCGCCTTCGGCCACAGGGTTCGCGTTGGCCTGGACGCCGATGGCAAAATCGTCGGCTGGCAGCATCAGGTCGCCGGTCAGTCGGTCATCAAGGGCACACCGTTTGAAGCCGTCGCGGTACATGACGGCGTCGACCACAGCTCTGTCGAGGGCATTGCCGACAGCCCGTATGACATCCCCGGAATGGCCTTGGGTTTAACCGATACCCCCAAGGCAACAACGGTTCTTTGGTGGCGCTCGGTGGGGCACACGCACACCGGGTATGTCATGGAGACAATGATGGATACCGTGGCCGAGGCTGCGGGTCGTGACCCGGTAGAATTCCGTCTGTCCCATCTGGCGGACACCAATAATGCGGATCAGCAACGCAAGGCAGAAGTTCTGAAGCTGGCTGTTGAGAAGGCCGGTTGGGGTAATGCTCCTGCGGGTCGCGCACAAGGTATCGCGGTGCATAAATCCTTTGGGTCTTATGCCGCACAGGTTGTTGAGGTGTCCGGTGATCCGGAAAACGGCATCAAGATCGAGAAGGTCACATGCGCCGTGGATTGCGGGATTGCCGTGAACCCCGACGTGGTGCGCGCGCAGATGGAAGGCGGTATCGGATATGGTATCGGCCACGTCATGCGTGATCAGATCACGCTGACCCAAGGCGCCGTGGATCAGTACAACTTCCCTGATTATGAACCGCTGCGCATCGGCGATATTGCCGAGATTGACGTTCATATCGTGCCTTCCGCCGAAGCCCCCACTGGTGTTGGAGAACCCGGCACGCCGCCTTCGGCCCCCGCGCTGGCCAATGCGATCCGGGCGCTTTCTGGCGTGAAAGTCACCACTCTGCCGATGGTAGAAAACGGCGTCAGCTTCGTCTGACGACCAACCCCGCGCCTGTCCCACTGGACGAGCGCGGGGTTTTTCTCAGTCAAAGAAAATTTGATCAAATTTCGTGACAACAGGTCACTCCTCTATTACACCTCGGGTAGCCAGAGTAATGGAGTCAGTGATGGATCTGAGCGCCTTGCACAGTTTTCGCGTTGCCGCATGTGACCTGAATGGTCAGATGCGAGGCAAGCGTGTGCCGCCCTCTTACACCGACAAGCTGGACAAAGGCACGCTGCGCATGCCGTTTTCAGCATTGAATGTCGACCTGTGGGGCGCGGATATCGACGGCAGCCCGCTGGTTTTCGAATCCGGCGACGCAGACGGCGTCCTGCTTCCGACCGAGCGCGGCCCAGTGCCTGTGCCTTGGCTGGAAACGGAAACCGCCCTTGTCCCCATGTGCCTGTATGACGACGAAGGCACCCCGTTTGCTGGCGACCCCAGGCATGCACTTGCCTCTGTCCTTGATCGCTATGCACAGCGCGGCTGGTCGGTCATTGCGGCGACAGAGCTGGAGTTCACCTTGCTAGACGCCTCGGGTGCGTATCCGCAGCCGCCGGTCAATCCTGTGACCCGGCGACGGCTGGAGGATGAGGCAGTCCTGTCGATGGCCGAAATGGATGCCTTCGATGCGTTCTTCACCGACCTTTATGACGGGTGCGCTGCGATGGATATTCCCGCGCAAACCGCCATCTCGGAAAGCGGTATTGGCCAGTTCGAAATCAACCTGAATCACCAAAACGCCATGCGCTGTGCCGATGATACATGGCTTTTCAAGGTCTTGGTGCGTGGCCTTGCCCGCAAACACGGGTTCACCGCAACCTTCATGGCGAAACCCTACGCCGATGACGCTGGCAACGGGATGCATGTACATTTCTCGGTCGTGGACCAACACGGCCGAAACGTTTTCGATAATGGCGGCCCCGAAGGCACCGATCTACTGCGTTGGGCAGTGGCGGGATGCCTGACCGTGATGCCCGGATGTACGCTTGTCTTTGCGCCGCACGGGAATTCATACACGCGCCTGGTCCCGGGCGCGCACGCCCCGACCGGTGCGTGCTGGGCCTATGAAAACCGCACTGCCGCTGTGCGCATTCCCGGTGGTGCTTCGGCCGCGCGGCGGATCGAACACCGCGTCGCCGGTGGGGACATCAACCCCTATCTGATGTTGGCCGCTGTTCTGGGGGCCGCTATGAACGGCATCGAAGATCAGTCGGAACCGCCTGCCCCGATTTCGGGCAATGCCTATGAGGTCGACGGGCTGCCGCAATTGGCTGCCGACTGGACCCAAGCCATTGCAGCATTCGAAACAGACCCCAATGTCGCGCGCATCTTTCCGGCCGACCTGATCCGCTATTTCGCCATGACCAAGCGACAGGAAATCAAGCGGTTCGCCGAGCGTCCATCCGAAAACCATTGGCTGAGTTATGTCGAAGCCGTATGAGCCCCCTTGCCCGCCCGCATCCGCTGGGCTAGAATAAATTTGATCAAATTTGGTGACCCATGAAAATCGGCATCCTACTGACCGGCCATCCACCTGATGAACTGCAGGACAAATTCAGCGAATATGACGCGATGTTTGCCGCGCTGCTGGACGGCAACGGTTTTACCTACGAAACCTTCGCCGTTGTAGACGGCCAATTCCCCAAGGACGCGTTTCAGGCTGATGGCTGGATCATCACCGGCTCGCGCCATGGCGCGTATGAAGATCATGCGTGGATACCACCGCTCGAAGATCTGATCCGCGCCATTCAACGCAGCGGCCGTCCGCTGATCGGTGTGTGCTTTGGCCACCAGATCATCGCGCAGGCGCTTGGCGGCAAAGTCGAAAAATTCACCGGTGGCTGGGCCGTCGGGCGCACCGAATATGACTTGGAAGGCCAGTCCATTACCCTGAATGCCTGGCATCAGGATCAGGTGGTTGAGCTGCCCGAAGGCGCGCGTGTGATCGGCACCAACGACTTTTGCCGCAATGCGATGGTAAGTTATGGCGACAACATCTGGACCGTGCAGGCCCACCCGGAATACGGCGATGCCTTTATCCAGGGCCTGATGGAAACGCGCGGCAAGGGTGTTGTTCCCGACCCGTTGATGGAAGCTGCCGCTAACCGGCTGCCCGGCCCCGACGACAACTCGACCATCGGACGGCACATGGCAGAATTTCTGAAGAAAGAGAGGGCCTGATGGCCGACTGGACAGACCAGCTGCCAGAAGCAGCAAGAACCTATATTTCCGGCCACCGGCTGGATGAGGTCGAATGCATCATTTCGGATTTGCCGGGCATTGCGCGCGGCAAGGCCGTACCTGCCAGCAAGTTCGCGCGGCAGACTTATTTCCACCTGCCCGACAGCATCTTTTATCAAACCATCACCGGCGATTGGGGCGAAGCAGCCGGTGAGGACGGGTTCATCGAACGGGACATGATCCTGAAACCTGATTTCTCGACCGTATCTGCCGCGCCATGGACGGGTGACTGGACATTGCAGGTTATTCACGACGCCTATGACCGGGACGACAACCCGATCCCTTTCAGCCCGCGAAATGTTCTGAAACGCGTCGTGCAGCTGTATCACGACAAGGGATGGAAACCGGTCGTAGCACCGGAAATGGAGTTCTTTCTGGTCGCCCCCAATGTCGACCCGGCACAGGGCATCAAACCGATGATGGGCCGTTCGGGTCGTCCGGCAGCCGCGCGGCAGGCCTATTCGATGACCGCGGTGGACGAGTTCGGACCTGTAATCGACGACATCTATGATTTCGCCGAGCATCAAGGGTTCGAAATTGACGGCATCACGCAGGAAGGTGGCGCGGGTCAGCTAGAGATTAACCTGCGCCATGGCGACCCGGTCAAACTGGCCGACGAAGTGTTCTACTTCAAACGTCTGATCCGCGAGGCCGCGCTGCGCCACAACTGCTTTGCCACGTTCATGGCAAAACCGATCGAGGATGAGCCGGGCTCGGCCATGCACATCCACCACTCGATTATCGACATGGAAACAGGCCAGAACATCTTTTCCGGTCCACAGGGCGGTGAAACGGACGCGTTCTACAATTTCATCGCCGGGCTGCAGAACCACCTGCCAGCTGGCCTGGCCGTGATGGCCCCATACGTTAATTCCTACCGCCGTTATGTGAAAGATCACGCCGCGCCGATCAATCTGGAATGGGCGCGCGACAACCGTACCACCGGCATTCGCGTGCCCTTGTCCGGCCCCGAGGCACGCCGCGTGGAAAACCGGATCGCAGGGATGGATTGCAACCCTTATCTGGGCATCGCGCTGTCCCTGGCCTGTGGTTATCTGGGCCTGACCCGGCAAGAACGCCCGCGCCGCCAATTCTATGGTGATGCCTATGAGGGCGAAGGTGACATCCCGCAAGTGATGGGCAACGCATTGGACCTGTTTGATGAGGCTACTGCCTTGCACGAAGTTCTGGGCCCTGAGTTCGCCCGCGTCTATGGCATCGTCAAACGGGCCGAATACGAGGAATTCCTGCAGGTCATCTCTCCGTGGGAGCGCGAGCATCTGCTGATGAATGTCTGAGGCACCCGATGAACCTGCTTTATTCCAATGACCGCAAGGCCGAATACCCGGCCAGCTGGTACGCTGCGACGGCCAATCCGGTGGACCGCTTCCCCGCGCTGTCCGGCGATGTGAAGGCTGATGTTTGCATCGTGGGCGGCGGGTATACCGGCCTGTCCGCAGCGTTGCATCTGGCCGAAGCAGGGTTCGACGTTGTCCTGCTCGAGGCGCACCGCGTTGGCTTTGGGGCATCAGGCCGCAATGGCGGGCAACTGGGCAGCGCACAGCGGATGGATCAGGAAGACCTCGAGCGACTGGTCGGCGATGATGACGCCGCCAAGCTGTGGGACCTGGCCGAAGACGCAAAAGATCTGGTCAAATCCCTGATCGCGAAGCACCAGATCGACTGTGACCTGAAACCCGGCGTGGCCGTTCTGGGCCTCAGCCAAAGTGAGCAGCAAGAGCTTCATGATCACGCGGCACATCTGTCCGACCGCTATGGTTACGACCAGATCAAGGTTCTGGACGAAGGCGCAGGTCAGGCATTGTGTCCTTCGCCCTCTTATCGGGGCGGCTATCTGGATATGGGCGCGGCGCATCTGCACCCGCTGAATTTTGCGTTGGGGCTGGCTCAGGCAGCGGACAAAGCCGGCGTACGCATCTGTGAAAGCACCGAGGTTCTGGGCGTCGAAGAAGCCACACCAGCCGTTGTGAAATCCGCACACGGCAAGGTGACGGCAGACCACGTTATACTGGCCTGCAACGGATATCTCGGCGATCTGAACCGCAAGGTGGCCACCAAGGTCATGCCCATCAACAACTTCATCGCCGCGACCGAGCCTTTGGGCGTGGATGCCGCCCGCGTCCTGACAAAAGACGTCGCCGTGGCCGACACCAAGTTCGTGGTGAATTACTTCCGCCTCAGCGCCGATGGTCGTCTACTGTTTGGTGGTGGGGAGAGCTACGGTTATCGTTTCCCTACCGACATCGCCGCGACCGTTCGCAAACCCATGACCGAGATTTTCCCGCACTTACAAGATGTAAAGATCGACTACGCTTGGGGCGGCACTCTGGCCATCACAATGCGCCGAATGCCGTATCTGGCGCGGTTCGCGCCCAATATCCTGTCCGCGTCGGGTTATTCCGGGCACGGGGTCGGCACGGCCACGCATGCGGGTCAACTGATGGCGCTGGCCATCCAGGGGCAAGCCGAAGGGTTTAACACAATGGCCCGCGTCCCCGCCCTGCCCTTTCCCGGAGGGCCCGCGCTGCGTAGCCCGCTGCTGGTGCTTGCGATGACATGGTTTGCGTTGCGGGACCGGTTGGGGGTGTGACGCTAAGGCGCTTGCTTGAACTCTCTCAAAACGCGGAATCCCGCCAAAGTCGATCGGGTATCCCGCAAGGCTCTCCCCCGATTGGCAACACGAGAAGCGTCCATGGCAAAGGGATATGCTCCGCCTCGGCTCACTATTTTCGCGCACGGCGTTTCGAGAGCCATTTCCAGATAGCGGCTGGATGTGTCCCACCCCGCATAAGTGTCGGTCCAGCAGGATATCATAAACTCGGCCACATTGCCTGACATGTGGCGCATTCCCCACACATTTGCGGCATCCAATTGATCTACAGGCACAGGCGTGCCACGCGAAACAAGGTCGGGCCGCTCTTCGCCCAGCATGATCTCGGTTGCGCTGCCCAGAAAGTTCACCTGATCCGTGGTGACTTCTTCACCCTGCGCAAAGGGCGTCTGCGTTCCGGCGCGGGCGGCGTATTCCCACTCTGCCTCGGTCGGCAGGCGGTAGACGTCCATCCCGACCTTACTGTTCAGCCAATCGGTGTAAGAAACCGCATCCAGATAAGAGACCGTGATAACGGGATGGTTGCCCCTGACCTTTGCGCGCTTCGAGTTGGGTAGCCGAATAAAGTCCTGCGGCTCGTACCCGCCGCAGCCGTCATCCTGCACGCAGGCCATCCACTGATCATAGGTGATCTCGTTGCAGCCCATTGCGACTGGCATGTCAATCGTGACATTATGGACCGGCCCCTCATGAAACGCGATATAGGGGTTGTCGGGCGTGACGGGTATCCAGTTGCCAGCTTCATCAAACTTGACGTTCTGCTTTGACTCTCCCGGAGGCCCACCCATCAGAAACTCGCCCAAAGGCAGCACGATCATCTCAGGGCAAACATCGCATTCCTGAAACATCTCGAGCGGCGCGACTTCGGTTCCATCCGAGAGAACATATTGGGCGTGTGCGACTGTTGCGAACGAGGATATCGCCAACAGCCTTGTCAAAGGTCTGAATATCAAATCTGTGGTCCAACCCGTGAATAACAAAAGCAGAGTTAAACCAATCGCACCTTACTTTCGCGTCGGCTGCAAGACCAAAAGCTGGCCGGTCGAAGCTCCGTAATCCCTCAGAGCATCCGAATTTGACAGATCGGTGAAATTTCGCCTTAGGGGCGATTGAAGGGTTGGATTGCTGAAAAAATAGCTTTATCTTTCCCAAAGATAGAATTTGGGAAAATCAAATATGACGCTTCCGCCAAACGTTCATGCCGCCGAACCCATCCCCCCAGCAGCAAAAGAAGCCATCGACGCCCTGATGCAGTCAGGCGATCTGTTTCGCTATACCGCGCCGCAGGACGCGCCGGTTGCCTTGCTTGAGGCCGAATTTGCCAAATTGCTGGGCAGTAAATATGCCCTGGCGGTATCCTCCTGCTCGGCCGCTCTGTTCCTGTCCCTCAAAGCGCTCGGCCTGTCGCGGGATGCGCGGGTATTGATCCCCGGTTTCACCTTCGCCGCCGTTCCGTCTTCGGTCGTGCACGCAGACTGCATTCCGGTGCTGTGCGAAGTCGGTGAAAACTATCGCATCGACATGGCCGATTTCGAGGCCAAGCTGGACGGCGTTCATGCCGTGATCATCAGCCATATGCGCGGCCACACCTCGGACATGGATGCCATCATGGCGCTGTGTGACGCACGCGACATCCCTGTGATCGAGGACGCGGCGCACTCGCTAGGCACAACCTGGCACGGGCGCAATATCGGCACGATCGGCAAGATCGGCTGTTTCTCGTTCCAGTCCTACAAGATGATTAACGCGGGCGAAGGCGGTATTCTGATCACCGACGACGCCGATCTGGTGGCGCAAGCCGTGATCATGTCGGGCGCGTATGAACATAACTGGAAGAAGCACAAGGGACCGCAAGGCGACAACTCGCCCGAGTTGGAGCAGGCATTTGCCCGCTGGCAGAACCAATTGCCGCTCTATAATTTGCGGATGAGCAATCTCAGCGCTGCGGTGATCCGGCCACAAATCCCGGAACTTGCGCGTCGTGTGCGTGACGGCCTGTCCAACCACGACTATGTTTCAGACCGGTTGAATACATCGCCCCATATCGACGTCCCTGCCCCTCTGGAGCCCGAACGCCGGGCACCGGATTCCATACAGTTCAACCTGGTGGGCATGGACGACAACGATATCCGCGCCTTCGCTACGGCGGCTGAGGCGCGGGGCGTCAAGGTTCAGGTCTTTGGCCTGAGCCAGGACAACGCCCGCGCATTCTGGAACTGGCAATTCCTGCCGGAAAAGTTCGAGCTACCGCAAACCCGCGCAATGCTAATGAAGGCCTGCGATGTCCGACTGCCTGTGCGCCTGACGCGCGAAGAGCTGGATGTGATTTCGGATATCCTGCTGGCGTCTGTGGGCGAGGTTACAGGCCCGGTTCCGGTGTACGGAACCTGACGGCGACTAGGGTCCAAGGTCAAAAAGATCGACCAGCAGAAACAGTGCTGTGATCCCCTTGGGGGTTGTAGCCACGCGGGATAGGATGCCGACAACCTGCAATCCAGTGTCCATCTCGACCAACAAAGGCGCGCCAGAATCCCCCATCATGACAGGACATGTCGCCAGCAAAACCCCGCTTGAATGGCGGTGCGGCTGGCAGGTCTTTGTCTTGCTCAGCACATGGGGTCGGATACCCGGATACCCCGCAACAAATGTTTCAGTCGCGCCATCGTCCGCTAGGGGCAGATAGCCGACCTGCTTCCCAATCGGCGCACTGAGTTCGAGAACCGCCCAATCCAGGTCTGCCCTGTCATCAAACCGGCCTTCAACGCCCTGTTCGGGATGGAGCCGATACCCTTTCACGCCTGAAACCGCAGCGGTTTCTCCGCGCTGATAACCGGCGGCAAAACGGATGCTTGAGGGGGGAATCCACCGCTGACGCGGTTTGTTGTACAAGCAATGCGCGGCGGTCAGGACAAGGTTGTCCGAAACAAGAACACCGGTGCAGTGAGACTTCTGATCCCGACTGGCAAAATTAACACGCCCAATCGCGCGCCATGGGGGCTGATCGGCCGCAAGAATTTCGCGTGCACGAATCGCGTCACATCCGGCTTCGGCCCGTGTCCCCAATGTACAAACTTGGGTCCACTGGTCCGAGAAAACACCTTGCGACAACGCGGGTTGCATCCAAAGTAGCGTGATACTCAGGATCAACCAGCGCATTTTGGGCCGCGTCAGTTGAGCTTGGACAGCTTTTGCTGCAGTTCCGCCAACTGTTTTTTGATGTCGTCCAAATCTTCCTTGGGCTCGGATTTGGCGTCATCGTCTTTGTCCGGGCCGGACCATCCGCCGGACAGACCACCTGTCATGGCTTTCAGGAATGCTTGCTGCTGCGCCTGAATTGCATCGAATCCCGGCATCTGAGACATCGGATTCATCGCACTCATGTTTTCCATCATCTTGCTCTGGTTTTCCCGCAGCATCTCGAATGAGCTTTGCAGGAATTGCGGCATCACACCGCCACCCGGCAACATGTAGCTGCGCACCAGATCGTTCAACACATTGACCGGCAGCACATTTTCGCCGCGGCTTTCGTGTTCAGCAATAATTTGCAGCAGATATTGCCGCGTCAGATCGTCACCAGATTTAAGGTCAATGATCTGCACTTCGCGCCCGTCCCGAATAAATGAAGCGATATCTTCAAGTGTGACGTAGTCGCTGGTCTCGGTGTTATACAGCCGACGGCTAGCATAACGTTTGATCAACAGTGGTTTTTCTTGTTCCGACACCGTTTACCCTCCCCAAGGATGATGCATTGCAGCAGAGATTATGCGAGCGCAGCACAAAAAGAAAGGGCAGGTCTTTCGACCTGCCCTGCGCGATAGCACCGATTGGGAGGAGTGGGTGCGCCTCGCGG
>NZ_JBXWNI010000022.1:0-44428 GCF_059610285.1 Ruegeria sp. YTSA072 | reverse complement strand
AAAACGGCCTGCGTTTCGCCATCCGCGAAGGCGGCCGCACCGTCGGCGCCGGCGTCGTGTCGAAAATCGTCGAGTAATCGCTCTCGAGATATCAAACGAAAAGGGCGTCCCTCGGGACGCCCTTTTTTGTTTGCATTCCTGCTATGGTCAGCACGCATTTTGCGGACAGGAATTAGTCGTAGGCCGCGTCGACGATGAACTCTACCTTCAGCTCGGCGCGCGCCAATTTGGCTTCGCCGCAAGCCCGCGCTGGGGCATGGCCCTTTGGAACCCAGGCATTCCAGACCTCGTTCAAACCTGCAAAATCCTTCATGTCGGCCAGCCAGATCGTCACGCGAAGCATCTTTTCGCGCGATGAGCCAGCCTGTTCGAGAAGGGCGTCAATCTTCTCGAGGCAAATCCGGACCTGTTCCTGAATTGTCTCGCCCTCGGCGACTTGCCCGGTCAGATAGGCCACGCCGTTGTGTTTTACAATTTTTGAGGACCGTTCGCCGGTATCTATGCGTTCAATCATGGGGGTATTCTCGTTTTTTGGTGTTTTGTACGGTCGTTCATGGTCACAAGACGTCAGGCTTGGCAAACGCAATTCGTTGGATTGCGTTTCAGACAAACTTAATACGTGGGAATAGACGTGATCCGAAAGCGCGGTTTATGAAACCGAACGTGCTGTTGGCGTCACCTCAAAATCATCCAGTAAATCGCTGTTGCCGGCTGCTGGGGGGGCGAACACTCTGTAACTGGGATGAGAAATCACTTGTTGGGAAACAATAAAAATCGTTCCGCCCCGGGGTGCCCTTAATTGTCGTACACAAATTCCTAAAATTCATTTCGTTCTGTCCTAAAAACCATCCGGCGTGCAGAATGCAACCAATCGCAGCGTGATTAGGGAGTTTCGCCATGAAAACAGTAGCCGTTCTATTTGGCCTTTTTGTGGGTAGCGCCGCTCCGGTGTGGGCCAGCGAAGATGGTAAAACGTGGGACGCCTCAGACGAGGCGAAGCAATTTGTTCAAGATACAATCGTTCTGGGAATGCTCGCCAGCCCTTACGGCACGGGATGGACGGAATACGAGCAATTCACCTCTATTTCGATCGTGCGCGCGAAAGCGGCATTACAGGTCACGAGATGACCCTTGCCGCAGCGGATATGTCATTTGAGACGTTGCTAGAGCAGCACTATCATTTTCGTGCGGCTATGGCCGAGCAACCAGAAAATTTTCTGATCGTGAACGAGACGCGGGATATCGAGGCTGCTCACGTGCAGGGTAAGACTGCCGTCATTTGGAACAGTCAGACCGCCACGATCCTGAATGGTGATCTAAAGAAGATGGCGTTGCTCAAGGACATGGGAATCAAAGGCATGATCTTGGCTTATAACGACGTTTTTCGGACAGGGTCCGGCCAGTTGGCAGCCTATAACGGCAATGACATCGGGCTGACTTCTTGGGGTAAATCAGTCATCGACGAGATGGTCCGTTTCGGAATTCTTTTGGACCTAAGCCACACAGGCTCTCGGACGGCCAATGACGCGATGGACTATATGGAAAGCACTTATCCCGGTGTTCCTTTCGTTTACACGCATTCCGTGCCAGCGGGTTTGTACAAGAGCGAACCGAATGCGACTCCGCGTGGTTGTTATCGAGCCATTCCCGACGATGAAGCCGTCAGGGCCGCCGAGGCGGGTGGTTATGTCTCTCCGACGTTCACCGAGTGGATGATGGACGGTGTTTGGCCAGACGATATTTCGCCAAAACAGGCGGCCGATATGATCGATTATTACGTAGAGCTGGTCGGGGTTGATCATGTGGGTATTGCGACCGACGACATGTTCTCGACTGAACTTGTTGTTGAGTTCGCGACGGCAAATGCAAGCATGTATGACGATGGCGGCTACATGATTAATGCGTTCAACAAAGGTGCCACAGGCAATGGAGAGCTGGCTAAGATCCTGGCCGCGATCACGGATAACCTATGGGCGCGTGGATACACCAATGAAGACCTGGCCAAGATCTATGGAGGTAACAAGATGCGCGTTTACGCTCAGGTCTGGGAAGGAAAACCGCCGCAGCAGTTTCTGGAGGAATACCCGGAACGTTTGCGCATGCGCCAAGAAGTCATGCAGCGCTTTCCGACCCGTTGAGACGTGAGATGATTTTTCTTAGTCAGGAAAAACGATTTTAAGATTGGGTAATTGACATTTCAGCAGCAAAGAGGTCGTGGAATGAATAATTTGTCGCTCTCATTATCTGTTACAGCAGTGGCGGTTTGCTCGGTCAGCCCCGCGTTTCCTCAGCAACCCGCAGATACGATTTATTCGGGTGGTCCGATTCTAACGATAAACGACGATCAACCCACGGCTCAGGCCGTCGCGGTCAAGGACGGTCGCATACTAGCTGTGGGTAGCTTGGCTGATGTCGCCAGCTTGCAGGGCGAAGAAACCGTGGCATTTGATTTGGCCGGACGTGCCATGTTGCCGGGGTTCGTAGACAGCCACGGACACGTGGTGATGGGTGGCCTTCAAGCCCTTTCGGTCAATCTACTGGCTCCCCCGGATGGGGGGATAACTGATATAGCCAGTTTGCAGGCCACGCTTTCAGAATGGGTTGAGGACAACGCCGAAGTTGTTGATCAGGTGAAACTGATTATCGGATTCGGATACGACAACGCACAATTGCAGGAATTGCGTCATCCAACACGGGACGAGCTGGATGCAGTTTCCACGGACCTGCCTATCGTCATCGTTCATCAATCCGGCCATTTGGGCGTAGCAAATTCCAAAGCTTTGGAAATTGCAGGAATCACCGCTAGTTCCGAAGCGCCTCCTGGTGGTGTGATCCAGCGTGACGACACCGGGAAACCCAATGGGGTTCTGGAGGAGTACGCCTTCTTTGCAGTGTTAGTGCCCATGCTCAGCAATCTGGGCGAAGAAGGGATGATCGCCTTTGCCCGCGCAGGAAGCAATCTGTGGGCCAAGTATGGCTACACTACTGGGCAAGAGGGGCGGTCATCCGGTGAGATCGTGCAGGCCCTGAAAAAGGTGGGGGCCGACGGTGGGTTACCTATCGACGTTGTTGCATTTCCGGATGTTTTGGAGGCGCGCGAATTCATCGGCGCTAATGTCTCGCGAGCCTATGAGGATCGTGTTCGTGTGGGCGGTTGCAAGTTGACAATCGACGGATCGCCGCAAGGTTTCACGGCGCTCAGAGATCGTCCTTATTACGACCCGGTTGGGTCTTATCCGGCGGGATATGCCGGCTATTCTGCGATTACGATGGATCAGCTTCAGGATGCTGTGAACTGGTGCTACGAAAACGGCTTTCAGATATTGGTCCATTCGAACGGAGAGGGCGCGTCGGATATGCTGATCGCCGCCCTTGAGGTCGCGCAGATGAAGTATGGCGACCCCGGTAACAGGCCCGTTCTGATCCATGGCCAGTTTCTGAGAGAGGATCAGGTCCAAAGCTATAAGCGGTTGGGTGTGTTCCCCTCAATTTTTCCGATGCACACGTTCTATTGGGGTGATTGGCACCGTGATCATACTGTGGGTCCGGTGAATGCCGAAAACATCTCGCCCTCGGGCTGGATCCGTCAAAGAGATATGATGTTTGGCACACACCATGATGCGCCAGTAGCGCTGCCCGACAGCATGCGCGTTCTTGCGGCGACAGTGACGCGTAGAACCCGGTCAGGAGACATTCTGGGACCGCATCAGCGGGTGGATGTCATGACCGCGTTGAAGGCCATGACCATTTGGCCAGCGTGGCAGCATTTCGAAGAGGATACCAAAGGCTCAATCGAGGTCGGCAAGGTTGGGGACTTTGTGATCCTGTCCGATGACCCGACGGCCGTTGACCCCGAGGTGCTTGCCCAATTGCGAGTGCTTTCGACGATCAAAGATGATGTTGTCGTGTATGAGGCCAAGGAAGGGATCGAGGAGGGCAATCTGGACGCATCACCTTTCTCGAATGACCCGGTCTTAGCGCATCTTTTTTTGCATGCGATCTATCAGGGGATGCAGATCGAAGAGCCCTGGTTAACGGTAGGATCAAATACTTTGCCATAACACAGCCCTTTCGTAAGCGTTCTGGAAGGACTGCGGCAGGGCTTCCTTCAGCACCTAGGTGAATTGTTTCGCCGCTTTAATTGAGGCAGTCTTTCTCTTTTCACAATTGCCAGTATTCTGGCGGCGGCGCATTGAGATGTTGGATAAGCTTGCTTGGGCCTATTTTGATCTTGATGATCTGAATCTGGTTGATGACGCATTTTGCCTAAATTCCGGCCTTGAATCCCGATGCCGAGCTTGGGCTGCAGGCGCGCGCGTGGGTGCACTACAATCACGATGATTATGCGGCTGCGACCGCATTGTTTAGGCAAGCCGTATTGCGCAAGCCCAATGCAAGCAACATGGCTGGTTTGGCCGCCAGCGCGCGCCGGGCCGGAGAGATGGATTTTGCCGATTTCGAAGAGATGATGCAAACCGTTCTGGCCCTGAACCCGGAATATACTTGGGCGATGCGGGAGCCGGCCTGGAAATTGGTGGATCGTAACCGGTAGGACGAAGCGCTGAGCCTGTTCAGAACCGCCAGCGAACTGGATCCATATGATCCATATGCGGAATACGGTGTTGCCTTTCTGTTGTCCGAGCAGAACGATTGGGAAGCTGCGTTTGACCATGTAAGTCGGGCATTGGAACTGAAGCCGGATTTCGTAACCGCATTGTCGCGCCGGTCCCTTATCCTGCTGATGCTGGATCGGCCCAAACAGGCATTGAAAGATGCCGAAACGGTGATTGAGGCCGAACCTGATGACACGGACGGCTACGTGCGAAAGGCGCGGGCGCTGTCAGACTTAGGCCAAAGATCACAGGCGCATGAGGTGTTGGAGCTGGCGGAAAGCCGGGTGGGGCCGGGCAGCTATCTGCTTTATTGGCGGGCCAGTCTGTTGGCGGACGACCTCGAGTATGAAGCCGCTCTTTTCCACATTCGACGCAGTGTCGCGCTTGAGGGTGCCGACCGCTTTGACCACCGCCTGCATGCGGATATCGCGTTAGGGCTAGGGTACACGGATGAAGCCCGTGATGCCATTGATCAGGCGCTTGGTCTCTATCCCGATGGAGAGTTTGAGCAGTATACGAATGCGCTGGTGCTGCTGGCCGAGGACAGGTTCGATGCAGCAGAAAGCATGTTCGATTCTGCCACCGCCGCAGGCCTGCACCAGGACTACGTTGGCGGCTTTCTGGCCGCTTTGGTGGCCGAGGGGCGGTTCATGCAAGCGATCAAGATTCGTGCTCGGTACAAAAACCGCCAATCGGATGCGACAAGTGACGCGCAACGTTCGAACTAGCGCGTCACTTCTAATGCATTGATGTTTACGAGGTCGCCGATTCCGCCGCGCTACGCACCGCTTGGATGTTTGCGCCGTAGACGTCCGGGTTATCGACCGAGCCGCCCTTGAAAACGGCTGACCCTGCGACCAGCACATCCGCACCAGCTGCGGCCACCAGCGGGGCGGTCTTGGGGTCGACGCCGCCGTCAATCTCGATATGGATCGGACGATCTCCGATCATCGACCGGAGTTTGCGAATCTTGCTGGTCATGTCGATGAATTTCTGGCCACCAAAGCCGGGGTTCACTGTCATGACGCAAACCAGATCGGTCAGGTCCAGCAGATGTTCAACCGCGTCGGCCGGGGTGCCCGGGTTCAACGCAACGCCCGCCTTCATGCCAGCGGCGCGAATCGCCTGCAAAGTACGGTGGGTATGGGCCCCGGCTTCGACATGTGCAGTCAGGATATCGGCCCCTGCGTCTGCGTAGGCCTGAATGTACGGATCAACGGGCGTGATCATCAGATGCACGTCCATGACCGTTTTGACATGCGGGCGGAACGCTTTGACGGCGGGCGGGCCAAAGGTCAGGTTGGGCACGAAATGGCCGTCCATGACGTCGATATGGACCCAATCCGCTCCCTGGGCTTCGATGGCCTGAATCTCGGCACCGAAATTGGCGAAATCTGCGGACAGGATCGACGGGGCGATCTTGATGCTGCGGTCAAAGCTCATGAATGGCCTCATATGGATAGCGTGTTGGCACAGCGTATAGCGGCGATATGCGCCAATGGGTAGGCCCTCGGTGCGCAGGGGTGTTTACGAAACTTTCACTGTGCCGACACAAAGCCGTTAAATCCCGCCTGTAGCTGGTCGCCAACACGAATTGGGGGCGGCGCGTGCTTCGGATTCCAACCCAGGCGTTCAGTCCCGGCATTTGGTGGATTAGTTCGATGATGAATCGATCTAGTTCTGAAGTCTAGGTTTTGCTGATGTATTCGTGGGGCGTGTCGCCGCCGAGTGTTTTGTGTTTGCGGGCAAAGTTATAGGCAGCCATGAAGTCGCCGAGATGTGTTCGTAACTGATTGTGGCTTTCGAAGTGGTATCGCTTCTCTGTCGCTTCTTTGATCTTGCGGTTCATCCGCTCAAGCTGGCCAGTGTTCCACGGATGGTTTGGCTTGGTCAGGCGATGCTCGATCCCGTTGGCCTCACAGATCATGTTGAAGCACATCTGCCGGGAGTACGCTTTGTTCCGGTTGCGGGGGCTGCTTGGCAAACTGGATGCCGTTATCGGTCAGGGTCGTATGGATGCGACAAGGGACCGCCTTGAGTAAATGTTTGGGGAATTCCCGAGCGGTTTTGCGATCTGCCTTGTCCACGAGTTGGGTGACTGCACACCTGTCGAATTCGTTGAGGACATTGCCGCACTACTCTCGGGCCTTGAGGGTGTCTAAGGCTGCCCTATAGACACCGCTTGGTTGTCAATTGTATGAGCGTAATCGCCCAGTGCTTTGCCCTCTCTGCATGAGAAAGAGCAACGCTCCTTTAGCCAGTTTGATTATCCTTGGGCTCGACTTCAGCATCGCCGTAGGATGTGGGCATTCCGTTTAAGCGAGACTTGCCTCCCACAGCGGCCACGGCTGCTCCTGCGGTCGCTGCGGCCGCACTCTTTTGATCGACCACGAACCTTACAAGGTCCTCTTTCAACTCAGGGAACTTTGACAAAAATACCTTAATTGTTGGATTGTCGAGCATTTCCTGCAGGGGGGAACTATGATCCAGCGGTGAAATAAAACGACTCGGCAATTCATCAAGGCGCGTCAAGGCCGACCCAAAGAGCTGCTTGGTAAACTCTTGGTCCAGATTAACTGTTTCCTTTCTGTATCCTTCGTAGGCTTTTGAGATTGAAGCCTTGAAGGCATAGTCTTCAGCCAATTTGAAGCTTTGACCAATGTTCTTGGTGGATAGCCAAGCCAGCCAAATTGGCCCTCCAACTCCCAATGCGGTCACCAAGAGATTGAGCAGGATGACGGAAGTCGATGCTTCGATTCTCAAAAGGTCTTCATATGCTTCGAGCCTGAAGTAACCGATCCCTACAGCGCATCCAAGGGCGAGTGCCAGTAAAAACACCCAGAACCATCCAGTCTTGGTCAGCGATTTGGATCGCGCCTCGAAAGCACCAGCAAGACCTGCTGAGGTGGTGATACGGTAGTTTTCGTTGCACTCGTCGACCAATTGCTGGGATTGACCGGTCAGAGAAGTGGTTTCTTTGTGGAGGCCTTCGACTTCGGCGTGAATGCCTTTTGTTATTTCCAATTTGTTTTCGATGAGAGCCGCAGTTTTTTTGCGATTCAGATAAGAGCTTCCGAAGTTCTTCATTGTTTCGGCGCAACTCCTCCATGTCGGTCGGAAGCTGCTCTGCGGCATCATGGGCCGCTTCAATGGTAGTGATCTTCTCCTGAAGGGCTTCTGATCGAGGGCTCAAATCCTCAAGGCGCTTCTCTATACTACCAATCTTTCTTGAAAGATCGCGGGGGATGAACCCTTTGGCTTTCACGTTGACCCAATCAACGTCTGCGGGCCGGGTTGGAAGGTGGACAGTGCAATACAGCAAGAAATCGAAAGTGGATTTTGCTACCTTGTAAAAGTCGTTTGCCAAGTTTTGGAAGTCTACCTGGTCCGCCTGTCGGGCCAATGCTGTCCAGAACGCATCTGCTTCGACAGTTTCAGGTTTTCCATGACCCTTAGCCGATTCTCGCAGCCTGTCGGCAATCTCATTGGCAAGAAAAACCGCGTCTTCCGGGGCAAGCGCGGGCTCAGGCCAGCTCTTTTGTCGAAGAGTCGTTTCCGGCGGAACATGAGAAACCCAAGTTTTTTCGATACGGGTCGCAATGCCAATAAAACAGATTGCTACGTCTTCAATTGTTTTCATCGTCTGCTCGTTTTGACCAAAAGTTTGACGGATCTATAGCAAGCATGTCACGCGAATTGAAATCTGCGGATTTCGTTCAACTTTTGGGGGCGGAGCGAATTTCCCAAAAATGTCTCTCAGGTTGAAGCTTTGCGGGACGTTTAGTCTTTCATCGTGTATTTTTGGGCTTGGGACTCTGCAATCCGTACGCAGTCCCGCCTAAACCAATAGCAGGGAGAGATTTGGCCGCTACGCTCATCAGTCTGGTTTCAAAGGGGGATTTTGGTAGCGGAGGAGGGACTTGAACCCCCGACACGCGGATTATGATTCCGCTGCTCTAACCAACTGAGCTACTCCGCCATGAGTGAGAGGCGATTTAAGCGAGGGGCCGGAAAGGGTCAAGGGGGAAACACCGACTTACGGAGATTATTTTTGCCCCGATCAATCTGCTTTGGTTGCCTGTTGTGCGGCGACCCCAGGAGTATCAGCAATTCTACGAATGAAGGCCGCGCAGGCGTCGGGTGCGGTGATCGGGATCATATGGCCCAACCCTTCGATCTGTTCGTCGCTCAATCCGAACCGGGTCATGGGGGCACCGTTGGCGGTGGGTGAAAGTATGGTGTCTTGCGCGCCGTACAGAATGCCGCCGGGTACGGACAAGTCGGTATAGCGGTCTACCTGGGCTCCGATACTTTCATCCACCCCTACAACATCCTGCGACGCGGTAATGAAGGCCGAAGGGCGCAACCCCAGCGCACCGCCGGCGCGGTCCAGAAAGTCATCTGGCGCGGGTTCCGGATAGAAAACGGCTCCCAATGTATGCGGGGCGGTCTTAGCCGATATGGGGACAGCGATCGTGTTGCCGATAAAGTTGCGCAACCACTCGGTACGTATTTCCAGCGGTTTGAAAACTTGCGGCGTGTTCGACAGCTTTTGCGTCAACGGGGCGAGCAAAGCGAGCGCTTTGGTTTTCTCCGGGTGTTCCAAAGCCATGGCCAGCGATACGGCCCCGCCCAATGAGTGCCCGACCAGAACGGCGTTGGAAATGCCTTTGGTGTCCAGAAACTCTTGAATCATGCGGGCCTGTTCGGGCAAGCGCCCAAGATCGGCGCTATCGCGGGTTGAGTATCCGCAGCCAGGGCGGTCGACTGCGATAACGTGATAGTCATCCGCCAACAGGTCCATCAGAGAATAGGTGAAATGCTGCAGTTGCCCCGCAAGCCCGTGGATCATGATGACTGTCTGTTTAGTGGGGTCGCCCTTTTCCACGTAATGAATGCTGCCGCCGCGCACCGGGACAATCTGTCCAAGTTGCGGGACGCGCTGCAACCCCTGCCGGGTCAGTCGCCGGGTCCACAGGTTCATGCCGACAAAGAAGCCGCCGACCAGAAGGGCGATAACTAGAATTGTGGTCATCTCATCACTTTCCGCCTGAGGAAGGGGCAGGTTGGTATTGTTCCAGCCCGGATTGCGCCATGCGCTTTTCATACTCTGAAACGGTCCCGGGCCAAAGCGTCGTGTTCCGGCCCTGTGCATCCTGATACCATGAGGCGCAGCCACCCACCTGCCATACGCTGTCTTCGTGCCGCTCGCGCATCTCCTGTTCGAAGGCTTCCTGGTAGTCCGGGCGCGGGGTTATCATCTGCAACCCGTCGCGGTTCATCTGGTCCAGCACTCGGCCGATGTGGCGAACCTGTGCTTCGATCATCAGCACAACCGAGTTGTGACCGAGGCCAGTATGTGGCCCGAGCAAGATGAAAAAATTGGGGAAACCTGCGATGGCGGTGCCCAGATGCGCTTTCATCCCGTCCGACCACGCCTGGCGCAGTGTCAAGCCATCGGTTCCCGTTATGTCGAGGCGCTCAACAACATCTGTCACATGAAACCCGGTGCCCCAGATCAGAACGTCGGCCTGTGTACGGCTTCCGTCAGATGAAATGATCTGATCGCCCTCAATTGATGCCACACCGTGCGGGAGAACCGTCACGTTTTCACGCGCCAGTGCCGGGTACCAATCGTTCGAGCTGAGGATGCGTTTGCAACCGATCCTATAGTCCGGCGTCAGCTGTTTGCACAAGCCAGGGTCGGCGATCGCGCTTTCCAACGATTTGCGCCACATCTTCATGGCAAAATTTACCATCCGTTTTTCGCCGCGGAACACGCGATGGCGATACTCGAAGACCATGTAAATCAGTTTCCGGCGTGCCCAAGGTAACACCGGGATGCTGCGGTAAAGGCGGCGTAACCACGGCGCGATTGGTCCATCCGGGCGGGGCAGGACATAGGGCGCGCTGCGTTGAAAGATTGTGACGTGTGCAGCAGTTTTCGCAATCTCTGGAACAAACTGTACAGCGGATGCGCCGGTTCCGACAACTGCGACGCGTTTTTCCTCAAGCGACGTGTCGTGATCCCACTCGGCAGAGTGAAAGCAAGGCCCGGGAAAGCTGTCCGCACCGGGTAAATCGGGGATGCTGGGCAGATGCAGCGCCCCTATGGCCGAGACCAGAAACCGCGCCGACCAGCGCTGCCCACTTTCGGTTTCCACTTGCCAGCGCATGCCGTCCCAGCGGGCAGATTTCAGCTGCTGCCCGAAATGGCATAGCTCGCAAATCTCCTCATCAAGGCAGACCTTTTTCAGATAGGCCTGAATTTCAGCGCCGCCCGCGTAGGCCCGACTCCAGTCCGGGTTCAGATGCGTTGCCATGGAATAGAGGTGCGATGGGATATCACACGCGACACCGGGATAGGTGTTCTCACGCCACGTCCCGCCAATCTCATTCGCTTTTTCAAGGATCGCAATGTCCTTAATGCCGCGTTTGCGGGCCTCAATCGCCATCGTCAGGCCGGAAAACCCGGCGCCGACGATCAGCATATCGGTTTGATATTCCATGCGCCCGTCCCTCCCAAAACGACCGATATGGTTGGGTCAGACTATAGGCGCTGGAACGCGTGAGAACAGCTTCCCGTAGGGTCAGGCACCGTTCACGGTTTATTCAGCCGCGTAGGATTTCGCCATTTGGATCAAAAGGCGGCTCGGACAGAATGGTCGCCTTGTGCGGACGTCCCAATACCATCACCTCGACCTCATCCCCTGCTTTGGCATCGGTTACAAAGCCAAGCGCCAGAGACATGCCGACGGAATAACCATAAGCGCCTGAGGTCACGCGGCCGATACCCTGACCATTTTTGAAGATTGGCTCACCGCCAGTCGCGTCGGCGTTCGACGCGCTGGTGTCGGCCTCATCCAGATGCAAAAGGACAAGCTGTTCGCGGGCAGGGTTGGCTAAAACGGTCTCGGCTGCGTTCTTGTTCAGAAAGTCTTTGCTGAACTTGCACAACCGATCCAGACCTACTTCATGCGGCCAGTATTCAGGGCTGTATTCGCGGCTCCACGATCCATGCCCCTTTTCGACGCGCAAAGACATCAACGCCCGACTGCCAACTGGACCCGCGCCAAATTCCTGACCGGCTTGAAGCAGAGCGTCGTACAGGTTGGCCTGATCTTCGGTGGCGCAGTGCACCTCCCACCCCAGATCACCCGTGAAAGAGACCCGCAGGGCCAGCACCTTGATCCCGTCCAGTTCGATTTTCGCCGACCGCATGAACGGAAAATCCTCGGTGGCGAGTGAGGTATTAGTGAGTCGTTGCAAAATCTCGCGCGATTTTGGGCCCGCGACGTTGAACCCGCACACAGCTTGGGTCTTGCTTTCGAAAGTGGTGCCCTTGGGCAGAGGAACCTGCTTGAAGAACCTTTTGTGATAGCGTTCCGCCATGCCTGAACCGATGATCCAGAATTCGTCCTCGGCCACGCGGGTAACGGTGAAGTCCCCAGCGATTCCTCCGCGTTTCGAGATCAGCGGCGTCAGGCAGGACCGACCTACAGCCTTAGGCATAGTGTTGGCGAAAACTGCGTTGAGCCAACCCTCGGCCCCGGGGCCTTTGCAGACATATTTGGCAAAGTTCGAGATATCGATGATCCCTGCGCGGTCACGCAGCATACGGCATTCCTCGCCAACCGGTCCCCACCAGTTTTGACGCGTAAAACCATTGGTGTCTTTGGCGCCCGGAGTGTCTGCGAACCATAGCGGATGTTCCCAGCCAGCATTCAGGCCGAAGACGGCACCCATTTGAGCCTGCGTGTCGTAGACAGGGCGCGTACGCGCCGGACGACCTGCGCTGCGCTCTTCGTTGGGGAAGTGAATTGCGAACCGGTGGGCGTACTGGTCCTGAACGCGGGCCATTGTGAACTCTTTCGTCGCCCAGTCATCGAACCGAGCCATATCCCAGGCGAACATATCGTACTGCGTTTCACCCTCGATGATCCATTGCGCCGCCATCAGGCCCATGCCGCCGGATTGTGAGAAGCCGGGGATGATACCGTTGCAACAGAAATAGCCGTCGACCTCGGGCACTGGTCCCATCAGCACGTTGCTGTCGGGCGACCAGATCATCGGCCCGTTGATAACCCGTTTGATACCGGCTTCACCCACGGCGGGCAGACGTTCGATGGCGTTCATCATATTCTCTTCGATCCGTTCCAGATCGTCGGGGAAGAGATCATGCGCGAAGTCTAGTGGCGTGCCGTCCTCGGCCCAGAATTTCATGTCGTTTTCATAGGCGCCAACCAGCAGGCCCTGACCTTCCTGCCGCAGGTAGTATTCGCCGTCGCGATCACTGACCGAAGGCAAGCGCGTGCCGTGCGCGGCCACGTCCGCCATGGTTTCGGTCACGAAATACTGATGCTCGGTCGGTTGCAGGGGAAGCTCGATGCCAGCCAATTTAGCGACTTCGCGACCCCACAGACCGGCGGCATTGACGACCCAAGGGGTACGGATATCGCCTTTGGGAGTCCGCACAATCCAGGTGCCATCTTCTTGCTGGTCGGTCGCGGTGACCGGAGTGAAGCGATGGATCTCGGCCCCGCGCTGACGAGCGCCCACCGCATAGGCATTTGTGACGCCCGAAGGGTCCACATTGCCGCCGTCAGGTTCGTACATCACGCAGCGGATGCCAGCGTAATTGACCAGCGGGTTCAGTCGTTGGGCCTCTTCGATGCTGATCTCATAAAAGTTCATGCCGTAAAGCTTGGCCTTAGCGGCCTGCAGCTTCAGCTGATGTTCGCGTTCTTCGGTCTGCGCCAGATACAGCGAACCGGGCTGGAACACGCCACAGCTTTGGCCGGTTTCGGCTTCAAGCTCTTTGTACAGGTTCATCGTGTAGTGCTGAATGCGGCTGATATTGGTGCTGTCGTGCAGCCCGTGGATGTTCGCCGCGGCGTGCCAAGTTGACCCGGATGTTAGTTCATCCCGTTCCAGCAGAACCACATCCGACCATCCCAGTTTGGTCAAATGATAGAGGATCGAACACCCGATCACCCCGCCGCCAATCACCACCGCCTGTGCATTCGTTTTCATGAGCCTGCCGTATCAAAGTTGGTCCCGCCGCCATGTGTCATCATCGCAATGGCACCGGCAACGGACATTAATTTCAAGTTGGGTTGAGTGAGTTTAATCTGAAGTTAAACTCAGAAATTCAGCTTATGCGCCCGGCCATATGCGACCAGCCGCTGGTTCAGCGCATCAGCTTCTGGCGCGCCGGATTCCAGCGCGAAAATGAAGGCATGTGTCAGGTAGAAACAGGCGGCGTCGATGTCTTGCATCGCTTCATGCTCATCCGCCGCTATCGTATAGCATCGGATCAGATCGGCATGATCATTTCGATCATGCGCGTCCAGCAAGAGGCGATCCAGCTCCTTTTTGTCCATGGGCGTCCCCTTCTACGGGCAACTGGTCAGCCACCCAGCGGCTGACCAATCCTAAAGGGTTACTCCACGCGGCCGTTTTCAACTTGCGTCGCGACCCAATGGTGAAAGTTATGCGTCGGGCCATCCATCGCGGGCGAGAACCGACCGCCATCGAATAGCATTCCATGCCGGCCCTTTTGCATGCCTTCGACCACAAAGACATCCTCTTCGAATACCGTCTTCCACAGCTGCGCGTTCGAAGCACGCAGTCCATCCTGCTGCGGAGTGTCATCAATGCTTTTGGCATAGTACAGCTCGATATGTTCGACGGTGTTTTCCTGATCGACCGGCTCCAGCACAATGGCAAATGCGTGATCGCGCTGCACGCCCAGCAGAACGTTTGGATAAACCGCAATATACTCTGCGCCTTCGCTCCACTTGTCGCTCAGCCCGTCAAAATCCGGGAAGGTTGCGCCGTCCTGATCTGTCAGTTGGCGGTAAACCAGGGTCCCTTGGCCCGAATACTGACCGCGCTCTTCGATGTTGTAGTGATCCTCCAGCCGCGAATAACTGTTCAGACCGGGATGCACCCACGGCAGGTGATAGCTTTCGCAATAGTTCTCGACCGCCAGCTTCCAGTTGGTCTTGACCTCAAGCTTGAATGAGGACGTTTCACCGCCGTGGAAGACGGGCTTCTCAAATTCCTTCCAACGTTCCAGCAGGGGGCCGTGCACCTCTTCGAACTCCGGCGCTGTGCCGTCAATATTCACAAAGATCACGTCGCGCCAGACGTAGGACCGCACGCGGATCAGACCCAGGCCTTCGCGATTGACGTCTTCGTGCTTGTTCTGGCCGGGACCACCCACATGCGGGGTTGCGCGCAGCTCACCTTTCAGGCTGTAGCACCAGCTGTGATAGGGGCAGCGGATTGCGCCGCCGATTTTGCGCGGCGTGTCTACCAGAATCATCCCGCGGTGGCGGCAGGTGTTTTGAAAAACGCCAACCTCGCCGTCTTTGTCCCGGACAATCAGCAGCGGCATGCCCAGAAAATCGACTGGTTTTGCATCGCCTTCTTCCGGAACATCCTTGCCGAAGCCGATCCCGGACCAGTTGGCATACAGCACAGAACGCTTTTCTTCGTCAAAAACGGTCGGATCGATGTAATGTTCGTTCGGCAGGCCATTTGCGACGTTTACATCGGCCAGAACGGAAGACAGCGCGCTATGCTTGTTCATCGGGCTCTCCTGAGGTTTTGCTGGATGCTATTAATCCCTATTGGCGGATCGAACCTGCTTGCCTCAATATCAGAAAAGCTCATCAGAGAGTGATTTCACCTAAACCGAACCTTCCTGAACCTCTTGAACGATCCAGTTCTTCAGGGCGCGGGCGCTTTCTGAGAGTTCTCCGTCCGGGCGTCCGACCAGGTAAAACTGGTTCGGAGCGGGCACTTGATGTGCGCCGATAGGAACCAGTTTGCCTGATTGCAGCATGGGTTGGATCAGCCGCTGCCAACCCAGCGCCAGTCCAGCGCCCTTGCGTGCAAGCTGCAACGCGACGGAATAGCTGTTGACGCGGGATTCAATGGGCACTGTACCATTATATCCCAACTGCTGGAACCATTCGGGCCAGGTGGTCCAGGTGCGGTCTTCTGACTCCAAATGGATCAGCCGTTTAGAGGTCAGATCCTCAAGACCGGCATCCGCAAGCCTTTCTGCCATTTCTGGGCTTCCGACCGGGACTAGCTGGTCGCGAAACAGCGGAGTGTGTGACAGGTTAGGATCGCTGTCCCGCCCATAGCGAATGAAAAAGTCGACGTCAGGCCGATCGCGAAAGGGGCGATCCTGTGACAGTTGATCAACATTGACTTCGGGCATGTCCCGCCAGAACCGAATGACAGCGGGAGACAACCACAACGCGGCAACTGCTGTTGTCGATCCCACGGTCACCTTTCCGGCCGTGGACCGGTCGCGGATCATGCTCAGCGTTTTCGAGATGCGCCCGAAGGACGTGGACAGCGCGTCATAAAGCGCCTTGCCATCCTCGGTCAGATCAACGCCGCGATGCTTGCGTTGAAACAACGGTGTGTCCAGATCGCCTTCAAGCGCCTTGATCTGGTGGCTGACCGCGCCGGGTGTGACAGACAGTTCAACGGCGGCGTTCTTAAAGCTCAGGTGGCGGGCGGCGGCCTCAAAAGCTGACAAGGTTGTCAGCGGCGGTAGGTTGTAGTGGCGTCTGGACATGGAAGCTGGTGAATCGTTTTTCGGTTTAGTTTAATTTTTATCAACTCAGTTTTAGTTTTTTTGAAGGTGAAAGCTATAGCGCTTTTGATGATTTGATGTTTTTCTGGCTCAAGTTAAAGGCGGATGTCGCATTTTTCGTCAATGCGTCGGTTCTGGCCGAATTTAGAACGGAGCGCCACTATAGTCAGTTCTACCAACAAACGTTGTGTTTTTCGGGCTTTTCGAGAGGATTTTCCGAGCGTCGCAAGACGGTACTGCGACACAATGATGTCCCGAACTGACAAACGGGAAAGGTCGAAAGGGGACGTGAAGGAGGCGCGAACCCATTCCCAGTTGGTAAGACCGAGTATCGCCTGATTGCACGGTGTGTTGAATTCAATGCAACTCAGAAGGCGTAAGACCATGCGGCGGTGCCGCATTTCTGAAACACAGAAACGAAACAAGAAAGAGCCGATACGTCTGCTGCAGCACCTTCCCCATCGTTCGAGGCGATTGGGCGAATTGCGTGAAATGCAGAGGCAGTTTCGCAATTGATACAGCACCACGGAGGAGCAACATGTCGATACCCGAACCCTTTACGGATCTAGAGATAGAAACGGCCGATGCCGGATTCTATGAAAATTACAGCGTCCCAATCGCCCTAATCAGTAAGGGCATCATGGTTGCCCTTGTGCTATGGGCACTTGTCTTTCCGGCCAATGCAAATAGCACACTTGGCAGCTGGAACGGAAAGTTGCTGGAAGTATTCAACAGCTTCTACGTGGTCATTGTCGGCCTGTTTGTCATCTTCCTCGTCATTGTTGCCATCCTTCCAACGACCGGAAAGCGGGTTATGGGAACAGCGGGCGAAAAACCCGAGTTTTCGAACTTCTCCTGGTTCTCGATGATGTTCGGAGCGGGACTGGGTGTCGGCCTGATGGTTTTTGCCACCGCTGAACCGTTGGGTCTGTGGGGATCGAACCCCGAGGTCGTTGCCGGTGCAGTTGCGGGCAATGATCCAGAGTCCGTTCAATCCGCGTATCGGTATACTTTCCTGCATTATGGCTTTCATGCCTGGGCAATTTACGTGGTGACCGGCCTGTCGCTGGCCTACTACGCCTATACTCGTGACATGCCTCTGACCATTCGTGCGGCTCTTACCCCGCTTTTCGGTCGTCTGATGAACGGTTTTCTCGGCCACGTCGTTGACGTTCTGGGCGTTGTTGCAACGATCCTGGGTGTGTCCGTTACGATCGGGTTTGGTGTCAGCCAGTTCATCGACGGTCTGTATGCAATCACCGGCATGGAATGGATCATGGATTTTGGCGGTGAAGTACCCACGCCAAGCAAAGTTGGTCTGATCGCGGGTCTGGTTGTCATCATGGGTCTGTCGATTATTTCGGCGGTCTCGGGTGTTGGTCGCGGTGTTAAATACCTGTCGAACCTGAACCTTGTTCTATCGATCATCCTGCTGGGCACCTTTGTGATCTTCGGCTCGTTCGTTTTCGCCATGACAACCTATGGCACAGCACTGTTTGACTACCTGCTGCACTTCCTCTCGCTGAGCTTTGGTGCATACGGTCCGTTGTCGACCGAAGCGTTTGCAGCGGCTCTGCCTGCTGAAGCGCAGGCGCATGCTGCTGATCTGGTGGGTGGCGCAACCAATGCATGGGGCAGCTTTGACGGCTTTAAGAGCGGTCTTGAAGGTGCTGCGGCTGAGTTGAGTGACGACACGCTGGCGGCTGTTTATGCAGCAGGTGAGCAAGGCCGTCAGTTTGGCTGGCAGTCGGGCTGGACCACCTTCTACTGGGCTTGGTGGATTGCGTTCTCGCCGTTTGTGGGCCTGTTCCTGGCGCGCATCTCCAAGGGTCGGTCTGTGCGTGAGTTCATTCTGGGCTGCGTACTGGCGCCGGCGCTGGTTTGCTTTGCCTGGATGACTGTTCTGGGTGGTACTGCGATTGATCTGGAATTGGCTGGTGCAGCTGAAGGCGCGATCATTGGTGCGTCGAATACCAACAAGCTGTTCGTGACGCTGTCTTACATGATCGACGGTGGGCTTCTGTCCATGCTGAACGTCATGTGCGTGATCCTGATCATGACCTTCTTGGTGACCTCTGCGGACTCGGGCATTCTGGTCATGAACACCATCATGTCCGGTGGCAGCCAGGAAACCGGCGTCAAGCACCGTATCATCTGGGGTGTTATCCTAACCGCCGTGATCGGTGCGCTGATCTTGGCCGCTGGTGAAAACAACCCGATGGACGCGTTGCGCAATGCGATGATCATCGGTGCTCTGCCCTTTACCATCGTGATGGGCCTGATGATGGTTTCGCTGACCAAGGCGCTTTATCGTGATGGTCGGCGCGACAAGCATGCTGATGCAAGCACGCAGGCCGCTGAATAAGCACAGGTCTTAATGCCAAAACAGACGCCGCCCCAGTTGGGGCGGCGTTTTTCGTTCCGAGTTCCCGTGTCGTTTCCTGCAAACAGATATCGCAATCAGTGAGGTGCGCCGCCGCCGAATCCGTCAATCTGAAAAGTAAGATTGGAGGATTGCCCCGTGAACATTCGTACCGCGACACGCTCGGGCGGACGCTCTGCCCGCCGCGCCCTGCGCACTGCCCCGAATTTTGAAATGCTGCCCGGCCTGACCAGAGGCATCCCCTTGTGTGAGGTGATGGATGATGCTCAGGTCGAACGCATCGACACTGCTTCGATGGATATTCTGGAAAATGTCGGCGTTCAGTTTCGCGACCCGATTGCGCTGGAAGACTGGAAAAAAGCCGGAGCCAAGGTCGAAGGGGAGCTGGTTTACCTCGACCGTGGTTTGGTGCGCGAGTTGATTGCCACCATACCCAGCGATTTCACTTATCACGCGCGGGACCCGAAAAAGAATGTGCGGCTGGGCGGTAAGCACTCGATCTTTGTGCCTATGACCGGCGCCCCATTTCTGCGCGATCTGGACGACGTGCGCCGAAATCCGTTGTTGGAAGATCTGGCGATGTTCCACAAACTCAGTCACATGATGCCCGCGCTGCATTCCTCGGCCCATCACATCGTGGAACCCTACGACCATCCGATCAGTCAACGGCACCTGCGCATCACCTATTCGTCGATGAGACACTCGGACAAAACGTTCATGGGCATGACCACCTCACCCAAGAACGCCGAAGATGTGATGGACATGTGCGCGATCCTGTTTGGCGAGGAATTCCTTGAAGATCACCCGGTGACTACCGGTAACTGCAACGGCAATTCACCACTGGTGTGGGACGAAACCATGCTGGGTGCGTTGCGGGCCTTTTGCCGTCGCAATCAGCCAGTGCTCTGCTCACCCTTCGTTCTGGGGGGAGCCAACACGCCCGCATCTGTTCCGGCCACTGTGGCGCAGCTGAATGCCGAGGCGTTGAGCGCACTGGCCTACACGCAGGTCATCCGCAAGGGCGCTCCGGCGATCTATGGCCACTACCTGTCGACCGTGTCGATGAAATCCGGTGCGCCGATGGCGGGTACACCCGAGATCAGCCTGATGAATTTCATGATTGGTCAGATGGCACGGCATTATGGGGTGCCGTGGCGTACTTCGAACACGCTGGGTGGTGCCAAAACCTTTGACGCCCAGGCCGGATATGAATCTGCCACTACCTTGCAGGCAGTCATGCATGCGGGCGCCAACTACATCTGGCATTCAGCCGGATGGAATGAGGCCGGGATGCACTGTTCCGTCGCCAAGTTTATCGTCGACGCCGAACAATGCGCGATGGCCTATCGCATGGCTGAGGGACCGAAATGGCACGATTTCGATCAGGCCCTCGCAGCGGTTCCGGATGTTGGGCCCGGTGGTCACTATCTTGGTCACCCCCATACACAGGACAATTTCCAGAGTGCGTTCTTTATGCCTGAGTTGTTCGACAACAATTCGATCGAACAATGGCAGGCCGAAGGGAGCGTCGAAGTCACTGCACGTGCCCTGAACCGGGCACGTGCGTTGCTGGCCGAGTATGAAGAGCCCAAACTGGATGAGGCGAAAAACGAGGCCCTGCTGGACTACATCGCCCGACGTGAGCGTGAAATCCCGGCCGCTGATGAACTGAACCAAAGTTACTG
This sequence comes from Ruegeria sp. YTSA072, assembly GCF_059610285.1. NCBI lineage: Bacteria > Pseudomonadati > Pseudomonadota > Alphaproteobacteria > Rhodobacterales > Roseobacteraceae > Ruegeria > Ruegeria sp. YTSA072. Next base: position 24,127 of record NZ_JBXWNI010000022.1, on the reverse strand, counting down.
AAGTAATTCCCCCGTATTCCACCCGCCCGGCCAGTTGGGCGGGTTTGTCCCTTAAATAGCAGTACGGAACACAAGTCGTGAAAATCGCTGAAATTCACATCTATAGCCACGATCTGCCTGTCAAAAACGGCCCGTACACAATGGCCAATGCCGAGGTCTGGGCACTGGACACCACATTGGTCAAAATGGTGGCCGACAACGGGTTGGTCGGATGGGGCGAGACTTGCCCGGTTGGCCCCACCTATGCTGAGGCCCACGCCGCTGGCGCTCGGGCTGCGTTGGCTCAGATGGCCGAAGGTCTATTGGGTGCTAACGTCTCTCCACTAGGGCTGCACCGACGGATGGATAGGCTTCTGAACGGACATAACTATGCCAAGGCGGCTATCGACATCGCCGCACATGATCTGCTGGGCAAGAAATCTGGGATCAGCGTGTCGGAACTTCTTGGCGGTGCCGAGGTAGACAAGGTTCCGTCATATTATGCGACGGGGGTTGGGGCACCCGACGATATAGCCGTTCTGGCCAGGGAAAAATTGGCCGAAGGTTACCTGCGCCTGCAAATCAAAGTTGGTGGCCGGCCGGTTGAAATCGATATCGAAACCATCCGCAAAGTGTGGGAGGCAATCGGCGGGTCAGGCATGCGGCTGGCCGTGGACGGAAACCGCGGCTGGACAACCCGTGATGCGTTGCGTGTCAGCCGCGAATGCCCGGACATTCCGTTTGTCATGGAACAACCCTGCGATACGATCGAAGATCTGCAAAGGATACGGTCACAAATGAGCCACCCGATCTACATGGACGAAAACGCCACCAATCTGAACACGGTTATCACTGCAGCTGGCACTGGTCTGGTGGATGGGTTCGGTATGAAGGTCACGCGGATCGGTGGCCTGCAGCCAATGCGCGCGTTCCGCGATCTCTGCGAGGCGCGGAATCTGCCCCATACCTGCGACGACAGCTGGGGAGGGGACATTATTGGCGCAGCATGCACACATATCGGCGCGACTGTTCGGCCCGATTTGCTGGAAGGCGTTTGGCTGGCTGCGCCATACATCGAAGGCAATTACGATGCCCAGAATGGAATTCGCATTGAAGGCGGGCAAATCCAAGTTCCAACCGGGCCGGGGTTGGGCGTCGTTCCCGACGAAACCCGCTTTGGCGCGCCCGTCGCATCTTTCTGATGGAGCATATCATGGAGTTTGCAGGAAAATCGGCTTTGGTCACGGGCGCTGCTGGGGGGATCGGAACTTCTCTGGTGCGCCGCCTACGTGCCGCCGGCGCGCAGGTTGCCGTTGCTGACCGCCTGATCGACGGGATCGAGGCCGAGGCCCATCTGCCTGGTGATCTGCTGGACCCGACCTATGCCGATGCACTTCCGCAATGGGCAGCAGATGCGCTGGGCGGGTTGGACATTGTTGTTAACAATGCGGGTGTCATTACGCGGGGGGCCGTCACCGAAACCTCGGATCAGGATTGGTCCCTGTCTCTGGGCGTGAATGTCGAGGCCCCATTTCGCATTTGCCGCGCTGCGATCCCGATTATGGCTGCCAACCGAGGCGGTGCGATTGTGAACACCGCATCCTGTTGGGGTCTGCGTCCTGGCCCAAACCATGCGGTCTACTGCATGACCAAAGCCGCGATCGCTTCGCTGACCCAATGTATGGGGATGGACCACGCCCATCAGGGCATCCGCATCAACGCGGTTTGCCCGAACGAGGTGAACACGCCTATGCTGCGGTCCGGGTTCGCCAAGCGCGGGTTCGACCCGGACACCGCGGTGTCTGAGCTGGGACAGACTGTTCCCTTGGGGCGAATCGCGGAACCTGAAGACATTGCTGATGTGATCCTGTTTCTGGCCTCGGATGCGTCGCGCTATATCTGCGGCGCGGTGCTTGAGGTGAACGGAGGCAAGCCAGTATCATGACCCGATTTGAAGGCAAAACCGCCCTAGTCACCGGCGGGCGCAGCGGGATCGGTCGGGCCATTGCTGAACGGTTGCGTCAGGACGGGGTGCAAGTATTTACCGCGCAACGCGGGCAAGATCCCAGGTTCGAAGGGATCGAGGCAGATTTTGGTGATCCGAGCAGCCCGCAATCTGTGGTAAATCAGGTCGTTGAGCGGGCAGGGCGTCTGGATATCCTCGTCAACAACGCGGGCATGATGCAGGAAGCCCTTGTCGAAGACATGAGCCTAGAGGAATGGCAGCGCAACCTGACAGTCAACCTGACGGCCCCTTTTCTGCTGATCAAGGCGGCACTGCCCCATCTGCGGCAGACGCAAGGGAACATCGTTAATATCGGCTCAATCGAAGGGTTGGGCAGTAATCTTGGCCACGTGGCCTATTGTGCGACCAAAGCCGGGTTGCACGGCTTGACCCGTGCCGTCGCCGTGGATCACGGGGCGGAGGGGGTCCGCTGCAACGCGGTGGCGCCCGGCTGGATCGACACTGAACTGAACATGGGTTTCATCGACGCTCAGCCGGACCCGGATGCATTTCGCCGCGACATTGGCCGCATCCATCCCGTCGCCCGGACTGGCCGACCAGAGGAGGTCGCGGCAGTGGTGGCGTTTCTTGCGTCCGAGGACGCCAGCTTTGTCACCGGTCAGATTTACACGGTGGATGGGGGTCGCACGACCAAGCTCAGCCTGCCCTGACAGGTTATTCCTTTCCTGAACGCCACTCTTTCCAAATCAGATAGCTGTTTGCACCCAGTGAGGCGAACGGCTCGGGTGGTAGGCGCGGCGGCATCGGTTGGGCCAGGAAATGATCCGCGATGTCCGATCCGCCCTGCGTGACCAATTCCGCCACTGCCATGCCCTGCAATGTCCCTCGGGCAATTCCCAAACCGTTCTGACAACAGGCCGAGAAGACGCCCTCATCCAACGCTCCGAACGCCGCTGATCCGTTTCGGCTAAGGCAAAGCATTCCGGCCCAACGATGCTCCATTCGCACATCTGGCAAATGCGGAAACCGTTCACGGAACTTGCGGTCATGCACCCAGCCTGCATTGCGCAGGCGCATGGGGCTGGTCTCGATCGTCGGGTGAAATGTCGAACAAGACCGGATCAGGATCCGGTCGCCATAGCTGCCTGAGACCCGCCGGACTGAGGTGCCCATCGGATCGGCCGGAGTGACCGACCAGCGGGATTGACCGCCCAATGTCGTGACCTGTTCAGGCGTCAAACGCTCGGTGATCGACGCGTAAAGGCAGATATGCATCAGCCGGCGTTCGTAAAAGCCAAAGCTCTCCAGATGGCCGTTATTGGCCAAAATGACCTGGCCCGCTGAAACCTGCGCTTCAGGTGTTTTCACCAGCCATCCCGCGCCTTGTTTTTCAAAGCCGGTAACGGGAGAGTTTTCGAACAGATCAACCTGTGACGACAGGTGAGAGGACAGAGCCCGAATGTAACCGGCGGGCTGGATCATCACTGTGCCGGGTGCATAGAGGCCCGAGCTGTAGTGCGGGCTGCCCGTGATCTCTTGCATCTGTCGGCGGTCATAAAGCGTGCAGGGCTCTCCCAACCGATCCAGATGTGCGGCGAATTCGCGGTTGTGCCTGTCCCCGGCTCGTGTGGCGGCGGCGTTGAACTTACCGCATGTGTCGAACATTTCCTGCGGCAGCTCGCATTCTTCAGCCACGTTCGTTGCAAATCTTATTGCGCGGCGGTTTAGGGCTATGGTTGCGCGGTCCGCTTCCAGCCCGCCTCCGGCGTAATTGTCCGAGGCCAGATCATGGGGCAGATCGATCATGAAGCCCGAATTGCGGCCAGCGGAACCTTCGGCAAAGCGACCAGCCTCTAGCAGAACAACCTTGAGCGCCGGGTCAATCTGATACAGCCGGCGCGCAGCGCTCAGCCCGGCAAACCCACCACCGACAATTGTGACGTCGGCTGAGATGTTCTGTTCAAGTCGGGGTAGCGATGTTTGGGGCGGCAGGATGGCGTTCCACCCCGCCGGCCCGGTCTGTCGTGGCAGCCGTTTTGCAGTGTAGGCCGTCAATCGATCGCCTCGTCCGCGTCATCGGCCAGATCAATCCAGATGGTTTTCAACTGGGTGTACTGGTCGTGGGCATGGACCGAGTTGTCGCGGCCACCAAAACCGGATTGTTTGTAGCCGCCGAAGGGGGTGGTGATGTCACCCTCTCCGAAGCTGTTCACCGTCACGGTTCCGGCGCGGATCGCCCGTGCGCCGCGTATGGCTCGCTTGGCGTTAGCCGTAAAGATCGAAGCACACAGGCCATAGTCGGTGTCATTGGCAATCTTGATGGCCTCGTCAAAGCCAGACACTTCGATCACCGACAGAACGGGACCAAAGATCTCTTCGCGCGCCAGAGTGCTGTGATTGCCGGGTACTTCGACCACGGTCGCTTCGACAAAACCCTTGTTGGCATTGCCACCAATCACCACGTTTTCGGCTTGTTCTAAGTAGCCGCAGACCTTGTTGTAGTGGCCTTCGCTGACCAACGCACCCATTCGGGTTTCCGGGTCCAGCGGATCACCGATGTTCCACTGCTTCGCGTGATGGGCGATCCGCTCCAGCAACTCGGCCTTTACGTCCTTGTGCACGATCAGACGGGACGAGGCGGAACAATTCTCACCCATATTCCAGAACGCGCCATTCACGACATGGGCCGCCACGCGGTCAAGGTTCTCGGCGTCATCCATCACGATGGCCGGGTTCTTGCCGCCCATCTCCAACACAACCTCCTTGGCGTTGCTTTCCGCCGAATAGATCAGGAACCGTTTGCCAGTGACGGTCGAGCCGGTGAAAGAGACCATGTCGATATCCATGTGTCGACCAATCGGCTCACCGACATCAGCACCGCCACCCGGAACGATGTTCAGAACGCCACGCGGCAGACCTGCCTCCATCGCCAGTTCCGCGAGGCGCAGGGCGGTCAGCGTGGTTTCGGTTGCCGGTTTCACCACAACCGAGCAGCCCGCCGCCAAGGCAGGCCCGATCTTCCACGCCAGCATCAGCAGCGGGAAGTTCCACGGCAGCACCAACCCCACAACTCCGATGGGTTCGCGAACCACCATGGCGATGTGGTCGTCGCTGGCGGGCGAGACCTGATCATAGATTTTGTCGATCGCCTCGGCATGCCATTTCAGGCAGTGGATCGTTTCGGGGATATCCACGGTTTCGCAGTCATAGATGGTCTTGCCGCTGTCGATACTCTCCATCACTGCCAATTCACGGGCATTGCGAGTCATCAACTTGGCCAGTCGGATCAGTATGTCCTTGCGATCCGAGGGGTGCATTCTGGACCAGCGTCCATCGTCAAACGCATCGCGCGCTTTTTCGACGGCAAAATCCACATCCGCCGCGTCGCAAGCGGCAATATCGGCCAGATTCTCACCTGTAGCGGGGTTCACCGTCGCAAAGGTCTTGCCTGAGATAGCCGGGCGGTAAGCGCCGTCGATGAAGGCCCCGGTGGGCAAGGTCAGGCCCGCAGCGATGGATTTGTATTCGTCCTGTGTCAGCAATTCCATGCCTTAGCCCTCCGCCACGATATCTGCGATTGTTTTCTTCAGCACGCGCGTCACCTGTTCCAATGCGCGTTTGTCATCCTTGTTCAGCCCCTTAAGCGGGGGCCGCATCGCGCCTGCGTTGATCCCGTTCATCGTGACGCCATGCTTGATCGTCTGGATGAATTTTCCACCCTGTTCCAGCACCCGCATCAACGGCATCATGGCGGACATGATGCGGCGGCCCTTTGCGAAGTTCCCTTCGACAATGCAGGCTTGATATAGTGCTACATGTTCGGCTGGCAGGAAGTTCGACCCACCGCAGACCCAGAACGGTGCGCCCCAGGCGAAGAATTCCAGCGCCTGATCATCCATGCCGCAGCCAAGCTGGATATGCGGGTAATCCCGCGCCAACAAATGCACCCGGTTGATATCCCCTGAGCTTTCCTTGATGCCGCAGAAGTTTCGGCTGCGCCCCACGCGGTCAAGGAATTCTTCCCCCATCATTGTACCGGTGCGGTGCGGGTAGTTGTACAACATCACCGGCAAGTCAGCGGCCTTGTCGATAGCCAGCGCGTTCAGGGCGTTTTCCCGATCGGTCGGCACCGAATAGGGTGGGCTGGCCAGCAGGATCGCGTCCGCGCCAATCTCACGCGCGCCCGAGGCCAGCGCGATGGAATCCGGCGTCAGCATCGCGCCGGTTCCGACAACCAGAGGCAACCGGCCTTTCAACTGCTTATGCGTGAACGACGCCAGTTCCAGTCGTTCTTCGACAGTCTGGGCATAGTTCTCACCCGTTGACCCGCCCGATATCAGCCCGTGCACACCATTCTCTATCAGGTATTCGATCCCGTGGGACAGGGCATTCCAGTTCACGCCGCCATCTTGGTGATAGGGCGTGACCACCGGGGTATAGATCCCCTCAAATCTAAAAATCGGGTTCATTCCGTCCTCATGCAGGTTTCGAAAGGGGCGGGATACCCATCGGGATATCCAGCGCAGCAGGCATCACGAACAGTTCGATTTGGTCGCGTGACAGGTTCCAGTGATCCTCGGCCAGCTGCGCAGCAACCGCCTCATCGCCCGCCTCGATGGCGGCGATGATGGCGTCATGCTGGCGACTTGCCTCGGACAGGTTCTCGGTCTTGTGCGCGGATTGGGGTCTATAGAAGGTCATCCCGATCCGGGCATGGTCGATCAGCAACCGGTTGAATGATGGCCGCAAGTAGACATTGCCTGACATCTCTCCGGTCACATCATGAAAGCGGTTATTGGCCAGCGCCCGATCTTCGGCGGATCCGGATTGCAACGCAGCCTTGAACGCCTGTTGCGCGTCTTTCAGGTCGTTGATCTGAGTTCGTGTGGCGTTCTGCGCGGCAAGTCGCAAAACTGCGCCATAGACCATGGGTGCCGCCAGAAAGAAGTCACGCAGGGTGGTATAAGACATCTCGGACACCCGGGCACTGCGGTTGGTGCGCAAGTCCAGATAGCCTTCGCCCGCCAGTTGCCGGAACACTTCGCGCAACGGTGTCCGGGACAAGCCGAAAGCGTCGGAAAGATGCGCCTCGTCCAGATCTGTGCCTGGTTGCAGGCGCAGCGTCAGGATCGACACCTTCAGGTGCTCCATCAACTCTGCCTTGCGGGACTTGGCGTCGTCTTTCATCCGTTCCTCCAACAGTCGCTGCGCGAATCGTGCCGGCCATTTCGTTCATTCTCTGTATTCCAATAAAATACAAGTTGTATACAGAAAAGAATCGTGCAGCATAGGCCGTCGACCACGTCAAACTGAATCGGACGTCTATGCGCCAACCCCGTCACATCACTTTCATCCTGATCGAGGAATTCTCACACCTCGCCTTTTCCTGCGCGGTCGAGCCGCTGCGCATTGCCAACCTCGTCAGTGGTGAAAATCTGTATGAGTGGTCTTTTGTGTCTGAACACAGCAAGCAGGCCGTCTGTTCCAACGGGTCGGTGACATTGGTTCATGGTGGACTGGATGCGCTGCCAAAAACAAACCAGCTGTTCGTGCTGTCGGGTATTCATATGCGCAACCATGTCTCGCGCCCTCTGCTTGCAACGCTGCGGCGCGAACGGGCACGGGGAACCGCCATCGGCGCCTTGTGTTCGGGCGCGTGGTTGCTTGCCGAGGCAGGGTTTCTGGATGGGATGCAGGCCGCCATTCACTGGGAGTACCACGATGCCTTTATGGAAGCCTTTCCCGAGGTGAACTTGGTGCGCAGCGTCTTTGTCGCCGATGAAAAGCACATCACTGCCTCGGGTGGTACGGCGACCGCCGACCTTATGTTGCACCTGATTGAACGGGACCACGGCCAAGAGTTGTCCATCGCGGTTGCTGACCAGATGGTCTACAACGCCGTGCGCAATGCTACGGCTAAACAGCGTGTGTCTCTTCAATCGCGCAACGGGATGCGTAACGCGCATCTCGCCAAGGCAATTCATATCATGCAGGACTGCATTGAGGCACCGGTTTCCCCATCTGATATTGCCGGGGATCTGGGGATTTCAACGCGCCAGTTGGAACGGTTGTTCGGCAAATACCTCAACACGTCGCCCAAGAAGTACTTTATGGAGCTTCGGCTGGAGCGCGCGCAGAAGCTGCTATTGCAGACCGAAGCATCCGTGACCGAAGTGGCAATGGCCTGCGGGTTCGAAAATCCGGGACATTTTTCGCGCGTATACCGGTCGAGTTTTGGTGTGACGCCACATGCCCAAAAGAACAAGATAGACTAAGTGATAAGGACGGGGGGAGCGTCTCTGTCCTAAGGCGAGCCTGGCTGAACAGGCGCTCACCCCCTGATCCTGCTTCGTACCCCCTCGTTAAAACTTTACTGGTAAACTGGTCAGCAGGATTGAGTATTCATACATATCGAAGTGGGCATAACTATTACAAGATCGTGTCAGATATGTGTGCTTTTTGTTTAAAACATTAACGTTTGCGGTGTTCACCAGTTGACCAAATGGCTCAAAACAGGCCAACTTATAGGGTGAAATGTATAGACAGACTCTGAAGTTGGCCAAAAAAGACGACAAATCGGGAAATTCTGACCGCAATTCCCATGCCGGCGATGCCGTCAGATTTTATATCTTCATCACAAATTGACGGTGGAGGATATCAATGCACTTGGAAATCGGTAAATCTGACTCCCGCTTCGCCAACGGCGCGGTTTCTCGTGCCAGTCGCGAGCGTCAGATTTGCGATGCGGCCAAATTGGCCGAAGCTGCCTTTTCCGAACTGACCGCTGTTGCGGACCGCGCGCCGGATATGGCGGCGTCCAACGGTCAGGTTTTTCGGGTGTTCCGTTGGTATTTCTTGTCGGCTTATTGCACGCGACTGCTGACCAACGCTGCCCATCGGCTAGAACGTCAGACTTTACAGGTCTCGATGGACGTGTTCAGCGCAGTTCGAATGGCCCTGCCGGAGTCCGAGGTTGAGGTTTCCATGGCCTTGGCTCGCGATAAGGCGACAACCCTGGCCGCTGCGCGCACGAACAAAATCGGATGCCGCGGACACTCCGCGGGCTGGATCGCCGCAAAGATGAAACAGCAAGGCCGGAACATCCCGTCTGAGATCAAAAGCTCACTAGCTGGTGCATTGTCGGCGTCGGAACGGCGCATTTGACGCATTCAACGGTACCGTCGCAAACTGGGTGATTTCTAAAACGGGCTTTCGGGCGTGAACCGCACAGCCCTGGTTTCGGGCATTTGTGGCGCAACCAGCGCGACAACCAGATTCCACATTCATAACAAAGCAGCGCTTGCGTTTAGCAGTGGAGATTGGATGGTGCTGCTGGAGAGAATTGAAATCCAGCCGATTTGATCCGAGCGCCTTGTTTTATGGGTGTTTTGGTGCCGCCAATTTGCATTGGATGTACCACTGGCATGAACCAGTAGTCAACGTCGCGCTGGATTGCTATCAGATGGAGACGTCAACGCGCAGCACCCATCAAAAAGGTAGTTACATGAAACGCTTCATAAAATACGCTCTCATTGGCTCACTTGCCGCTTTAGCCGCGTGTGGTGGTACGATGCAGGGTGTCGTGCGTGGGGAGGGTACTCGTGTTCAGTTTCAGTATGAGCAAGGCATGGACCGCGACTTTTACACGGCTGTTCTGGATGGCGAAACATTCAAGGGCCAAGCCGTTCAAGCAAATGCCACCAGCGGTAGCGGCGTTGGTTTAGTCGATGGCACGACTGTGCCGGTCTTTACATCCACAACAACGGGCAATCTCGTTGCTGTTCTATTTGGCGATAGAGGCTCGTCGATGCGCTGCAATATGAACTACGCTGACAGTTCGGGTTTCACCTCACTCGGAGGGGTAGGTGTGTGTCAACACAGCGACGGTCGAGTAATCGATGTGATGTGGTAATCCCTCAATTAATCGCATCCTATCAGCGCTCGTTTTAGCTCGCATTTCGATTTGTACGTCTTCGAAACACTTAGGATTGCAAGAGTTGTTTTCTTCTTAGCTTTCCTGAGCGGACCAGCGAGCGCTGTATGGCTGACGCTACGCTTCAGTTTCTTCAAGTCCTCGTCTGATTTTGATTTGCTCAGGCAGAGTGTAAAGGTAGGTCAGTAGAGTGGTGGCAAATTCTCTTATCGGTTCCACTTCTTGTTTTCTTTCAAAGTCGAGGTCTTCGTCGTGCATTGCGAAATTACGATCACTCAAGACTTCTTCAATCCATTCGATCATAGCTGGCGGCAAGATATTGAGGTTTTCCAAAACCCTTAATTTCTGTCCCAGTGTCGGTCGTTTCAACTTCTGGTATGCGTCTTCGTCAGCGATGAGTGGAGTGATGCCTCTGTCGACAGCCTTTCCGTAGAAGCCAGCCGCAGGTGTCCAATTTTTATCGAGCATTGCTCTTTCCGCATCAATAAATGAACGCCTCACGTTGTCAGGAAGATGGTCGGGAACAACTGGTTCATTTCTCTTTGGAAGTTGCGCCAGAATGGTTATCTCGTATCTGTCTTGTTGAAGGTCCGTTATCAGGCCATTTAACCCCCCCAACGACAATGCGCGTACATCTCCCAGATGGCGATCTTTACACGCTAAATAAAATAGCGTCGCCATGTTGCAACCGTGGCAACTACCAACAGCCTGATGCGTATAGTCCCTTCGGCTTCCGGTGTCGGCCTCTGTTAATGACGTTGCAAAGCGAACTACGGCGAACGAGCTATTCGACGTGCCACAGGCTGTGCAATGTCCTCGCAAGCTGGGTGGTAGTTTGTCCATTCTTAGGTCCTCGCAAGGGGCAATAAATATCGTTTCTTAGCAATCGATAGTTGAGAGTAGCAATGGATTTCAAGATGATAGACGAGAAATGGTCCTGCTGACTTGGGTCGAAGAGCATCGACAAGAGCGAGCAGTTTCTATCCCAGCTTTGTTCAACTCTTCGGCGATTGATTTGAAGCTCATACCAGCGGCTCTTGTCCAATCCAATATCTTACCTCATGCCCTTGCCCGCAAAGCCTAAGGGGGAAAAACTCTCCTCGACACAGTTTTCCACATGCTCGGATTTTTTTGGCTGAGAATGTCGCCATGATAGTACCTGACTTTTGTTAAGGAGTTCCGGACGGCTGAAGCAAAGACCAAACCTGTCAGGTCCCATCAAGTTGAAAAAAAAGCCCCCCAACGACAATTCGCTGGAGGGCTTAGGGCTTAGTGTCTTGATCCAGACACTGGGAGAAGGTCGCCACTACGGCTATAGCTACAGGGCTATGGCTATGGGATATACCGGGGCGGGGATAAGCCTTAGGCAGCTACGGGCAAAGCGTTAGCATAGCTATAGGGTAGCGGCGGCATTTATCAATGGTGGAACCTATTTCTAAGGTGCTGATTTTAAATATAATTCTTATCGCTCGGCGACCTGAAATACTGGACACTTTTTCAGCTTTCGTTGTCGGCTTCGAGATAGCTTGGGATCAGCGCCATCTGCTCAGCCAAGCCGGGCAGCATCGCTTCGCTCTTTCCATAGGCTTCGTCTGAAGTTCCTCTCGCTCGCCCTGTGATATAATTGCGGGCGCTGTCTTGCATCTTTGCTGCCATCGCCATGTCTTCGAACAAGTGACGCCAGCCGTGGTTTGGCCGTAGCTCTTTACGAGTGATCTGAAGGGTGCGCCTTACCCAATCTCGTACTTTAGACTGGCTTGTGGGAGCGAATAGACGGCAGGTCCTGTTGCCATTGGAAGCGTCGACCTTTGCAGCAACAAACTCCAAAAATCCCTCACTCAACACATCGTCATGCAGAGGGACTTGTCGCTCGCTGTGTTGGTTCTTTAGTGATCTTCCCCCCATCGTGGTTAGTCGCATGAACCAGCGCCCTCCAACTTCAAAAATGTCTTCTGCGAGTAGCTGTGCTGGCTCGTTTATCCTTGCACCGCTGTAGGCGCAAAGCCATGGAAGCCAACGTGTCTCATCACTGAGTGATTTGGTGCGGGTAGCACGTAGCACCTTACGAGCTTCATCGAGCCTGAACGTGCGCTCTGAACTTGGAACTGCAATCGCTTCTGGCCGTTCTATTAAATCCACAGGGTTGCCATCGGGAAATAGCTTTCCGAAAGACTGCTTGCGTCCATATTGAACCAAAGTCCTTAGGTTTTGTATTCGCTGGGCGATTGTATTGTTGCTTAGCTTCGCTTCGCCAAGCATGGCTTGTTTCCAAAGCTCAACTTCTTCTGTGGTAATAGAGCCGACATCTTCGGTACCCCTAAACCCTCTGAACTCTCGGATCACAGCCCGTAATTTGTCTTCCATGCCTTTTTTGACAGGCACGGCATCCTTTCCCTTCGCTTTGTCCTCTATCCTTTTGTCGAGAACTTCAGTGAGGGTCCTATGGCCGGTCTCGCTCTTCATTTCAGTTGAGGATTTCTGAGGAGCAACGAATTTAGGGTACTTGTTTGGCTTCTCGTTGACAGAATAGTCGCCGAGTGCTTTCGCTTTATTGACCTGAGCGGCCTCGTTCATTGCGGTGAACAGGTGACCGATCAGCTTGAGCCGAGAAACCTCGGTAACTCGTAAATGGTGTCTACGCAGAATAGCATTTGCGAAAGCGCCGAAACGAGCCTCCAAGGTAGCTTGCTCCATCGTAGGATCATCAACCTGTAGCTCGTTCGTTCTCCCGGTAAGTGCAAGTTGGTTTCGCTTTAGAACGCTTGACCACATCTCATTTTCACCGGGGTTTTCGTCCAGTATGCGAATGAAGTCGTCTTTTACTTCTCCAGCGAGTGCCAGAGCTTGCTTGTGGCTGAGTTCAATCGGGCCATTTCTCAGGCTATCCCAGTGAGCGTCGACGGCAGCTAAAGCGGCAGGGAAGCGTCGCCGCGCCTCCTTCAAATCCTTTGTCCTCAATGAAGCCTTGGCGTGAGTGTTGACCTTAGTCGTGGTCATGGTTTCACCAATTGGGATTGTTATCTTCGTTCCTTTTGCTTCGGTGGCTACGTCTGCTGGGGCCGCAACCCACAGGTAATAGGTCCCGTTATCTCGCAAGACAGGGTTCGGCATCATCTTCACTCGCTTCAATGTACCACCTCCATGTACCAGACAAGGCGGCGTTGCACCCTTAGATACAAGGGCAACCATAAAAACAAGGGTGATTGGATGGTGCTGCTGGAGAGAATTGAACTCTCGACCTCTCCCTTACCAAGGGAGTGCTCTACCTCTGAGCTACAGCAGCGCTGTGGGCGGGTGATTAGACTCAAACGAAACGCGGCGCAAGGGTGTCTGGACGGTTTTTTTCGTCTCCTGTAGAGAAAGACAATGGCAGACAAAAATTCACCTAAAAAAGACGGTAAATCCGGGGACGCGCGCGAAGAACGGCTTAAGGCCGCGCTCAAGGCAAATATGGCGCGGCGCAAGGCGCAGGCCAAGGCGCGAGCGGCTTCCGGAGACAAGGCCGGCAAGGACGAGGGATAAGAGCAGATGGATTCGATTTTGGTAACGGGCAACGGGCCGCTGAACGGTCAGATACCGATTGCGGGGGCCAAGAACGCATGTCTGACGCTGATGCCCGCAACGTTGCTCAGCGAAGAACCGCTGACGTTGACCAATGCGCCACGGCTGAGTGACATCAAGACAATGACTGCGCTGTTGCAATCGCTGGGGGCCGAAGTGTCCTCTCTGCAGGATGGGCAGGTGCTGGCGATGTCCAGCCATGACCTGACCAGTCAGACCGCGGATTATGAGATCGTGCGCAAGATGCGGGCGTCCAATCTGGTGCTGGGTCCGTTGCTGGCGCGTTTCGGGCAGGCCGTCGTGTCGCTGCCCGGTGGGTGTGCCATCGGCGCGCGTCCGATGGATCTGCACGTCGAAGGACTTGAAGCGCTGGGCGCGGAAATTGAACTGAAAGACGGTTACTTGCACGCCAAAGCCCCCGGAGGGTTGAAAGGCGCGGTGCATGAAATGCGCTTTGCCTCGGTGGGCGCGACCGAGAACATCGTCATGGCTGCGACGCTGGCCAAAGGCACGACCGTTCTGAAGAACGCTGCACGAGAGCCTGAGATCGTCGATCTGGTAGAATGTCTGCGCAAGATGGGTGCACAGATTTCGGGTGAGGGGACCTCGACAATCGAGATTCAGGGCGTAGATCGGCTGCATGGTGCAACACATCAGGTGGTGACCGACCGGATTGAATTGGGCACCTATATGCTGGCCCCTGCGATGTGCGGCGGCGAGGTTGAGCTGTTGGGAGGTCGTATGGCTTTGGTCGAATCCTTTGCGGCCAAGCTGGATGCGGCAGGCGTGCATGTCGAAGAAACTCAAAATGGCCTGAAGGTTGTCCGCAAGAACGGTCGTGTCAGCGCCGTGGATGTGGTGACCGAGCCATTCCCCGGCTTTCCGACCGACCTGCAGGCGCAGATGATGGCACTGATGTGCACGGCCGAGGGAACTTCGGTTCTGGAAGAACGTATCTTTGAGAACCGCTTCATGCATGCCCCCGAATTGGTGCGCATGGGCGCGAATATTGAAGTGCACGGTGGTACGGCGACCGTGACCGGGGTTGAACGTCTGAAGGGAGCGCCCGTGATGGCGACGGATTTGCGGGCCTCAGTCTCGTTGATTCTGGCCGGAATGGCGGCTGAAGGGGAAACGACAGTCAGTCGGGTCTATCATCTGGACCGCGGATATGAACATGTGGTGCGTAAGCTGGAAGGCGTGGGCGCAAAGATTGAACGGATCAAAGGCCAATGACAGATGCAAGTTTCGAAGACGGACGTGAGGCCCCACTGAATCTGGGGGCCGAGGATGCTGATGACCTGCAGGTGATCTCGACCCTGGCGCAGGACGCGGTTTTCCCGATTACCGAGATGACGTGGCGACCCTCTGAACGCCGCTTCGGTTTACTGCTGAATCGCTTCCGCTGGGAAGACAAGGACGCTGCCGCGCGCCGGGATCGGCCATTCGAACGGGTGCAGGCGGTTTTGGTTGTCGACTCGGTCCTGTCAGTGGCCAGTCAGGGTGTCGACCGCAGCGAAAAGGACATGGTGATGTCTCTGCTGTCGATCGATTTCGAAGCCGGAGAAGATGGCGCCGGGCAGATCATGCTAACACTGGCGGGAGACGGTACGATCCGCTTGTCGGTCGAGGCGCTGGATGTCACCCTCAAGGACGTGACCCGGCCGTATCAGGCCCCATCCGGTCAGGCACCGCACCATCCGGAATAAGCGCGGCATAGCGCAGGCATTCACCGGCCCCCCCCAGGGTCTGGTGCTGCGCCGTGCGACCGTTTTTGACGTGTTTGATCTGAGCCGTGTTCTGGTCCGGTCAATTACCGAGCTTTGCACGGCGGACCATCAGGATGATCCTGAGGTGATCGCACAATGGACCGCAAACAAGGATCCGGCGACGATCAGGGGCTGGATCAGGAACGGCGCACAAATCTGGCTTGCCGAGAATAACGGGCAGCCTGCGGCAGCCGGTGGGCTGACCGAAGCCGGAGAAATCACGCTTTTGTATATCGATCCAGATCACATTGGTTGGGGTATTGGCGGCGCTTTGTTGAAGGCACTTGAGCAGGAACTTATCGCCTTTGGTTGTACCGAGGGACAGCTTGAAGCCACCCAAACGGCACAGGGTTTCTATGCGCGGCACGGCTGGGAAACCACCGGAGGATGCAGTCAGCGCAATGACATGTCCTGTTTGAGTATGCGCAAATCGCTGCACCTACAGGACTGAGGGTTGAGGCCGGCCCATCTGGGCGGTATGTCCCGATCAAACGCTCCGGAGTGCCAGAACATGCCTGTTTTCCTCGACACGACGTCGTCTGAATTCGAGACCGCCTTCAAAACACTATTGTCCGCCAAGCGTGAGGACAGCCCGGATGTGGACGCCGTTGTCGCCGGGATTATCGATGACGTGCGGAAACGTGGCGATGCGGCGGTGATCGAGCTGACCGCCAAGTTTGACCGGCTGCAGCTGACGCCCGAAACAATGGCCTTCAGCGCTGAACAGATCACCGAGGCTGTTGATCAGGTCTCATCCGAAGATCGGGCTGCTTTGGATTTGGCCGCTGAGCGCATCAGATCCTATCACGAAAAGCAGTTGCCAGAGGATCACGAGTGGACAGATTCGTCGGGCGCAACGCTGGGTTGGCGCTGGTCTGCTGTGTCGGCTGCCGGTCTCTACGTGCCCGGTGGGCTGGCATCGTACCCGTCTTCCGTGCTGATGAACGCAATCCCCGCGAAGGTCGCTGGGGTTGAGCGTCTCGCCATTGCCGTGCCGACACCGGACGGGCAAGTGAACCCGTTGGTCCTGCTGGCGGCGCAGCTTTCCGGTGTGGACACGATCTATCGTATTGGCGGGGCACAGGCGATTGCCGCACTGGCCTATGGCACCGACACAATTGCAGCGGTCGACAAGATCACGGGTCCGGGCAACGCATTTGTAGCCGCCGCCAAGCGCCGCGTATTCGGGAAGGTTGGCATCGACATGATTGCCGGTCCGTCCGAGATTTTGGTCATCGCCGACAAGGACAACGATCCTGACTGGATTGCACTGGACCTTCTTAGCCAAGCAGAACATGACGCAAGCGCGCAATCGATTCTGATTACAGATGACGCAGGATTTGGGCAAGCTGTCGCCAAAGCTGTCGACAAACGCCTGGAAACCCTGCAGCGCCGCGCCATCGCGGGGGCCAGTTGGCGTGATTTCGGCGCGATCATCACCGTGCGTGATCTGGACGAGGCGGCGGCACTGTCGAACCGCATCGCACCCGAGCACCTTGAGCTGTGCGTGACGGATCCCGTGGCGCTGAGCGCTAAGACTGTCCACGCCGGGGCCATCTTCTTGGGCCAGTACACACCGGAGGCCATTGGCGATTATGTCGGTGGCCCCAATCACGTGCTGCCAACAGCGCGTTCGGCCCGCTTCTCCTCTGGTCTCAGTGTGATGGATTTCCTCAAGCGCACGACGCTCAGCCAAATGACACCAGAAGCCCTGCGTGCGATTGGACCCGCAGCTGAGCAACTGGCGCAATCCGAAAGCCTTGAGGCGCATGGGCTGTCTGTCACGGCGCGACTGAAGCGTCTGAATGGCTGAAGGTTTATGGCTATGGGGTCACACCTGCTGTGAACCTGTATTGGTTTTCATGGATTGGGCTTGAAACATATGGGTGTTCAGCGGCGCCCTAGCCGCAAGACGACCCGGCACAAAGGAGCCAGACTTGGAACGCGTGGCAACACTCTGGATCGGCAAACGGTTTAGTTTTCTAGAGCATTTGTGCCTGAAATCCTTCGCGGATGTGGACCAGAAGCCGATCGTCTACCACTATGGCGACCTCGAGGATATTCCGGATTACATCGAGGCGCGTGACGCACGTGAAGTATTTGATACGTCCGAGATTTACCGCGACCCGATCACCCGATCCGTTGCCGTTCATGCGGATCTGTTCCGCCTGAAACTTATGCAGGATACGGACTATATCTGGGTGGATGCCGATGCCTATGCGAACAGACCGTTCGAGACGAACCAGGGCTACCTGTTCCCGCAAGGGAACCGTAACAAACAACGGTTGATGAATGGCGTTCTGGCCTTTCCATCTGGAAGCCTAGCGTTAAAGCAGATGTGCGAATTTGCATTCGAAAGCGATCTTGTTCCGCCCTGGTGGCCGGAAGATCAGCAACAAGCCTACCTGCGTATCTTTGGAAAATCCACGTACTGGAGTTTGCCCCTGTTTAGCCTGGGGCCTCCAATGCTGTATTACTATGTCTCTCGAAGCAACGAGAATTCGATGGCAACGCCGAGAACCGAATTGTATTCAATTCCGCCGCGCTTCCGTGCTTTGTGGAACGACCCAGATATCTCAAAGCTGGATTTTCTCGAGTGGCAGGACAAGATGTCGATCCACTTTTATGGATCATGGTTCCGTCGGATGTTTTCAGGCGTAAAGAGCTTCAATGAAGGCTCTCTGATCGATCAGCTTCTGAAAAACCATCAAATCGACCCTGCGGAGCATCCGATTTGATCTGCTCTTGCGTTGTTCATCATTTTTAATTGCGATAAGTCTGTCCCGACCTGAACGGACCACGCATTATGACTCGTATCTCGTACATCGAACTAGATGACCGAAACCTGCCTCCGCCGACCCCCGAAATCGAGCAGGAGCGTAAGGTTGCGATCTATGATCTACTGGAAGAAAACAGCTTTGCGCTGCCTGTACGCGATGACCGTGTCGTGCCCGACGGACCGTACCGTGTGCAGCTATCGATCCGCGACAAACGGCTGGTCTTCGACATCGCCACAGAGGCCGAGGAAAAGGCGGCAGAGTTTCATCTGTCACTGGGGCCGTTTCGCCAGGTGGTCAAAGATTACTTTCAGATATGCGAAAGCTATTTCAACGCGGTAAAGACCCTGCCGCCCAGCCAGATCGAGACCATCGACATGGCTCGTCGCGGCATCCACAACGAAGGCAGCCGCGTTTTGCAAGAACGTCTTGAAGGTAAGGCTGACATCGACACCGATACCGCACGCCGTTTGTTCACGCTGATCTGCGTGCTGCATTTCGGGGGCTGACGCGTGAAGCCTTTGCCGCAGTCGGTCCTGTTTTGTTGCGACCATAACGCGGTTCGGTCCCCTATGGCCGAAGGGCTCATGAAAAAGTTCTACGGCACTGGCACCTACGTACAATCCGCCGGTGTGCGAAATGACCTTGAGATTGACGGGTTCTGCATCGCGGTCTGCCAAGAAGTCGGCGTTGAACTGTCCCGTCATCGGTCACGCTCGTTTGATGAAATGCAGGAATGGGGCGACGACCTCAGCTCGTTCGACCTGATTGTTGCATTGTCGCCGGCAAGTCAGCGCCAGGCGCTGGAATTGACGCGCATTTTTCACCTGGATGTCGATTATTGGCCAATAATGGACCCTACCGGACTGGGCGAAAGCCGCGCAGACAAGTTAATTCACTACCGACAGACCCGCGACCAGATCATTCAGCATCTGAAAGGTCGCTGGGGCGAACCTACGGAGTGACCATGAACCAGACCGTCAAAACCTATTTCGACGCTTTCAACGCCGGTGACGTCGACGGCATGCTGGCCTGCCTGTCCGATGATGTGGCGCATCACGTGAACGAAGGCCAGATCCGCACCGGCAAGGAAAAATTTGCAGCCTTCTGTGCCCATATGAACCGCTGCTATCGGGAAAACTTGACTGACATCGTGGTGTTCGAAGCCGAAAACGGCACTCGCGCCGCAGCCGAGTTCACCGTGAACGGCACCTACCTGGAAACCGACGAAGGTCTGCCCGATGCGCATGGCCAGACCTATCGCCTGCCGGCCGGATCGTTCTTTGACCTGAAGGATGGCAAGATCACCCGCGTCACCACCTTTTACAACCTTGCCGACTGGACCAAGCAGGTTTCAAATGGCTGAGGTCACGTCTGTTCGTTCCCTGACCGGGGCGGCGCTGACGGATGCCTTGGACGATGTGGCGCGTTTGCGGATCCAGGTGTTTCGGGCGTGGCCATATCTGTATGACGGCGACATAAAGTACGAGCGGAAGTACCTTCAGTCCTACCGGGACAGCGATAAGGCTATCGTGGTCGGGGCATTTGATAGAGACCGCCTGATAGGCGCTTCGACCGGTGCCCCACTGACCGACCACGCTGATGATTTCGCTGCCGCCTTTGATGGCTCTGGTCTGGATCTGAACGAAGTCTTCTATTGCGCCGAGTCTGTCCTTTTATCGGATTATCGAGGGCAGGGAATTGGCCATAAGTTCTTTGACCTTCGCGAGGAACACGCACGCAAGCTGGGCTTCAGAAAATGCGCCTTTTGCAGCGTGCAGCGCCCTGTTGATCACCCGATGCGACCGGAAAACTATCGCCCCCTGGATGCCTTCTGGCACGCGCGTGGATACGAACCGCTGCGTGGTGTGATCGCGCAGTTTTCTTGGAAGGATGTTGGCGAAGAGGGCGAAACAGCAAAGCGACTGCAGTTTTGGATGCGGGCTTTATAGATAGTTTTCTGTTCTCTGTGGACGATATCGACGTTCTGCATCCCCGCGCAAACGGTAAGTGCCCGCGATTCACGGCCGAAGCAGGAAACGCTCTTGGCGCATTCCGATGCCTCGCGGTGGACGCGAAGAGAAACTGAGCTACCCGTCATCTTTCGGATAGATAAACCCGTTCACTGGGTAGAAATTGCCATACCGGCCCGGTTGGGTTTCAACACGGACCAAGGTCCAATCATTGTGTTTGGATACGTCCCTGACGCCCATTTTCAACGATACCTTGTTTCGGTGCCAGTTGGCGTGATTCACAATAACTTCCCGGTCCGTGACAATATCCGACACGACAGCCACATGACCCAGGGGCATTCCGCGGGTTGCCCGAAACGACATCACAGCACCGACAGCTGGTTCATTGCCGCGTTCAAATGTACTGCGCGCCCTTCCCCACCAATCCTTGGCGTTGCCACGAATTTGGATGCCGCTGAGGTTCCGTGCGTAGGGAACGCACCACACCCTTTGCCCCCGGGCTTGCTTTTGCGCGACCTCCCGCAAAGCCATTGACTGACGTTCCGGATTGAGGTCTGCATCGGTTGGACGCTCGGAGCAGGCGGAGACAAGACAAAAAACACCCACCGCAATCGCGGTTCGGGCGGTGCCGGACAGGCGCGGCCAAATCGTATTTGTTTTGTAGGTGCTGTATTCCAAGACGCTTCATTGCCGGTTCGAAGACTAACGGGGTTCTACGATGATTTGACCGAAAATGAAAAGGGGCTTGCCAATTCTCCCGCAAGATTTTGCCAGTTCCCTGTGCCGTTGTTAACCCAATGGCTGAACTGGAAGACGCATATGCACTCGTTGTGATGGATGTTGCGCTTGAAAAAGAAGTCGGCACTGAGCCCACAGTGGAGTTGTTCATTCAATACACATGTTGACAGGATGGGGCTATACAGACCGCGAACTCACACTTAAATTCGCCCGAGTTTGGACCGCAAGGATAGCCCATGAAAGTCGCCACTGCCGCCTATAACCTCGATTGGCTCGACAGCTGGGCGCAGTATGAAGACAAGCTGGACCGCTGGGTCTCAGACGCCGCGGGGCAGGGGGCGGACCTGCTGGTTTTTCCTGAATATGGCGCGATGGAGCTGTCTACGCTCGACGGGGCCGAGGTGGCGGGTGATCTGGAGCGGTCGATCCACGCGGTCTCGGATCGGATGGCGGATGTGCGAAATCTGCACCGGCGCCTCGCGCAGGAGTACAAGACGTACATTTTGGGCGCATCGGCCCCGGTTGTGGATGGCTCTGGTCGACCTGTGAACCGGGCTGCATTCTATGCGCCAGATGGCAAACAGGACCATCAGGACAAACAGATCATGACCCGGTTCGAACGCGAGTCGTGGGATATTGCCCCTGGCGGCCCGCTGAAACTGTTCGATACTGCGCTGGGCAAAATCGGGGTGCTGATCTGTTACGATAGTGAGTTCCCGCTGTTGGGACGTGCTCTCAGCGAGGCAGACCTAATCCTTGTCCCATCCTGCACCGAGGCGTTGTCAGGCTATTGGCGGGTGCGTATCGGCGCGATGTCCAGGGCATTGGAAAATCAATGCGTTACGGTAATGTCGTCTTTGGTTGGCGCTTATGAATGGTCCGAAGCTGTTGATATGAACACCGGCACTGGCGGTATATTTGGTCCACCGGACAAGGGCTTTCCCGCGACCGGTGTGCTGGCCGAAGGCACCCTGAACCAACCCGGCTGGACTTATGCTGAGGTCGACATGTCGGCCATCGCCTGTGTGCGTTCCGATGGCCATGTCCTCAACCGAACTCATTGGGATGAGCAATCACCCCGAGTCGATTCGGTCACAATATCCGCCCTATAGGTGATTCCGCCCTTGAAATAGGGCCAAAATAGGCTCATTTAAGCGCACATCCCCGCAGATTCTGCGGGTGCAACTTAAATGTGGAGACAACATGGCCAAGGAAGATACGCTCGAATTTCCCGGTGTCGTGAAGGAACTCCTGCCTAATGCGACGTTTCGGGTCGAGCTGGAAAACGGCCATGAGATCATCGCACATACGGCAGGCAAGATGCGCAAGAACCGCATCCGTGTTCTGGCCGGCGACAAAGTTCAGGTCGAGATGACCCCCTATGATCTGACCAAGGGTCGGATCAACTACCGCTTCAAGTAACGCCTGCCGCAATGGCGTTTATCTTAGGATCGGGCAGCCCAAGGCGGCTGGACCTGTTGGCCCAGCTTGGCGTGCAGCCCGATGCCATCCGTGCACCCGACATTGATGAAACGCCGCTGAAAGGTGAGCTGCCGGTGCCCTATTGCAATCGCATTACGCGGGCAAAAGTACAGGCGGTACAGGCCGATGGCGACGATGTAACTCTTTGCGCGGACACCACGGTCGCACTGGGGCGCCGTATTCTGGGAAAACCGGAAGACGCGGGCCAGGCGGCTGAGTTTCTGCATGCTTTGTCCGGTCGACGGCACCGCGTAATCACCTCGGTCGCCGTACGGTGCGGGGCCCGCGTTCTGCAACGTGATGTTGTGTCTCAGGTCAAGGTCAAACGTCTGTCAGACGTTGAAATCAACGCCTACCTGGCGACCGGAGACTGGCAGGGCAAAGCAGGCGCTTACGCCATTCAAGGCCCCGCCGGGGCTTTCATCCCGTGGATTTCCGGTTCGTTTACCGGCATTGTGGGGCTCCCCCTGTCCGAGACTGCCGCGCTTTTGCAAGGCATCGGCTATCCCCTGTATCGTGAGGTGTCATGAAGGGTCGAACCATCGTTCTGGATCACATCGAAAACCGCGAAGCTGCCGCCCTTATGGTCGACGGTCAGCTGGACGATTTCCTGATTGCAGCTGACGCGCCCGCGCCGGGTACGATTTACCGTGCCCGTGCCGACCGACCGGTCAAAGGGCAGGGCGGCATGTTCCTGACCACACCTGACGGTCCGGCCTTTCTACGACAGGTCAAAGGGCTCGCACCCGGTGCACTGATGTTGGTTCAGGTGACGGGCTATGCCGAACCCGGTAAGGCGCTGCCAGTGACCGATCGGGTTCTGTTCAAAAGCCGCTATGCGATCGTCACGCCTGATGCGCCCGGTTTGAATATCTCACGTTCCATCCACGACGAAGATGAGCGTGACCGCCTTCTTGAAATCGCTCATGAGAGCATGGAGGGCAGCAGCCATGGCTTGATCCTGCGTTCCTGTTGTGAGGGCGAAGGTGCGGCTGAAATCGCCGAAGATATCGGTGCGATGCTGGCCCATGCGGATCAGGTTTTGAACGATCCGGGAACTGAGCCCGAGCTGCTGCTGGAGGGTGACGGACCCCATGTTCTGGCCTGGCGCGACTGGACTGACCCAGCTGAGGTCGTGACACAGCCGGGCAGTTTCGAAACGCATGGCGTATTGGATGCATTGGACGTGGCGCGTGGTATTTCCGAGCCACTGCCCGGAGGCGGGCATCTATATATTCAGCCCACCCGGGCCTTGGTCGCTGTGGATGTCAACACCGGGTCCGACACGTCGATGGCAGCCGGAACCAAGGTCAATTTCGCCTGTGCCAAGGGGCTTGCCCGTGCCTTGCGCGTTCGTGGTCTTGGGGGGCAAATCACTCTGGACCTAGCACCAATGCCTAAAAAGGATCGCCGTGGGTTCGAGGCCTCTCTGCGCGCTGCGTTGAAGGCAGATTCGGTCGAAACCACGCTGGCAGGCTGGACCCCTCTTGGCCACTACGAGCTACAGCGCAAACGCGGCCGTATCCCCTTGTCGGAAGTGCTGAAATGAGCTGCCCGATCTGCGCAGAAAAGTCTGTAACCGAGTTTCGACCATTCTGTTCGAAACGGTGTGCAGATATTGATCTGGCCAAGTGGCTGAACGGGTCCTACGCGGTTCCATCGCAGCGGGAAGAGGATGTTGAAACAGAAGTTTCCAATCCCGAAGCAGAGCAACAACCTCCACATTGAAAAAATGTGAAAAAGCCTCTGGACACTGCCTGTAGCAAGTCATAGAAGGCCTCCACCCAACGGCAAACGCCGTTCCCGTGCCCGGGTAGCTCAGGGGTAGAGCAGTGGATTGAAAATCCTCGTGTCGGTGGTTCGATTCCGCCCCCGGGCACCATTCCTAAAGTCAACCTATTGATTAACCTCGGTTTCTTGAAGAAGCTGCGAGATCGTAGGACATGGCG
>NZ_JBXWNI010000021.1:0-49155 GCF_059610285.1 Ruegeria sp. YTSA072 | reverse complement strand
TGAAACCATCATCCCGATGGATCAGAGGCCGATGATGCACTAACAATCAACTTGGACCAGTCAGATGAGGCTGCTCAATCTACTTCCTCCGGTTCTCCATCAACATCATCGTCCTCCTGGCCGTCGGCATAAACGCTTCCGTCATCCGAAATGCCAAGTGTGGATCTTACCGATTCTTCATCGGGATTGGAGGCACGGACCGCGCCGAGGACGCGGTCTTGCTGTTCCTCCGCGACGATTTTGTCCTCAGAAAAATCGCCTTTGTAATGTCCCAACAAACTGGCCTCCGCTTCATGCACCGCCTCCGCAGCCGCCAACTGATCGTCCGTCGGTTGCGCTATCGGATTTCCGTCCTCATCTGTTGTTACGTCGTGCGCATCTTTCACCGCTTGTGCGGTTTCCAAATCTTCAGGCGCAATCGTACCGGGAGTGGACGCCTCATCGGCAAGAACCTGTTCAGCTTCCTCCAGCGTCATTGGAGCCGTGTCCAAATAATCATACGCCGCAGCAATTTCCTTCACTTCTTCAGGGCTCAAGTCGTAATCTTCACCCATGACATGATTGAAATTTGCGTCGGCTGCGGCAAGGCCAGCGGCCAGGCTCACCGGCCCTGTACCTTTCGCATACTGTCCGTTCGCGATATGCGCGAGTTTTGCATTTACACTGGAGTTAATGGCACCATTCAGTTTGCCGAGGTTACGCGGGGCAAGCGTGCCATCATCAAGGAGTTTTGCTTTTCTGCTTGGTGGTCTCGGGGATTGCGCGACACTCGCTTTACTTGTTCGTGTTGTGGTGGTCCGTGCCTTGTTCCCTTTGAATAGACCTTTGACACCGTTTTGCTTCAGGTTACGGCCCAAGGCCTGAAAGTCTTCCTTCACAGCCCGACCCAAACGACTGCCGCTCTTTGACTTACGACTTTTGCTGGCAGACTTCGTATTTACCCCGTTCAGCGTTTTGTCGGAACCCCATCCCCTTTTGGCACCTTTTTCACCGTTGTCGCCGCCCTTTCCGCCACCGTTGCCACCTCCATTATCCCCTTTTCCGCCGCCGTTACCTCCACCTTTGCCGTTACCATTTTTTGCGTATGCGTAATCGGTAGCGAGAACGGTCACGACTGGCGCGACCACAAATGTAGACAGTACGATTGCGGAGACGCTCACTTTAAGGAAGTTCAACACGGTAGAAATCCTTTTCGTTTAGAGAAATACTGGTCAGCGGTGGCGAACGAATGCCATCCTTAAAAACGTTGTTCAAACACGGCCAGAATGAGGCAGCTATTCGACTTTCAGGAGTTGTTATCTTTAATGGAATATTAACAACTTGGCCTTTATTTCCAAAAGAATCACTTGGGGAAATAAAACTGATAACAAAAGCAGTAGTTTTCAAGTTTCTGTTTCCAGCAGCGGTCAAAAAAAACCGCTAAATCGGAAATAATAGGTGTGTTAACACTCGGTTAATGTGAGGTCTGAAAAATAGCAAATAGTTTATTTTTACGAGTTAACTATGGTTAAGCAAAGCAAAAGGGGGCTATTCCCGCCTTTAAAAGACGCCGAGGCCGAAACATTTGGCCCGGACAAGAATAGCTCCCTAAAACCTACGATAAGAAGGGCTATATTTGCTGCCCCAATATTGTTGTATTTTCTTCTAATGGCCTTTTTTCTAAATAGAGCGTCTGCCGAAAGCTATATATCGATCCCGTGGTAGATGAAGGCTTTTGCCCTGAGATAGACAATGAGGGTCCGCGCTATCAGACGAGACAGCGAAAGATAGTTCTGTTCGTCCACTCCGCCTGCTGAGCAATCATTCAATTGGTTCCATAGCTCTGCGCCGCAGCAAACGGCAGAAATGTCCGCAAAGCAGACATCGGGCTGAAACTACCGAACGTCCGCTGCGAGCCCGACCTGCTCATTCGACATAGCGCAGCGAAGGTCGGCTTTTTCATGGGTTGGCCACAAATGCGGCTCGAATCGCGGCCTTCATCGCGTCCTGAGGCCCTTGTTCTTGCGCCTTGCTGGATGCCATCACCAGCTTGGAGGCAGGCGTGTTTCTATGTTTGTTTGCATAGTCTACCATCTGCGCGTTGCCCTTGGTGCTGACCGCAGCGCTGCAGGGTGCTCTGCCAGATGGGATGAATGGCCGTTTTCAAGAAGGCAGCCCCATTTTTGAAGCCTCTATATTAACCAGACATGAATGAATCGTTCTTTTCCATAAAAGATAATCCCTCCAAATGACCAGCAGGCCGCCACGTTTTTGACATATTCAAATCACAGATTTTATAGAGGTGCTCTCAGTTAAGAAATAAACATAATTCCAAATTCTTAGAGGGATTCTGAGTCAATGCCCTAGTAAATGTTTCCGTAATTGCAATACCTGCAATTGCGAGCTTTTCCCTAATAGAAATGAACTTATGGCAGCTTTCCGCCGCTAAAGGAGGTTATAAATGCCTACGAATTTTGTAAAATCAACGAGCTCTAGCGTTTCTCCTGCATTCGGTGTGTGGAAAGGTGCTCGACGTCTTGCCAGCGACGAGGATGGCGCGCTTACTATATTCGCCCTCTTTATGTTTGTGGCTATTGTCGCCTTTGTGGGAATTGGTATCGATTTCATGCGCTACGAGAGCGAACGTGCAAATTTGCAGTACACGCTGGATCGGTCTGTTTTGGCTGCGGCGGATCTTGATCAAAAGGCGGAACCAGAATCTGTCGTTCGTTCGTACCTGGAAAAGGCGGGCCTTCTGGAAAATCTGACCAATATCAATGTAGTCAACGACACTGGTTATCGTGAGGTATCGGCGACAGCCATGTCCGAGATTCCGACCCAATTCATGCACCTTTCCGGCGTCGAAACACTGAACGCCCCTGCCGCAAGCACTGCCGAGGAAAGCGTCGGTTTGGCCGAAATCTCAATTGTGTTGGACGTCTCGACCTCTATTGACCTGCCTGCACTGCAAAAAGCTACGAAAAGCATCATCACACAGATTGGAACGAAAAACGGGGCTTGGAGCAACGAGATTTCATTCTCCCTGATTCCATATTCCAGCCAGGTTAACGCCGGCAAAGAGTTGCTGAAGTACTACAATCTCGACCGTTTTCATGACTACTCGCACTGCGTCAACTTTATCGACAACGAATTCAGCAAGCCTGATCTTTCTCTGACCAGAGTGCTGGAACAAACGGCTCATTTTGACCCTTACACCGAGACAAAAGAGCCGATTCAGCATCCTGTCTGCCCAATCCGCGACGGATCGGCGATCCTGCCATTCCAAAACAATGAAACAGTGCTTCATGACTATGTCGATGGCTTGACCAAGCTAAGCAACCCAGTGGCAGACGAAGATTCTGGCCTGGACAACGGTGCAAATTGGGGCCTTATTTTACTGGATCCGAGCACACGCCCAGTCATCAATGGTCTGGCCACTCCTGTATCCGCAGATGGTGATGGTATCGTCCCGGAAGCATTCAAATACCGCCCAATGGATTACAATAGTAACGTTCTAAAAGTTCTGATCCTGGTGTCCGACGGGGACAATACCGATCAGCACATGCTCAACCCCTCGATGCGTACTACCTTGTCGGATTTGTGGTACAATGAGGAAGCCGATCGTTTCTCAGTCTTCCAATCAAATGGCACCCCTATGTATTGGTGGCCTCATGATAACAGCTGGCAGGATCACCCTTACGGCAACGGGGACTCACGTTGCACAACCAATGGCAGCAAAACTTCATGCGTTAAAGAAGACGAGCCCGGCAAGTCGGTACAGTTGTCCTACGTTGAGCTGCTGAACCTTGTGTCCTTGGAATACATCGAAAACAATATTTTCACCCAGTCGCCAAGTGCCTATGGGCAGTGGGAAAGCAGCGCGTTCAGCAAGAAAAATGCAGTAGCCAAGGATGCGCGCACCAAACACGTATGCAAGGCCGCCAAGGATGAGGGGGTGATTGTATTCAGTGTCAGCGTCGACGCCCCGACGAACGGCCAAAAGGTACTGCAAGGTTGCGCAAGCTCCGCCAGTCATTATTATGATGCATCGGCCCCTGACCTCACAGATGCCTTTACCTCGATCGCGTCTTCCGTCCGTATGTTGAGGTTGACACAATGATCCGTAGGTTGATTTCCGCTCTAGCTAAGCTCCGCCGCCATGAAGACGGAAATGCGACCGTCGAGTTTGTAATCGTCTTCCCAGCCATCTTTTTCTTGGTTCTTGCGGGGCTGGAGCTTGGCATAGTAACCTTGAAACACGCGCAGTTAGAGCGTGCCGTCGACTTGACAGTGCGCGACATCCGGCTAAACACCGGCATCAACCCACAACACGACGACATCAAGGCGCTCATTTGTAGCCGTGCCAGTTTTATCAAAAATTGCGAAACCAGCGTGCGCTTGGAAATGATCCGGCAGGATCCTTTTGAGGCTATGAAAGTACCAACTGTCCCTGACTGCACTGACCTCTCCGAAGTGGCTCGCCCCGTGCGGACCTTCCACAACGGCCTTGAGAACGAGTTGATGGTTCTTCGGGCCTGCGCCAAGATCAACCCCGTTTTTTCAACATCCGCAATGAGCAAGGCATTGGTCAACGAAGAAGGCCAGTACGCCCTGACCGCTACAACTGTCTTCGTACAGGAGCCTGGTTAGTACCATGATTAAGCGACTTCTATCTCACTGCCCGAAAAGTTTCCGAGCACGGGAAGATGGCTCGATTGCCGTCGAGGCAGTCCTCGTTGCCCCTATGCTCTTTTGGGCGATCATGGCGGGATATACGTATTTCGAAGCCTACAGGCAAAGTGCTTCGAACATCAAAGCGGCGCATACGATTGGTGACCTGATTTCTCGCGAAACCCGGGAAATCAACAGCGCCTACATTGACGTGATGGAAGAAATGTTCAGTTTGATGGTGGCCAATCAATCTGATCTGAAAATCCGAATTTCGTTAGTTCTTTACGATGTGGCCGCCGACAGCCACTCGGTGAATTGGTCTGCAATTCGCGGTGGATTTACTGAAAAGCTGACCGACGCAAATATTGGCCAATATAAAGATGCCCTGCCTCCGATGTCGGATCAGAACACGCTCATCCTGGTCGAGACGTCCAACACGTTTGTCCCGCTCTTTAGGGTAGGCTTGGGCAACATAGAACTGAAAAACTTTATTTTTACCCGTCCGCGCTTTGCAAACAATATCAAAGGGAACGTCTAAGTGCCTGAGCTCGGCAACGAAGGGTCCCCGTAGGTGCCGCCAAGGCCCAAGCGTTACTCCCTCAGATCAACAGCGGCCGTTATATCAAGGCGCAGCGGAATCAACTAAAGAGCCCAAACTGCTGAATGCTGCACTGCACACGATTGTCCGCTGTTATTTGGTCGCCAAAGCGCGTTGCTAGATTTTTTTCCCATCAAGCTTGCTGATGCTACGAATAAGTTATGACAGATTTTTCGAATGAATTTTTTGGCCAGCCAGAACAGCAGGACCTGCAACGCAGGGCGGACCGTATTTGGACATTGGTCAAGAATGACCCGACTTATTCCTGCCATGGCCGCGCGGTGGGCCTTAGCGCGGAGAACGACATCGATTTGGTGAAGCAAATTGCGATGACTCGACTACAGGGCGTTTGCATGGCCGAAGGAACTCCTGTCGAAGCTGCCGATCGTAGGCGTGAAGGGCTTGAACAGCACGGTCTGAAAACTGATCAGTTCGTTGACTGGCAAGGGGGCGCAGCATCGCTTGAAGCCGCGGCCATGGTTTTGGCGTCGCGCAAGTTACCCGAAGATCTCGAACTCTTGCATGTGGATGCGCAAACACCAGGTGATGCCCTGGCCAAATTGGATACGCTCACACAGGCATGCGGAGTCCTGCTTCCGATGGGCGCGTTCATCCGCGGGCTGAGACGCCCGAGCGTGTGTTTGTTGGCACGTGACCGCAATGGGAAAGTCGTCGCGGCAACAGCAGCCGTTGCGCAGTTTCATCCTGATCACCGGAATGCCGATCAGGCTTGGTGGGGTATGCTAGCGACAGATGAATCGCGGCGGGGCGAGGGGATTGCCCTGATCATGGGCGCAAATTCAATGCTTGCTATGCGTGATCTCCATGGTCTTGGGGCTTTTTTCACAGGGATCCGTGAAGGTAACGCGCCTTCTGAAGGTTTGTGCAGAAAATTGGAGATGGCACCAACTAATGACGTGCATCTCATGGCGATAGACCCGGGCGTGTTCGCAGCGGGGCGGTTGACCAAATAAGCCGTGTCTTAATTGCGTCCTTGGAGTATGCGACTGCTCCAAGCTGAGCGACACAAGCCGACATTCCCAGAGCGAATTCAAACGGCAGCTTTGTCCGCAAAGAAGCCGTTCACTGAATTCAGCCGAATGGCCGCCTTGAGCCCAGAGCCGAACTCCCAATGACAATCGCACAGCCCATCGATTTGTGTTAGGATTAGCACCTCCGCGGCCCGGGAAAATGCCAAGAGGAGGCATTGGTTTTTGATCGAAGCCGACATTGGTGTCGCGTAAGGAGAATCCGATGGTTTGTAATCCTGTGCCACCTAAAGTCACTCACGTTCCAGATTTCCATGCGGTCGCAACTTGTCCTTTCTGCCGGGAGCAACGGATCGTTTCTCATCACGACCTAATGAGTTCTGGACTCGCGATTGATGGTACTGCGGAATGGGTTTGCTCGCTTTGTAGAGGTATCAAAAGAAAAGCGGGTCAAAGAGACCCGGTTGTTTAAGCGACAATAAACACATTTACTCGGCCCAAATAACTGAAGGCGATCTAAGCGCAGAAGGCACAAGCATTCTCATTCGGGGAACCCGGCCATTCGCAATCCGTCTTCAAGCGGAACGTTCAGCCCATCACTGACACCGATTTCATCTCTGCAATAAGAAATGTACTCAGAAATGCGAAATCCTGGGTCTATCTCCAGAACACGGTTGCGGGCGTTTTCCGCCTCGTTCATCTGGCCCAACTGAGCAAGCGCTATGGCTCGGTGATAATGGAAATTTATGGCGCGTGGATTTAGACTTATGCCCTTGTCCCCGCTTCTTAGAAGAGCTTCGTAGTCCTCTTTGACGATATTGGCTAGGGACACTGCAATGTAGGTTCGAAAGGCGAATGGGTCGCGCGGGCTGATGCGCAGTGCAACGCGCGCGCGTATCAAGGCCTGATCGGCCGCTGCTATATAGGAGTAAAGCAGGCTGCTTGATGCCCAAGCCCAGGCAAAACTCGGGCTTTTGTCGATGGCCTGCTCGACCAGATCAAGGCCATAAGTCGGTTTCCGGTCGAGAAAGCCGATTGTATAGCCAGAATAGGCCAATACTTCGGGGTCATCTGTGTCCTGTTCAAGTGCGCCGCGGGCAAGTTCAAGGCTCTTGATCCTATCATCGCCCGAAGGACTCTTGCCGAAATAGTGCCAAACCGTTGCAATCCACGCCAGCTTGGCGCGTGCCTTGGCAAATTCCGGCGCTTCAGTCAGGCTCGCCTCGAACCATTCGGTCGCATCCTCTATGCGTCCGAGGTGAAGGGCATGCTGGCCCCTTAGATACATGTCGTAGGCGTTCATGTTTTTTGACTGTTTCCGCAAGACACGCTTGATTTCTGCGCTCTGGATTTCTGGCGCAATTGAGCTGACGACCTCAGCGGAAACCTCATCCTGCAAATCGAATACGTCTTCTGTTACGCCGTCGAAGCGCTTTGCCCAAATATGAACACCTGTCTCTGCATCGATAAGTTCGGCTGAAATCCTAAGGCGCTTGCTGCTACGGCGGATGCTGCCCTCTAGTATGTAGCGAACACCTAGCTCCCTCCCAATCCGGCGCACGTCAACAGACAGCCCTTTGTAGGAATAGGACGAATTGCGCGCTATGACAAAAACCCATGGCACGTGGGACAGGGCAACGGTGATGTCTTCTGTTACCCCGTCGGCAAAATACTCGTCGTCGTCTTCATTAGACATGTTGTCGAACGGAAGGACCGCGATCGAAGGTTTGTCAGGCAGACTAATTTCGGCAACCAGCGGCGTCGAAATCTGCGGACTAGTGCAATATACATGAACCGGATCAGCTATGTTCTTCAGCTCGACAAGACCTTTGCTATCAAAGGCTATATCTAACTTTCCGGCAACGTCGTCCCGAACGCGGGCAGAGACGGCGATTCCACCAGGAGCGGATACAGATTCAAGACGGGCGGCGATGTTGACACCGTCGCCCAGGATATCATGGCCATTAGCAATAACATCTCCGCAATGAACGCCCATTCGAAACTCGAAAGGATTGCCAACTTTTTCCTGCGCGTTGCGTTCGTACATTTTCCTTTGCATCGCATCGGCGCATGACACAGCGTTGACCACCGACGAAAACTCCACCAGGAATCCACCCCCGTAGATTTGAAGATGCGCCCGGAATGCAATGCTATGAGAAGTTCAAGAACCGACATATGGGACTTGAACGCGCGGATCGCTCGCTCCTCATCCCTGCCGACCAGAGCACTGAACCCTACGACGTCGGCTACCAGAATTGCCGCTAGACGCCGTTCAAATTTTTTTTCATTAGCCATCGACTTAGGAGTTCGCTGGATTTTATTTCGATTTTAGTGTGGCTAGGTGGGTCACAAGACGCAATGGCTAAGAAAGATCAACAACTCCGTTACCTCACAAAGTTTTGGTAGCTGAAATAAATGGCGGTTTAGTCCGCATGGCAGTCGTTCGGGCCATGGTCGCTATGCGGCTGCTTTTGCCCAAATCGGTCGATGCTGCTGCAAAAACTACAAAGCACCGACCAAGTGTGTTGTTGCCACTTATTGAAGTGCGGCGAGGCTTCTTGCTCTGTTTGGAGAAAGATCCAGCGTCGCCTGATAAGCGACCGCAGCTTCATTGGGTTTTCCAAGCTCCATCAGCATGTCCCCGAGAAGTTCTCGTGCCGGAAGGACGTGGCCGGGTGTGACCGGGCTTTTGCCAATCTTATCCTCGAGATCAGCCGCGGCTGCCTGCTTAGCAACTGCGGCCTCAGAGGCCCCACCCGCCAGTTCAAGCCAGGCTTCCACCGACATGATCTGTGCTTCGGTCAACTGCGCCCAATAGCCCTGCCCACGCTCCTCCATCACAGCGTGCAAAGACTTGAGCTCGGCAAGCGCGCTTTGCGCTGTATCAACATCACCGCTACGGGCCGCGCCGATACCGATCGCGAACCACCGCATGGCTACAGTTTGCGGAAATTTTTCCCATGGAATGACCGGATGCATCTCAGGCGACAGTGCCGCCGCGACGTCCCATTGACCCTGCTCAAGAGGCAGCCGAACGGGTGCAGCCGCTAACGCATAAGCGCTTCCGAAACTGGTCTGATGATTTTGAATTGCGAGCATTTCGTCGACCAGCCCTGCAGCTTCGTCTGTATTCCCAAGTTGTAGGTGGCCGTAAACCATGTAGTCGATCGCATGCGCATAATGGCTTTGTACCACGTCTTTTGATTGCTCAAGAGCTGCTTCAGCGGACCGGCTGTTCAGATCAATTGATTTTTCCCATTCTCCTGTTCGTGTAAAGATATGAGCGGGCATATGCAGCGCATGTGGAGCGCTTGGAGCCGTTTTATCGTAAATCTCGGCGTACGGCCTGCCTCGCTCCTTGAGTGGCGGATTGTCATAGGCGTGGATCGCGTAGTGAATGACGCCAGGATGTTCTGGTGCCTTTTGATGAAGCGCGTCGAGCGTATCACCCACCTGCGACTTTACTTTGGTTCCGTCTGCCCCTCGCGGCGCCGTTGCAAGGCGCGCCAGCGCCGCAAACGCCGCGGCGTCCAAGTCGTCTGCATGTTGGTCCGCAGCTGCCACCTGTTTCTCCGCCCACGATTTAAGCTGAGCGCGGTAGCCTTCCTGGCTTGAGGCGTAGAAAGCAACAGCGGCGTCGATCAATGCTTGTTCAACGGCGCTTTCGGAGGACATTGACGCGAGTCTTTCCGCTGCAGCAGACCCTCTCTCTGTTTCGGCTTCACTGGGAGTGCCCGGCCAAAGAGGGTGAAAGTTCGACATCGCGATGCCCCACTGTGCAATGGCACAAGTTGGATCCGCAGACGCTGCTTTGTCGAACGCTTCTTCGGCTTGAATGTACATCATGTTGTGAATGAGATTCAGACCTTCGTTGAAAGCCTGGTCCGCTTTTGGGTTGCATGTCGTCTGGAAATTAGCCTCCGCTGAGACTGCGGGCGCGAAAACAAAAAACGAGCTAATACAGGCGACAAAAGTATTGCGGGCTTTGGTATGCAAATGCTGCATCTATCGTCTCCAAATTAGATATTGTCCGAAATTGTTTGAGCGTATGGCTCGGCGGCATCATACACAAAATTGTGCGATATGTCCGAACTGTCATCTAAGCGGCGATGCGCTCTGTTCGATCGAATATTTTCTTACGCGGCGTGTCCGCGTTATCCGCTGAGCAGTCGTTCAAGCAAAGCAAACGTGCCGCAGCGCAGCTAAGGGCAGCTTAGTCCGCAAAGCAAACTTTGAATCAAGTTGCCGCGAACGACTGCAATGCGGACATGGCTGCCACTCGCCCTTTCCCAAAATCCTCTATGTGTCGCAGTCTTGCGCGTGACGTCCGCTTGACGACACGACCCCTATCAAACGATCATCTCCCAACTGTCATGTGGTACTTCGAGGGAAATCTCATGGAAGTATTCGGAAGTGAAGCACAACGACGCATGTCAACCATGGGCGAGCATCTTATGCAGCTGTTGGGTGATGACCCTCGGTTTTGTAGCCATGGGCGTGGTATACAGATTGCCAACGAATATAGCGGGGCGTTGGATGATGCCGTCGCAATGGCCCGAATTCTTGGCATCACGGCGATAGAAAGCATACCGCGTGAGGAGGTTGCGTCGGCGCGCGAACGAATTGAAAGCGAGGGTTTAAAGACCGACACGATTGCTTGCTATCTTGGCGGTCTGAACTGTGTCGAAGCCGCTCGGCAAGTGGTTGCAACTCAGGCGTTGCCCGAAGATTTATCCATACGAGTGATTGATCGCAGCTCTCCGCCAGAATGGCTTGAAGCTTTCGCGGAAGTCGCGTTGAGCCACGGTGTTTTACCGCCAATAGGTCCAGTGATGCGCGGATTGTCTAGGCCCGGATTTGCTATGGTCGTCGTTGATAAATCAGGTGCCCCAATCGCAACTGCGGGCTCAGTTCTGTGTCATCCCTCCAGCAGTCGGCTGCATAGTCGCGCACAATGGGGGCAACTCTCGACCAAACCTGAACGCATGGGCGAGGGCATTGCAAAAGTCTTGGGGGCGATAGCTCTAATTCACTCGCATGAAAAGCTTGGGGCCACAGGGTTCAAGACAGGCATCGCTCCGGGCAACATTCCCTCTGCACGGCTTTGCGAAAGACTTGGCTTGGAGGACAGTGGAAGCGACATAGTCGCGATCATAGACCCTCTCGTATATTCAGAAGATCGGTTAACCAAGTGACCCATCCGGCTGTCTGTGGTCGCATTGTGTAATCAGTGCTACCAAGAGCCTGAGTTAGTTCCTTAAAAAAGGTAAAACGGGGTAAACTCTAGTTTCATTTGGGCTAAAAGCGGTCGTCGTCGGCGGCGTGTCAGAATGGCGGTCTGGACAGTCTTACAAGGGAGCGTGGTGTGGGGAATGGACTTCTACCGCGGATCTGGACGTACTAGGCAACGCAAGGAGCGTGCCAACGGATCGAAGGCAAATGTTGTGATAGCACGACATGCTTCACGCCTGTCCTAAGCGGCGCTAGTTTCCCGTCATAGCAACGCTGAAAGGAGCCGCCCAATGTCCCTCTTCTCTAAACTCTTCGGTGGTGGTGAAAAGTTGGAGCCGGAGCCAGTCTCTTACAGAGGGTTCGAAATCTTTCCGGACCTGATGCCCGAAGGTGGCAAGTACCGCCTTCTAGCCCGTATCGAAAAGACCATCGGCGGAAATCGCAAGACCCATACAGTGATCCGGGCGGATGTTTTTGAGACCCGGGATCAGGGCGAAAGCTTCAGCATCGCAAAGGCGAAACAGGTGATCGACGAGCAGGGCAACCGCATTTTCGATTAAGCAAACAGACAGCCTAATTTATGCGATGCAATCGACGGATGGTTCCGCAAATTAGACATCCGCCCCGATCTGGCGAAAGAACGCTAAGCAAGCCAAGCAGTCATTGGAAGTCTTAGATGCCCGATACATGCAGCTGCAATCTGGGTCCCAATTTCGTCTATTTTACAGCATGTGCTACCCTGTTGCATTTATCGTATGCAATTGAGGGCTGAAGATATGTGGAACATGGAACAGTTTGTAGCGGACTGCCGGACCGCAGTAGATCAGGACGCGTCTCACAAATCGGTGGCTGAGGTGGTGGACCGGGCGATGCGCGATCCCGCGGGCGTGACGCAAGCCTTGGGAGAGCCGACCGAAAGCGGTATCTTTCCCATTTACAAGTCAGGTGATCTGACAATCGTCAACGTCGTATGGAAGCCAGGAATGACCATAATGCCCCACAATCACGAAATGTGGGCCGTGATCGGTATTTATGGTGGCCGAGAAGATAACATTTTTTGGCGGCGCGTAGCAGATGACCCTAACGGACGCATTGAAGCGGCGGGGGCTCGAGCATTGTCGACGGGTGAATATGCTCCGCTTGGTAAGGACCTCATTCACTCGGTTACAAACCCTATCCCCAAGTTGACCGGAGCAATCCACGTATACGGCGGGGATTTTTTTGAAGCTGAGCGAAGCGAATGGGATCCTGAAAACCTGACGGAACATGCCTATGACATGTCGAAGGTTCGCGCGTTATTCGAGGACTAGTTTGCAGTTTGACAATCTACGTTGGCAATGCCTTAGGCATGTTCCGTCTATACGTCAGGCTTCGCTGATAGCCGATTACTATCTCGTTGAATTGACACGGGGTGATGATCTCGGATTATGGACAGATGAGCAAATTACAACGCCCCCCGAAGCCTCGGCCACGCCCATTTCTTCCTAATCCGGACCGCTACGAGCAAATGGTCTATCGCCGTTGTGGGCAGTCTGGCATAAAGCTACCCGCGATAAGCCTTGGGCTATGGCACAACTTTGGTGGGGATACCCCGCACCAGACAAAGCGCGATCTCTGCCGCACTGCTTTTGACTTGGGTATAACGCACTTTGATTTAGCAAATAACTATGGCCCACCACCGGGATCGGCGGAAGAAGCATTCGGTGAAATTTTAAAAACTGATTTCGCAGGCTATCGGGACGAACTCATCATATCTACCAAGGCAGGGTATGATATGTGGCCGGGCCCCTATGGGGAGTGGGGATCACGAAAGTATCTTGTGGCCTCTTGTGATCAGTCGCTCAAGCGGATGGGGTTAGAATACGCAGATATCTTTTATTCCCACCGTTACGATCCAGATACCCCTCTGGAAGAAACTATGGGGGCCTTAGACTATATAGTGCGCTCTGGGCGCGCACTTTACGTCGGAATTTCAAGCTACAACTCGCAACGAACGCGCGAAGCGCTGGCCATCTTGAAAGACCTTGGCACGCCGTGCCTGATTCATCAGCCGTCGTATAACCTACTCAACCGATGGGTTGAGCGGGACGGGCTGTTGGATACGCTTGACGAATTGAACGTGGGATCGATTGCGTTCACGCCACTTGCCCAGGGTATTTTGACATCGAAGTATCTGAACGGCATTCCCGAAGACAGTCGTGCGACCCAAGGCAAGTCTCTATTGGACGGCATGATCAACGAACGTTCATTGACGAGTGTCAGGGCTCTAAACGACATAGCGGCGTCACGCGGTCAATCATTAGCTCAGATGGCGCTTGCTTGGGTGCTGAGAGGTGACCGGATTACGACAGCCCTTATTGGCGCTTCGCGACCTGAGCAGATCGTGGATTGCGTAGGTGCGGTCCAGAATTTGGAATTTACCGAAGCGGAACTCGCTAAGATTGACGAGGTAAGCTCGGAAGAGGAAATCAATCTCTGGGCGCGATCCTCGGAAATTGAGTAAGATTGTTGACCACTGATTTTTGGTGCTAGCAGGTTCTTCTGCTTAATCGCATGGCGTTTCTGCTTTGGGCTCGATGCAGACGTTCGCGGCACTTTGCGCGAGTGTCTGTAATATACGTTTTACCGGTCGTTCCGTCATACTCGAACTTGAGGCTTTGAAACGCCAGTTCTTATACTTAGTGTGGTATATTTAGTGGTATGCTTCTTAAAGTGGATATTTTTATAGCTATTTAACAGATATTTACAAAAAATATTGAGTTGCTCCTCGGTCCGCCACTGGTTTCCTGTGTCAGGCGACACATAGTTCTGCCACCAGCGACAGAACCTTGCCATTTTCGCCTCACGTCCTTCATCCAGCACCTAGACCGATTTCAATGATCCTGACTTCTTTTTGGAAAAATCAGGGCTGATTTGCAGATCAGACGCCGAAGGCACCTGTTCATGCTGATCTGCCAAGTGGCGAACGCGGATAGGGGCGAGGCAATGCTATTCGATTGGGATGGTGCGGCCCGCCGGCATAGCCGAGGACACGGCCCTGTCTAATAGGGGTGAGCACCGGTGCCAGTGAACTCGTCAAACGCTTCCAGCGCTTTTGCGCCAAAGGCGATCGAAGGGCCGCCGCCCATATAGCCGATCATCTCCAAGGCTTCGCAAAACTCCTCGCGGGTGGTGCCGAGCCGGACAAGCGATTTGGTGTGAAACCCGATACAACTGTCGCAACGCGTCGAGATCGCGATACCCAGGGCTATCAGCTCCTTGGTCTTTTCATCCAGCGCGCCATTGCGTTTGGCGGCTTTGGACATCGAGTTGAACCCCTCGAACATACCCGGCGCCTGTTTCTGCAAAACGCCGATACGTCCCATTGTTTCAGTGAGAAATCCGCTCCAGGACATCGTGTCTTTCCTTTTCTTGACTGGTTCTGTTAGCTGGCAATATGCGATTGGAAGAGATGACCTGGACCGAGGTCGAGACATACCTCAAGACCCAAAAGGGAGTTATTCTGCCGACCGGGTCTGTCGAACAGCACGGGCCCATCGGTCTGATCGGTACGGATGCCATTTGCGCGCGCGAGATCGCCTGGGCTGCGGCCGATATCGCCGGCGCGGTCGTGGCACCCGAACTGGCTTACGCCCCTGCGCCGTTCAACATGAGCTTTCCGGGCACCGTCTCGCTGAGCGCCGGTCTCTACTGCGATCTGGCGAGAGAGGTTATGCAAGGGCTGGCCCATCATGAATTCTCGATGATCTATGTTTTGAACGGCCACGGTGCCAACCTTGAGCCCTTGCGGAAGGCGGCACACGACGTAGGTGCGACAATCCGAATTCGGAGCTGGTGGGACTTTGACCGGGTCAACAAACTCCGACGTGGCTACTACGGCGACTGGGAGGGTATGCACGCCACCCCATCCGAGGTCGCGATCACACAGGCCACCCATCGGGTTGTTCAGGCGGGAGACACGAGTCCGCCGCGCAAGCTTTCTGCCGAGTACATCGCGGCCCACGCGGGTGATCGCCATGGGCCGCCCGATGAACATCGGCGCAACTTTGCCGATGGACGCGTCGGGTCCTATTCTGAACTGGCCCGACCCGAACACGGGCGTGAACTTGTCAATGCTGCGGCGCAGGCCGTCGCTGCGGATTTTGCCAGCTTTGTTCATTGATCAACGGCTTTCGTCCGATCTCATTTTTCGTTCCAGCCAGCGTACGAAGAAGCTGATGATCAGGACGAGAACAAGATATTCAAAGATCAAAAGCGTATAGATCTCAAGCGGACGGTATTCCGTTACGACCAACTCGTTGGCACGGCGCGTCAACTCCTGCATCCCGATCACCGAGGCAAAGGCGGACATCTTTACGATATAGATGAACTGGTTCGCCAACGGTGGTAGAATCCGCTTGATCGCCTGCGGCAGGATTACATACAGCATCGTCTGGCGGTAATTCAGGCCAACAGTCTTTGCCGCTTCGGTCTGGCCCTTGTCAATCGACTGGATGCCCGAGCGGTAGATCTCGGCGGTGAAGGCACTATCCGAAATGGCCAGCGTGATGATCGCGCCCCAAAAAGCGTCGATGCTGATACTGATACCGATAGATTTCAGAACAACCGGGAATCCGTAAAACACCCAGAACAACATCGGCAGGAGCGGTATGGCCCGGATGAATTCAATGTAGACCCTGCTTGGTAACCGCAGCCATCGGTTTGACGACATGCCCGGCAGGGCAACCAGAAGCCCGATGGCCATTGATAGAACGGCGGCAATCAACGACAGGCTGATCGTCGACCAGAAGCCCGACAAAAGAAATCGGATGTTGTTCTGACCCGTTTCTGTAGAGGGGTTGACGACGTACCATCCCCAGTTGCCCGAAGAACTACAACCGGCGAGAATGACAAGCGCACAAAGAGCGACAAGCGTTGTACGTTTCATGTGATACCCCTTAGTGCTGAAGGATCTGGCTGAGGAAAAGCTTGCAACGTTCTGATTTAGGTGCCTCAAAGAAATCTTCGGGTGTACCTGTTTCAATCACTTCGCCCTGATCCATAAAGATCATCCGGTCCGCTGCCTTGCGCGCGAATCCCATCTCGTGGGTAACGCAGATCATCGTCATTCCCTCTTGGGCAAGATCCACGATCACGTCGAGCACTTCCGAAATCATTTCGGGGTCTAGCGCCGAGGTGGGCTCGTCAAAAAGCATGATCTTGGGCTCCATGCAAAGTGAGCGCGCTATGGCGACCCGTTGTTGCTGACCACCGGAAAGTTCGGTTGGCCGCTTGTGCGCCTGATCAGGAATCCGGACTCGTTCGAGATATGTCATGGCGCGTTCTTCCGCGTCCGATTTCGACAGGCCACGTGCCTTGATTGGTCCTAGCGTCAGATTTTGGAGAATTGTCAGGTGGGGGAACAAGTTGAACTGCTGAAACACCATGCCAACCTCGGATCGGATTTCCTCGGCGGCCTTTTTGTCCGTCATTTTGATCCCGTCGACCGTGATCGAACCGGAATCATGCTCCTCCAGAGAATTCACACATCGTATGAGCGTTGATTTGCCGGATCCCGAAGGCCCGCATACAACAATTCTTTCTCCAAGCGAGACATCCAGATTGATGTCTCTGAGCGCGTGATAGTCTCCGTACCACTTATTCAAGTCGCGGATTGTGATGACCGGCGATGCATCTGACATAGACCTGCCCCTTTGAGATTGTTAGCGTAAGACTAGCTTTGCCTTCAAATTAAAACTATACAAAATGTGATAAATACAGACATAAATCTGGTTGCGAACGCGCGAACAAAAGGGGAGGAAGCGATGAAGCTGCTGAAATCAATGGGCCTGGCCGCGGGTCTTGTACTTGGAATGCTCACAGGGGCGGCCAATGCCCAATCGGCTCTGAATGACATACTGAACAATGGGGTGCTGAAAGTCGGGACAACCGGCGACTGGAACCCGATGTCCGTCCGGGATCCGGCAACCAATTCCTACAAGGGATATGATATCGACGTCATGACCCAACTCGCCGAAGATCTGGGCGTGGAGCTTGAATTCGTGGCAACGGATTGGAAGACCCTGGTAAACGGTGTCGTTGCCGGGAACTATCACATTACAGGTTCGGCCTCTATCAGCCCGCCCCGCCTGAAAGCTGCCGGGTATTCGAATAGCTATATCTCAGTTGAAATCTATCCCTTTACGACTGAAGAACAGGCTGAAAACTTCTCGGATTGGGACTCGATCAACAACGGGGAAGTCAAGGTTGCGACCACCTTGGGGACGACATTCGAGAAAAGCGTCCGCGAGTGGTTCCCTGACGCTGATATCAAGGTTGTTGAGGCACCGGCACGCGGTTTCCAGGAGGTTCTGGCAGGGCGCGCTGATGTTTTCATCACATCGAATATCGAAGGTTCGACCTTGCTCGAAAAATTCCCAAACCTGCGTCAGATTGAAGTAACTGAGGCGCGTGCGCCGACACCGATCGCGATGCTGATGCCCCAAAGCGATCAGGTATGGATCAACTATGTGAACAGTTGGATCGAACTGCGTCAGTCGCAGGGATTCTTTGCAGCGACCGCCGCAAAATGGGGCCTGTAACGTTCTGACTTTGACACTGTAAAAGGCCCGCTGCGATAATCAATCGGTGGGCCTTTTCTGTGCGCTACGTCAGTAATCGAGATGTCAGGAGAGACCGATATGCGCATTGACATGCATTCCCATTACTACGGTGGTGGGCTGGTCGAGACTTTGCGTGCCCGAAAGTCGCATCCTCGCCTTAGAACACGCACAGATGGTGTCACTGTGATGTCAGCGATGAATGGGGAATTTCCGTTCACCGATGCCTATCATGACCCGCAAGTGTGTCTGGCCGAAATGCGAAAGCAGGGACTGACGCACCGCTTGCTGACCTTCCCCGGAGCACTTGGCGCCGATCTGTTGCCCGCCACGGAAATTGCACCGGTCATCTCAGCCTTTAACGACCACCTTGCCCAGTTGGGAATTGATAGCGATGGTGCCCTGATCGGGCTGGCCGGAGTGCCGCTGGATGATCTTGATATTGCCTGTGCAGAGCTTCGCCGTGTTCGTCGCGATCTGGGTTTGCCGGGAATTATTTTGCCGTCGAACTATTTCAACTCTCTGGCCGAAGCTGACTCATTGCGACCGCTATTGGCAGCGGCAAATGAATACGGCTGTCACATCATGCTGCACCCTGGTCTGAAAGTCGGGCAAAACCCGCCGCCGCGCCCCGCGGACCTGATGCAATATCGACTGTCCGCAGTGGAACTGCAATCCAGCGCTTCTCAGGTCGCCTTGACCATGATCATGTCAGACCTGTTGGATTCTTACCCGGCTGTTTCCTTTCAGATAGTCAATTTGGGCGGCACGCTCCCCTTTATTTTTGAGCGGTTAGAAAGCATTGCGCGGCATCGCAACCCGGATGATCCGTTCCCGACCCAGCGTCTGCGTCGGCTCTGGTACGATTGCGCTTCGCTAGGGCCACGTGCGTTGGAGGCAGCTGTTAAGCTTTTGGGCGCAGACAGAATTATGCTGGGATCGGATTATCCGATCTTCACGGACGATCCTTATACGCATGCGGTTGTTCCGGCAGCACTAACCGCTGAAGAAAAGGAGCAGGTGACGTGGAAAACAGCAAACG
Source organism: Ruegeria sp. YTSA072 (assembly GCF_059610285.1). Lineage (NCBI taxonomy): Bacteria > Pseudomonadati > Pseudomonadota > Alphaproteobacteria > Rhodobacterales > Roseobacteraceae > Ruegeria > Ruegeria sp. YTSA072. The sequence continues at coordinate 30,045 of NZ_JBXWNI010000021.1, read as the reverse complement.
CATTGCTGAGCCACCTGTCGGAACTTCGCGCGCAAAAATGCACCTCGGGCTAATTTCAACGCGTGACGGCTGAGTTACCTCCCATAGTCGATTGAGGTTCTCTTGCCCGCTATCGGTTCTTGAGGCGCGCCAATAATGTAATGCTGTCTTCAAAACCGATGGCTGTGAAATTGCCATCCTTGAGGACCGCTGCCTCAGTGGGCTCAACCCTGTGTCCGTCGATAGAGAGGCCCTTGTACACTGAAAACAGACACAAAATTTCGTTCGGACCCGCTTGGAGCTTATGAGTGCCCTCACCGGTCAGACAATCCACGGATGCAGCGCACTGAACAGGATCATAGATTACATTAAAATTGCGCACGGGGCCCGCTGTCAGCCGACACCACAATTCAAGATCGCCTGAGAACCTGAGTGGATCGGAAAACTGCGCGTTCAACGGTGTCGCAGGGCCAACCAGATCAAGGCCATCTCCCTCGACAACGGTCAGGATACGAGACATGTCCGGAAATGTGGAAAATGGCCCGTCAGCTTCCACATCAGCAAGGCTCACTCGCCAGATGACGCCCTGCTCGCCACTTGCCCGTGCAATTTCTCGCGTGGTCCCCATGCCGTTTTGCCACAGGACCGGCTCCAGGGTTCTGGTTCGGACATGTTTCATTGCTGCTTGCATTTCGGGTTGGTCATAGGAAGGCTGCGTATGCTTGCTGATGTTCGAATTAGGCGCGCCGACGGTTGCAATCCCTCGCCGCATACGAGTACAAACATTATGCAATAAATTTAGACATATTATAGGCCATTTGTCGTGCGGGTGAGCTATCAGGATATAAAATCAAACATCCTTGGCCGCATCCGCGACAACACCTGGCCTCCCGGCGCGGCAGTGCCCGGTGAGATTCAGCTTGCCAAGGAATTTGGCTGTGCGCGGGCCACGGTAAATCGAGCAATGCGCGAACTGGTTGATGATGGTGTTCTTGAGCGTAAGCGCAAGGCAGGAACACGGGTTAAAACAGCCCCGACGCGCCAGGCCCGGATCACAATTCCGCTTATTCGGGAAGAAATCACCAACCTAGGGGCCACCTATCGATATTCGCTTGTAGAGCGCGAGGTCATCGCCGCCCCCGGCTGGTTGCGTGCTCAGGTCAAGATCCCAAAAGGGGGTGAGGTTCTGCATCTCAGATGTATGCACTTTGCCTCAAACAAAGCCTTTCAGTTCGAAGAGCGCTGGATCAATCTTGCGACCATTCCTCAGGCACGCGATCAGTCGTTCGAAGAAATTGGGCCAAACGAGTGGCTTGTCCGTGAGGTTCCGTTTACCGAGGTTGAACTGACGTTTTCAGCGACCAACGCCAATCTGGAGGTTGCGGAGTTCCTGGGGGAAAACGAAGGAACGGCCTTATTCACCGTCGAAAGAACCACTTGGCTGAAGGAGAACAACGTGACTCATGCCAAACTCTATTTTCCTTCCGGTTACAAAATGACGACCAAGCTGTGATGGCATTCGCATTGAGTAGGTTGGCAGCCTCGGAAAGGGATCTGTTGCAAACTTTAGACCATTGACCTTCATGGCGTTAGCGCCTGTGTGGCGAACGGCATTATTTAGTTGAAGATTAGTCTATGATATTTTTCAAAGGCGCGCAGTTCCCCAAGGGTGTGATCCTCTTTGCTGTGTTCTTCTATGTCCGATACGGCGTGTCATATCGTGACTTGGAGGAGATTAGCTCTGTCCGCTAGAGAGCCACTGGCAATAGTCCCACTGAATGGTCACTACTCAACCAGAGATCGCTTCACATAACACCCAAATTCAGAGATTTTCGCGGTTCGCTATGATGCCGCCAATCACCCAAGGGTTGCGAAACCAGCCATTCGGGGTGCCGCTCCGCGACAACAGCAATGCGGACGTAACGGACTTTTACACAAATGCGTTAAAATCTGCTTTGAGAATGTTCAACAGCTCCAGCAAACTTTGGAGCAATACTCTTTTTCAAGGCTGACCGGGTCAGTAATCTTACACATTCCGTAATGTTTCAAGAATTAGTCGGATCTCAGGGTTTGACCTGAGTCTCTTTGGGTAAGCCAGCATATAGCTGTGTGTGAGCTCTAACGGTTCAAATTCCATTGTTATGATCCTACCTGCGGAAAGTTCATCGGCGGCCATCATGTTTGGCACCAAAGCAACACCCAAACCGTGCTTGGCAAAATTAAGAGCGGCACTGCTGGACTGAACCAGCAGACCTGAAGAGCGGTCGACCCCCCTGTGGCCCAGCAATGCGGTTTCCCAGTCCGGAGAAGATGCGAACCCTCGTCCCCAGTCGGTGTGAATGAAGGAATTATCCTCTACGGCTCCCAACTCGTTGCCATGACGCGCGGCAAAACCCGGGCTGGCGACGGCTATCAATCTATCCGCAAAAAGCTCTTCAACTTGGTATTCACCATAGAGATCGTGACCATAGAATATCCGCAAATCTACTTTGCTTAGCACCAGATCTATGGGGTCTTCGTCCACACGGATACTGAGCGGCACATGTCCGTCATCATCTGCGAGCGCAGCGATTCTCGGCGCGAGCCAGGTTTCAGCCACTGATTGAGGTGAGCTTAGTGTCAATCGTTTCTTCCGTTGCCGCTTGCGCAGCATCTTGGCCGACAACGCGCCCAATTCACTCATGGCATGGGCGAGTTGCGGATAGGCGGTTTGCCCGGCTTCGGTTAATGAAATTCGATTGCCTTGCCGGATGAACAACATCTCCTGCCAAAAGTCCTCAAGCAGTTTAACCTGTTGACTGACCGCGGCCGAACTGACCCCCAGCTCACGCGCTGCGTTGGTGAACGATCCGGTGCGGGCTGCGGCTTCGAAAGCACGAAGGGCGTTGAGTGGAGCGCTTTTGTCCATGAGTCATCCGAAAGTTTTGCTTATGGACCATAATTAGAAACACTATTGATTGAAAGCGCTCCACACATTTAACCTCTGCGCATCACCATGGAGGGGCTGACATGAAAGACCTGATCGATCTGGAGCGCTATCCCCTGCACAAGCCTTATAGCCTTGGCTGGGAGAATTTGATCGAGAGCTGCAAGGCCAGCCTGGCCAAAGATGGTTTGTTTAATTTGCAGGGCTTTTTCCGGCCCGAGGCGTTGCCGGGCGCGGTTGAAGAATTGAAGTCGGTTCTTGATAACGAAGCGTTCACTCACGCACGGCGTCACAATATCTACTTCAAGAAGGATATCGTTGGTCTGGAGGCCGATCATCCAGCGTTGACAGAATTTGAAACTTCGAACCGGACTATCTGCGCCGATCAGTTGGGCCGTGCCGCAGTGATCCGCCTATATGAATGGCGGCCCTTCGCTCAATTCCTAGCCGCTGTCATGGACAAGACCGAATTGTTCACGATGCAGGACCCGCTCGCCCGGGTGAATGTTATGGGCTACTCAGATGGTCAGGCGCTTAACTGGCATTTCGACCGCTCAGAGTTTACGACGACGCTGATGTTGCAGGCCCCCGACGAGGGCGGTGAGTTCGAATACGATCAGGATCTGCGCAGCGACATAAATCCAAACTTCGAAGGTGTGGCAGATCTGTTGGAAGGACGACGCACACCAACGCTCATAACGCTGGAACCCGGTACTCTCAACATCTTCAAAGGCAAGAACACAGCTCATCGTGTAACACCTGTCAGAGGTGATCAGGACCGCATCATCGCTGTATTTTCCTACTACGAGCGCTCAGGCGTGCAATTCTCGGAGCAGGAGCGTATCGGGTTCTATGGACGTGCATCATGAATGTAAGTGCGGCATTCAAAGATGACCGCAAACTGACCTATCTGAATGCTGAGGGCGCAGACAAACCCCTAATAAGCCCCGTACCCGATACGGTTTTAAACCGCGCACGGAAATATCGGCTGCAACGTCTACGCGACCATCTGAACCAATCGGATTGCGCGGCACTTTTGCTTTATGATCCATGCAATATTCGCTACGCGTTTGATTGTTCAAACATGCAGGTCTGGACGCTACATAATCCCATGCGCTATGCCCTGATCCTTGCGGGTGGTCCGGCGATAATGTTCGAATTCAAGGGCTGCCTGCATCAAAGCGAGGGCTTACCCGGAATTGACGAAATTCGTATCGCCAAAACTTGGATGTTCATGGCCTCGGGTGACAAGGTGGGGACCACCATTCAAGACTGGGCCGATGAAATCACTGACTTGATCCGAGAATATGGTGGCGGCAACACGCGTATTGCCTGCGACACTCTGGCTGGAAGCGGTGTCCATGCGCTGGAAGCGCGCGGGCTGTCTTATATAGAGGGCACGCAAATCACCGAAATCGCCCGATCGATCAAATCAGCCGATGAAATCGAACTTATGCGCTGGACAATCCGTGTGTGCGAGGCCGGTATGGCGCGCATTTACGACCACTCCCACCCCGGCGTGACCGAGCGTGAGCTTTGGGCACACCTGCATTTTGAAAACGCCCGTTCAGGCGGAGACTGGCTGGAAACCAAGTTGCTGACGTGTGGACCCCGGACAAACCCGTGGTATCAGGAATGTTCAAACAAGGTCTGTCAGGCCGGTGAATTGATTTCGTTCGATACTGATATGATCGGGCCTTACGGCTATTGCGCCGACCTGTCCCGGTCCTGGACCTGCGGATATACAAAGATGACGGGTACGCAGCGCCGCCTGTATGATACCGCATTGGATCAGATTTATGATAATCTTAACCTTGTGCGGCCCGGCACGAGCTTCACCGAATTTAATGAGATGAGTTGGCGCATCCCCGATGCGCACGTGCCCTACCGTTATTCACTCGCGGTGCACGGTGTCGGCATGGCTGATGAATGGCCGGTGGTGCCCTTGCACGTAGATTGGGGGCCCGGCGCGATGTCAGGGCGGTTCGAGTCCGGCATGGTTGTCTGCGTCGAAAGCTTGATGGCGGAAGAAGGCTCCGAGAGCGTAAAGCTTGAAACCCAAGTTCTGGTGACTGACAAGGGATACGAGCGATTAGATAGCTTCCCGTTTGAATGAAGCCCTGCGATCTCTCGGGTTGGAGACAGTAGTCCTCAAATCCGAGGCGAAAGCCGAAATTCTCACGGATCGCAGCATTTTGTAACATGGGTTCGATTGAAGCCTTTGCCGCCGCTTCGGCGAAGTTCCGCATTTTGTTTTGAGTCAGAATTGAATGACTTGATCCACTCATTTCTTGGGGTTTGGGCTGTGGATTGAGTCAAAGGTTTGTGACGTCCCACAGTATCTGTTGAACGTCACGCGAACCTGCCCCAACCGTCACAGTTGGACAAGTAGCTAGGTGAACGTTCGACAGGGGAAGGCACTCTCGATGTTGGACATCAGTCGAATTTGACTTTTGCGTCATAAACTGACCCAAACTCTCCATCTCAGACTCCCGCAGACAGTTTCGTTTGATCAGACTTCCTCTTTGGAAAATCAGGGCTGATTTGCAGGTCAGACAGCAAAGCAGCTTGACCCGCGAGAGGTAAACGGGTTTTGCAAGCTCCTCTCAGTTTCGCTGCCAAAAGGCGCAAGCAACAAAATTTGTGTCGAACATAAGGAGGTGGCAGATGCCGCATCCTAATCTGAGCGCGCCTGTAGATGGCCTGTTCCTCGGTACAGCCAAAGATCGGTGGGAAGGAAACTGCCATCGGACATTCAAAAAGACCGGGTCAGCGGTTCGGTGGATATTTCTTTCAACGGGCTGTCTGGAAATGAACAGGTGGATTTGACGGTGCATGGTGGCACTGAAAAGGCAATTCATCACTATGCCTCAGATCACTACAGCGCTTGGCAGGCAAAGGGGCATATTGCCCCAAATATAATCCCTGCTGCCTGTGGGGAATACATCTCGACCCAAGGATTGACCGAGTAGAACCTTTGCATCGGTGATATTCTGAGGCTTGGCACCGCTACGGTTCAGATCAGCCAGGGTCGTCAGCCTTGCTGGAAGCTTGGTCAGCATACGGGCAACGAAAAGACGCCTTATCTGTTTCAGAAATCGGGTAGAACAGGCTGGTACTACAGAGTGTTGGAGCCGGGGCGCGTTGCGCCAGGGGATTTTACTGAGCTTGTCGAGCGGGGGCATGGTAACTGGACTGTCAAGCGAGTTACTATGGCTCGGTTGACGCGTCGTGTGAGCTCACAAGATGCCGAATCCCTCGCCAATAATGCGGATCTGGCCCCGGGCTGGCGCGCGGCCTTTGCGCGAATGGCCGAAGGGATTGTGGATGAAGACACCAGCCCGAGGTTGGGGGCCTAGATGCGTAAGGAGGCAGGTGAAACGTCTGCGCAACGCCTCTCACGAGAACTGTTGAGAGAAAGGAAGTGACCATTGACGCTAGTGAGCTGAATGGCAAGTTTGTCTTCATCCCCGTCATAACCTAAGACACCAATATGCTCCCGCATCAAGGGCTTGGAATGCGGGCTGCAAACGCTGCATTTCGATCCTCTGTCGAGTGACCGGTTTGGGCCGGACCGAGACTAATCCAGGTCTGCATGAATGTACCTGAAACGCATGCGCAGAACTTACGGTGGCCGTGATGATATTGAGAGTTTTCTCGATCGACCTCAATTACCCAAGATCAGCTTTTCGCCCTCAAGCAGACCTACCGCAAATGAATGTCAGCTAAGACTGCAGGGGAATTTTTTGCTTCCGCAGATGCGTAGTACGCAAAAAATTGCCGTCTCTACTGCACTGTCGAGCGAAACTCTGCCGTTAAATACATGCACGCGTTTTTTCGACTGCAGCTTGGGAAAATTTGAACAAGTTTGCTTCGACGATTGCGCTGAATCAGGGGATGGGTGATGTCGCAGGCCAGCACGCTTGAGCGTGAAATGCTAAATTTGATCAACGCAGAACGTGCATCGCGCGGCCTTGATCCTGTGCAGCTGGAATTCCGTTTAAACGCTTCGGCCGAAGAGCACAGCCAGTGGATGCTGGAATCCGGCAACTTCTCGCATACGGGTGAGGGTGGCAGCTCGGCCACCCAGCGCATGCGCGATGCGGGTTTTGTGCTGTCCGGGTCCTGGTCCACTGCAGAGAACATTGCCTGGCAAAGACAAAGCCGAGAGCCGGGATTTTCGGACGATGTTGTCGATTTGCACAATGCACTTATGAACAGCTCCAATCACCGCGCCAACATCCTGAATCCGAACTTGGCATACATCGGCATCGGAATAGAAATTGGTTCACTCGGCGGTGTTCCTGCCGTCATTGTGACCCAGAATTTTGCCCGTACTACGGCGAGTGTCCAGTTGGACACCGGCGCCGGTTCGGATGCCGGTGGTTCTGATACGCCAGCCGATCCGGTACCTGTCGTTCCCGATCCGGGCGAACCGGCAGATCCGGTTTCGACATCCTCGCAAGAGAATCTGTCTTTTGGCGACGCGGACACCCTCAGAGTGACGCCGGAAGAATTGGATCAAAGTGTTATCAGCGGGTTTGGAGTGGGCAAGTCCCTCGTCATCGAAGGTGTCGAGCTTAGTCGGTCCAACATTCGCTTGACTGAAAATTCGAACGTTGAATTCGATGTTGATGGTGACGGTAGGACGGATCTGACGATTTCGCTGGACGGCGGGCAGTCGGGCGGCGACTTTTTTGCCGTCACCAAGGATGGAAACACCGTGGTCAGCTATGCTAAATTTCTGCCTGACCTTGCGCCCGGGGTCCGCGTTGATAGCAGCGTGATCAACGGCATCGTGAACAAGTCCTTTCTCGAAGGCGATGGCGCGACGGATTTCCGGATACAGATGGTCGACCTCGGAACCGCTGACTTCAACAATGTCCTTGGCGTTTATGATATTCTAAGTAACGGCGAAATCGCGAATGTGCGCCTGCTGTTTGAAAACACCAATGAAGCGAATGGCGCGGTAGAGCTAAGTAATTTGGCGGACGGAAACCGCCTTGGGTTCTTCATCGTTCAGGATGGTGCAGATTGGGCTAATTCCCTTTCAGACAGCGATGATTTGAATTTTGTTGCCAGCAACGGTGGCATGGCAGACGTGGACGACGAATTTGATTTTGTTTTGACGGTGAATGGGAATTCTGCCGGCGTCACCACGTTTCACGCCGAAAAGGCGGCTTTGAATAGTGACGATCAACAACACACGCTTTCGGGTGTCGTATCGGGTGGCCAGTCAATGACCATCGGTTTCGAGGACTTGACGGGCGGGGGCGACTATGACTTTGAGGATGTGGTGTTTAACGTCACCAGGGATGAAGATGACTCACTTACGGTCGTGTAGCAGCATGCAGAGCGAATAACGCTAAACAGCTTGAAAACCATCGCACGCCTGTCAAAGCGATTTAGATGTTCAAATGAGCCTATTGATAGATTCAAGGGGGAGCGAAAGCCGAAATTATTGTCGGTGGTTTGAAAGTAGCAAAATCTGCGTGACGGTTCTTTAGAATATGGCAGCTTGCTGCGATCTAGTATGTGGCCGACCGCACAAAATCAAAGAATTGCTGCAGCGATGGCACAGCGCTGCATGTTATGTCACTGGGGCTGAGGGGGCAATTTCCCCCTTTCAATCCTTAAATACGGACTCCAAAAATGCGTTCCAAATTTTTGTCTGCCCTGTTTGGACACGCATTGGAAAACTGTGGGCAGCCATTCCGAGAACCCGCACCGTAGTCACGATCCAAGGCGGAATTTTGTCGGTGCCATGCCTGTCTGGCCTCGAAAAAACCGAGTGAAGTGGCTCTTATCGGAATAACCAAGCAAGAGACCGATCTCCGCAATTGTCATCTTGTCCTCTCTAAGGTGTTCTTTTGCGACATCGACACGAAGCCGTTTTATTTCCCGGGGCAGCGTTGTCCTTTGTTGCTGAAGGGCTCTCAGAAACCGCTCCGGCTGTATACCCAGCAATCCAGCTACCACCTCCGGCCCCAAATCTGTTTCATCCAACTTATCGCGCAAGACAGATCTCAACGCAGCCACTACGGTTACTTCTTCGTTTTGCCGAGTTGAGGCTAAGGGAGTGGTGGAGGCCTCTGAGGCATGGTTTAAAAACAACCACTCCACAGGAAAACAAATTTGCATTCCGGGATCGCGTCCAAGACCGACGTCAATCCCTTTGTAGTCGAGTGGTAGGCCATTGATGTATCTGCTCTCCCATCGCACACGGGATGAATCCCAGGAGTTTCCAACTACGACCTGCAACAGGCGCACATAGATCGCGGCTCCAAAACCGGTAACCTGAATAGGCGGAATGGTTGGCTCCTGTTGCCTCCCAATGCGATATGTCGCTTTGTCTGCCTCAATGACAAGGCTATGACGCACAGAATTGGACTCCTGCGGGACAAGCCCGACGAAATGGGCAAAAAACTCGAACAGCGTGATTGAGGATTGCAGGGCCTGAGCAAACGGAGGCCAACCTTGCAGGTCAAACGTTTCTCCTACGTTCAGTCCAAGGTATCGATCCCCTGACAATTCTGAGAAGGCATTCACCAAGCCGTAGACCAATTCTGAGTGGACGTAGACGAAGGGGTCAGACAACAGTTCGGCCTTCAAGCCGACATGATCCAAGGCAGGTTGCGGGTCGATCTCTCGGTCGATGAGATACTGCAGAAACGGGGCGGCCAAAGCGAGGCGAACAAAGCCTTCGCTAGTTTCTTGCGAGGTGGGGTTGAAAGGCAAGCTCGTCACCCATTTTATGATTAATTTTTTTCTCAGTGGCCATTTTTACGGTCACATTCAAACATATTATTGCAAAAGTGGCAACTGAACTAAGATTTTCCGGGTTACTGTTTGTAAAACGTGAATATGAAGGGAGTACTTATGTCCGGTCTACGAATGTCGCTTTGCTCGACGGTAATTGTCGCTGCAGGTCTTTCTTTTTCAGCGTCCGCGCAGGCTCAGGATCAAGAAGAACCCCAAACGTTGTTTACCAACGTGCACATCTTCGATGGCGTGAATGAACAGCGTATCGAGAATGCCAGCGTATTGGTCGAGGGCAATCTGATTAAGGCCGTATCAACCGACGCAATCGTTGCCCCCGACGCTACGGTCATTGACGGAGAAGGGAGGACACTGACCCCCGGCTTCATCGAAAATCACGCACACCTGATGCTGCCAGGACCCACGTTGCCCGCAATGGAAGCCAACAGCACTTGGGAAGACCTCGCGATTCACGGCACTCAAATGGCTGAGATGTACTTAATGCAAGGCTTTACCACCGTAAGAGATGCAGGTGGTGCTAATGGAGGTCTTCGCCGCGCAATCGACACCGGGACCATTGCCGGGCCGCGTTTCTACCCTGCGGCTGCTTTTCTAAGTACGCGTGGTGGCCATGCTGATTTCGCCAACTTTACGGCGCCTGTTGGCCAGTCTTCGAACTTCAGCCGTCTGAATATGGCCCAAGAAGTCGACAGCGTCTCTGACATGTACAAGTTTGCTCGTAACAACTTCCGGATGGGAGCAACACAACTGAAGTACATGCAATCAGGCGGTGTAGTTTCAGTGTTTGACCCGTGGCAGTTATTGGCAGGATCGACGGCAGAGTTAGAAGCGGCCGTGCAGGTTGCCAACGAATACGAAAGCTACGTCATGGCCCATTCCTACCGCAAGGAAACGATCATGGCGGCACTGAATGCTGGTGTGCGATCAATTGAACACGGGTTCATGTTTGATTGTGAAATATCAGCGCTGATGGAAGAGAAAGGAGCCTACATCACGACCAATCTCACCGCATTTGATCCAAATCTCTTCGATATTCCTGCCATTCGAGATGTCCCAGCCAGCTTACGAAAGGCACAGTCAGCTACGCAGGCTTTTGGCGACTACATAAAAAACATGAATGAGTGCCCAGCTAAAAGAGGGTTTCACACGGATTGCGTAGGTTCTGTAGCCGCCTGCAATATTCAAATTGCCTATGAAAAACATCTCAATAATGAGTTCTTTGGCTCTCACGCCTCGTTGGTCGCAATGACATCTACTGGCGGTGAAATCGCCGCTTTGTCCGGACCATTCATGAACCCCTATCCCGAGGGCAATCTGGGTGTGATTGAGGAAGGAGCCTATGCGGACATCCTGCTGATCGACGGTAACCCACTAGAAGACTTCTCAGTTGTGGGAACTGGTGATCAGTGGTTTGGTGCCGATCCGAGACCGGAAAGCCCTGAAACGATCCGGCTGATAATGAAGGACGGTGTGATATACAAAAATACACTGAATTGACTCCAAAACTCGACCGGAGAGTATTCATGTTCTTTTGGTTTCGCTCCATCTTGCTCGCGGGTTTGGTCTGTTACGGTCATTCCGCCATGGCAACGCCAGGAACAGCGCTGGACTGGGTCGATCTTCCAGACCCATCTGTGCAGGTATATGAAGATCCCTATCGGGACCTAAGCCCCGAACAGTTCGACGACGTCCTTTTCGTTGTGCGGATGCGTGGCAGACTGCAGCAAGACGCTGGCAGCGCGGAAGAAAGACTGAAATGGCAGGAGCTTCTGACCGAAACCGAGGATGCCTTGGCGGGAGTTGACGTTGATGTCGATTGGTTGCTCGATCAAAGAGAGATTGTGAAAGAACGGCGAAGAAAGGCAGGAACAAACGGAAATCCAAAATTCGACGGTCAAACAATCACACTCGCGGGCTTTGCCATTCCTGCTCCGGGTGATCCGGACGGTCAGTCTGTGGCATATTTGGTGCCAGAACGAGGGATGTGCAGTCACATGCCGCCACCTCCGCCCAACCAGATGATACGTGTGCGGCTGAATGGCGACTGGGCGCCCAGCTATTACCACGAACCCGTTCGGCTGACGGGCACGCTGACTATCGATCCTTCTGTTCAGAATATGATGGTTGTGGACGGCCTCGTGCCTATGAAAGCGACTTTCCAGTTAGAGACGGAACGTGTCGAAACTCTGGAAACTGAAGCACACGGGCTGGAATGGAAGCAACGTGCTGCTGATCGCATCCGAGCGGCGGGCCATCGCAAGACCGGCGGGGCAAAGGCGTCTGAATGATAAGATTTCTCGTTGTCGCACTGAGTATTGTCTTTGCTGGCGCAGCGTCGGCTCAGGGACTATCCGGGCCATCTTCGGTTGAAGCTGATCTAAAGCCCGGAGATGGGCTAACCGATCCGCAATACCGTTCCGATTTTCCACGCAATATCGCTCCGGGTTGGTTTCAGTGGAAAGATCGACTGGCTGAGGGAGGGTTTCGGTTCAACGTGGACTATTTGGCGTTGGGCCAAACCACGAACGCGAATCTGGGGGAGGGCGAAGCTTCCAGTGGAATTGCGCGGTTCTATGGCAGTTGGCAGGCGACTGAACGGGGGTCTCTGACATTCAAGATCGAAGACCGGCACAGTTATACCAATGTTGCCCCGCAATTCCTTGGGCTAGATGGTGGAGCCCTTTCGATCACAGGGACGGCCTTCAACGATAATGGTTTACTGCTGACCAACCTGTTCTGGACCCAAAGGGCCGAGAACGGCGCGTGGACGCTGCAAGTCGGGCAGATTGATGTAACAGACTTTGTGGATATCTATGGGTTGGTCAGCCCTTACAGTGGTTTCCAAAACCTGTCTTTTAATACCAATCCGACAATTAACACGCCCAACCAAGGTCTTGGCATTGCCGGTGGGGTAAAGCTGAGCGAAAACTTCTACGCTGTTGCGAGCGTCTCAGACGCAAACGCCGACCCGTCTGATCCAAACTTTGATGTGTTTAGCGATGGCAATCTCTTCAAGTCACTCGAGCTTGGTTACACCTCCGGCTTTGATCGCATTTACTTCGACAATATCCACCTGACCCTTTGGCATGCGGATGCAGCCGACGATGGCAGCCGCCCTGAAGATTATGGGGCTGCGTTTTCAGCGGCTTGGTTTGTTGGCAATAAATGGATGCCATTCTTCAGGGCAGGGGCCTCAAAAGGGACAGCGGCGCTTTATGATCGGTCCGTTTCTGCAGGTCTTGGCTACTACGGTCGCAACACCGATTTGGCCGGGCTGGGCCTGAACTGGGCCGAGGCAAGGGGCATAGACGGTGACCAGTTCACGCTCGAAGCATTCTACCGTTTTTCAATCTCACCCGGACTGCAGATCACGCCGTCACTGCAGTTCATTTCTGACCCGCTGCAGGACCCCACTCAGGACAGCATTACGCTGTTCGGCCTAAGAACGCGGATCGTTTTCTAATGTGAGTCGAAAGCAGACGCCAAAAACAACAAAACATTTAGTTTTGTCGACAAAAGAGAGGGTCTATCCATGCGTATCTTGTTTCTGGCATGCACGTTGTCTGTGTGTTCGACTTTGTGTTTCGCGCAGACTTACGACGTTGTCATTCTCAACGGTCGGGTAATGGACCCGGAAACCGGGTTCGATCAGATCGCTAACGTGGGAATAAGCAACGGCTGGATCACTGCAATTACTGACCAAGAAATTAATGGTAGCGAGTCCATCGACGCAACAGGGCACGTTGTTGCCCCCGGGTTTATCGATCTCGAGCAGCACGGGCTGGACCCTTGGGGTATCAAGGTAAACCTTCGTGATGGCGTTACGACTCAAATGGATTTTGAGGTTGGGGCAGCGAACATCGACGAATGGTATAGTGCGCGCGAAGGCGCAACACAGGCAAACTATGGCACGGTCGTTGGGCAAGAATTCGCACGGATGCGGGTTCATGACGGCCTCGTGCTTGAAGGTGGGGATATAGACTTCCGGAACTTCTTCGCACTGCGGGCACAATCCGTGGAAGATGGCGTCGAGGGGTGGTCTTCTGTTCCAAGCAACCGCGAGCAGACGAACGAAATCACTGCCCAGTTGGATGAGGGACTACGTCTTGGAGCACTCGGTGTGGGATCGACCATCGGCTACGCCCGCGAAGGTATTACCACCTATGAGATGTTCGAAGCGCAGCGGGCTGCGGCACGTTACGGTAGACTGACTTCCGTCCATCACCGATTTCATCCCAGTGCTTCTACACCGACAGAAACACAGACGGGTGTAAATGAAATCTTAGTAAATGCGATGGTGCTTAGCGCTCCGCTCCACATACACCATGACAATGACTATGGCTGGTGGGAAAATCAGGAAAAGCTCCAGATGGCCCGCGACCAAGGCTACAACGTCTGGTCCAGCTATTATCCTTGGACTGCCGGATCGGGAAACTACGGAGCCTCGATCATCGCCCCTGAAAACTGGGAAGGTTCGATGGGGTACAAATACGAAGACACCATCTTTGACCCCCAGCTCGATCGCTTCGTGACAAAAGACGAGTTTTTGAGCTTCGCTGAGAATGAACCGGGACGGACGGCAATTGTTTTTAGCCCGCCAAGGGAGCAATGGCTGAATGATTGGATCACCATCGCAGGCTATGGCATCTCGGGCGACGGTATGGCCGGGCTAGACATCGAGGGCAATTTGATGAGTTGGGATGCCCCCTACGAAGACTATGCTGGGCATCCTCGGTCAGCAGGCAGCCACGCGCTTGTCTTGAGACTGGCGCGCGAAGCGAATGTGCCGCTTATGCTCACACTCACTCAGCTAAGTTACATCCATGCGAAGCGATTGGGTGACACAGGTTTGCGAGCGATGCAGGTGCGTGGGCGAATGCAAGAAGGCATGGTCGCGGACATCACGATTTTTGATCCGGAGACTGTGACCGAAAAGGCGAACTATACTCTCGGTCAGCAAGGTCTTCCCTCAGATGGCATTCCGTATGTGCTCGTTAACGGATCCCTTGTTGTTAAGAACAGTGAAGTGCAGCGAGATGTTTATGCCGGACAGCCGGTCCGGTTTCCAGTCGAGGAGAGCGGGCGTTTCGTTCCGGCTGGTCGCGAGCAGATCATGGGTATTCTCACACCGGATACCGGCACGGCCCGTCCAACGCTGCTCGATGATATCACAAATAGTGAAGCCAATGTCGCACCTGTTGCTACACCAACCAATCAGATTGCATCGATAGAGCCCACCGACCCCTTTGATTGGTTTACACCTCGCAACGGTCTAGATGACAGTACTCTATTCTATTGCGTCGTGCATGCTCGCTTCGAGGACAGCGCAACAGCAAAACGTGATTATGCGAAGGCTATGTTGTCTAAAGCTGGGGGGCAATAAACTCGAGCTAATAGAGAAACACAGAGCAAACTACCTACCAGAATGCAGAGATGATGCGCAGCGGACACAGTTCCACGGGCGGCACAACAATAGGCTATAGTTGCATAAGCCCTTGATACATTGCGGAGATGAATTGGTGGGTGATGAGAGACTCGAACTCCCGACATCTTCGGTGTAAACGAAGCGCTCTACCAACTGAGCTAATCACCCGTGACGGTGCATTTAGCTAAGCCTGCGCCCGGGTGCAAGAGGGTCTGGTAGAATTTCTTTCCCAGAATCCGATTTGTTGACCACTGACAATTCAATCGGGCGGGAAATTCGCCGTGCCTTGTGTTGCGGGGTCGTTTCGATTGTGAGGGGCCTGTCGTTTTGCGTTCTACGTCGTGGGTGATTGCAAAGGCGCTTGCGTGTCACCTGCCGCCTCAGATATCCCCAAAGGAACTGCAACTTTCCAGGCGGGAGAAAACCGATCCTGTCCCACGCGCGCCGAGTTCTGATAGCGGCCCTGGTTCTGGGCGCTTTGACGCTGGCCCCGCTTCGCGCGGGGGCCGAGGGGACTTTGGTGTTTGCTGCGGCCAGCCTCAAGACTGCGCTTGATGAGGTGGCATCTGAATTTGAGCAGGAAACTGGGCAGGGCATAACTGTATCTTACGCGGCCTCGTCCGTTCTGGCGCGCCAGATTCAGTTGGGTGCCCCGGCAGACCTGTTCATTTCCGCCAACGTGGATTGGATGAATGTGCTGCAAGATCAGGGCCTGATTGACCCCACAACTCGTATAGATTTGCTGAGCAATGGCCTGGTTCTGGTCGCTGGGGGCGAAGGGGTTGACATTGGCGAAATGCGGTCCGGGGTCGATCTGACCTCGGCGCTGGACGGTGGATATCTGGCCATGGCGCTGGTTGATGCCGTGCCGGCAGGGATCTACGGAAAGGCGGCGTTGGAAAGCCTGGGGCTGTGGCAGGGCATTCAGGGTCAGATCGCTCAGACGGATAACGTGCGCGCAGCCCTTGCACTGGTTGCCACGGGTGCGGCCCCAATGGGGATCGTCTACCGATCCGATGCGCAGGTCGAGGGGCGGGTTCGTGTCATCGCAGAGTTTTCGCCCGTCCTGCATCCGCCCATCATATACCCGGCGGCTCTGACGGCTGCCGGTGCTGAATCCGCGCGGGAGTTTCTGAACCACCTGCAATCTCAGGCGGCGCGGGCTGTGTTTGAAAAGCAGGGTTTCACCCTGCCGAACGGATAGCGGCATGGGGTGGTTGGGACCTGCAGAGCTTGAGGCGCTGAAGTTGTCGCTACGTGTGTCGTTTTGGGCAACACTGGTGACATTGCCGTTGGGCATATTCGTTGCCTACGCGCTGGCACGTTGGCGGTTTCCGGGTCGGCAGGTCTTGAATGGTCTGGTGCATCTGCCGTTGATCCTGCCGCCGGTGGTGACCGGCTATCTGCTTCTTTTGACTTTTGGAATTCAGGGGCCGCTGGGCAAGTTACTGGCAGAGATTGGAATTGTCGTGGCGTTTCGTTGGACTGGCGCCGCCCTTGCCGCGGGTATAATGGCATTTCCGCTGATGGTGCGGGCCATACGCCTGTCGATCGAAGCTGTGGACCCCAAACTGGAACAGGCCGGAGCCACACTGGGTGCATCACGCCTGTTTGTGTTTGCCACGGTGACCCTTCCGATGATCCTTCCCGGCGTTATAGCCGGGGCAATACTGGCTTTTGCCAAAGCGATGGGAGAGTTCGGGGCAACGATTACCTTTGTGTCGAACATCCCCGGTCAGACGCAAACCCTGCCGTCAGCAGTCTATGCCTTCCTGCAAGTTCCGGGCGGCGAAGCCGCGGCCACCCGTTTAGTGGTCATCTCGATCGTGGTTGCTATGAGCGCGCTGCTGTTGTCCGAGTTCATTGGGCGACGCGTTGCAGCGCGGGTGGCCGGATCATGAGCCTGTCCGTTCGTTTGCAGCACGATTTGCCCGACCTCAAGCTGGATCTGAGTTTTGATGCGCCACCCGGCGTGACGGTTCTGTTTGGGCGGTCCGGGTCTGGAAAGACAACCATCGTAAATGCCGTCGCCGGTTTGGTGAAACCCATGGCCGGTCGGGTTGCTGTAGACGAGTGGGAGCTTTTTGACACCGCGCAAGGCCTCTGGTTGCCGCCGCACAAAAGGCGGCTGGGCTATATTTTTCAGGAAGGTCGTCTTTTCCCACATCTCACTGTGCGCCAGAACCTGTTCTACGGAAAATGGTTCGCGCCCAAGGGTGCGCGTCGCGAAAACCCAGACAAAGTGATCGAAATGCTGGGGATTGGGCACCTATTGAACAGGCGCCCCTCGGGGTTGTCCGGTGGGGAAAAGCAGCGCGTTGCCATTGGCCGCGCTCTTCTGGCCAGTCCACGGTTGATCCTTGCGGATGAGCCTCTGGCCGCATTGGACGACGCGCGAAAGGCTGAGATATTGCCTTATTTTGAACGGCTGCGGGACGAGGTTTCGGTGCCGATTTTGTATGTCACACACTCGGCCGCGGAAGTTGCGCGTTTGGCGACATCGGTTGTCGCGTTGCAAGAGGGCAAGGTCGTGCGGCATGGCCCGGCCTCCGATGTACTGGCCGATCCGTCGGTCGCACCGGCTGGTGTGCGGGCTGTCGGTGCAGTGTTGCAGGTTCGGGTCGTCAAACATCATTCGGACGGGCTGACCGAGTTGGACGCAGGCGGGTCGTCTTTGTTTCTGCCCCGGATACCCCTGCAAATTGCGGAAGAACTGCGAATCCGCATTCCCGCGCAAGAGGTTATTCTGTCCAGCAAACGCCCCGAGGGTCTTTCGGCCTTAAATGTTCTGGAAGGTACGGTCGACACGATCCGGGCGGGCGAGGGGCCGGGTGCAATTGTGTCCGTAAGAACACCCGCGGGTTCTGTTTTGGCCCGGGTTACTCGCCGTTCCGTCGAAGCGTTGGGATTGGAACCGGGCAAACCCTGTTTTGCAGTTATCAAAACGGTCGCGCTGGCACCGCAGGACGTGGGCGGGCACCTGCGCGGGGTCTAAGCAAGCGCGCGGGCTTCGAATTATCGCAGGATCAGGCGGGCTGCCTGGCCGAATCCTAGCCCATTCGGCATAGCTGTGTCCGGGAAAATGGCGGCGAGCTCCTGCAATGCGTCCGAGGACAGAGTGTACAGGGATTCTTCCCCGAGATAGAGGCTTTCAGCCAGTGCGCCCTCGGCTGTCAGTATTTCGTGGTTATCCAGCAGGATGTGAAAATATTCGACCGGGTCATCCGAGGTGTCAATCGCGATACCTGGCCAGGAACAAAGGTGCTTGGCCGCAACCAGCGCTTCGGGCGCGCCGAACAAAAGCTCGACCTTTGATCCGCTGACCAGAATGCGGTGTTGCTGTGATACCAGCAGATCGCGTTCGGGCCGTCCTGCGCCAAGGCTGCCAGCTTTGATCCGAACCGGGCGCATGGCCGGATTGTCACGTAATCGGTCCGGCGATAAGGCGCTGCTTTCCACCCACCGGATCGGTTGCAGCCCGCGATCTACGGTCATCACCTTGTCGCCAACGTTCAGGGTTTCTATCACTCGACTGCCACTTTCGGCCTGGATCAAGGTGCCTGCTGTAAAGCACACGCCTTCAAGAGTGATGGTGATAACCTGGGTCAGGTTGTAGGGAGCGATATTGAGGGAACAGTCAATTTCAAGCCCGGTGACTTGCACGGTGAAGGTATCGGTGACGATATCTCCAAACGGGATATCGTCAAAATCGCTTTGGTTGACCGTATAGGTCCACTCGCCGGTATTGGGATCAATGGATGCGACACCCAGCACCGGTTGTTGAGATATGGTCCAGTTTTGCGACAGCGGAAAGCCGTCCAGACCCAAATCTCCGGTTGCCACATTTGGAGGGTCTCCGGTTACAAAGCCAGTTGTTGTCCCTACGATCGATACCATTTCAAGACCCCTCCATTTTCAGGACCTCGCGAAATTCTTTCTTCCGGTGAAGCTTCATGTGTACGTCCCCCGCGTCGTCGCGGGTCCACTCTACGATGCGATTTCGGGTCAGGTCGCTGTCCATCCGATTGGTTCGGACCCGAGGGTGGGGGATTTCTTTTTTCAGTATTTCGACGATCTGGTTGGTCTGTCCAAACGGGGCCACAAGGTCGACGATCCAGAAGGACGTGCCGCTGGCAAAGTCCGTATCTTTCAGCGGTTTTTCCTGAATGGCGTACCGACGCTCGGCTTCGGGGCTGAGGCCGGCGAAGGTCACAAACCCGCGTGGGAAGCCGTTCTGCCGGAAAATGTGGTACTGGTTCAGCCGAAAAGGCGTTTCGAAAGCATAGAGCACCTGCCCGAGGGTGCGCGGCCTGTGTGTATTGGTCAGCGATGCAACTTAGAACATGGCGCCGAAATCCGCGTATTTTTCGGACGGGATATCAAACCAGTCATTTGGAAACGCTTTGCTCAAAACAAACCCCAGCCAATATAAGCCTTGATGCTAATTGCTTATGACCCGAAATGATACTGTTTTGCCTGTATTCTTGTGTCGGGGTCCGGTCGGCCAAATTCCCGAAAATGGTGCCGCTTTACTCGGACCACGTGTCCGGTATGATCTTGAATAAGTGTTTCGAAACAGGAATTGCCATTATGCGAGTTTTGAAAATAGCGGCGCTGGCAACATTTGCGGTGTCGCCTTTATTTGCACAGGGAATTGGGATCGGAATCGGCGCTTACCCAGGTTTCAAAACCACAGTCACGCCTATGAACAACGGTGTATATGAGGTCGCCGTCAGCGGGTCTTCCGCCCCGGTCGCGTATTGGTGCGGGATAGGCGACTTTGCTATTCGCAGCCTGAGAACCAAAGCAACTCAGCGTATCTACATTGTCCGCGCCTACGAAAAGGGCGTGCGCACGGTGCAGTTTTCACTTACCCCACCCGATGGGGTCGATACCACGCCGGGATATTCGATTACCGTAAAACGTGTGGGTGAGAACATGTCGGCGGGGTCCGCGCAGGGCTATTGCTTTGACAACTTCCTGGATTTTGGGTTCCGCTAATCTATCAGGTCCATTTTGCCATTGGCGGAAGGCTCATCAGCACCGCATCCGGGTCATGGCCGGTTTCCAGCCCGAATTTTGTGCCCCGGTCGTAGACGAGGTTGTATTCGGCATAAAGGCCCCGATGCACCAGTTGCGTGTCTTTGGCTGTCTCATCAAACCCCTGGACTCGGCGCTTTTCCACCAACGGCAGGAAAGCTGGCAGGAACGCGCGACCGATATCCTGGGTCAACGCGAAATCGGCGGCCCAGTCTCCGGTGCAATAGTCATCCATGAATATCCCACCCACGCCGCGGGCGCGCTTGCGGTGAGGGATATAGAAATACTCATCCGCCCAGTCTTTCAGGCGGGGGTAATGGCTGGGGCTATGCGGATCCAGATGCGCTTTTTGGGTGGCGTGAAAATGCGCTGTGTCCTCATCGTATTCGATGCAGGGATTCAAGTCTGAACCGCCGCCGAACCACCATGCGTGTGGGGTCCAGAACATGCGGGTGTTCATATGTACGGCCGGTACATGCGGGTTTTGCATATGCGCGACCAGAGAGATGCCCGACGCCCAGAAACGCGGATCTTCGGTCATGCCCGGAATTCCCTTGCGCGCTGCCATGGCCTGTTGCGCCCGCGCACCCAAAGTGCCGTATACGGTCGAGACATTGACACCGACCTTTTCAAAGACCCGCCCGCCACGCATCACGGACATCAACCCGCCGCCCGCATCGCTGCCGTCCTCGGATTGGCGTTTGGTTTCCTTGACCTCGAACCGGCCTGGTGCTTCGTCTGCAAAAGGGCCAGAGCTGTGGGTGTCTTCAAGTGCCTCAAACGCGGCGACGATGTCATCGCGCAATTGACGAAACCACGCAGCGGCGGTTGATTTTTCTATATCTAACATAAGGATTAATGGGCCGGGGCTGCGACGGGGTCCAGCAAGGTGCGACCGCCATCAATTGTCAGAATTTGTCCGGTGATGAAACCGGCCGCGTCCGAGGCCAGGAACTGTGCCGTCTCGGTCAGTTCATTCGGGGCCGCGATCCGGGCCAGGGGCGTATGTTTCTCGATATCGTTGCGAAAATCCCGGTTTTCCTTGAGCGTGGACTGGAGCGAGGCGCTCATGACCGACCCCAGGGCGATGGAATTAACGCGGATCCGTTTCGGGGCCAGGGCAACGGCCAGCGAACGTGTCATCTGATCCAGCGCGGCGGTGGATACAGAATAGGCCATCAGATCGGGGTGGGTGCGCCGAGCGGCGATTGACGACAGGTTGATGATCGACCCGGCGGGGCCTTCGTCAGTGTCGCCTGCCTGTTTTATCATGCGTTTGGCGACCGACTGGCTTAGGCGCAGCGCAGGCATCAGGTTCTGATTGAGCAGCATGCGCACGGAATCGTCGTCCGCATCCAGCGGATCAGACGGGATTACCTGCCGCGCGCCATTAATCAGAATGTCCACCTGATCAAACGCATCAAGCGTGGCAGACAGCAGGTTCGCGATGGTCAGCTTTTCCCGCAGGTCGCCGGCGAAAAAACGGATGTTGCTGTCATCGGCCTGTTCGCCAAGTTCGTCGGACAGCCGTTTTTCGTCCATGTCGGCAAACATGACATTGGCCCCGGCATCCGCAAAGTGGCGGCCGATGGCCAGCCCGACGCCATTGGCGCTGCCTGTGACAATGGCGGTCTTGCCGGCTATGGAAAAGGACATGCGTTGACTCCTGATTTGCGGCAGAGGTTAACCGGGATCACCGTCGAGGGCGAGAGGCGTGAAACACCTTGAACCGATTGTCGCCGGACACCTGTTGAACCTGTACGAAATTCTCGGCCAGCGTGACCTCGTAGGGCAGGTGGCGATTTGCGACCATCCACAGATTGCCGCTCCGGGTCAGGTTTCGAGCTGCGGATTTGATAAAGCCCTGACCCAGCTCAGGGTCGGCGGCGCGCGATGTGTGGAACGGAGGGTTCATGATCACCGTGTCCAACGGTTCCGGCGCGTTCCACGTGACGGCGTCGGCCCAGTGGAACTGCGCGCAGGTCTTGGCCAAATTGACGCGTGCGCAGGTAAGGGCGATCTGGTCTGCCTCGACAAGATGTAACGCGCGCGGATTGGCGGCCTTTAGCACACCGGCCGACAGATACCCCCAGCCAGCGCCCAAATCAGCGATCCTTGCGCCTAGCTTTTCGGGCAATGCATTCAGCAGCAGGGCCGAGGCAGGATCTATCCCATCAGCAGAGAACACGCCGGGCGCGGTCTGAAAGCCATCGACTGTCTGGTTGTCCGGGGCGGCCCAGTCGGCAAAAGCCTCGGGCGCGGATTGGAACCAGAATATCTTGCCATGTGCCTTGGCGATGGGCCCCTCGACGTCGACGCGTTTGCGGATGTCTTTCAGCAGGCTGTCGACACCGCCGGTTTTGGCACCGTCTATGACAATCAGTCCGCTAGCACGCTGACAGGCCTGATGCACCATGCTGCGCGCCAGCGCCTTGGCGCGGGGCAGGATCACGATGGCATCCTGACAAGGGTCGTGGGTTTCCGGCACGGCGGCAAAGCCTTGGCCGGCAAAGTGGTCGTGAAACGGTTTGAATGGCTGCACCACCTGCGTTTCACGCGGCAAGGCCGACAGATCGCTGTCGGATGTCGGTCCAAGCACACTGAGTGGTTGCGACAGCTCAAGGCCGCTTTGCAGGGCAAGATCAAGACGAGGGGACATCGGCAAATATGAGAGAGAAGGCTAAGGCGGCCTTACTCTTCCCGTTCCATTGTGCATTGCAGGGGGTGCTGGTGCCTGCGGGCAAAGTCCATGACCTGGCCCACTTTGGTTTCGGCGATCTCATGGCTGAACACGCCAACCACGGCGACGCCTTTCTTGTGGACGATCAACATGATTTCGAACGCCTCGGCATGGGTCATGCCAAAGAAACGCTCCAGCACATGCACCACGAATTCCATCGGGGTGTAGTCGTCGTTCAGCAGCAGTACCTTGTACAACGGCGGGCGCTTGGTCTTTGGGCGCGTCTGCACCAACAGCGACGGATCATCGTCGTTGTCCGGTTGGTCAGACATCATCCATTTGTGTTCAGTCATTGCGCCTTTGTCCAATTCAGGCTTCGGTTTGTCTGATCGGTTATATAACGTGCATGGGGCCAGAGAAAAGAGCCAGCAGGACGTAATCGAAATGGAAAAAGCGCTGACCACAATTGGGTTCGACGCCGACGACACGCTTTGGCACAACGAGCGGTTTTTTAAACTGACGCAGACCCATTTCACGGAATTGCTGGCCGATCACGCTGATCGCGATCACCTGTTGGATCGGCTGCTTGCTGCGGAAAAACGCAATGTCCGGCACTACGGCTACGGAATCAAAGGCTTCACCCTGTCGATGATCGAAACCGCAATCGAAGTGACCGACGACCGTGTTCCAGCCTCGGTTATCCGCCAGTTGGTCGAAGCGGGGCAGGACATGCTGGCCCACCCGATCGAGCTTTTGCCCCACGCGCGCGAGGCCATCGAAGCGGTGACTGATACGCATAAGGTGATTCTGATCACCAAGGGCGACCTGATCGATCAAGAGAGAAAGCTGGCGCAGTCCGGTCTGGGAGAGTTGTTCGACGAGGTCGAAATCGTGTCCGAAAAGTCAGCACAAACCTACCGCGATATCTTTGCGCGGCATGGTGACGGGCCCGAATCTGCAATGATGGTAGGCAATTCGATGCGGTCCGATGTCGTTGCCCCAATTCAGGCCGGGTGTTGGGGCGTCTACGTGCCCCATGGGTTGGTCTGGGAGATTGAAAAGGCAGAAACCCCTGCGGACAATCCGCGCTATCGCGAGATGCCGGATTTGGGCGAACTTGCTGATCTGGTTCAGCGCCTAAGTTGATGTTGCCAATTGGTCTCAGTTTTCAAAAAACGAGGTGGGAATTACGTTAAGGGGTTCAATTTGCGTGGATGTGGTAGGTTGCGGGCTGCGCGCGTCTACATGTAGTGCCGGTTTGGACGCTTAACAAAACAGCGAATTTGCACGCTTTCGGTTTATTTCATTGGGTCTCTGTGTTAGCCTTGTAGGCAATAAAAAATAATTAACGCTGACCGGGAAAACCCGGCGGCCTGAGGTAGACAGAGGCAAAGATCGTGCAGGTTCGGCGGACAGTTCCGGCCCGGATGGGCTTATTTCTTATAGCATTCTTGTGGCTGCTCTCCTTCGCGCCGTTGCAGGGATTTGCGGCACCATATGCGGCGATGGTCATCGACGCCCGGACAGGGGAGGTTCTGCATTCGCGCAATGCTGACACCCGACTGCATCCGGCCTCTCTGACCAAGATGATGACACTCTATATTGCATTCGAAGCGGTGCGGAATGGTGAGATCACCTTGGACACGCCCGTTCGGATTACAAAAAAGGCCTCTTCTGAACCCCCCTCGAAACTAGGCCTTCGCACCGGGCAAACCATTGCGTTCCGATATCTGATCAGGGCAGCTGCCGTGAAGTCCGCCAATGATGCGGCCACGGCGATTGGCATCGCGATCAGTGGATCCGAAGCAGCATTCGCCCGTCGCATGACGCGCACGGCCAAGGCCATGGGTATGAGCCGCACAACGTTCAAGAACGCACATGGCCTGACGGAATCAGGTCACTTGTCGACCGCGCGGGATATGACCACGTTGGGTCGCCACCTGCTTTATGACTATCCGCAGTATTACAACCTGTTCTCGCGCCAATCCACGCATGCCGGGATCAAGACGGTTCCAAACACGAACCGTCGCCTATTGGCGGCCTATAAAGGTGCGGACGGTATCAAGACCGGATACACGCGGGCCGCTGGCTTTAACCTGGTTGCATCGGCCAAACGCAAGGACGAACGCATTATCGCGACTGTCTTTGGCGGCAAATCCGGCGCATCGCGGAATGCAAAAGTCGCTGAGTTGTTGGATATGGGCTTCCGCCGTGCCCCTTCGCGTGCCCCGATCCGCAAGCCGGCCCGCCCCACCTATGCCGGGAACGCGGGATTGGGCGCAACCGTCGCGGCCCTGACTATCGCGCCAAAATCCAGTCTGCGCCCCGTTCTGCGCCCCGGACCGGGTGCTGCAGTTCAGGTTGCTGGCGCCGTGGCTGAGACGGCTGCCAAAAATGGCACGCGCATAAAAGACGGGATCGCTGCGGCGATTGCAGCTGCCGACATTCAGCCCTCTGGTGACGGTGATGCACCCCGTCCCGCTGCGCGCCCGGCTGACCTGGTTCTGGCCTCGACCGATCCAGCAGCGCAGCCCGAACCCGAGCAAGAGATCGTTACCCGACTGTCAACATCGGGCGGACGGCTATGGGGCGTGAACGTTGGCCGCTATACCACCCGATATGAGGCGGAAAAGATTTTGCTGAAAACGGCCCTGTCGGAAATGACCACTCTGGAAGGCACGCTGCGCAAGATAAACCAAAGCTCGCGCGGCTTCGACGCGACATTCCAGGGCATGACCCGCGAACAGGCCGATCTGGCCTGCCGCCGGTTGCAGGCCCGGAATGTGACTTGTTTCATGATCGGGCCGTCATAAGGCCCGACATACTCTCCTGAATGGATCTGGGCTGCGATGAAACTCGCAGCCTTTTTTTGTCAGTCGAAGACGTGGCCGTGTTCGTATTGTTCATCCTGACCCGCCGCAGCGGTCAGTGCGGCAACGTTATCCTTGGTAAAGAACCCGTCATAGTGGTGGCAGCGTTCGATATATTCAGTGATCAACAGCGTATACTTCGAGTGCTTTGAGAAGATCTGTTTGAGGTTCGGATCATCCTTACACTCGCCCACCACATGGGCCAGGAACGGCACCCCCTCATCCTTGAGTGTGTTGACCACAAAATCGACGTTCTTTTCACCCGCGCCGTGGTCGCCGTCCTGGATCTCGATTGCCATGTGGTGCAGGCGACGGCCAAAGTTCCGAACGAAATCCTCGGTTGGCATCGGCAGCTGTTCAAAGGAATTGACGAAGGAGGGCGTGTTGTTCGCGGTGAAGACCTTGGCGGGGGATTTCTTGTCATCGTCCACATTCGCGTTTCGGTTCACATTGGTAGACGAGTTCATCTCAAAGATGTTGTACGCGCCCCAAAAGTAATAGGGCACCATGGTCAGAAACTCGAGGATCGCGTCCTCACGCTCGCCGGCCAGAATGCGTGTTGCAAGGTGGTCGACCCCCAGCATCAAAGGCGCGATTTTGCTGTCTGCCCCGAACGCCACTGCCTGATCCAGTCGCGCCTGTTCGTCATTGCTCAGCAATATCCGGTCACCCAAACCGAGGCTGTCGGTGTCGTTGAAATCCAGGGATGAGTAGCCAACCCTGTTACAGGTGAAATCAGACGGCGACGTAAATCTGAACCCGTCCGAAGTGTAGAACGGGTTTTCGGTGTCTCCCATGTACTCAAACCTGATGTTCTGATCTTCAAGTGTTTTGGTCAGGTTCTTGAGGTTCGTGGCGCCATAAATCTCTCCGACATAGCGGGTCTGGGGGGTGTTGCGGGCCAGCGGGTACATACGGTTGATGCGCGGGATAAAGTCTTCGAATGTCGGGCTTAGTGGCGCCATGACGATAATCGCAGGATAATCGGTGTGTGAGTGCATGACCGCAAATTTGTGCGTCTGACCCAGATAGCTGGCCGTATGTCGGTAGGGTGTCATGACATAAAGCTCGATCAGCGTGTCGAACATCGCGTCCGGTTCGACCTGAATGACGATCGCCTGCATCGCCCCGACCTGATCCGCCACGCCCGAGCTTTGGCGGCGTTCGTAGATCATCGGCAGATATTGGTGGAAGAACTCAGAGTTCTTTTTGTCGCCGCGTGGTTCGTAATTCATCAGATCAAAAGACATTGGCCAACCTCCTTGCCTATACCGGTTTGGCATGGCGTTGCTTGGAATTGTGGTATTCAGAACATGCACTTGTCGGGCATGCTAGGGTCTGTATTCCATACAGGCAACAGTCAGAGGATAGATCGTCAGGATTGCGCCCTTCTTTCTACCGTATGAATTTTGTCACATCGACCCCGCCGTCGATCAGGGATGTGCGAACCGAACGGGCGATTTGTACCGCGGTTGGGCCGTCGCCATGCAGGCAGATCGTGTCGATGGATGTCTCAAGCCGTTGGCCGCTTTCGGTGATGATGGCACCTTCGCGCACCATGCTCAGGATGCGCGGCCCGGCAATTTCGGGGTCATGAATAACCGCGCCGGGCAGGCCGCGGTCGACAAGAGTTCCGTCGTCGTTATAGGCCCGGTCCGCAAAGATCTCGCCGACCCATTTGCACCCCAGTTCGCGCACGGCTTCTTCTTGTTTGGTAACGGCCAAAACCATGATGATGATGTCCGGATCGACATCCAGCGCGCCCTGATAACAGGCTCGGGCCATGTCGATATCGACCGAGCACATGTTGGCCAGCGCCCCGTGCAGTTTCAGGTGCCGCACTTCGGTGCCAACGGCCTTGGCCATTCCAATTGCCGCCCCCAGTTGATACCGAACCAGATTGCGCAGGCTGGCATGGGGCACTTTCATGTTGCGGCGGCCAAATCCTTGGAGATCGGGGAAGCCGGGATGCGCGCCGATCCCAACGCCGTTTTCGGCGGACAAGGTCATCGTCTTGGCCATCACATCCGGGTCACCGGCGTGAAAACCGCAGGCGATATTGGCGGATGTGATGATTTTCAGAAGACTTTCATCATCGCCCATATTCCATGGGCCATAGCTTTCGCCCATATCGGCATTCAGATCGACGCTTGGCATAGGTGGTACTCCCTAGTCGGTGGCAGAGATCATTCCGCCGATCAATTGGTAGGACAAGAGGTCCGGGATGTCATGCGGATCGCGAACCAGCGGTTCGACTTGCGCAGGTAGGCGGGCAAGTTCGGCTTTGTGGGCGGTTTGCAGGGCTGTGGCCTCGTCCAGTGACAAGAATTCGAACTTGATCTGCCCGTCCGCCGAGGTTTGTGACGCGCGCGGTAGGTCACAGGGTAGAACCGTCGCGATACGGGGATAACCTCCGGTGGTCTGACATTCAGGCAACAGGATAAATGGGCTGCCTGTTCCGGTCATCTGTATGTCCCCGGGGGTAATGACCTCGGACAGAATGTTCAGCTGACCCTGAGCCGCGAAACCTTCGCCATCGCTATCCAACTGCATCCCCATTCGGTTGGCCCGACTGCCACGCCGAAACTCGGTTTGCACAAAGCGGTCCAACGTTTCCTGATCAAACAGGGGGGTCTGAAAGCTGGCGATCACGCGTAGAACGCCACCCGAGAAGCGATCATCCGGGTTGAGTTTCATGCCCGTCACGCCTGATCCGTCGGCGACTGGCAATGTATCTCCGGTCTGAATGGTGCTTCCGATCTTGGCGGTCAAATGCGCCGAGCGTGATCCCAGAAAGGCTTCGGACGCGATCCCACCGCTGACATGCAGGTAGCCATAGGTCCCGCGCGTCGCAGCACCAATCTCCAGCCGCTGCCCGGCGTCCATCTGGTGCGACGCATTCCAGACCACAGGTGCGCCATCAATGCTGGCTTGCATCGGAGCACCTGTCAGAGCGATGCCGAGAGATTGCGTTGCCTCGAACTCGCCACCCATTCCAGCCATTTCCAAGGCCGCAAGCTCCGGGCTTTGACTCAGCAACGCTGCGCCCTCGTGCAGGGCCAGTTGGTCGGCGGCGCCGGATCGTGACAGCCCTTGATCCAGATACCCGATACGGCCCTGGTCTTGTATGGTGCAGGCAGGGCCAATGCGATGAACAATCAGACTCATCCCGCGATCTCCTCGCAGGTGGCCCCGCCTGAGCCGTCCGAGTTGTTGGCACGGATGCTTTCCAGTTCGTCGCGCGAAACGGACAGGAACTGCATTTCATCCCCTGGCTTTAACGCAAAGCACTGCGGTGCGTCAGGGCGAAAGCAATGAAATGCCGTTTGACCTACGTGTCGCCAACCGGTCGGAGTGGGGCCCGAGAACAGTACGAATTGGGAAATTGCCAATACCAAGGCCCCCTCTGGGACCATAGGCGTCAGTTCCTTCAAGCGTGGAATATTGAACTCAGGACCAAGCGGACCAAGGTACGGCTGCCCCGGTGCAAAGCCAATGGTTAATACACGTACCTTTGTGTCGCTCAGCCGCCGAACGGCTTCCATGGAATCCAATCCCGCCGCCGCCGCTGCCTCGTCCAGTTGCGGAGCAAGCTCGCCCCCATAAACTGTTGGGACCCGCCACAACCTGCGACCGGCAGGCAGTGGTGCCTCAAACCAATTTTGCTGGGCAAGAAGGTGTCGCACTTTATTCTGAATTTCGGCTCGGGGCAGTTGGTCGGGATCGAACCTAAGATAGGCCGATGCAAGGGATGCAGAGGTTTCGACAACACCGTCCCAGGATGCCGCGTCGATTGCGCCCCTAAAGGCCAGCGCCGCCCGGTTCGAGGGTTCGGCCATGGCATCGGCAAAGGAAACAAGAAGGCCGTCGTAGCCTACGGTACTTATGCGTGGAAACATGTCGGCTGTATTGGTGGTCATTTCACGGCTAACCCAGGCATCTTACAGAGGCGACCACACAGCATCCGGGGCCAATGCGCAAGCCCGGCGTGGGTAGACACGCGCGGATTCCATACCTGAATTGAGTACGAGCACCGTTTTTTAGGCCGGTTCCGACTCATTGAATCGCTTCCGACTCGATTGAGTCTTGTGGTGTGATGGGGCGCCCTGTCTATATATAGGGGTACGATTACTGGAGGCGCAGGCAGGTGTAGGTCCGACTTGTATTTCAACTGATGAGACCGCCGTTCGAAGGGGTGTATGATACAGCTTAAGTTATTGATAAAAAACAAATAAGTAGAAAAATGGAAAAAATTCGCCCAGGAGGTCATTTTCTGCTTGCGGACTTATGCGGTTATACTTAGAACCCCCTTCACCGGCGCTGCTGAGGCGGCGCTGACGGGTCG
>NZ_JBXWNI010000020.1:0-49752 GCF_059610285.1 Ruegeria sp. YTSA072 | reverse complement strand
CGCTTGAATGCAGACGGTGAATGATAGCCGGTGTATTCAGTCGAGAACCTGTTCATGATTTCATTCAAAGGTGCGCAGGTTCTGTTGCAATCTTTTGACTATTGACGCGCTTGAATGCAGACGGTGAATGATAGCCGGTGTATTCAGTCGAGAACCTGTTCATGATTTCATTCAAAGGTGCGCAATATCCGAAGGACGTGATCCTGTTCGCCGTGTTCTTTTATGTTCGATACGGCGTGTCCTACCGTGATCTGGAGGAGATCATGCGAGAGCGAGGCGTTTCGGTGGATCACACCACACTGAACCGCTGGGTAACAAGATATTCCGGCGCGATAGCTGAGGCTGCGCGGCGACGAAAAAGATCCTGCGACCGTTCTTGGAGAATGGACGAGACTTACATCAAGGTGAAAGGTGCGTGGGTTTACCTCTATCGAGCTGTCGACAAGCACGGCAAGACGCTTGACTTCATGCTTTCGCAGCGTCGAAACAAACCCGCCGCCACCAAATTCTTCGCCCGGATGCTGGAGGTCAACGGCCTTCCGAGAAAGATTGTCATCGACAAAAGCGGAGCTAACACGGCTGGCATCAAGGCCATAAACAAGATGCTGAAAGGCTTTGGTTGCCCGATTCCCATTGAAATGGTCAGGCGGAAATACTTGAATAATATTGTGGAACAAGATCACCGTTTCATCAAAAGGCGAACCCGCCCGATGCTGGGATTCAAAGCCTTCGCATCAGCGGCGGCAACGTTGGCCGGAATTGAAGTGGCGCACATGATCCGCAAAGGTCAAATCACGCCCGGACTCTGTCCCTTTCGCCAGTTCGCTGAGCTCGCCTCTTAAACCCACTGCCGCAGCGCGATATTGTAATCCAACCAAAACTTCGCAACACAACCCAGCATCAGTGGAATTGGCGACCAGTATGTACTGCCAGTTGGGCGATTTTCTGAAACGGTCGGAGTACGGGCGTGAATTGACCTTTGCGGATCATGTTGACCATTTCCACGCGTGCCAGGACAGATGCGGCTGAAGCGAAAGATTTGAATCCCAGCATGGGCCTGATCCTTCGTTTGATGAAATGGTGATCCTGTTCAATGATGTTATTGAGGTAATTCCGCCTGACCACGTCGACCGGGATCGGGCAACTAAAGCTCTTGAACATTTTGTTGATCGCCGTGATGCCAGCTGTTTTGGCACCACATTTGTCGATGACGATCTTGCGCGGTAGACCGTTCACCTCAAGCGGGCGGGCGAAAAACTTCGTCGCCGCGGCTTTGTTCCGGCGCTCGGACAACATGATATCCAGGGTCATGCCGTTTTTGTCGATCGCTCGGTAAAGATAAACCCATTCGCCCTTCATTTTCACATATGTTTCATCCATGCGCCACGAACGGTCTGCGGGACGCTTTCTATACTGCGCTGCTTCAGCAATGAGGCCTGCATATCGACTCACCCAGCGGTTTAGCGTTGCATGATCCAGATCAACGCCACGTTTCGCCATGATTTCTTCCAGATCCCGGTATGAAGTACTGTAGCGCAGTAGAAATAAACCGCGTGAACGATCACGTCTTTCGGAAAATGCGTGCCCCTAATGAGATCGTCACGGCTTGCTCTTGTCATGTTCTAGTGCGGGCTACCAGAAATGCGCTCGACCTGACAGATAGGGGCGATGTATGCGACAGACCCCTGATAGGAGTAGAAACTCAACAAAACAGAACCCGATTGGTGTCCGTGAACCAGCACTTTTGATTTCGCGGCTCCCTTCCAATTGAGAGCCTCTCAAGATTTGGTCCCTTTTTCAGGGGATACCTCGGCCTCATCCAGATCCAACACCGCGGGGTCGATCATGCGCTTGTCAGCGCTCATCTTGACAGAGTTTCGCATGGCCTTACTTCGCCGCAGCAAGCGCCGGAAACTTGCCTCGTCGAGCATAAGCAGCGTCGACGGTGCCAATGCCCGCACGTTTACGCGACGGGGCCGTTTCAATAACATGGCCAATTGCCCGAACATTTCACCACGACCGAGCCGCGAGGTGTGCCGGCCGAGTTCCACTTCAACCGCTCCGGAAGCAATGAAGAATACACTCTGGGCGAATTCGTCTTTGGAAATGATGGTATCACCCGCGTTGGCATATCGAGTACGCAGCGCCCGGCTGAGTTTCCTAAGCGAAGACTTGTCGAGATCGGAAAATAGCGGGAACTGCCTGACCAGATCCCGTCCTTTAAGAGTGATGTCCAACTTCGGACGTCCTTCAGATAACGTACGTCGCGTCGCCACTTCCTGCATCAACACAGAATAGAGTTCTTCGCCCACAAGGCCGTCTTCGCGCATGACTGCATATTCACGTTCTTCAAGGCGCAGCGCGGTTCGCTGGATGAAGCGTCGCTCTAACTTTTCGGCGTAACCAGGAAATTGCAGTCTCAGACCATCAAGCGCCGTCTCAACCGCCTCGGATCGACGCGCCAACACTTCATCCAGCAATTCCGCAACCCGGCGGCCATGGATCCGGCGGATGCGGCCGCGGACGAACCCATCGAGGTCCTGCAGGATCAGACGTTGCATGAGCAATCTTTCGAACCTATCCGTTGTGATACGCGTGAGTGGGAACGAAATTCGAAGCCGGTTGTGCAGAAACACGGCGATCCGAAAAGATCTGCCGTAAACGACCGACCGATTTGATGCGCGCTGATAGCCGATCCGTCCGCCAGTCCGTGCGCCTTCAATGAGCCGATCCGCATCGGACAAAATCTTCTCACTCAGAACCGATGACATGGTGCGTTCCCGCATCCTGGCCAATACAGAGTCCCGCTCTGCACCGGCCAGCGCAATAAGACCAAGCGTGACCCGGTCACGATCCAGGATTTGCGCACTGTCTTCGGCGGCCTTTACGGCCTCGTCCAGGCGTTCACTAAACTGTTTGGCTTCGTTCCTGACGATATCGTGCGTCAGGTTATAGTTTTCTGCTGTGCGGGACACGTCCTCGCGAACCGATTGCAAGGCGACGGCGACCACCTGGCGCGACAGGGCGGTATCAAGCGGAGAAAGCCTGTCGAGCCCCAGTTTTGTGATCACCATGCGCAAGGTTGTACCCTGAACAATCAGTGTAAACAGCGTAAAGCCAGTGGCCAGAATGCCGACCAGGCGCTTCGTCTCAAGCGGGATGTGCGTGCTTTCGGTGACTGCCAGAGCCAGAGCCAGCGTCACGGCACCACGCAGCCCACCCCACAGTATTGCGGTGCGATAGGGGCGTTCGACAGCAGGTGACAAACCGATTGCCGTAAGCAATGGCAGCAACCCGAACAGAATTGCCGCCCGTGCGAACATGGCGGCCAGAACTACCACGACCAGCAGGCCAAAGTCGGACGGCCGCACCTCTTCCAGCAATCGAGGTATCAGCAAGGCTGCAAGAATAAAGATCAGCGCGCCTGCCCAATGTGCCAGTAGGTCCCAAACTTCTTGCAGATTTGTCCAGGTGGCCGGTGACAAACGGCCGGGGCCTGTGAGGTTGAGCGTAAGACCTGCAGCCACCACCGCGATGACACCCGAAGCTCCGACGCTTTGTTCTGCAACGATATAGGCGAGATACGGCAGAGACACGGATATTGAAATCTGCGCCATTTCCCAGCGGCCTACGAAAGCCATCAGCCAAACCGCCATGCGCGCCATGAGCCAACCGGTGAGAACTCCACCTGCGATCAAAAGCGGAAATTGCCCCACGGCTTCACTTAGCAGTGGATTGGGTCTCCCGAGCATAACAAAGCTCATGAATAGCCCGAAAAGAGCAATCGCAGCAGCATCGTTAAGCAGGCTTTCGCCCTCGATTATTCGCGACAGCCTGCGCGGTGCCGAAATCGACCGGAAAATGCTGACAACCGCTGAGGGATCAGTTGTCGATACAATAGCACCGATCAACAGACAGGCGGCCAGCGGCAGCGTACTTGCCCAACTGAGCGCATAACCAATGGAAAGTGTCGCAACAATTACTGCCACAACGGCCATCATCAGGATGGGCATCCAGTCATCCAGCATCCTGCGCAGGTTCATGCCGAGTGTCGCCTGAAAGAGCAGCGTGGGCAGGAAAACATAGAGGAAGACGTCTGACCGGATCGGCAGATCTATGATCGCCTGCGCCCCCGGGTTCAATGCATCCGTCAGGTCTGTGTCGAGAAAGAACGTCGCGCCAAGCCCGATCACTATCCCCAGAACGGCGAGGATAACGCTGTAAGGCAGGCGCATTCGCGCGGCCAGCGGTTCCGCCACGCCGATGACAACAAAAAGAGAAGTGATGATGGTCGTAATGACGACGATATCCATAGTTACGTATTACCTGAGAACTCGAGTAAGTGGAATCCACCTTCAAGTAGGATCGATCACGTGGAAACAATCCGGGAACGGCATTGCCAACTTATTTGCACGCGCTTGGATGTGGTCTGAACTGTGTCCGTCAGGCGGTTATTTCGAGAGCGTCGTTGTCCCAAAGGTTGAAAGCATCGGTCCTGGTGTGACGGAATGAGACGGCGGAGAGATGATGGCCGCGGGGGCGAAAGACTATGGTGATCTGATCGTGGGCGGCAAGATATCTTTGCGCCTACTTTGGGGACTTGAAACGCACCGTCAGCTTCTCTAGTTTTCGCGTGGCTCTGTGTGATCCTCTGATCCGATCGTTTAACCCTTTATTTGCTCGGTGACCCGCATCGGGCGCAAAATCTCGGATCGACTTGAAATAGGGTCGCAACTTATCCGTGGTCACGACACGGGGTTCGCGACATTGTAAATCAACCGCTTCAAAAAAACGCCGGACCGCCTTGGCATTCCGCTGTGGTTGGACGAGAATATCAAGGGCTTCCCCGTTCGCATCCACTATCCGCCAGAGCCAGCATATTCGGCCGTTGATCGGGACTACCAGTTCGTCCGAATAACATTTTTCGGCCGCCTTTGGCCGGTCTCGCCTGATACAATTGGCGAAGTGAACTAAATCGTTCATTAAAAGTCGAGGCACATTGCTCAGGGTTCTTAAATCCGAGCTTAGCGAGTTTAGGGGGTTCGTCGTCTTCCCCGAACCATCTAAGAGCGATCCTCTCCTCCATTGGGAGATGGCGCTGCAAAGGTGTTAAGACACCGCCTGAACACTTTGACCGGCTTTCCCGTGCCTTTTTTCGGGTTAGACCGGTGAAATCTCAGAAGCTAACCTTTGGATGTCTTGAACAAATCGGGCGGTACCAGTCCGAGCTTGAAAGCAAAGAGCCAAATTGTATCGACTTTGTTTGAGAGTACTCATTCAGGCGTCGAGTGTTCTAATACTTCCTATTCTGATTTCTTTGCTACTTTCAGACGATGCAATTGCAGCGAAAACGATGGTTAGGGACTTTAGGTTGTTTCTTGCAGAAACCGTGGGCTCTCGATTGTCTTCAATTGAACAAAGAAGCTCTCCCATGGTTCCGCGAAACCCGTCGTTGAACCAATTTCCTTCGAGTGCAGGACGCGCAATGCGATGCGCTGTCTCAAGTGTCACAGATTGCGTCGACAGATCCGGCCCAACTGATGTCAGGCTACCGGTGGTACCTGCTACGTATGTTGTATCGCGAGGCCCATAGGGAACGCCCCCGTCAAAAACCAGGCTTGCTTGGCCTTGGTCCAAACGAACCAGCGCCTGCGACATCAGAGGCACTTTGTTGGCCTGGCCGCGTACAGATGTAGCGGTTGCAAAAACGCTTTCCGCCCTATCTCCGACAAGAGATGCAAGAAAGTCGAACCAATGCACGCCGAAATCGTAAAGTATCAGCTGGTCGATTTCGTCAAACGGGGTACCTGCAGTCCAGCTGTGATCCCAGTGAATTGAGATATGGGCCGACAGAACTTCACCGATTAATCCGGCTGAAACCGCCTCACGCATCCAGGACAGGTGCGGGGCCCAACGACCGTTCTGGTTTACCGCTAGTTTAACGCCTTGATCATCTGCCAGCTTCACAAGGTCATTACCCAGATCGAGGTCGGTAACAAAAGGCTTCTGGCTGAGCACGTGTTTGCCCGATTGCAAGGCAGCTTTGATGATTGGCACGCGATGTTCGGGGTGCAGCGTGACATCGACAACGTCGATCTCGCTATCAGCAAGAAGCGCCTCCCAGTCATCTTCGATGCGGGCAGACGGGCAGTATACAGCAGCTTTCTCCTCAGCCTTCGCGCGCGTACGGTTCCAGATTGCGGCGACGTCCCAGCCTGCCGTTCGGTAGGCATCAAGATGGCTTGCAGAAATCCCGCCCGTACCAATAACCCCGATCCGGGGCTTGTAGTGTCGAGGCATCGGCGGCGTATACGGTAAGTTCGGGGCAGGGACGTCCCGCTGCTCGACCGATTTTAAAGCATACTGGTCCGTGTCAGCACTGTCGCCACTCATGGCAGCAACCGGAGTGTTTGTTTTTCGCGTGCCGAACGACGCGCAGTATCGACGATGCGTTGTGCGGTCAGACAAAGGGCGGGATCCAACGGCCCTACGACCGGGGCTCCTTTGGAAATGCAGCCAAGCACGTATTCGATCGCATTTCGTTCGCCAACTGGTAGCGGGGTCACTGGAAACTCGTGCCTTTCAGGTCGGGCGCGGGTCTGAACTGTTAGGTGGCTGGCATAATCGGGCGATGAAACGGTTCCATCTGTGCCCACAAAGACAAATCCGCATGTTGGTTGAGGTTGCGTTGTCCATGGGTCGGTGAAGGTGCCCCAGCGCGTTTCCATTTTTGAAAGCCCGGTTTCATAGCGGCAAATGGCAATGGCATGTTGGTCGACTTCGATCCCCGGTGTCTCATCGACTGTGCATGTCACCTCGATCGGCTCCTGGCCCCCCATATACCAGGTTCCAAGCGTCGCGCCGTAGCCTAGGTAATCCAACAGTGACCCACCACCCGATGCCCGCTTATACCACCATGAGTTCGGTTTCTGACGCTCAACCTCGTCCGGGGTGACTTCTACCTTGTCGGCCAGATGGTACAGGGGGCCGCGATTTCCGTCGTAGAAATGCACTTCGCGCAGGTCGCCGATCATCCCGTCATCAATCAACCGTTTGGCCGTCACATGGCTTTCGACCCATCGCAAAGGCCAGTTGATGATCAACTGCTTGTCGGTCCTATCCATTGCAGCCACCATGCGGCGCGCATCGTCTGAAGATGCGGCAAAGGGCTTTTCGACAAAAACATGCAGGTCGTAATAGGCTAGACGTTCGGTATATTCCGCATGCTGAGCCGTTGCCACGCAAAGAAGTGCTATGTCGTAGGGGCCCGCAGCCATGCACGCGTCGAAATCGGTAAAGATCCGATCTTCGGGAATGCCGAATGCCGTTGCCGCTGCCTTCATCTTGTCCCGATCCGGATCGAATATCCCAGCGATTTCGGCGTCGGGATAATCGTGAACCATCCTAAGCAAATCACCCATATGCATGTGATCGAAACTGATGCCGACGATCCGGAATTTTGCCATTGGAAACTCCCTTTAGCGCGTGCCGGTAATCCTGACGTAGAGCGCGGTAACTGCGAGGATGATCAGCCCAAACAGGGCCGTACGTGCACCTTCCGGCATCTGCATCAATGTTAGCATAGTATCCAGCACACGCAGAATAAGCGCGCCCACAATCGCACCTGCGAAACTGCCACGACCTCCGAAGATTGATGTGCCGCCAATCACCGCTGCGGCCACTGAGGGTAACAATAATGGGTTTGCAAGGCTCAGCGAGGTTTGGCGGATCATGCCGAGATAGAGCAAGCCGGCTAGCGCGGCGACCAAACTGGAAAGCACGTAGAGCCCCAGATAGACCTCCCATGCTCGGACCCCGGACAGCTTAGCGGCTTGCTCATTGGAGCCCAGAGCGAACAGAAGCCGACCAAATCCTGTATAGCGCATGAGCCACAGGATAAAGAGCGCAAACGGGATGAATACAAAAAGGCCGTTCGGCATTCCAGCCGTGCGGCCGGTTCCGAGCCAGGCAAGGAAGGCGGGAATTTCGGTGCCAGCATTGATGACGAAGCGTTGATAGACCTGCAGGCATCCGGTGGCGATTAACCCTGTTCCTAGGGTCATGATCAATGGATGGACCCGGACCAATCCCACGCCGATGCCATTTACAACGCCCACAACTAGGCCAGCTGACAGCGCGATCAATACTGCAGGTGTCACGCCCCAAATCGCACTAAGTGTTGCGCAGACGAAGGCTGAAACAGTGGCAACCACCCCGACCGAGAGATCTATTCCTGCGGTTAGCATTGTTAGCACCTGACAAGCCGCAAGCATCGCCAACGGAATTGCAAACTTGATCAGGTTGCCAACCCAAAAAGTAGAGATCAGCCCATCCCGACCCGCTCGGACCGGAGTAACGATTCCTGGCCGCAATACTTCGAGCATAGCGATCATCAGGATAAGGAAAACCAATAGCGGGATGATCGGGTTGTCTCGCAGATAGCGGCCAAAGCGGACCATCGGCAGATCTGTGGTGTCCATGTTCATCGGCGAGCTCCCTTTAATGAAGCCGCCGTGCCCAGCATAACGACGAGAACCATAATTGTGCCTTCGATAATCGTGGTCACGTTTGGATCGACGGCAAGCAATGTCAGGATCGTTCGAATGATCCGCAAAATGAACACCGCGATGATCGGCCCAAGCAGACCGCCTTTACCACCGCCCAGCACGACACCGCCCAGAACTACGGCCGCGACCGAGGCCATAAGATATGGCCCCGG
Source organism: Ruegeria sp. YTSA072 (assembly GCF_059610285.1). Taxonomy (NCBI): domain Bacteria; kingdom Pseudomonadati; phylum Pseudomonadota; class Alphaproteobacteria; order Rhodobacterales; family Roseobacteraceae; genus Ruegeria; species Ruegeria sp. YTSA072. The sequence goes on along the minus strand of NZ_JBXWNI010000020.1, from coordinate 41,033 downwards.
AACCGGCTCTCCAATCCCAGTCAGCGCAGCGAGGCTTAGACCGCCCATGGCGCAAAACAGCCCGCATAACGCATAGGCCGTTATCTTTGTTTTTCCCACTGAAACGCCAGAGCGGAAGGCGGCAAGCTCGTCTGATCCGGTGGCGTAGATCGATAGTCCGAGTTTGGAGCGCCGGATTGGCATCCAGACAACAGCGATGCCCAAGGCAATGACAAGCAGTGCCTTGGGCAGCCCGGCGAATAGAAAGTGACCGCGTATTGCCTGTTCCAGCCAATCTGCAGCCGCGCCGCCCGGAGTCTCAAGGATCAACAGCGCGACGCCTTCCCAGACAAACAACATGGCGAGTGTTACAACGATATCGGGCACGCGCGTTACAACGATCAAAAGACCATTGATCAACCCCATCAAAAACCCGGCCCCCAACACGACAAACAAGGCCGGTACACCGGCCATGCGCTCCATCAGAACGGCTGCAGTCACAGCACAGACCGCCATCATAGACGCAACAGACAGGTCGATACCGCCGACGATTACGACGATAGCCATACCGGCGGTTGCGAAAGCAAAGGGCAGGGCGGCGCGGGCAATACTCTCCAGACCTGACGCACCGAAAGTTGGCTGTATCAATTTTGTGATAGTCAAAAGGACCATGAGAAGAACCGCTAACCCCATGACCCATGCGTGTTTTCGGATGGCCACGCTCACGCCGCGCCCTCCGTCTCGGTCAGGCCATAGGCCGCACGCATCAGTGTTTGTTCATCCGCGTCAGCGGCATCAATCACATCAACCACGCGACCGTTGAAGATTACGACCGCGCGGTCGCAAGCAAGTGGGATTTCTTCCAACTCGGACGTGTAGAATAGAACCGCCGCTCCTTGATCTGCCAACTCACGGACAAGCGGGTAAATCTGGCGTTTTGTGCGCACATCGATGCCACGGGTCGGATCGAATAGAAGCAGGGTTTCGACACCTGTCGCCAGCCAGCGACCAATGGTGACTTTCTGTTGGTTGCCACCTGAAAGCCTTTGCACCTCGCCCTGCGCGCGTGTGTCGATCTGCAGCTTCTCGACCGCATAAGCGACCCGATCGCGTTCATGCCGCAATTTTATTGGCCCCCAGTTCTTGAGCCGGGCTGAAAATGGCAGAGCGATGTTTTCTTTAACTGACCTTTGCGCCAGCAGAGCGTCTGAACGATCGCCCGGAACGAAGGTTATCCCGACTGCAATGGCGTAGGCGGGGTGGGCGAAGTTTACGGGCTTTCCATCAACTTCCATCGATCCTGAAGATGGGCGATCAAAGCCCGCCAAAACCTCAAACAGTTCATCTTGCCCCTGACCCTCAAGCGCGACCACGCCTAGGACCTCGCCGGGGAATAAGTCGAACGAAACATCCGAAAAACTGGGCTCAAAAGCCAGTGACTTAATGCTCAGGCGCGGTGTCTTAGCCCGTGGTTCATTTGCTTGAAGGATCTGTCGTGTTCCAATGTCAATCTTCTGACCTAGCATTAATTCGACCACGCGTTCTTCTACGCCGGGTTCAATGTCGAGATCTCCGACAGACATGCCATCCCGCAACACAGTGGCCCGATCGCACAGTTCCGAAATCTCGGTGAAACGGTGAGAAACATAGATCACACCCATCCCGTCATTTGCTTTGCGCCTTACGGTCTTCAATACGCGTTCAACCAGATCCGTCGGCAGCGCCGCGGTCATTTCGTCCAGCAAGAGGACATCAGGTTCAACGGCCAAAGCGCGTGCCAGATCGAGGATGCGCAGCGTAGCAAGTGGCAGGTCGCCAATCATTGCCGATAGTTTCAGACCTTCGATGCCAAGTTCTGTAACCCAGTTTTGAAACTGATAGACAGGTGTGTCTGTCAGCCGAAGATTGTCGGATACGTCGAGATCAGGAATGAGTGAGGGTTCTTGATAAACCGGCACCAAACCGGAACGGCGGGCCTCGGCGGGGCTTCCGACAAACGCTTGTTTGCCTCTGATCAATACCTGTCCAGCGTCGGGTTTAAGGGCACCGGTAATGATCTTGACGAAAGTGGACTTGCCAGCACCATTTGCGCCCATCAAGGCGACGATCTCGCCTTCGGCAACCGTGAGGTGCGCATTGGTCAACGCCCGTACGGCGCCAAAACTTTTGGCCACGTCAGACGCGTCGAGAAGTGGTGTGCTGCTCATGGAAGTCCTTGAATGCCGAGTGGGTTGGATTTGCCTTCCGCCCAGCTAAAGGCGGAAGGCCAGTCAATTCGGATCAGCCCTCGCCGGGTCCTTTACAGTCGATGATTTGTTCCATCGTGTAGTCGGTCCAGCCGGGAACGGTCACTGAGACGGGCCACTCTGGGTCAAGGTTAGGATTCTGAGCCGCTGTGATTGTTTCACGGCCTGCGTCCGTCGCATTCTCCCAAAGCACAGGATCTACAAGAACGGTTTTGTTCTCAGGTGCCTTGCCGTTCAGAATGTCGACAGCCAAAGCAATGCCTGCGCCGCCGACTGAGCCAGGATTTGTTACCGCTGCGCCATTCAATCCCTCAACCTCGGTCAAATATTGAACAAATCCTGCGTTGTCTGCGCCGACGATCGGAACCAGGGGAGCGCCGGATTCAGTGAACGCGTCGACGATTACATTGTCGATGCCGCTGGTCCAGACCCCGTCAAACGGGATTCCGGTGGCCAGGTAATCGAAGATCTGTTGCTTACCCTGATCCTGCTGCCAGCCGGTGAACACCTCGTGCACCACATTGATATCGGGGTGTTCAGCTAATGCTCGTTTGAAGCCGTTGTCTCGATCTGTATCGGCTGAGACGCCAGCAATGCCACGCATGTAGACAACGTCACCTTTGCCTCCGAGTTGTTCAAACAACCATTTGGCACCGAGGTAGGCGTATTCTTCCTGATTATTCGAAAGAATGTAGGCACCTTCAGCCGAAACACCCGCATCCACGGCAACAACGACGATGTCCTGAGACATCGCCTTTTCCAGTGCCGAGTTCAAAGCATCCGGGTTGGAGGGGTTCAGGACAATTGCGTCAACGCCTGCTTCGATGAGGTTGTTGATGTCTTCCAGTTGCCCGGCTGAATCGGTGTTGCGATGCGCGACGATCAGGTTTGTCACATCGGCTTCGACCAGAGCTTGGGCACGCATGGCGCATATCATCTGTTCGCGCCAACCATTGCCTTGAACGGTATTGGACACTCCGATTGTGTATTGCTTGTGCCCGTCAGCCACCGCCACAGTTGAAAGAGACGCTGAAACTGCAAGAGCAGCAACGCCGTAAAGTAGGTTTTTCATTTCAGTTTCCTCCCAGTTTTAGTCATTACAAACTTGATAAACTCTTCACTTGATGAATGGCGACAGGACGTCCCGGGCCAGCAAGAAGCCCCGCTTGACCTTCTCGTCTGTTCCTTCGAACAACCTGTCTTCATGCTCGATGATGATCGAACCGTTGTATCCGACGCGGTACAGGCCGGAAAAGAAATCGGACCAATCCACATCACCCAGCCCGCAGAGCCGCGGGATCTGCCACCCCATTCCAGTCGACATCACCCCGTTTTCATAGAGTGCGTCCTGATCGACCATCACGTCCTTGGCATGGACATGAGCCATGTGAGGGCCAAATTCCTTGATGAAACGTGTTTGATCGATGAATTGCCAAATCAAATGCGAGGGGTCGAAATTCATGCCGACCGCGTCACCCCATTCCTCGAAAATCCGTCGCCAGATTCTTGGTGAGTAAGCGATGTTGTGACCCCCGGGCCATTCGTCATAGCTGAAGATCATCGGGCAGTTTTCAAAGCACAGGCGTACTCCTGCGTCTTGTGCGTGCTTGACGATTGGATCGAAAATCTCGGTGGCCCGCTCCCAGTTCGCGTCGAGATGCAAAGTGCGGTCTCCGCCAACGAATGTGTTGACTACCTTGATGCCCATCACGCCCGCAGCGGTAATTACCTTTTTCAGATGCCCAATAACTTCAGACCGATGCTCTGCATCAGCGTGGAGCGGGTTGGGGTAGTATCCGAGACCCGAAATCTCGGTCCCCTGATCGGCGAGTTGCCCCACAATTTCATTGCCCTGATCCTTGGAAAGACCATCCACGTTGATGTGGCTGGTCCCAGCGTAACGCCTTTTTTCACCACCCGACGCTGGCCAGCAGGCAACCTCCATGGCCGTGAAACCATTTGCACCGGCCCAGGCCGCCACCTCTGTCAAATGAGAGTTTTCGAATGGTGCAGTCAGCAAGCCCAGTTTCATATCATCACCCTCAAATCTCGCTCAAATCTACCCAGCGGCTTTCATGTGCCGATTTCACGACGGCATCGCAAAATCGCATCTCGTAGTGGCCATCTTCAAACGTTGCCCATGTACTGCTTTGTTGACGCCCGCCCGCCAAGACATCGGCATAGACCGCCCGGAAGAAGTTTACGAAGGAATCGACAAAGCCTTCGACATGGCCGGGTGGCAATGTAGCGGCAGCAACGCCGGTGTCGTTCATCAAGGTAAAGTCACGCATCAGGGTCTGGTTCGGCGCGTCTCGATGCCCAATGAACAGGTGGTCGGGGGTTTCGCTGTCCCATGCCGCACTGGCCTGTGCCCCCGCGATATCCCATTGCAACGAGTTCTTGCGGCCCATGTTCACCTGAGATGTGCTCATCACGCCGCGTGCACCGTTTTCGTACCGGATGAGGATCATGGCAGCATCGTCGGTATCGATGGGCACACTCTCGGTTTCGCCGGTTCCGCTGGAAAACGTTTCAACCGGGCCGAGGGGTTTCTGGCGCTCCGGGATGAATGTTGCCAGCTCTGCAAAGACGGAGGTTGCTTTCAACCCGGTGACGAAGCTGGTCAGGTCAACCCAGTGGGTTCCAATGTCACCGACCGATCGCAGCGCACCCCCCATTTCGCTTTCCAGTCGCCAGTTCCAGTCGCTGGGTTTGGCAAGCCAGTCCTGATGGTAATGCCCTGTGACGAAACGGATATCACCTAAATCCCCGGCCTGAACCATTCCGTGAGCCTGCTGGTTCAGTGGATAGAACCGAATGTTGTAGCAAACAGCCGCAACCTTTCCCGACGCCTTGGCAAGGTCGACCATTTCGGCGCTTTCAGAGGATGTCATGGCAAGGGGTTTCTCGCAGATGACGTGTTTGCCCGCAGCCAGGATCGATTTCACCTGCGGGTAGTGCGCGTGATTAGGGGTAGTCACATGTACGACTTCGACACTTTCATCCGCCAACAGGTCGTCCAGCGTGTCAAAGGCGCGTGGAACGCCCATTTCGCGCGCCCGTTCCCGGCCGCGCTCTGGCGATGATCCAAGAACACCTCTTACATCTACACCCAGACGCCGAAGGGCCTGAACATGCACCGTTCCTATGAAACCGGTCCCGATCACCGCAGCACGGGTTTTTGCGAAGTCACTCATCGTGCGCTCCTGTCAAACAACCGAATACCCTCCGTCCACGATCACGCAGGCACCCGTTACAAAGGCCGCCGCATCGGATGCGAGAAACAAGGCTGTTCCAGCGATGTCTTCGGGATGACCCCAACGCGCCAATGGAGTGCGGTCTTCGATAGCGGTTGTGAAACTAGAATCTTCTCGGGCGCGGGCAGATTGCTCTGTCACGACAAACCCTGGCGCGATTGCATTTACCCGAATACCGTCCTTGGCCCACGCAATCGCCAGTGATTTCGTTAGCTGTTCTACACCAGCTTTTGACGCGCCGTAGGCTGGGTTCCGTGGCGATCCAAAGCGCGCATACATTGAGGCCACATTTATGATGCGTCCTTTTGCGTCCGATAGGGCAGGGTGCAACGCTTCGGCGCAGCGAAAAGACCCGGTTAGATTTACGTCCAACACGTGGGAGAAGTATTCGGGCGCCATTTCCTTGCCACGCTGTGTGACCGCAGCGCAGTTGACTAAGACGTCAATATGGTTGCGCGTGCTTGCGAAATTGTAGACTTCGTTGGTGTCGGTTACATCCAGTTGAATGTAGTCAAACCGGGCGGCGTCCTCTCCAACGCATTGCGGTTCCACACCGGTAATCTCTACTGTGGCACCCGAGTCCTGGAATTCTCTTGCAATAGCGGCACCAATGCCGGCTCGGCTGGCACCGATCACCAGAACCTTTGCCCCGGCAAAGTCGAATGTGACCTTCGAAACCATCAAAGAAACCGGCTTTTGTCGCGTTTGAATTCGGATGCCATCAGTTTCCCTCGTTTGGCGAAATCGCTACTGCAATCGATTACATTTTAGGAAAAACCCACTTTCCAAATGGTGTAATCGATTACATAATCGGCATCACATGAGATTCGAGTCAAGCCAGAAATCGACTGCCAAGCAATGAGCAAGATACCCAAACCCGCCACAATACAGGACGTCGCACGTGTTTCGCAGGTGTCGACAGCCACTGTAAGTCGTGTTCTGTCCAATCCCGATCTGGTGTCAAAATCAACACGTGGTGCTGTTTTGGATGCTATTCGCGAGACGGGATATCGTGTTAATCAAGCTGCCCGAAACCTGCGGATGAAAAGGGCGGGGGCGGTACTGATCCTGGTTCCCAACCTCGGCAAACCTTTCTATTCGGGCATACTTGCCGGTATCAGCGAAGGGTTTGCGGGCTCGGATTATGCAGTTCTGATCGCTGATACCGAAAGTAATCCGCTGCAGGAAGAAACTCTTGCTGGGTACTTTCGAGACGGCCGGATAGATGGCGCAATCTCTTTGGATGGAGGCATTCCTTCAACTGCGCTTCAGCAATGCGTCACATACGGCGCGGGCGACCGCATAGTATTTTTATGTGAGTGGGTGGAAGGCGAGGCCTTTCCGGTGATTTCCAGCGACAACGCAGAAGGTGCGCGATTGGCGATCAGGCACTTACATGATTTGGGCCACAAGAAAATCGCGCATGTTACCGGACCTGACGGGAATGTTCTGACGGCCGCCCGGCGTGAGGGTGTGGTCGAAGAACGGACACGCTTGGGGCTTCCAGCGCGGTCCGAGTGGATCATCAGGGGCGACTTCTCGCTGGAATCCGGACATGAGGCCGCCAGACGAATACTCGAGATGGATGAGCGCCCAACGGCGGTGTTCTGCGCCGCGGATATGGTTGCTTTTGGATTGATTTCCGGGCTGGTCGCGGGTGGGTTGAGGGTTCCCGGTGATATTTCGGTTGTTGGTTTCGACGACATCGAAATGTCTGGGTCTTACGTTCCCGCGCTGACAACAATCCGACAGGACCGGCACCAACTGGGGCGCCGTGCGGCTGAGGTTTTGCTGGGCCAATTGGCGAACACTGGCAAATCGCTCCCAATGAAATCAGCGCTTCCCGTAGAGCTGGTAACGCGGGCTAGCTCTGCGCCGCCCAATTAGCGAAGTCAAAATCCAGGCGCCTTTGCTATAGTCAACGAAGACGCGCGTGACGCGCTGTGAGCGATGGAGAAAGGGGAAATGAGTAAGTCAACCAAACCCATTGGCTCTGAACTCACTGTTCGAGACTATTGTCTGACTGGTGTGAATACGCGTCAAGCGATAGAAAACGGCCTGTCTGCCGCAGAGTGGTACCACAGCGATGTTCCTCGTAAGAAGCTGAAATCGCTTATGAAGCGCAGGGATGCGCCGGCCATTCGTGACACAGTAATTTGGATCGCTCTGCACTTTGTTTTTGCGGCTGGTGGCCTGTACTTCTGGGGCAGCTGGCTTTGCGTGCCTTTCTGGTTTGCATACGGTGTCGTGTATGGTTCTGCCTGCGACAGCCGTTGGCACGAATGCGGACACGGAACAGCCTTTCGAACCCGCTGGATGAACGACGTCGTGTACCACATCGCGTCCTTCCAGATCATGCGAAACCCGGTCAACTGGCGCTGGAGCCACGCGCGGCATCACACCGATACACTCATTGTTGGCCGCGATCCGGAAATAGCGTGGATGCACCCGATCAGCCTCGTCCTGAAAGCGCTTGCGTTTGTGGGGATTGTCGAGACCTGGACTTCGCTCAAAGTTCTGATGCGAAATGCCATGGGGAACTTGTCGCAAGAAGAGCGGGATTACATTCCGGAAAGCCAGTGGCCCAAAGCGGTCTTTTGGGGGCGGGTTCACATTGCAATCTACGCCGCTGTTTTGGTGGTTTCACTTGTTTTGTTTGTCTCTGGGGCCGGATGGAAATCACTGATCCCAATTCTCTTGATTGGGGGTCCTCGGGTCTATGGGTGCTGGCATTTTGTAATGACGGGGCTGCTTCAGCATGGAGGATTGGCAGAGAACGTTCTTGATCACCGGTTGAATTCCCGATCGCTGTATATGAACCCGATCAGCCGTTGGGTTTACTGGAATATGAACTACCACATTGAGCATCATATGTTCCCGATGGTTCCATATTACTCTCTTCCAGCGCTTCATGAACTGATCAAGGATGATTTGCCACCGCCGAATACTTCGGTCTGGGATGGCTACAGGGAAATGATGAGCTCCGTCATGAAGCAACGAGTAGATCCAAATTACGCATTTCGAAAAACGCTTCCGCCAACGGCACGCCCATATCGAGATCATTTGCACATGGCAGTGCCCGAGCGAAACACAGGGGCTGTGAGTAGTGAGCAGGGAGGAACGTAATGCCTTGGATTGACGTATGCGCCATAAACGATGTCGAGGAAGAAGACGTTATCCGTTGGGACCACGAGGATCGAACATACGCAATTTTCCGTAGTGTGGATGATGAGTTCTATTGCACCGATGGTCTCTGTACGCACGAACAAGTGCACTTATCGGACGGTCTGGTGATGGACTATGAGATAGAGTGCCCCAAACATAATGGACTATTCGACTATCGCTCGGGAAAAGCTCTGAGGGCGCCTGTATGTGATGATCTCCAAACCTACCAAACTAAGGTGGGAAATGGGCGCGTTCTGGTGTTCGTAGAGTAATTTTATATGATTAGGAGAAGTTCTTGATCGAATTGACTGCGACGGGTATCCGCCTTTCATTCGATTTGCAGCTGGGGTTGATCGAAAGCTTTACTGTAAACGATGGCGGTGTTGAGATTTCGCCACTGCATCGCGCTCCGTGGGTCGGAACAGACGAAATCATGCCCGAGGGGATGCCGCCTCATCTGAAGAAGCTGGGCGGTGATTTTTTCTGCGCTCCATTCGGGTCAACTGAGGGGGCATCGCCACTTCACGGGTGGCCGCCCAACTCACGTTGGATACTAAAGGAAAAGACCAATAATTACTTACGTGCTGAGCTCGAAAAAACCGTCTTTGGCGCAAAGCTACTAAAAGAGATTACATTGCGCCCGGGGCATCCATTTGTCTACCAGCGCCACACTTTCATTGGTGGTGACGGGGCGATACCGATTGCAAATCATGCAAACGTATCTTTGCCCAATGGAGGGATCATCCAAACCTCTCGAAAACAGTGCTGGAGGACGCCTGAGGTTCCGCAGGAAGTTGATCCGGCGTTGGGCTATTCAGCACTTCGATATCCGGCTGAAAGCAGAACTTTGACGTCTTTTCCCGGAGTAGATGGCGAGGTGAATCTGTCCAAATACCCATGGTCTCCGCAGAGTGATGACTTTGTTGTTGGATCGGATTCGCCTGAAGTGCGATTGGGATGGACCGCGGTCATTCGTCCAGTGGAAGGTGATGTATTCCTATCACTTAAATCAGCCCAAAAACTGCCGATGACAATGTTGTGGCATTCGAACGGTGGACGTTACTATGCGCCGTGGTCAAGTCGGCACTTCGCCTGTCTAGGTGTGGAGGAGGGTGCCGCTTCGCCCATCTTGGGAGCTGGCGAAGGCAGCTCTCCAAATGGGCATGATGTCATTCATCTGGCCCCCCATCACCAGGTTGAAATTACCCATGTCATCGGTGCGCTTCGTTGGCCCGGTGCAGCTGAGGTTAGTACCGTTGAAGCCTTGGAAAACCAACTTCTGATCCGAAGTACAACGAACGAAGAGTTACTTGCGCCGTTTGATTTAGAAGCTCTGGAAATTTGTTTGGTTGCAAAAAGCTGTCGTTAGCCCCTCGCGAGGCTTCGGGATTTGCAACCAACATCTCGAGCGCAAGTAAAAATGACAACTCAAAGCTGTACACTCTGTTTTAGAGTTACATGGGTGAACGGGAAGGGGCTGCTGCCTGACCAGAAAGTCTCGCGAGTTTTAGGGCGATCAGGTGCTTTCTTCACAAGTGCAGCGAGTGTCCGAAGATCGGGCCGCGACCGCAGCATCTCTAGGTGACTTTAGATGCCTCCTTAGGGCCGTTGAGACACAGGAGGCGGCTGTTTTGATCGTGAAGTTTGTCGTCCAAGTTATCAGGCGTTGGACGAATTCCCTACTCAGGCACGGCTATTGCCTCAATTTCGATGACCACTCTTTCGTAGATCAGGACTGGCACAAGGATACCGGTTGTTGCCGGCCCAAGAGCGCTGTACGAATTTGACCGTATCAACAAGTTCTCGTGCAGTGCCTTTGCAGGGGCGTTTCCCTGATAAAAAAAGTGGTGACGTTCACCACGTCATCCAGAGTTGCAACAAACTCCGCCAGAACCCGCTCCAGATTTTCCATCGCAACGCGGCTTCGTTCGATCATATCGCCGTTGTGTATTACGTTTGCTCAAGGATCAAGTGCAACATGCCCACCGACATGAATTACAATGTCAGAGATAATGCCATGCTTTTAGGGCAGCGGGGTGGACCAATTCCAATGACCGTCGGGCCACGCGAACTGTTTTCTTGTACGCTTGCCGTCTGCTCTGTTGGTGCAAATAGCGGTAACTGCCATTGTTCGTAACAAGCCCCTGATGTGGAAATGAAGAGAGAGGTATGCCGGTCGCGGCGGGCCAGGGAAGTACCCGGCGCGTATCACGGCCGATCGCTCCCAACTTTGGGTAGTGCCGTCACTGCAATAGAATGTACTTACATTTATAACTTCCGAAATACCAGATACTGCATCGCATCGACAGCGTAGTTTATCCCAGCCCGCAATAGGTGGCTTGCATGTGGCCGTTGTAGTCGATCCATTCAGGTTTCACTGTGGTTTCAAAAGTGAATATCAATCTTAGGGCGCCTCAAGATCATAGAAACGTGCAGCGGTCTCACGGAACACCGCCGAATGCGCCTCAGCGGGCACCAGATCGCGGTAAACCTGTACCAGAGAGGCGAAATCACTATTGAGCTTGTCGACCGGGAAATTTGAGCCAAACATGACCCTCTCAGGTCCGAATTGTTCAAGACAGACCTCCACGATCGGGCGAATACTGTTACGCGTCCAGTTTTGATCGAACATGCCCAGACCAGAGAGTTTGCATAAGACATGCGGCAGATCTGATAGCGTGCGCAGTCTTTGAGCCCAGTTTTTCAGGCCTGCCAGGCTGCGATCATGCGGTGATCCTGCATGGCACAAGGCGACCCGTGTGCCAGGGGCCTGCGCGAGAATTCTGGCCGTTTTTTCGATCAGTTCGGGAACGAGCTGCAGATCAAAGCTGAGACCGCGCCGTCCGGCCTCCTGCAGTCCGTCTAGAAATTGCGGATTGTCCAGCAGAGAATTGGTGCCTGTCTGCGCGTCCTCTCCGGGTGCGCGGCCAACGATCTGACGCACGCCACGCACAGTCGGGAGAGCCTGAAAAGCGTCAAGCTGAGCGGATAGGTCGGCGGAGGTCAGGTCACAGAACACTACCTGCGCCATCGACCAGTCTGGATTGGCATCGGCGGTGGATTGAACCCATCTGGCTTCATCTAGACCGTTTTCGGCCCCAACCTGAATATGGATCGAGGCGTGGATACCGCAAGGCGCGGCTTCGGACCGGAACTCGCGCAGAAGGTAATTCTGTTGAATCGGTGTCGGGTCACCAAAGAACCTTTCTACCCCGCGCGCCATCAGCCAAGGGTAGTGCACTGCCTCAAGGTCCCAAAGGTGGTGGTGCGCGTCGATCCAGCCGGTCATGTACACGGTACCTTCGCCATACGCTCCAGAATATCGACACCTTGCGCTTTCCAGAAATGCAACAGGTCGATGAAGACCCAGTTTTCGGCCAATTTGCCACCAGCGCGGCGATAAATATCGATCACCCGGAATTCACCGGCTTTGTCGGTGGAGGGCATGCCCATGAACCCGCCGGTGGGCCGCGCCGTGAAATTCGGCCAGCCGAAAAAGCCTCCATAATGTCCTTCTGCCATGCGGCAGACATGTTTGGTTTTTGATCGGCCCGAGAAGGCGGCCCGGAACGGTCCAGAGTGTTGTTTGGCATAGCGTTCAATCGTGTAGGTCGCGCCGATCCCTTCGGGTCCCCACCAGATCATGTCTTGGTGCCAGGTTTGGGCCAATTCATCCTCAAGCGACAACCCACAGTCCCATTGGCCGAGATCCGAGATCATCGCATTGATGATCGCCAGCGTCCTTTCGCCTTCTTCAATGGGCTGCTCGTTCAGTAGCAGGCCGTCATGGGGCCTTGGTCCGGGCTGCACCAAATGCGCCGCTGTTTGCGGGGGAAATGGATTCTGTCCGGCTTGCACCATCAGGTGCGGTATGTCGAAATACATCGCTGTTTCGACAATCCTGTCACCGGCGACCTTGTAGAACGCGCAATAGCGCAGGAATGCCAGCTTGCCAGTTGGGCGAATGCCCAGCCACGGACGGTCGAACAGCCCCATCAAATGCCCCATAGATACGACCCAGACGTCGGGCTCGTCCCGCAGCGAGTTTTGCCCCGCAAACAGGATGTCTACTCGGTTCTGCTGGCGGGTCAGGCTGCTCTTTAGTGGTTGCCAGAACTGCCGGGCAACCTGTTCGGCGCCAATGATTTCGTTGAATGGGTGAAAGCCGCGCCACTTCAGATCCGGGGCGCAGTATTGGCTCATTACCTTCGGGATTACTTGTTCTGTCGCGGAATCCAACGCGGTGTGAAACGCAGAGACGAGTTTTTTTTCTGTCTGAAAGGTCACGGTATTTGCCATTGTGATCAAAGTTTTACGAGAGGCACGAAGCCGGGTTGAGTCGGGTATTTGCGTCAGTTTTGCATACGTATGCAAAAAAGTCTTGCCTGAATTGACGTATGCGAATTACAGTTTTGCAAACGTATGCAAAATGATTCCTTGCAGGGGGCACCATGGCGGAAATTCAATTGCGGAACGTCGGCAAGCGATGGGGCTCATTCGTTGGGGTTCACAATTTCGACCTGACCATTGCTGATCGCGAGTTTCTGGTCCTGCTCGGCCCCTCGGGTTGCGGCAAGACAACGACGATGCGGATGATCGCAGGGCTTGAGGACGTGACCGAGGGCGAAATCCTGGTCGATGGCAATGTGATCAACGATCTGGAGCCGAAGGACCGCGACGTTGCGATGGTGTTCCAGAGCTACGCGCTTTATCCCAACATGAACGTCTATGAGAACATCCGCTTTCCGCTGAAGGTGCGCGGCATCGACCCGTCGACCCACGACGAGAAGGTACGCCGCGCCAGCGCGATGGTAGAGTTGGACGATTTTCTGCATCGCAAACCCGCCGAGCTCTCAGGTGGTCAGCGACAGCGTGTGGCACTCGCCCGTGCCATTGTGCGCGAACCAAACGTGTTCCTGATGGACGAGCCGCTGTCGAATCTTGACGCCAAACTGCGGGTCTCCACCCGGGCGCAGATCAAGAACCTCAGTCACGAGCTGGCGGTGACGACGATCTATGTGACCCATGACCAGATCGAAGCGATGACACTGGCCGACCGCGTTGTGGTGATGAAACAGGGCGTGGTGCAGCAGGTTGGCAGCCCCACGGAAATCTATGACATGCCGGCAAACACGTTTGTGGCCAGCTTCATTGGTTCACCCGCGATGAACTTGATGGATGGCGACGTTTCAAGCGGAATGTTCCGTGCCGAACACGTCGAAATCCCAGTGGATGCCCCAGACGGTCCTATGACGCTGGGCTTCCGCGCCGAGGATGCCAGCCTTGCCGAAGGGCAGGGCCAGATCACAGCGCCGATCTACACGCTGGAATTGCTGGGCGACGCGACCATGATCTCGGTCCGGGTCGGCGGTGCACTGGTTTCGGTCAAAGCCGATAAAGCCTACCGCGCCGAGATTGGCGAGACGGTCTCGTTCTCGGTGCCAAAAGAAATCTGTCACCTCTTTGAAGCTGAAAGCGGTGCGCGGATTGGGGAACGCCCCCGCAAACAGCCCAAACGGGCTTAACACCGGTCCGGACGTCGACGACGGACCGATCCTGACAGGGAGAAACGCATGAAACTCAAGACGATCCTAATGGCAGGTGCCATGTCCATCGCCGCCACCGGCGCATGGGCGGAATGCGCCTTTGAAAATGATGTGCCACTGAAATCGCTGTCCGCCGGGTTTGAAGCCTGGAAAGCGGTCACCGATGCAATGGCGGAATGCGGCAACTTCAGTGCTTCACTGGACCAGGAATTCCGTGAAAAGCAACCCGAAGCCTTTGCGGCTGATCCCGCACTTTATCAGATCGGCGGTGTATCGAACGCAACACTGGTCCCCTTGCTGAACGCGGGCACGATCCGCCCTCTGGACGATCTGGTTGAAAAATATGGCCAGGATTTGCTGCCCAACCAGTTGATCAAAGTGGACGGACAAACCATGGCCATCGCGATGATGGTGAATGCGCAGCACCTGATGTATCGCGACGATGTTCTGGCTGAACTGGGCATCGAAGAGCCGAAGACTTATGGCGATGTTCTTTCCGCAGCTGCCAAGATCAAGGAAGCCGGCGTCATGGACTATCCCATTGGTGGGACGTTCAAGACCGGTTGGAACCTTGGTCAGGAGTTCGTCAACATGTATTTGGGCGAGGGCGGTTCGTTCTTTGGTGACGGCAACATGCCTGCCATCAATAACGAACAAGGCGTAGCAGCGCTTGAGACATTGAAGGCCATGACCGAGTATATGGACCCGGAATATCTGGTCTCTGACTCGACCTATGTGCAACAGCAGTTCCAGCAGGGCAAGATTGCAATGGCGAACCTGTGGGCCAGCCGTGCCGCTGCGATGAACGATGAGGCCGAAAGCCAGGTCGTTGGCAAGGTGACCATGGCCGCGGCTCCAATGGGATCGGCGGTTCCGGCGACCACAATCTGGTGGGACGGTATTGTTCTGGCTTCGAACATGAGCGACGAAGAAGCGGATGCTGCCTTCCGCGTCGCACTTGAGGGCATGGACACCGATACGGTCAGTGCGAACAACGATGTCGCAGTATGGCTGAGCACGGCCTATTCGGCAGGTCCTTTGGCTGCAGGTGCTGCAGCGTCCGCTGAGGGCGGTGCCAAGGCTTACCCGGCTTCCGGTCCTATGGGCATCATGCACACCTCGTTGGGTAACGGGCTGGCCGACTACCTGACCGGTGCCAAAGACGCGCAGACGACTCTGGCCGATATCGAGGCAGACTACGTCACTGCCGCGAAAGAAGCGGGTCTGATCAGCAACTGATCCTCCCTTGGGAGGGCTATGGCCCTCCCATCCCTTTCCCCCGAGAACCATTAGAAAGGCAGAGCCATGAACTTCCGGACATTTGCTGCTTTTGTCGGTCCCTCTGTCTTTATGATGCTTCTCTTCATCGCGTTCCCGCTGGTCAGCGTGTTCAAGCAGAGTTTCTATATCACCCAGCCGATCTATGAGACGGTTGAAAAAGAAACTTGTACCCCCGGTTTCCTGACCCAGACCTGTGTGACCGAAAAGGTGTCGCAGCCAAAGCTGGATGAGCATGGTGAGATCATCACGCAAACCCAGTATGTGGGGTTGCAAAGCTATCGCAATGTTCTGGAACCTGACCGCGCATGGCGCGCCATAAGTGACGGCAGCTGGCATGTGCTGTCGACGATCAATTTCTGGAAGGCCCTGCGGTTCACGCTGACGTTTACTTTGATCACCCTGCCGCTGGTGGTCGGTTGCGGGTTAGGGATCGCGATCCTGATAAACAATGCCGCGCGTTCTATCCGCGGTCCGGTGATATTCGTCTCTCTGCTGCCTTTTATCATCACTCCGGTGATCGGAGTGCTGTCAATCAATTGGCTGTTCCGCGGCGACGGTATCCTGACTGCGATGATGGAATGGTGGCTAAACCGCGATATCGCTCTGTTTGCCCAGGCTTGGACTATCGAAGTTCTGATGATGATCTACCGTGTCTGGCACGTGGCGCCCTTTGCGGCCATCATCTTCTATGCCGGTCTGCAAACGGTCAATCAGGACAGTCTGGAAAGCGCGGTTATTGACGGGGCAACCCGCTGGCAGCGGCTGAAATACATCGTCATTCCGCATCTAATGCCGCTTATCATCTTCGTCTCGATGATTCACCTAATGGACAGCTACCGCGTGTTCGAAGAGATCGTTGGCTTCTCAAGCCAGGGCTATGTGATCTCGCTACAGTGGTTGACGTTTGACTACCTGACGCCGGATCAGGCGGGCAACCGGTCGATCAGCCGGGCCTCAGCCAACTCAATGCTGACCATGATTGGCGTTGTTATCCTGCTTATCCTGCCGCTGCGCCGCACATGGCGCGATCATAAAGGAGGCCACTGACATGTCCTCGCGCGCGCTTCGCCAACCGCTCAGCCTGCGGCTGACCTCGAACATCTTTCTGGCGCTTTGGTGCCTGATCGCGGCCTTCCCGATCTTCTGGATCGTGGTGATGAGCTTCAAATCGCCAGTCGATGCATTCGACAGTAACGCGCTGAACGTGATTTTTGGCCCGGCCACGCTGGGCGTCGGTAAGGGGCTGTCGCTGCTGGATATCATTCTGGGCGTCGCGGTGATCTGGGCAACGATAATCATCGCCACCAAAACACTGCCGTCGATGGTAAAATCTTACTCGAAACCCGGACAGGAATGGTTCGGCTGGGTCATTGGCGTACTGGTCGTTTTGGTGGGCTTTCTCGTGGTGTTCTTTGTCGTCCTGCCGGCCGTTCAAAACGTGCTCAACCCGTGGGTCGGGCCCTTGGGCCGGGACGTGCTTGGCCTGACCACCGAACACTACAAGACCGTCTGGATTGACCGGGGCTTTTCAAACAACTTCAAGAACTCCCTGATCGTGACAACAGGTGTGGTGACCGTGTCGCTGACCGTTGGGACGTTGGCGGGATATGGTCTGGCACGGTCTGGATCGACTTTGGCTTTCTGGATCCTAATTGTCGCCTTGGTGTTCCGGGCCCTGCCGCATTCGGTGCTGGTGGCTGGTTATCTGCCGGTTTTCATCAACTCGGCTGAATGGCTGGCCCCGATCCTGGGTGAAAATGCACCAACACTTTACGGCAAGCCATTTGCGGTGATTGCTGTTCTGGTTGCGATCAATCAGCCATTCACGATCTGGATGCTGCGTTCGTTCTTTCAGAATATCCCGGCAGAACTGGATGAGGCCGCCCGCGTTGATGGTTGCAGCCATTTTCAGGCCTTCCGCCGTGTGATCATGCCGGTAATGTGGCCGGGGGTGATCACCACAGGCCTGTTCAGTTTCCTGCTGGCGTATAACGACTTTCTTGTCACCGCGTTGCTGCTGGATGCGCAGAACCAGACCATGGTTCCCGCTATTGTCGGCATGTTCAACCGCGAGACGACAACAACCGATCAAGTGGTCGCGGTTGCCGCCGCCGTGTCGATCACTGCGCCGCTGATCTTCCTTGTTCTGATCTTCCAGCGCCAGATCGTCAGCGGTCTGACAGCCGGAGCGGTCAAAGGCTGATGAGCAACCATGCACGCCATAACGCCATGTCGCGCCATCCGGCGCTGAACAGGATGCCGAGGGACTTTCTGAGTATTGGGGGTACACCCTCCAAACTCTCCCTCTGACAACCTGAAAGGATAAAGACATGAAAGGTTCCCGTCCCGAACAAGCGGTTCTGACCCGCGACACGGACATGAGCAAAACCGAAGACACGCGCCGCGTGATCGAAACCATGGTTGATGGTCTGAACGACCACCGCATTGATGACATCGGAGAATTCTTCACCCAAGGCTTCCGCTGGATGGGCAATCAAGGCTGCGGAACCAAGACTGGCCTGAAAGAGTTTCAGGAAAACTGGCAGCGCCCGTTTCAAGCGGCGTTTTCGGACAAGACCTGCATTGATGAGGCCCGCCTTTACATGGGCGAGTGGGCGGCAGCCTTTGGCCGTCAGGAAGCCACGCATTCTGGTGAGTTTCTGGGCATTGCCCCAACCGGAAAACGGGTTGAGATCCGCTACATGGACTTCTGGAAAGTGGTCGACGGCAAGATCGTCGACAACTGGGTGAATGTCGATTTCGCACATGTCGCGGCGCAACTGGGCGTCGACCTGTTCAACGGCGAAGGCTGGGAAGCATTTGACCGGGGTGAGAAATGTCCACCCCGGCCCGAAAACTGAGGATTGGAAACATGGCAATCGAGTATCTTAAACGCGGCAAATCCGATGCGGACCGGGCGGAAGATGATGCCAAAACCCGCGCCGTGGTTGAGGCGACCCTGAAAGACATCGAAACCCGCGGTGACGCTGCGGTACGTGAGTTGAGTGAGAAGTTCGATAACTACTCGCCAGCCTCGTTCCGCCTGAGCCAGCAGGAAATCGATGACTTGATCGGTCAATTGACCGATAGGGAACTGGCCGACATTAAATTCGCCCAGGAACAGGTGCGCAACTTTGCGCAGGCTCAGCGGGATTCAATGCTGGACATTGAGGTCGAAACCCTGCCGGGCGTGATCCTTGGCCATAAGAACATCCCCGTACAATCGGTCGGATGTTATGTCCCTGGCGGTAAGTTCCCAATGGTGGCCTCAGCCCACATGTCCGTGGCCACGGCTTCGGTCGCGGGTGTCCCTCGTATCATAGCCTGTACGCCTCCGTTCAAAGGCAAGCCGAACCCAGCAGTGATTGCGGCCATGCATTTGGGTGGCGCGCATGAGATCTACGTTATGGGTGGCATACAGGCCATTGGTGCGATGGCTTTGGGCACCGAGACGATTGATCCGGTTCACATGCTGGTTGGTCCCGGCAACGCCTTTGTCGCGGAAGCGAAACGCCAGTTGTTCGGGCGCGTCGGCATTGATCTGTTTGCAGGTCCCACCGAAACCATGGTGATCGCGGACGAGACCGCGGCAGATGCCGAGCTATGCGCAACCGATCTGCTGGGACAGGCCGAACACGGATACAACAGCCCCTGCGTGTTGCTGACAAACTCTGAAAAGCTTGCCAATGAGACGCTGTCCGAGGTGGACCGCCTGTTGGGCATCCTGCCGACCGCCGACACTGCGAAAGTGTCCTGGGATGAATACGGCGAGGTGATCGTCTGCGACACGTATGACGAGATGCTGCAGGTCGCCGATGATATCGCCTCGGAACATGTGCAGGTGATGACGGATCGTGACGACTGGTTCCTTGAGAATATGACCTGCTATGGCGCGTTGTTCCTTGGTCCGCGCACCAACGTGTCAAACGGGGACAAGGTGATTGGTACGAACCACACGCTGCCAACGAAGAAGGCGGGGCGCTATACCGGCGGGCTTTGGGTCGGGAAGTATCTGAAAACGCACAGTTATCAGAAAGTTCTGACCAACGAGGCGGCGACACTAATCGGCGAATACGGCTCGCGTCTGTGCATGTTGGAAGGTTTTGTGGGCCACGCAGAACAGTGCAACGTCCGCGTGCGTCGCTATGGCGGCATTAACGTGCCCTATGGCGAGCCGGCGCCTTATCGGGATGCCGCTGAATGAGTGATAGGCATACACAGCATAAGGCCCTGATCGCTCCGCTCAGGGCCGCGATGTATGATTTTTCCGAGGCCAGTGTTCGCGCGGCACTGGCCGAGGTAACGGCCTCGGACGCCGTTTTCCACCTATGTCATCCCTTTGGCGACAGCATTGGCAGCGACGCTTTCTATGACAGCGCCTATAAAGACCTGTTGACTGCCTGGCCCGATCTGGAACGGCGGGATTACATCGTCATGGGTGGACCGGATGAACATGGTTCTGACTGGATTGGATGCGGCGGCTACTACACCGGTACGTTCACCGGCCCGTGGCTGGACATCCCGCCGACAGGCCACCAGGTCACCATGCGGTTTCATGAGTTTTACCGTTTCGAAAACGGCAAAGTTGCTGAAATGCAAGCCCTTTGGGATATCCCCGAGGTGATGATGCAGGCAAGTGCCTGGCCCATGGCCCCCAGTCTTGGCCGCGAATGGCACGTGCCCGGGCCGGCCACGCAGGACGGGTTGGTGCCTGGGCCCCATGATGAGGCCAAAGGTAAAGAAACCTGCAAACACATCATCGACATGCTGGAGCACCTCAAGAAACACCCGTCGCAAGGCGGCCCCGAGGTGATGGAGATGGAGCGGTTCTGGCATCCCCGTATGAATTGGTATGGCCCCTCAGGCATCGGCACCGGGCGAGGCTATGCAGGCTTCCGCAACTGGCACCAGATTCCGTTCCTGAACGGGATGCCGGATCGCGGGAAATACGTCGAGGACATTACCTACCATTTCTTCGGCGATGGCGAATACGCGGCCGTGACCGGCTGGCCCAATATGATCCAGACCGTCACTCATGATGGATGGTTGGGCATCGCGCCCTCGGGCAAGAAGATCACAATGCGCAGCCTCGATTTCTGGCGGCTGGAAAACGGGCGCATTCGAGAAAACTGGGTGTTGGTCGATCTTCTGGATGCGTATCGCCAACTAGGCGTTGACGTCTTCGCCCGTCTACGGGAATTCAACAAAGCCCGAAACATAGGGCGCATTGAAATACCGGATGGAATGAGCTGATGACTGAACTGCCACGCACCCCTTCGTTTTCCCTGAGCGGAAAAACCGCTCTTGTGACCGGAGCCTCTTCGGGCATCGGGCAGGGTTGTGCCGTGGCGCTGGCCGAGGCGGGCGCGCATGTCGTCTGTGCGGCCAGAGGCGAAGATCGGTTGAATGCAACTGTCGCTGCTCTGCAGGCAGAGGGGTGGTCGGCCGAGGCGCTGGTTCTGGATCAGGGCGATCTGGATGCGCTAAAGCAGCTTTTTGAAACGCGCAGCTTTGATGTCGTGGTGAATTCGGCCGGCGTTGCACGGCACAGTGCTGCTATTGAGACAACGCCTGAGGATTTCGATGTTGTCACGGGCGTCAATCTGCGTTCCGCTTACTTCCTGTCGGCCTATGCCGCTCGCGCCTTGATCGAGGCTGACAGGCCAGGTTCGATCATCCACATCTCCAGCCAAATGGGGCATGTTGGAGGGGTCGAACGGGCGCTTTATTGTGCCACCAAGCACGGGCTTGAAGGGATGGTAAAATCAATGGCCATCGAGTGGGGCAAGCAGGGCATCCGGATCAACACGGTCTGCCCGACTTTCATTCGAACGCCTCTGACCCAATCCACCTTTGACAACCCAGAACGCGCCGCGTGGATCTTGGACAAGATCAAACTGGGTCGCGTGGGCGAGGTCGAGGATATCATGGGCGCGGTACGCTACCTCGCTTCGGACGCCGCTGCTCTGGTCACAGGCACCTCGATGTTGATTGATGGAGGTTGGACGGCAGACTGATGGCTGAGAAAGTAACATCACTTCAGGTCGCCCAGCTTGCAGGTGTAAGTCAGTCTGCCGTTAGCCGCGTCTTCACGCCCGGTGCCTCGGTCAGCAAGAAGACGGAAGAAAAGGTGCGCAAAGCCGCGACCGAACTTGGCTATCGCCCCAATGTGTTGGCGCGCGCGATGGTGTCGGGCAAAAGCCGCATCATCGGTTTGGTCGTCGCCTATTTGGACAACTATTTCTACCCCGAAGCGCTCGAGAAGCTGTCGAACGAGTTGCAGGAGCAGGGGTATCACGTCCTGATTTTCATGGCCTCCAGAACCGCCGGAAACATTGACGACGTTATGGAGGAAATTCTTGATTATCAGGTTGATGGCGTGATCTTGGCCTCGGTCGCGATGTCGTCCGATATCGCAACACGGTGCCAACAAGCTGGTGTGCCGGTCGTGCTGTTCAACCGTAGTCAGGATATCGACGGGATCACCTCGGTGACCTCTGACAATTATTCCGGCGGCCGCAAGGTCGCTGAATTCTTTATTGCCGCAGGCCACGGTCGCATCGCTTACATTGCCGGTTGGCAGGGTGCCTCAACCCAGCGAGACCGCGAGGCCGGGTTTCGCGCCGCTCTCGGTGATGCAGGGCAGGATCTGTACGCCTACGAAATCGGAGAGTTCCTGACCGAAAATGCGCGACTGGCCGCGCGCCGCATGTTTGATGTTGAACCGCAAAAACGACCCGACGCGGTGTTCGTCGCCAATGACCATATGGCGCTTGCCGTGATGGACGTCATTCGGTTTGAACTTGGAATGCGTATACCAGAAGATGTTTCTGTCGTTGGATACGATGACGTACCGCAGGCCGGATGGCTTGCCTATAACCTCACCACCATTCGTCAGCGCGCCAACTTGATGGTTGCCGAGACCGTTGACGCCTTGTTGGACCATATTGAAAACCCGGCAATTGCCGCAGCCCGCAAGGTCGCGATTGATGGACCGTTGATCGTGCGCACCTCGGCGCGGCTGCCCAAAGGCTGGACCCCGCAAAGGATGAAAACATGAAAGGCTTTGATCCCAAGTTCCGGGATTTTCCCGACTATATCATCGGAATTACCAAAGAGATCTGGGAAGACCGGGGCATCGCAACCCTGCACGAGTATTACAGCGAAGATATCGTCGTTCGCTCACCCGGTTCGGTGGTTCTGGGAAATCAGAATGTGATCGGCGCCACGATGGCGACCCTGGCCGAGTTTCCGGATCGGCAGTTGATGGGTGAAGATGTGATCTGGTCGGGCACGCCGGAAGAGGGCATGCTGAGCTCTCACCGCATCCTTTCCACGGCCACGCATCTGGCCGAGGGGGTTTATGGCAAGCCTACGGGTACAAAACTATGCTATCGAATTCTGGCCGACTGCCACGCCATCGACAACCAGATCAACGACGAATGGTTGATCCGCGATCAGGGCGCGATTGTGCGGCAGATGGGCTGGGACCCGAAAGAATACGCCGCTGATCTGATTGCGCGCGAGGGCGGTAAGGACAGCTGCACCAAACCTCTGACGCCCGAGATCGATCAGCCTGGCCCCTACAAGGGCCGTGGCAACGATAATGAGTGGGGGCAGCGATATGCTGATATCCTGACCCGGATCATGAGTGCCGATATGGGCACAATCGCGGCTGAATATGACCGTGCGGTGCAGTCTGAGTATGTGGGCGGTGTCACGGGGCACGGCTGGGATGCCGTCGATCGTTTCTGGATGGGGCTGCGGGCAAGTTTCCCGAATGCTGAATTCAAGGTTGAACACCAGGTTGGGCGCGACGACCCGGATATGCCGCCGCGATCAGCAATTCGCTGGAGCCTTTGGGGCAAGCATGACGGTTGGGGCATGTTCGGGGCGCCGACGGGGGCACAGGTTTATGTCCTCGGGATCAGCCATGCCGAGTTTGGCGCACTGATTGCGGGGCAGCCGCAGTTGCGCCGTGAATACACTCTGTTCGATGAAACCTCGGTCTGGAAGCAGATCCTGTTGCAGAGCGGAGAGGTCTGAGTGGCCCGCCCGGTCGCATATCGTATCCTTGCAGGTGGTCTACGTGAAACCGGAACCCGTCGACGTTTCCATATGTTCCGTCAAAGCCTGCGGGCGCGGCGATTGAACCTGCGCCCGCCAGGGGAGTGAGCGCCTGTGCCGCCAGAGCACACAAGCTTGCATTCCTGAAAACAAAATATCGGATCATACGTCATGACCAAATCAGCCATCACTTCCCGCATTGTCCGCTACGGCGAGCTCCAACCCTGTAAAACCGCATTTATCGATGCCCATACGCCGGGCAGCGATCAGAAAGAGAATTTCACGATCATCGGCGGTGGCGTGTCAGAATCTCCGGATCAGCACGTGCACATCACCGACAAGATCGGCTTCAACATCGGTGCCGCCGGTCAGCCGCCGAAATGCCGGAACTCATTGCACAGCCACACAACGGCCGAGGTTTTCTTTGTTGCCAAAGGACGCTGGCGCTTTTTCTGGGGCCGTTATGGCAACGCTGGTGAGTTCATCGCCGAGGAGGGCGATATTTTCAACATCCCGACCGGTATCTTCCGTGGTTTCGAAAATGTTGGCCAAGACTACGGTATGATCATGGCAATCCTGGGCGGAGACGACGCGGGCGGAGGCGTCAAGTGGGCCCCGCAGGTCATCGAAGACGCGCAGGCGCATGGTCTGATGCTGGGCGACAATGGCGTTCTGTACGACTCCAAGAAAGGGCAGGAGCTGCCTCATAATGTGCGCCCAATGCCCTTGCTGACCGAAGAGCAATTGAAGGGCTACCCTGAGGTTCCGGTTGAGGATGTCGTCGGCAAATATGTTGCACGGTATTGGGATCTGATGGCGTTGTCGGCCAAAAAGCCTGCGCAGGTGATTGGTGAGAGCGGGTTGATCAAGGATAAGCCGGGGTTTGCGGTAGACTTCCTTGGCCGGGGGTCCTCTGTGACCGAACCGATTGCGGCGGATAAACCTGTGGTTCTGATGCCAGCCAGCGGTCACTGGTATATCTCGATCGACGAGCACGAAACCAC
This sequence comes from Ruegeria sp. YTSA072, assembly GCF_059610285.1. Classification (NCBI taxonomy): domain Bacteria; kingdom Pseudomonadati; phylum Pseudomonadota; class Alphaproteobacteria; order Rhodobacterales; family Roseobacteraceae; genus Ruegeria; species Ruegeria sp. YTSA072. The sequence continues at coordinate 16,488 of NZ_JBXWNI010000020.1, read as the reverse complement.
AATTTCGACAGGTGACACGGCTCTGGTTTTACCCGGTGAATCCTATAGCGTTCAGCCATCAATGACCGGGCAGGCGGGCCTGTACCGGATCACTGCAACCGATGAACCGGCAGGAGCGACCTGGACAGGATGAGCGCAGACCCGAACGACACCCAAGCCATATATGAGCGGCAAGCCACAGAGTATGACATGCGCCGCTCAAAAGCCCTTTTCGAGGCGCGCTGGCTGGCGCGCTTCACGGCCAGCCTCAAACCGGGTGACCACGTACTGGATCTGGGCTGTGGCACAGGCGATCCCATTGCGCGCTGGTTTATGGCCGAAGGGTTTGATGTCACGGGTGTCGATTTTTCCGCAGCCATGCTGAACATCGCCAAAGAACGCTGGCCGGACGGGGATTGGCGGAAAGCTGACATGCGGGATTTTGAGCTGGATCAGCAATTCGATGGGATCATCGCCTGGAACAGTTTTTTTCACCTGACGGCAGATGAGCAGAAGGGCTGCATCACCCGCATGGCACGCCATTTACATAACGGTGGAATGCTGATGCTGACCGTAGGCCCACGCGCCGGGGAAGTCAGCGGTACGGTGGGATCAGAGCTTGTCTACCACGCCTCGTTGTCCCCGGCCGGTTATGCAACGTGCCTTGAAGAGAACGGGCTGCAATTGACCGGCTTTTTGGCCGAAGACCCTGAAACCCAAAGCCATACTGTGCTGATGGCACGAAAACTGTAAGGAGGTCTTTATGGCCGTAAAAACCACACATGTTGGGTCTTTGCCCCGAACACAGGACGTCGTGGATCTTATCTTTGCCAGGGAAAACAGTGAACCATATGAAGCAGCAGCGTTTGACGCGTGTATGACCGCCGCAGTGTCTGAGACGGTGCGCAAACAGGTCGAAGCTGGCGTTGATATAGTCAGCGACGGAGAGACTTCGAAGATTTCTTATGCGACCTATGTCAAGGACCGCTACACCGGGTTTTCCGGTGACAGCCCCCGAAACGCGCCGGCAGATTTGAAGATGTTCCCCGGCTTTCTGCAGCGGCTGGCCAATGACGGCGGCACGCCGCAATACGCCCGACCAATGTGCACCGGAGAAGTGCGATCAAAAGGGCAGGGTGAGTTAGAGAAGGACATCGCCAACCTCAAGGCGGCTATGACGCAGCATGGGGTCGAGCGCGGTTTCATGAATGCCGCGTCACCGGGCGTGATCTCACTGTTTTTGCAGAACGATTTCTACCCCACGCGTGAGGCCTATCTGGCCGCGCTGGCCGATGCCATGAAAGAGGAATACGAGACCATCGTGGCCGCAGGTCTGGATCTGCAACTGGATTGTCCCGATCTGGCCTTGTCGCGCCATATGCTGTTCACAGACCTTTCAGACGACGCGTTCGTCGAAATCGCCGATATGCATGTAGAGGCGCTGAACCACGCGCTTCAGAACGTCCCACAGGATCGCGTACGGGTGCATATCTGCTGGGGCAACTATGAGGGTCCGCATTGCTGTGACATTGCGATGGACAAGGTATTCAGTACCCTGATGGCGACCAAGTCGCGCTATGTCCTGTTTGAGACTTCGAACCCGCGTCACGCTCACGAGTGGACCGTTTTCCGCGACCGTAAATCCGAGATACCCGAGGACAAGGTTCTGGTCCCCGGTGTGGTCGACACCACCACGAATTTCGTCGAACACCCGGAGCTGATCGCGCAGCGTGTTGAGCGGTTTACGAACATTGTTGGGTCTGACCGGGTGATTGCGGGGTCGGATTGTGGCTTTGGCACCTTTGCGGGGTTTGGCGCTATCGACCCGGAAATCGCCTATGCCAAGCTAGGCGCGCTTGCCGAAGGAGTTGCCCTGGTCAAATGACGCCCCTTGTCCTTCTGCCCGGAATGATGTGCGATGCGAGATTGTTCATTCCGCAAATTGCGGCTTTGTCAGGCAAATACCCAATCCTGTCTGCTCCCATCGGCGGACATAACACGATGCACGCTCTTGCCGCCGAGGTGCTGACTTACGCACCCCAACGCTTTGCCCTGGCGGGACTTTCAATGGGTGGCATCGTGGCGATGGAAATCCTGCGGCAGGCTCCTAACCGTGTGGCCGGTTTGGCATTGATGGACACCAATCCTCGGGCAGAGTTGGACGAGTTCAAAGCCAGACGAGGCCCTCAGATCAATGCTGTCGAACGCGGCAACCTGCGCAAGGTGATGGCCGAAGAGATGAAGCCGAACTATCTGACTGACGGCCCGCGTCGCGCTTCTATTCTGGATTTGTGCATGGATATGTCCATGGATCTTGGGCCGGACGTTTTCGTCAATCAATCCAAAGCTCTGCGGGATCGTGCAGATCAGATCAACACCCTGCAGGATTTCACCGGCGTAGCACTCGTTCTCTGTGGGCGCGACGATGCCCTGTGCCCTGTCTCAACGCATGAATTGATGCACGACCTGATGCCGCAGAGCCGGTTGGAGATCATCGAAAATGCCGGTCATCTGCCGACTCTGGAACAACCTCAACAAACCACGGCGGCTCTGATCCGCTGGCTGGAGATGATATGAACCGATCCCTACTGGAACTGCTGAAAAAGGTCGACACGCCGACTGTTTGCAATGCCATCGAAGTGGCACAGGGCAAGCGCGGCTTCAATGACTTTACCCGAGGCACAATGTTATGCTCGGATCCCGATGCGGGCGCGATGGTGGGATATGCCCGTACCGCGAAGATTGCCGCCGTGAACCCGCCGACCGAGGCACCCGACGTGATCCGCGCGCGCCGAATGGATTACTATCGGCATATGGCGTCAGGCAACGGCCCATCTGTGGCCGTGGTGGAAGATTCGGATTATCCCGACTGCATTGGCGCTTATTGGGGTGAGATCAACACCACGGTCCACAAGGGCTTTGGCATCAGTGGCGCACTGACCAATGGCGTTATGCGGGACCTTGGCGACCTGCCGGATGAGTTTCCTGTCGTTGCCGGGTCTGTCGGGCCAAGTCACGGTTACGTGCACGTGAAAGAGGTTGGAACACCGGTGACAATCTTCGGCCTGTCTATCAGAGAGGGAGACCTTGTGCATGCCGACCGGCATGGCGCTCTGGTGATCCCGCCCGAGGTGTTGGACGAGCTTGAGCAGGCGATCATCAAATTGCTTGAAACCGAAAAGCTGGTCCTCGATCCCGCGCTCTCATCAGGGTTCGATTTCGACACCTTTGAAAAAGCATGGGCGGCATTTGAAGCCTCGCGGACTTAGCGTCGAGTGACGGCTCAACGGGAAAATGAGTACGGTCGAGGCGCAATGTTCTGGAGGCGGTTAAACTCACCCAGCCTACAAAATTGAGCTGGTGAGCTAAGCGCGAAAGTAGGCAGCGTTGAACGCCAAACCCGGAAGTAGCCATTGAAGCAACTGCACAACAGCGAGAACTTCGTCTGCGTCCCGGGCTATGGCTTCGATCAAGCCTTCGGATGACAAACGGGTGACATTTGGCAAAGCGACGCCGGTTCAACCGTTGGAGCGAAAAGTGAAGCAATTTAGAGGCAGTCGTCATTGCGGCTTTGTAAAAATTACTTTTTCGATACCATACATCGATCATTCAATGCGCTGCGATTGTTCAATATATTTGCGCAAAGGCAAGGTGATGAGTGCAACAGTATTACCGCCTCAAGATATTGATTTCAGGAATGAGCAGGGTGCTCTCTCAACCTGCCAGTTTGGCATGGAAACGGTACGGCACTATTATTGCAATCGCTGGGGCGTTCATACTCCCGTAGGATGCAACTGATACCGGGCCTATCGAGTAAACCTCGGTTACATCGATGAGCTGGACGCTCTTCGCCTAGCTGAAGCAATCTTTGGCGCGATCAAAGTGTCTTGTGTGGTCAGAACACCTCAAATGCAATGACGAAACCCACGATCTGGGTCCGAAACGAATTGACATACGTTCTTCAGCTCGATTCGTCTGGCCCGAAACTGCTAAGGGTAAAGGGTACAACGCAGCTTTCTATTTTCTCAGCACCATGACGGTCATCGCCCCCAACGGTGGAGGGGGTTTTGCTCTTCGACGACGAGGGCATCTTCTCGCAGTACTGTTTCGATCTCAAAGTCAGAATGCCAGCCGATTGTGTTTGCCAGAGGGGTGATTTTTGTTCCAGAGACGCAAGCAGCCCCTGCTGTCGTTGGAAATGGTCGGTGATCACCACGCTGTCACCTGGTTTGTATACCCTCGTTATTTCCGCCATAAACCTTTCCGATTCCGGTCCGACAGAGAGCACATGCTTTGCTGTAACAGTATCGAAATGGTTGTGCGGGTCGGGCATCCATTTGCCTCAGTTCCTCGACGTGGTGCAGTGATAGGTCCCTTACTTTGTCGCGCGCCTTTTGTAGCATGTCCTCGCTGAAATCGAATTCGGTCACCTGTGTTTCAAGACCGTAATGTTCCAGCAGCAGCCCGATGCCTACTCCAACTTCCAGAACCTTGCCAGGACGTCTACTAGTGTGTTCAACCGCGTGCTGTCAGCTGACATTGGTGATGGCCCGATTTGTCTTGCCATGGACGGGCGCCCAGCGAGCGCAGGAGGTTTGAAGGGCTTTGATGTCCTTATTGAGGCCTTAACGGTTAGAAGGTGTTTCCTTGTCGAAACATACCCAGGCAACCATACCCACATACCCGAAATAAAGCGCGATCGGCGTGGCCCACAAGCAAATGTCAGTTGCGCGGCCCCCATAACTGCGACACCGATGAGGAAACGCTGCGCGTTCTCGCGAGAGATCTGCGTAGTCTTGAAAAACCAGATCGGTATTCGGTTGATGAGCAGAAGAACGGTGATCACCATGTAGAGGCAAATCAAAATACTGGGCAGCCATGGTGCATCCACGAAAGTGAAAGACAAATACACTGGCAACATGACCAGCAGCCTCTCTGCAGGGGTCGGGACTCCCCCGAAACAGGCGCTGTCCTGATCGCAGAATTCGGATTTGCTACCTACATTCAACTTTACAAAGCTGTTAAACGATCACTTCTTTAGTACGAAACATTGACGTCAGAGAATGTTGCGGCTCAGGTCCGCCAAAAATTGGTCGAGCCAGAGCTCACAATGTGGACTCACAGGTCACTTGCAGAAACTGAGAAGCCCTCAATATCACTGAACTTCTCGTCGAAGATTGCCATCACTGCGAGTGCGGTAGTTTGTCTGCGTTTGCAGCCGCCCAGTCATGCATCGCCTGCAGGAGGGGGATCAGGCTTTGACCCAATGGGGTTAGGCTGTACGCGACATGCGGCGGGATTGTCTTAAAGTCCTTTCGCGAGACAAAGCCTGCTTCCTGCAACTCGCTTAATTGGCGGGTCAGGGTCCGGTGCGTGATACCGCCAAGGTTCCGCTGAAGCTGATTGAAGCGAGAGGTTTCCTGCGCCAGCCAATAGATAACCAACAATTTCCATCGCCCCGAGATAGCTGAAATCAGCGGCTCAATAAGGCAATTTTTATCAGGTTCGACCTGCGCCATTACAGTATCCCAAGTGATCGTACTTGTTGTTGTGATCTTGTAGTTCTAACTACAGTTCCGAATTTAAGAAAACAATGAGGATCAGGATGGCCAAGAAAAAGGTTGTCATCGTTGGCGGCGGGTATGTCGGCTACGAAGTCGCTCAAGAATTGGATGTCAGGGCTGACGTCACGCTGATCGAACAGCGTGAAGCTTTCGTTCAGCCGTCGGCTTGCATTCGAGCTCTCCTAGAACCTGAATTGTTGGATCAGATCATTCTGCCTTACGATCATCTGCTGAATAACGGACAGGTCATTCGCGGGCGCGCGGTTTCGGTGTCGCAGTCCGAAGTATTTTTGGAGGACGGCACCGTCTATCCGGCTGATTTCATCGTCCTTGCGACGGGTTCGTCCTATGCCGCGCCCTTTAAGCCAACAGGTGACAGCATTGATGATTTTCGTAGGGCCAGCACAGATGTCAGCGCGCAACTCGCCTGGGCGAAATCTGTAACCATCGTTGGGGCGGGAGCCGTTGGAACAGAACTCGCAGGCGAAATTGCTGCGGCAAAGCCGGATAAGGAAATCACTCTGATTTCGTCGGACGACACCCTGTTTCCGATGTATCCTGCCAGGCTTGGCGCGCAGCTTTTACGCAAGCTTGAAAGCGCGGGTGTGACAGTCGTTTTTGGTCAACGTGTATCGAACCTTCAGCGTACGGATTTGCCGTTTGCGGGGTCCGTGACCCTGACCGATGGCCGTGTTGTGACAGCTGATCTGGTGTTCCCGGCAATCGGGTCAAAGCCAAATACTTCCCTACTTCAGACATTGTCGGGTGTGAACCTCGGCCCGTCAGGTCGGGTCAAGACCGACGAGTGGATGCGACCCTCAGACCATCCGAATGTTTTCATCGCTGGGGACATAGCGGATGTCGGCGATGGTATGACGATTGTTGCGATCGCGCGGCAGAACCCGTGGCTCATCAAGACGCTGAAACAGGTCTTGAAGGGACGGGCTGTTGAGGATCAAAAGCCGTACACCCCATGGAGGAAAGCGCCGATCTTTGTGCCGCTTGGCTCTCAACTCGGCAACAGCTGGTTGTTTGCAACTGTCGGTGACTGGGTCACGCGCCAGATGAAGGGGAAAGAACTTTTCATCCCGAAATATCGTAAGGCATTTGGCCTTTCTCGTTAAGAGATTAGCCTGCTTTGCCCGAACTCTGTTTCCGAATTCCGCCATAGTGAATGCGCGAGGTTCCAGAAACATTGCAAGCTTACATCCCAAGGAAACGACGGCATGGATACTGTTGACCTTCCCAAATACCCGACTCGCCATGGCCACATGAGCGAAAAGATTCAGTACGCCTACATCGCAGGGGCCATTGAGAAGGGACTGCTGCCTTCAGATGCGCACCGGATGCCCGAGGTTGTCTCGCTCACGGCACCCAGTGACATGACGAAGCCGATCCAATTTTGGCAGCTTTATTCGGTTCTGGGTCAAGATCCTATCGTGGGCATTGTGCAAAGATTCTACGAACGCGTTTTTGCCGATGAACCTTGGTTTGTGTCCGTCTTTGAGCGCGTTGGCGGGGTCGCCCATCACATCAGAACTCAAGCGTCGATGTGGGTCGATGTCATGGGCGGCGGCCCCTACTATCACGGTGCGGAGTTCCGGTTGAGCTTTCATCACACGCACAACGCAATGGCGCTCATGAATGCCAAAGGTGCCGAACGATGGGTCACCCTGATGCGTGAAACACTTGATGCTTCATCAGACTTGATGGCCGATGATCCCCGTATCCGAACCAGCATCAACACGTTCTTGGCCCACTTCATGTCAAAATATGCGGATGAGTTTGCGTTTGAGGATCGACATGTTTTTGGTGAGACGAACGACGTGTTCAAACGCCGGATCAAATTAATGAAAGTTACAGGCGCAGCAATAGAAGCCCTGTGCGAATAGGAGTATCAGCGATGCGCTGGCGGAGCAAGGGATTGACGTATTGCGGTACCTGAGCAAGAAAGCGAAGGTGCGCAAAGCATTGATGACTTGAATGCTTGGCCTATACGAGACATTCAACACGCTATCGCGATGCTGCGGTTGCAAAAGCAAAGGTTCTTCGAGCCCACACTTCGCGGAGATACTGTTGAAAACTCCTTTTTTAGCCAGGAAATTGCCGAAAAAGTAGCCCGCAAAAAACCAAACGAAATACTGGAGCAAGAGGGGTCGGCCAAAACACCGGTCCGGCGATGAGAGAGGAGTTCATGACCTGTACTGGGTATGCGGTAACGACTTTTCTTATACAAGTGATTTTGGCGAAAAATGTGAAAGCAGAGTTTTCAACCCAATCGGACTAAGCCGCCGTTCGCTGCCCGGCAGAATTGCCGTGTAGCTGAACGAGGGGGCTTGACTTCGAGAGGCTCGATCACGTGGATCCGACACTCGCTTGTCGAAGCAGGAACCTTTGAATTTTGCCGCTGGGTGTCTTCACTGCCTTCTGTGCCCTCCGCCAGTACGACTACGGCTTTCGCAATTTCCGTCCGATCCTTGTCCGGCACGCCCACGACCGCCGTTTCCGTAACAGAGGGATGTTGATCAGAGCGCTTTCAACGTCAAACGGTCCGATGCGATAATCCTAAGAAGTGATAAAGTCTTCGTTCCGCCCCACGAAGGTGATTCAACCTTTTTTGTCCCGCTCCCTTGTGTCCCCAATAAGGTAGCATCCGTTCTCGATGGATTTGTTGCCCTTTTTCAGGTAACCGCTAAGAACAAGAGAAGTGAATCCGTGATGTTGACGGCCATTTGACTTGGCTCATTGAGATCGTGAGCGACAGCACTACGAACAAAGCCGCCGTAAGTTGCGAACTAAGAACGTTGGCTGCCTCAGCACCAGTGCGCTTCGTCAAGATTTAGACTTAGCGGTGCATTGCGCTTGTTGTGCACTTTTCCTACGCGGTTATTTCTAAGTTTCATAAAGTGCTTTATCCGGCGGGTGAATACCAGATTGGCGAGCCCCAGGCGCGTTCCTGAATTGTGGCTGGGACTTCTTCAAACAAAGGAAGGCCAGAACGAACGGCATCATACGTCGACCACCTAGGCGTCGGAATCTCGATAGCACGTGCATAATAGAACGCGCCTTGCTCTGGGTCGAAACCGGGGTCAGTCCAACTGCCCATCAATGTCGGGGCGCCAATGTCGTTCGTATACAGTGCAGTTTTCAGATCGACAGTATTGCCCACCGAAGGAAGTTGGCCATCTGCGGCGATCTCGCGATTACCGGACCAGGCCACGTCGATGATCTCTTCGTGGATCTCCCCCGTCGCGTCGACCCAGCCCTTGATGATCTGGATGCGATCCAGATTAGCGCCGTCCGGGTCTTTTTGCGCATATACGGTGAAAGTGGGCGCTTTGTCTCCAATCAAATCACCACCCATCGGTACGCCGTTTTCATAGCCATCTTCCAACATTGCAACGGGATCGGTCGGATTGTCCGCAAGGTCCGAGCCACCGAACATCCGCACTTTGACCCGAGGCCCGGATGTAGCGAAAGTTTCACGCCGTTTCATCGCGTCCCAAATCGAGGCTCGGGTGTTTTCCTCGGCCCAGACACCCGCAAGTGAACCAATCGAAAGGTCGATCCCGTCGATCCAACCGCCAACCCCACCCTCGCGACGTCGATCAACACTGCCATCTTCGGGACCGTGACCGCCGATAAAGTCATCTTCGGCCAGATCAGACATCAGACCGTTATGGTTGTCAGTACCGCCGATGAACCCGTATTTGTAGGGATTTACGCCCAACTCCTGTTGGGCCGCCAGTCCCAGTTTCAACCCTTCGCGCACAAAGTCGCGCTTGTGGAAATACCGGTTTGAGTTTTTCTGAATGGAATTCGCGTTTTCGAAACCGGCGAACTCATCCGCCTGCCAGAATGCTTCGTGTACTTCAGAATTACCCTTGATCTGCATCATTTCGATCAGCGGCTCCCAAGCCTGCCGGGTGCTGGCCCAGTCCTTGTCCGGTGCTTCGCCAAAACTGTTGAGTTCGGGAAACATCTGCTGCTTTGACGCATTCGAATTATGCGGGATCGCCAAAAGTGTTGATCCGTTGTCTTGTGCGTTTTGCAGCCAGTCCCAGAGGTCTTCGACCTTGTTGGAATCATAGCTGGACATCGGAAGGTCCGGGACCACGCTATCGCGGAAGATCACGTTGCGATGCATGTTGCCACCGTTCGGCGCTGCGGACCATTCAAAGGCAATCAAGGCAGTAAAACTGCCCGGATCATTGTGTTCCTCGGCGGCATCGATGATGATCTGCCAACCGGATTTGGTGGTCTCAGGCCCCTGATAGAAAGGTGGGTGGGTAGGATTTTCACCGCGATTGTTGGCGATGACGTACTTGTAGAACCAATCCTGTTTGTCTTTCAGCGTTTCCAAGCTGCGTAGTTGTTGCAGATCTTCCTGCTCGTATCCTGGTGCCTCGGGGAATATCGTCGAATACATCTCGCCCAGATATTCCACGTGATCGCTGACCGCTGCAAAATCGAGCGGGCGCGACAATTGTTTGTGACGCCCATTTACCAAGACTGACTCGCCCTTGGCAAAGCGCAGGCTGTCAGACGGCATCAGCCGTGCACCACCTATATATGCATCCAGCGACAGTGCCGTATGCATATGGGTCTCGCCAAAGTATGCGTTACGCATTGGGTTGGGTTCCGCCAACGCCATAGTCGAAAGCGCCAAGGTGGATGTCGCAATAATAAGTGTTTTCATCGGCTTCATCCTTCAGGTGTGTACCAGATCGGCGAGGTGTAGGCGCGCTCTTGCGTGATCATCTTGACCTCATCGGGCATGTCGACATCAAAGCGAACCGCATCATAGGCGGTCCAGCGTGGCGTCGGGATTTCGATAACACGGGCATAGTAGAATGCGTGCTGCGAGGGGTCGAACTCCGGATCAGTCCACACGGTACCCAGTTCGGCCCGGCCAATATCATTGGTCCAGCTTGGGATGCTCAGATCGACGGTATTTCCGACGGCTGGTAATTTACCGTCATCACCGGGCGTGCGATCACCGGCCCAAACCACGTCATGGATTTTTTCATGGGTCTCGCCGTTTGTATCAACCCAGCCCTTGATAATCTGGATGCGGTCCAGGTTAGCGCCAATCGGATCACGCAGGGCGTAAACAAGGAAAGACGGTGCATCGCTTCCCGCCAGATCACCACCCATCGGGACACCTTTTGAATAGCCGATCCGTGCCAACTCGCGGTGTTTGATGTCGTCGGCCACGAAGTCTCCGCCGAAGAACCGCACTGTGATGCGCGGGCCCGTGGTCGCATAGACCTCGCGCCGTTCCATCGCGTCAAAGATCCCCGCCCGGGTGTTTTCAGTGGCCCAGACGGCCGTCGGACCCGGAGTGGCATATTGCCAACCCTTATAGGAAATTCCCAAATCCGCATTCCCTTTGGCCACCGAGGTGGCGCGGGTTTTTGACGGCTCCATCCAAGTAAAGGCGCCAAAGAAGTTGTTGTCCAGCTGCGTGGTCAGCCCGGTGTGGATATCCGAACCACCCACAAAGCCCAGCTTGAAGGGGTTGATCCCATCGGATTGCTCAAAAACCAGGCCGTTTCTTAGCGTATTGCGCACCATTTCCGTGGCGAGCATCTCAGGCGTCTTGGCTTCGGAGATATCCAGATTGGCCCAATCCCACCGTTCGTATTCGGCAAATTCATCTGTCGGGGACAGCATCGGATGGGTTTCGCTGTCTCCTTTAGTCTGGCCAATCTCGACCAGCTTTTCCCATTGCTGCCGGGTTTGCAGATACTCTCGATCAAAAGGCGCGTTGTCGTTCAACGTGTCATTCAGCGCAAACATGATGCCGTTGCTGAGGTTCGGATTGTGCGGAATAGCAAGCACGTCCCCTCCGGTCTTGTCCTCATAGCTTTGCATCCATTTCCACAAATCGCGGGGATCCGGGCTGCCCATTGGAGGCGCCATCAGGAATGGAACCACTTGCAACGCCCTCTCAGGTCCATCGCGAAAGATGACATTGCGATGCAGGTTGTTGCCTTCGGTCAACGAGGTCCATTCATAAGCAATCATCGCAGTAAAGACATGCGGGTCGTTGAATTCTTCTGCAGCCTGTACCAGATCGCGCCAGGTATTGTCATAGCCTAGCATCCCGGGTTGATACAGCAACGCCTGGCTCAACGTGCCCTGACTGAATTGCGCGATCAGGTCGATGCTAGCCTGTTTGGCGTCGTCACCGCCCTTCGCGAACGCCTCGTGAAACTTCTTGCCCTGTGTGTCCGCCATGATATTTGGCGCACCTATTTTGATGTCGGTAATCACCCCCATGCCATCGGTGTGTTCAGTCAGCATGTAAAAGTCGAAAGGACGCTCAAGCTTGACGGGTTGCCCGGTGTTCGACATCACCTGCTCGCCCCGGGCGAACCGGTACATATCTCGCGGCATCAAAGTCGTGCCGCCGCCACCTGCGTCCGCCGACAATGCCGAATGGACATGCGTATCACCGAACAGGACCCTGGTCGGAAATCCCCGGTTGGCATTGGGAGAATAAGGCTGCCCCTTGAGGTCACCAGCCGCGTTGTCAGCCGAGGCCGTATCCTGCGCCAGCGCGGGTAACGTAAGTAACACCGCAAGTGCAGTTGCCAGAGTCAAATGCATGGTCATCTCAAACCCTTTCGTTCAAATATCCGCCCATCGTCATTTCGGCACCAACAGCTTTGCTGTCAGGCCAATCGTGTCTTGTGGCCCGGTGCCGGTATCATGGAAATTACGCTCATAGCTCAGCTGCCACTGAACCGGGACACCGCCGAGTTTGCTCAACTTCGAGACTTTCAGCCCAATCGGCAGGCTGGTGAATTCTGATCGGTCCCAATCGTATACAACAGTCATGTCAGATGTGCCGACCAACCAGCCCTGATCAAGCGTGTAGCTGACGATGGGTTGCAGAGTCGAAATATTAACGTCCGGTCGCGTGTTGTCGCCGGCTAGGGTCAGAATGTTCTGATTGAATAGCCCTGCAAGCCCCCACCCAGGCCGCGCCACGAAACCAAGCGCTGGCCCCAACCCCCATTTTTCGGCGCTGACACCATCAGCACCCGTTGGCAGCAGGGCCACGACACCGATCCCATAACGGCCCCACGAACGGTCAAAGGCTGCCAGATTGAATAGGGTGGCATCGCCAATCCCGGTGTCGCCATTTGAGTTATACGTAACTGAGGGAAGTGTCAGGCGGGCAATGTTACTGATCCCCCCCAACTGAAACGGAATGGCGGCGCGAAACTGGGTAACGTTCAGTGCCCCGTTCGCATTGTGCAAAGAAGGTGAATAGAAATTCTGCAGTTGAAACGACATCAAGGACGCGGTCGGGTCGCTGGCTTGGCCGGCCAATGTCTGATTGCCCTGCTGTGCAATCGCAGAGGCCGGAATGACAGCCATCAGGACAATAGACGGAACACACCTCATCAGGACACCAATCCAACGGTCATCCAGACCTTGTCGCTTTCAAATCTACGTTTGGCCCCAAACTCCTTTATGTACTTTGCCTTGATTGAAATCGGTGTCTGGCCGACCTGGGTTGACCAGGTGACGATCGGGCCCAGCCCATAAACACTGGCCTCCAAACTATCAGCGCCAAGCAATTGTTTGATCCCATCCGCCCCGCTGCCGCTGTCATCGCCAATTTGATGATACCCATAGCCGGTCACACCAAGGGCAAGCTTGTTGGGTAAATGCCGCATGACCGTGCCTTCAAAATGCGCCTCGGGCGCGGTCTGATAGTCGGTTGCGTCGTTCTCGGCGCTGAAGGTGACGCCAAACGATCCTGAATACTCCCATCCCGTGGTCGGGTCGAACCAGGTCATTGACAGGGTTGGGTCAAATGCAAATCGGTTTTTTCCGGCATTCAGGGCGTCAATCGACCGGTTTGCGACGTTGATTTGCGTCGTCTGATAGTGGCCAGTGGGCAGAAAGAACTGTAAGGCCAATGTTGTGTGTAACTTGCCTTTGCTCCAGTTTAAGAGAGGCGAAATAACGATATCACCAAAGGCATGTTCGCCGTCATCGTTGAGGGTTCCGGAAAACCCCGAGCTGAGGTCGCCAGAATACTGCCCGTTTGCCGAAACGTAGGGCAAATTGAAATTGAGACCCAATCGCGTATTGCCCCACTGCGCGTCGAAAACATGTGTGAAATTGAATTTATAAGTAAATACTTCGACATCAGGGTCCGTCACGACCACACCGCCCGAAGCCATGCTGGGAGCAGTGCCACTGAAATAAACAAAATCATTATTTAGGTATGTTCCGGGAGGCGGAAGGATGCCCGACATGCTGTCACGGCTGCCAAGAAGGTAGGTCTCGATGCCTCCCTCTGCAGCTTGCGCCCTTTGCGAAGAACAGAGCGCCGCAACACATAGCGCGATAAGGCCTAGTATTGATTTCAATGTCACTCTCCAAAAAATCGGAGCACCTGCTCGAACGCTTTAATAAATTGTAATCTGAAATCTACGCATAAACTGCAAAAAATGATAGTTGTTGGAAAACCACTCAAAACCAAAGAAATTCCGCCCCTCCTGGCGCCAACTCCTTGATTTGGAGCGAAAGGCACACTTCTGGCTTTTGATCTGGAAATGGCGCGAGAACCCGACGACGGGTTCTCAATTGTCCGACGACTCCTAGTTTGTCGGCTGCCATTAACTGAGATTATCCGACCATATCAGCGGACAGAATTGTAGTAAGCCTGTGTGCTATCAAAGTCCTTCATTGGTGTTGAATTATAGCACTGGGTCATGTTGGCAAATTTCGAAACCCAGAAAGCTTCCGCTGTGACCAAATCAAAACCAAGATAGTCTGATGGCTGACCTAGCGTGGTTTTTGTCCTCATGGGCAGGTCGTGCGCGTTGGTCAGGAGGTGGAATTTGGTCGTGAAGCCACCTCTTGAGCAGCCGAAACCCTGTCGCGGATTCTTCTTTAGCGCCCGCTGCCTGATGATGGGCACAGATTATGGTCCTATCGAGCGTTTGCAGGGCGTCCGGCACCGCCCCACTTTGGTTCAAGGAGTTCATGATCTCTTCTCAAAGCACTGCCAGCTTAAAGCGTCGGAACTGGCGGTGGTGGTTCGACAAATTGCCGAACTGGTCCGGCAAATCACCCCATGGTGCACCTATCCGAGCTATTCAAAAAGCTATCAAGAATACGGCGGTTGTTGGTGGGTTTGCGCCCGTCCGGCGCGTGGGCAGCTAGGATAATGCGCTCAAAGAACGCCCATTCTTCGTCCTTCATTAGGTATCGTGCCAAGCTGGTCTCGATCACAGATACTAGCATGAATCATGCTTGTCCCAGATTTGAATCCCATTTGTTAACGCGTCCGAGGCATCACCAAATTGTCAATTGATGTCCGGAGATTGCACTATTCCTCACAATGTCTCGGTAAAGAACAGCTACAAACAAAAACTACCCAGTTATAACTTGTAGCGAGAGTGACGTTCGGCTCAAGAGTGTAAACTCACATTGAAGTTCAAATTCTGATTTGTGCTATTGGCATTGCCAAGTTGTTTGCGCGTTCTAAACTAGTTACCGCTTCGCATGAAGATACCGCTCAAGTTGAAGCGAATGCGAAGCCACACCGCTTGGCAATGATTAGAAGGGGGATATCGGTGATGCTTGTAGCTGACGCTCGATGAATTCTGCGATGCGGCCTGCTTCTAACTCTAGGGATGAGCAACCGAACGGCGGAAAAAGTGACGACACCAATGGGTGGCGTGGAATCGCGCAATCGGTGCCTGCGCTAGGTGTTTAGGTTTTTTGACTGGACAGTTTTTGACAATCTTGCTTGGTTGCGCTGCGCCCCATTCATTTTCCAGGAGATTTCAATGCCCCAAGCATCCGACACCAACCGTCGCATAGTTCTTGCTGAACGCCCCAACGGACAACCGGACGACAACACGCTGCGGCTTGAAATCACAGACATTCCAACACCCGGCAACGGAGAGATGCTGGTGCGCACAGTGTACCTGTCTCTGGACCCTTATATGCGGGGCCGTATGAACGACGCGAAATCGTACGCTGAACCGGTTCCGATCGGTGGTGTCATGACGGCTCAGGTTGTGGGGCAGGTAGTGGAATCGAACCTCGAAGGGTACGAAGCCGGAGACTACGTTTTAAACACGAGTGGCTGGCAGGATTATGCGATCTCAACTGGTGAGCAGGTCGTCAATCTTGGCAAGGCGCCGGACAATCCGTCCTGGGCGTTGGGTATCCTTGGAATGCCCGGCTACACAGCTTATGCGGGGCTGCTGAAGATCGGCGAACCAAAACCCGGTGAAACCGTTGTCGTGGCGGCTGCGGCTGGACCGGTGGGCGCAACCGTAGGTCAGATCGCAAAGCTAAAAGGGTGCCGCGTGGTGGGTATCGCGGGTGGCCCGGAAAAATGCGAACATGTGGTAAAGAACCTTGGGTTCGACGCTTGTGTGGATCACCGCGCGGCGGATCTTTCGGCACGATTGCGCGACGCGTGCCCTGACGGCATTGATGTCTATTTCGAGAATGTCGGTGGCAAGGTGCTGTATGCGGTCTTACCGCTTTTGAATCCGTTTGCGCGTGTTCCGGTCTGCGGCGTCGTGGCGTGGTACAACTTGCCGGGTTTGCCGGACGGACCGGATATGGGCCCGGTGATCATGGGTACCTTGTTGCGGATGAAGGTCAAAATGCAGGGTTTCATAATTTTCGACAATTTCGGCCCCGAGGTTTACGCCGAGTTTGTTAGGGACATGACAGGATGGCTGAAGGACGGTTCAATTACGTATAAAGAGCATGTGGTTGAAGGTCTTGAAAATGCTCCGGCTGCATTTAACCAACTGCTGGCCGGAGAAAACTTTGGGAAAATGGTTGTAAAGGTGGATTGAGCCGGGGTCGGAAAAATATGTTCCTCCGCTTGGCTCAGGAGCTTGAAGACGGATGTGACCCATCGCCTGACGCTTTTGACAAGGTGCCG
>NZ_JBXWNI010000019.1:0-54127 GCF_059610285.1 Ruegeria sp. YTSA072 | reverse complement strand
CTTCGGTCGCTTGTTTGCCATTCGTGGTCCTCCGTTTCCTAAACATAACGGTGGACCAGTTCAGTTGGGGAGGCTCAATCCGACGATATTCGAGGGCTCTTTCTCGAGCCTGGTTCAAAGTGACAACATCTGCGCCACCCAAACCAAAATCCGTTCTCAGCGGTGCGCCCTTGCGGTTTTTCTGCCCTTTGACCGTTACGCGCACGATCCAGCGTCGTGCGCCCGAGGGATCGACAACTAGGTACAGACCAGAACCGTCGCCATGCCGACCCGAGCCCAGATTCTCTACCAGCTTCTTTGTCAGCTTCCCGCTGAGCGCAGCCATGAAAATACCACAAAATATACCACTCAATGAGAGTATACTGACGCAATCGGGTAAAATCCAATGAAACCCGCCAGTGCTGCTACACCTATAAATCTCAAAGGTTTAAACAACCTAGTGTGGTTCATCATAATTCGAGGAAATCACCAAGTGGCGGACCGAGGAGGATTCGAACCCCCGACCCCTTGATTCGTAGTCAAGTACTCTATCCAGCTGAGCTATCGGTCCGCGTTGGTGAGGCGGTATTTAGACCCGGTGTTCGGGACACGCAAGTCGATTCTTCAAAAAGTTTTCAAAAAGTCCCATCGCCCCGCGGAAGCCTGATTTCAAAGGTTGTCCCCTCGGGCCCGGTATGCGCCAGTATCAGGTCTCCGCCATGCCCACGCACCAGCTCCTGCGAGATGGCAAGCCCCAGCCCAGAGCCTCCCTTACGCACCCCACCCTGAAATGGAGTGAACAGGTTCTCACGTGCTTTGGGCGGTAATCCGGGGCCGTCATCCCTGATCTCGACGCACCAGTCGTCTTTATACTCGCAGCCGGCGATCGTGATGCTTCCCGGCTTCCCGGATGCCACTAAGGCCTGACGCGCATTGCGCACAAGGTTCATCATGACACGGAATATCTGCTCTGGGTCTGCCCGGGCCACAAGGTCTTTGGGTACGTCGTTCACGATCTCGACGCAGGCATCTGCAACAGCCAGCTGTTCGCTGGCGACGACATCTGCGGCGACATCGTGCATGCGCACCATGGTCAGTGTCGGCGCGGGTTCTTCTGCGCGTCCGAAGGCCAGCGTGCTTTCGCACAACGACACTGCCCGTGTGATCGAGTTCACCAGCTTGGGCGCCATACGCCGCACCAAGGGATCATCGCTGGTCTCAATCCGGTCGGTGAACAACTGTGCCGAAGTCAGTATGTTCCGCAAATCGTGGCTGACCTTGGCCACCGCGCCGCCCAGCTGCGCCAGCCGTTCACGTTGCTTCAAGGCCTGCGTCAGCTCGGTCTGCAATTGCTGTAATGCTTCCTCGGCCTCGCGAAGTTCGGTCACTTTGGAGTTCGGCGAGATGATTCCTCGTGCGTCTTCGGGCGCCCCTGCATAGCGCTGCATATAACCAACAACACTTTTGATCGGTTTCACCAAAACGACGCGCACAGCCAAAAACAAAAAGAACGCGGTGATAATGGAGATGACAAAAGACAGCCCCAGAATTCGCAGACCATAGTCGGTCATCGCCATTCGCAGCGGCATGCTTTCTATGGTGACTTCAATCAGCAGACCTGCCCCTTTGACGGGTTCGCCAATAACGCGGATAACTTCGTTCTCAGTAGTGAACAGTCGCGCCAGCGCGTCGCGGATCAACACCCAAGGCCCTGCGTCGCGCAGATCGTAGGTCTTGGTGATCTGTTCTGGAATCGGCGAAGACAGCATAAGCTGGCGCACCTCGTCGCGGCGTAGCACGACGTTATAGACACCAGCGTTGGCCAGCAGTTCGGCCTCAAGGTCTTCGGCCAGCATATCGTCAGCCAGCAGCGCCAATGACGCGATCTGCGCGCGCTCAAGCCGGTTCAGCAGAAAGTCTTCGCGAAAGCGCGCGATTGAAGGAACAAAGATCAAAATCTCGGCCAACATCACGAAGACCGTCGTCAGGATCAGAAATCGGCCCGACAGCGAATTCAATCTGCTCTCCCTTCTTGGCTAGGGCATCCAGCGTTGGACGAACCTGACCACTTGTTTAACCATCTGATTCTCAAACAGCCTTGGCGAGAAATAGGCACCCGCCACCCGTTTGTTAAGCTCTCCGATCGTCGGATAGGGCGAAACCATCGCAGCAATCTGACCCATCTTCAGGTTATTGGCCAACGCAAGCGACCACAAGTTGATCAGCTCTCCGGCCTGATGCCCTACGATTGTGGCCCCCACAGGCCGACCCTTTACGACCATGACCTTAATGAACCCTTTGGTTTTCCGCTCAGAGATTGCCCGGTCGTTATGGTGATAGTCAAAGCGCGCGATTTCGACCTTGTCACCATGTTGTTCACGGGCCTGAGCCTCGGTCAGGCCCACCTGCGCCAATTCCGGGTCGGTGTAGGTCGCCCAAGGGATATGTGCGGCTTTTGCCTTCGAGGGCAGGCCAAACAACGCAGAACGGATGATGATCCCTGCGTGATATCCAGCGACATGAGTGAATTGCAGACCACCAGCGACGTCGCCAATGGCGTAAACTCTGCGATTCGTCGTGCGCAGCGCGTCATCGACCTTGATCCCGTTGCGGGTTGGTTCAATCCCGGCAGCCTTTAAGTTCAAACGGTCTGTGTTGGCCTTACGCCCGGCGGCCAACAACAAATGAGACCCCGAATAGATCTCACCCGTCTCGGTCACAATTTCTATGGCCCCTTTGTTGTCGCGAATCTGGGCGACCATAGCCTCTTCATGGACAACCACCCCTTCGGCGCGCAAGCTGTCCAAAACGACCGCGGCGGCCTCGGGGTCATCCTTGCCTAGCGCCTTCAGGCCTTCGACAACCGTGACCTTACAGCCCAGCCGGACATGCGCTTGCGCCATCTCCATCCCGATCGGTCCGCCACCAATAATCAAAAGATGTTCAGGCTTGTCGCGCAGGTCAAAGATCGTCTCATTGGTATAGAATGGCACCTGATTCAATCCCGGAATCGGCGGTACCAACGGTGACGAGCCCGTCGCGATCACCACGCGCCGTGCGGTGATCATGTTGTCGCCCGCCTGCACCTGTGTCGGAGAGACGAAGCTGCCGAATTCCCGGATCACATTCACGCCAAAACCTTCAAACCGTTCCTGGCTGTCCATCGGCTCGATCTGAGCGATCACATCGTGAACGTGGTCCTTGGCGGCGGCGTAGTCGACGTGCGGTACCACGTCAGCCACGCCCAGCGCGGCAGAATGTGCCTGGCCGTAAGCTGCCTTGCCGCTGGCAATCAGGGCCTTGGAAGGGACACAGCCGAAGTTGAGGCAATCGCCACCCATCTTGTGACCTTCCAGCAAGATCACATCGGCCCCCATCTGGCTGGCGCCCGCAGCGACTGACAGCCCCCCGGACCCGGCGCCAATCACCAGGATATCGGTTTTCAATTCTCGCATGATTTTAGCCGTCCTTTCGGCCACGCAAGGATTTGATGACAATTGGCAACGTGGCCAGCACACACAAACCGATGATCGGGCCAATCACAAATGGTTCCCATAACAGCGATACATCAGGTGTTTCGCCCCGATCGAACACACCACCCAGCCCGACACCGATCCACGTGTAGACGATACCGCCCGGGATAATGCCCAGCGCGGTGGTGATCAGGAAATTGCGGAACCTCACGCCAACCAGTGCAGGCACCAAGTTGGCCACAAAAAACGGCACAACGGGAACAAGACGCAATAGAAACAGCACCGAGATCTCATTCTCGCGTAACCCGTCTTTCAGTTTCTTGATCGTCCCTTCCGAGGACTCAAGCCGTTTGGTCAAGGATTCGCCCAACCCCCAGCGCGCCGCCAGAAAGATTGCAGAGGCTCCGATGGTTGCCGCAAACACGTTGAACACGGTTCCGGCGAACAGGCCGAAAAGAAACCCGCCGGTCATTGACGCCACTGCGGCACCCGGCAGCGAAAACGCGACGATGACAATGTAAATACCAACGAAAGCTGCCGCCATTGCCCAATAGTTGGCGTCGCGCCAGGTCAATAGCGCCTCACGATTGTCTCGCAGGGTTTCAAAGGTCAGATAATCACCCAGCGTGAAAAATCCCACCGCCGCAACGGTGAGAATCACCAGCAATGGAATATGCCGCGCCAATCCGTTGCGCGGCGCCTGAGTCGTTTCGCTCATGAGGCTGTCCGGTTTACTACGTTTCATTCTGACCCCAACATGCGCTGCTTGCGGCCCTCGCAACAGGGGGCTCACGCTGCCTTGATGTTTTTGGTAGGGAATGTGAGGGTTTGGGGCGATAAACCTGCCATTTTGAAACCTTTTGCCCGCCCCGATTACAGAATTGTTGCAAAAGGCGCGAAAACCCCCACCTAGGGGTTTGACTTACCACCCACTACCCAGTAGAGGACGGGCTTCGAACACTACGGGCAGGCGAATCCGCGCTGCACCCGACCGCATTTAATGGAGACGGAGCGATGAAACGCACCTATCAGCCTTCGAACCTGGTTCGCAAACGCCGCCACGGTTTCCGCGCGCGCATGGCCACTAAGGCCGGCCGCAAAATCCTGAACTCGCGCCGCGCACGCGGTCGCAAGTCGCTGAGCGCGTAAACCGCTCACCGATCAGGTTATGAACATGACGCCGCCGGAGGCCCCTGAGGATGGTAAGAACCAGCCCGGGGAAACGCCCCCGGCGGCGTCCGTTTGCGCGCCTGAATCTTTGACCGTTCTCAGGAAACGATCTGATTTCCTTAAGGCAGCGCGTGCCCGCAGGCAGGGCACATCCTCGATGATGGTGCAGGCTCGCAAACGTACCCCGGATGAAGCAGCAGGAATTCGGGTTGGCTTTACCTGTTCCAAAAAGGTTGGCAATGCCGTAGCACGCAACCGCGCCAAACGCAGGTTGCGCGAGGCCGCCCGGGCTGTTCTGCCCGTCAATGGCCATGACGGGTGGGATTACGTCCTGATTGGTAGGGCCGAAACCACAGCCGCGCGTCCCTATGAGGCACTTTTGGACGATCTGCGCTATGCGCTTCGCAAAGTGCACAGCGGGCGGAAATGACCCTCTTCTCTCATATCGTGGCACTGCCTGTCAGGGCTTATCGGCTGATCTTCAGTCCCTGGGTTGGCTTCAATTGCCGATACCAGCCCACCTGCTCGGCCTATGCGCTGGAAGCACTGGAAAAGCACGGAGCCATCAAGGGAAGCTGGCTGGCTGCGCGGCGGATTGGCCGATGCCACCCCTGGGGCGGCGATGGGTACGACCCCGTACCCAACCGCAAGGAAGACGACAGCTGATCTTTATGACCCTCCGTCAGCCTTGACCCATTCGGACATGCGCTGAACACTTGAACCCGTACTGCCCGAGGTTCAGATGACATCCGACGCCCGCCATTCCCTGCCGACACATGACGTATTGAATCAGCCGCCTGTGCGCGCGGATTCTAATCTCTGGTCTTCAGATCCCGTTCTGCGAAACGCCGTGCATTTCACGGGCGGTCGCGAAGCGCCTGTGGCGGCTTACGGGGAAACTTTGGGACGGGTGGAAACCCGCGAGTTGGGGCGTGAGGCCAATCGGCACCTCCCCGAACTTCGATTGTTCGATCAGGGCGGTAGGCGTTTGGACGAGGTGCGGTTTCATCCCGCTTATCATGAGATGATGCAGATCAGCCAATCCGCCGGCTATGCGGCTTTGGCCTGGGACGGTCAGTCCGGCGGCCACACAACCCACGCCGCGATGATGTATCTGGCCAGCCAGATTGAGCCCGGCCATTGCTGCCCATTGACCATGACCTACGCAGCAATCCCGGCTCTTGCTGCAAATGAACAGATCGCCTCCGTGTGGCGGCCTAAGCTCATGGCGCGCAACTATGATCCGGCGACGAAACCGGTCGAACAAAAATCCAGCGCCACTTTGGGCATGGCGATGACCGAAAAACAGGGCGGTTCGGACGTGCGCGCCAATACCACCATCGCGACTCGAGACGGCGAGCACTGGCGTCTGCGCGGGCACAAGTGGTTCTGCTCGGCCCCCATGTCGGACGGATTTCTGACCCTTGCGCAAGCGCCGGGCGGGCTGACCTGTTTTCTCGTACCACGCTGGCTGGACGGTGAACGCAACGCCATTCACCTGATGCGGCTCAAGGACAAGCTGGGCAACAGATCCAATGCCTCGTCCGAGATCGAATATCACGATGCACTGGCTTACCAATTAGGCGACGAAGGCGCGGGTGTTCGGACAATTATCGAGATGGTCCATCACACCCGGCTGGATACGGCCTTGGCCCCGGCGGGCCTGATGCGCGCAGCCCTCAGCGAAGCGCATCATTGGGTCACCCACCGCAGCGCTTTTCAGCGCCGGTTGGTCGACCAACCACTGATGCGCGCTGTTCTGGCGGATCTCGTGTTGGACTGGGAGGGCGCGTTGACGCTGGGGATGCGCGTCGCGCAGGCCTTCGACGGCCAGTCACCCGAAAACAAGGCCTTTGCCCGTATCGGTGTCGCCCTGGCCAAGTTCCTGAATAACAAACGATGCCCGGCCGTAGTCGTTGAGGCAATGGAGGTGCTGGGTGGCATGGGCTATGTCGAAGACACGCCCCTGCCTCTGCTGTATCGCGAAGCACCGCTGAACGGTATTTGGGAGGGGTCGGGTAATGTGATCTGTCTCGACATTCTGCGCAGCCTGTCTCGCGACCAGCTGGCCGCTGGGGTCCTGCAGGCCGAACTGGATATAGCAACGGGTGTCGACCACGGCTATGACGCCGCGCTCAAGGCGCATCGTGATCGGTGGCCCGGGCTGCCGCCTGAGAGTGAAGCCCGTTGGTTTGCCGAACGTACTGCATTGCTGCTGACAGCAGCTCAGCTATTGCGTTGCGCACCCGCGGCCGTTGCAGACGGGTTCATCGCCACAAGGCTTTTGGGCAACAGCGGTCGCATTCACGGATCGGTATCCGGGCTGGACACGGACGCCCTGCTTGCCCGACTGGGCTGACCCGGCCACTTGCCCGGTTGGCTTAACTGCTGTAGGGGCAGCGCATGTTTGACGAAGCTGACGATATCCACCCGCTCTTTGCAGGCGCACCCTCGACCACCGAGTTCAAAAAGCTGCGCAAACGCATCGTGCGCCAGACCCGTGAGGCCATTGAGCAGTACGGGATGGTGAACGCTTCGGCGCATGACAAAGACGGCAAACCACCCCGCTGGCTGGTCTGTCTTTCGGGCGGCAAAGACAGCTATACCCTGTTGGCGGTTCTCTATGAGCTGAAATGGCGCGGTCTGCTGCCGGTTGATCTGTTGGCCTGCAACCTGGACCAAGGCCAGCCCGGGTTTCCGTCCACTGTCCTGCCTGAGTTCCTGGAACGAATGGGCGTTCCGCATCGGATTGAATATCAGGACACCTATTCCATCGTCATGGACAAGGTTCCGCAGGGCCGCACCTTTTGCGCCCTGTGTTCGCGCCTGCGCCGAGGCAACCTGTATCGCATTGCCCGGGAAGAGGGATGCTCGGCCGTCGTACTGGGCCACCACCGCGACGATATCCTCGAGACGTTCTTCATGAACCTGTTTCACGGCGGGCGCTTGGCCACCATGCCGCCCAAGCTGGTGAACGAAGAAGGCGATTTGTTCGTCTTCCGCCCCCTCGCCCATGTGGCTGAGGCCGATTGCGAGAAATTCGCGACCTCGATGAACTATCCGATTATCCCCTGCGACCTCTGCGGCAGTCAGGATGGGTTGCAACGTCAGCAGGTCAAACAGATTTTGGATCAGTGGGAAAAGAACAGCCCCGGACGCCGTCAAGTGATGTTCCGGGCCCTGACAAATGCGCGTCCGTCGCATCTTTTGGACCCAAAATTGTTTGATTTTCAAAATCTTGCACTCAAATCGAATGAAAAAGACGAAAATTCGGGCGAAATTCCGCAGCTCCGTTAACGAGTGACTCAGATTGGTTTCCTAGGGTCGACCTGAGCGTTTCAAACGCAAGGTAGAGGCCCGAAGATCCGATGTGGAAACATATCTCAGTAAGCAGAATTTTTGACTCTCTTGCCATGGTGCTAAGCGGCCCGCCCGCCTTGGCCTTCGCGCCTGCGATCAGTCTGGCCGCGTATTGGATTGGTGGTGAGCGGGCATTGGTTGTCGTGGCACTTACCCTGCCGCTTGTGTTCGCCGCGGTATCGACCGCGCACAAGGCCAGCAATCGGGAAAAAGACGGTAACGGCCTCCTTCCTCTCGACAGGTTTGCGGCCCAGATGGAAACGCTGTTTGCGGAAAATCAGCGCACTGGCCACGAAGCCTCCTGTATGATTGTTGAATTGGACGGGTTTTCTGAATGTCTTGATCTGCACGGAAATGCGGCCGGGAACGTAATGGCTGACCAATTCCGCAGCCGGGTACTTTCGGTCATACGCTCACATGACATTGCCACTGGGCTGGACCAGGGCAAGATCGCAATCGGCCTGCACGCCGCGCAGAATCTGGATCTGGAGGCCTGCATTCAGATGTCGGGGCGCATTCAGGCCGCCGTCGATGAGCCAATCTTGCTAAATGGCACCAGCGTTTACATGTCATGTTCAATCGGGTTTTGTCTGCAATCCACTTTGCCCGACATCACCTTTGCCGAGTGGATCGATGCCGCCAACGCGGCCTTGGCCGAAGCACAAAGGAACGGTCCTGCAACCATCCGCGCCTTTTCATCTGAAACGCAGCGGCGGGCACGCGTGCGTGCCAACCTGCGCAACGAGTTTATTGCGGCCTTGGATAGTGGTGAAATCCGCCCATGGTTTCAGCCGCAGATTTCCACCGACACCGGCCACGTTACCGGGTTCGAGGCGCTTGCCCGTTGGGAACACCCACAGAAAGGCGTGCTGGGACCGCCGGTTTTCCTGCCTTTTGCAGAACAAGCCGATCTGATGGAACGCTTGGGTCAGGTGATGCGCCATCACGCTTTCGCCGCCATGCGCCAGTGGAACCTTGCCGGTGTCGTTGTGCCCCGGATTGGCGTGAATTTCTCGTCAGAAGAGCTGCGCGACCCGGCGTTGATCGACCGTCTGAAATGGGAGCTGGATCAAAATGACCTGACGCCCGACAGATTGACCGTCGAGATTCTTGAAACAGTGTTTTCCAGGCGGCCCGATGACGTGATCACCCGCAACGTAATAAGCATGTCCAAGCTCGGCTGCTGCATTGACCTCGATGATTTCGGCACTGGCCACGCCTCCATTGCGTCGATCAAGCGCTTTGACGTTTCACGCATTAAAATCGATCGGTCCTTCGTGGCAAAGGCGGATCGGGACGCAAGCCAGCAACAGTTGGTCAGCGCGATTTTGACCATGGCGGAACGGCTGAATGTCGAAACTCTGGCCGAGGGGATCGAGACACAAGGCGAGCATGCCCTGATGGCGCAACTGGGCTGCGACCACGTGCAGGGGTTTGGAATTGGCAAGCCCATGCCCTTTGAAAAGACGTTGGACTGGATGGCCGCACATCAAAACAAACTCAACGGAATGCCAAAAATCGGGCGTCAGGCACGTCCTTAGGCGCGAATTAACGCCACAGAACCCCAATCGGTGATGAATTACAGGGCGATTCCGCTTGACCTTTGGGCCCGCACTCTGTTGAACCCAGCGGGTGTCTTTCACTGCTTAAGGTGGCTGTCCCCGATGGACGATCAGAACAAGAACCTCATCCTCGCAACCGCGCTCAGCTTTCTCGTGATCCTGGTTTGGTTCGTGCTGTTTCCACCGCCCGAGCCGACGACCGCACCGGAATCTGCCGAGATCAGCGCGACTGATGGTACAGAGGTTCAGACCCCAAGCGCTGCTGGCACCAATACAGTTGGTGAAGCAACCGCAGACGCCACCGAGATCGAGCCCGACGCCCAAGCACCTCGGGTCGAGATTGAAACACCGCGCCTGAAAGGCAGCCTGTCCCTGTCCGGCGGTCGTATCGATGAGCTGTTCCTGAAAGATTACAAAGTTTCGATCGAAGAAGGCGCACCCATTGTCGAGCTGCTGTCGCCCGTTGGTTCGGAATCGGCTTACTATGCCTTGTACGGATGGGCACCGGGCGCAGGCGTCGCCGGCGCTGACGTCCCCGGCCCTAATACGATGTGGACCGTCGAAGACGGCGAAACCCTGGGGGTCGATACTCCGGTCACTCTGAAATGGGACAACAGCAAGGGCCTGACCTTCCGCCGCACTATTGAGGTTGACCAGGACTACATGTTCACCGTCACCCAGTCGGTTGAGAATAATACCCAGGCCGAGATCGGCATGGCCCCATATGGCATCCTGGCCCGTCACGGCATTGGCGAAGACGGCGACCTGCCCGATCTGAAAAACTTCTTCATCCTGCATGAAGGCGTTATGGTTATGGCTGACGGCGTTCTGGACGAGATCGACTATGGCGATGTGCGCGACTTTGACATTGACCCGAATGAGCGTGCGCAAGCCGAAGTCTTTCAGGTCAAGGAAGGTGGCTGGGTCGGCTTTACCGATCACTACTGGATGACCACTCTGATCCCTGCAGAGGGGTCGGCATTCAAGGCTGCGGCAAAATATGACGCCCGCCGCAAGATTTATCAGACCGAAACGGTTCTGCCGACGCTGACTGTCGCGCCCGGCGCAACTGAAGAAGTCACCACCCAACTGTTCGCGGGTGCCAAAGAATGGGAAACCATCCGCGAGTATCAGGCTGACGGTGTACAGAAGTTCGTCGACAGCATCGACTGGGGCTGGTTCTACTTCCTGACCAAGCCGATTTTCTGGCTGCTGCACAACATCAACGCCCTGATCGGCAACATGGGTTGGTCGATCATTGGCCTGACGCTGATCATCAAGGCGATCCTGTTCCCGCTGGCGTACAAATCCTATGTCTCGATGGCGAAGATGAAAGAGCTTCAGCCGCAGATGGAGGCCATGAAAGAAGCCGCTGGCGACGATCGCCAAAAGATGCAGCAAGGCATGATGGAGCTGTACAAGAGGGAAAAGGTAAACCCCGCCGCGGGCTGTTTGCCGATCCTCATGCAGATCCCGATATTCTTCTCGCTGTATAAGGTGATCTTCGTCACCATCGAACTGCGTCAGGCTCCCTGGTTTGGCCCGTTCCAGGACCTCAGCGCACCTGATCCGACTTCGATCATGAACCTGTTTGGTTTGCTGCCCTTTGCCGGCCCGCAGCCAGACACCTTCATGGCACTGATCTTCATCGGTATCCTGCCTTTGCTGTTGGGGATCTCGATGTGGTTGCAGCAAAAGCTGAACCCGGCACCAACTGACCCGACTCAGGCGATGATCTTTGCCTGGATGCCTTGGGTTTTCATGTTCATGTTGGGCAGCTTTGCAAGCGGACTGGTTGTTTACTGGATCGCGAACAACACGATCACGTTTACGCAGCAATACCTGATCATGCGTAGTCAGGGCTATAAGCCTGACGTGTTCGGCAATATCAAATCCGGCTTCAAGCGGACGCCCAAAACGGACGACAAATGAATGCTAAAGTAACCCATATCTGGCGGCATCCGATCAAAAGTCATGGTCGCGAGGCCCTCCAGACCGTATCAGTGACCCCCGGGCAGACTATGCCCGGGGATCGCGTTTGGGCAGTCGCGCATGAGGCGTCGAAGGCGGATGGTTCTCAATGGGTGCCTTGCGCCAATTTCAGTCGCGGCGCGAAAGCACCGCAACTGATGGCTATCTCGGCCCGGCTGAACGGCGACACGATAACTCTGACACATCCGGATCGTCCGGATCTGACTTTTAATCCAGATGGGGAACAGCAGGTCTTTTTGGACTGGGTCCAGCCGTTGATGCCTGCGGATCGGGCGGCGTCAGCCCGGATCATCCGAGTGCCGGGTCGCGGCATGACTGACAGCGATTACCCTTCGATCAGCCTGTGCAACATGGCATCGCACCGCGCGGTCGGGCAAAAGCTTGGCAGCGATCTGTCGATCCAGCGCTGGCGTGGCAATATCTGGTTCGATGGCCTGCCCTTGTGGGAAGAATTCGACTGGCTGGATCGCGAAGTACAGATCGGTGAGGCCGTGTTTCATGTCAAAGAACGAATCCGACGCTGTTTGGCGACAACGGCAAATCCGAAAACCGGCGTGCGCGATGCGGATACGCTGGGCACATTGAACAGCTGGGGTCATCAGGATTTCGGCGTTTATGCCGAGGTTGTCCGGGGCGGCGCAATTTCAGTTGGCGATAAGGTTCACGCGTTATGAGCACCCTTCCCTTCCCACTGGTCGAAGACCCGGACAAGTTCGCGCTGGAACGTGGTCGAAAATTGTTCGCGGGACAATCCGAGTTTGTCAAAGGCGTGGTCGCAATGAACGGCCTGCCGACCCCTGACCGGCTTGAGGTCTGCTTTGCCGGACGTTCAAACGTAGGCAAGTCCAGCCTGATCAATGCACTGACCGGCACCAAAGGTCTGGCACGCGCGTCCAACACTCCGGGCCGCACGCAAGAGATCAACTTTTTCACGCAAGGTCCCGAGCTTTATCTGGTTGACCTGCCCGGGTACGGCTACGCCAACGCCCCGGTGAAGGTTGTTGAAAAATGGCAGCGGCTGCTGAAACAGTATCTAAGCGGCCGCCAGACCCTGCGACGGGCCTTTGTCCTGATTGACTCGCGCCATGGGGTGAAGCCGGTCGATGCCGAGATCATGAGGCTGCTGGATTCCAGCGCTGTTACATTTCAGTGCGTGATGACCAAGGCGGACAAGGTCAAGGCCAATGACCGGCAGAAGGTGTTGGATCAGGTTCGCGGCGCATTGTCCAAGCACCCGGCGGCATATCCGGAGATCGTGCTGACGTCGTCCGAAAAGGGTGACGGTATTCCGACCCTTCGTTCGATCATCGCACATCTGGAATGATCCAGATCGGCCGCATTTTCCCAATCCTTACATTGCTGGCAGTTGTGCTGACCGGCATGATCCCGCAGGGCTGGATGCCCGCGATGGGCAGTGATGGGAAAGTGCTGCTGGTGATCTGTACTGGCGATGGAACGGTCGAACAATGGGTTGACCTGAACCCCGGCGATCCTGTGCACGATGACACGGATTCGCGCGCGATGTGCCCATTCGCGGGCCTAACGGCGGATACACACCTGCCGTCAGTCGGCGAGATTGTCCCCTTTACGGCGAAAATCCAGCCACGCTGGATCCATCGTGATTTCACCCATCGCAGTGCCGGGTTTTACGCTCGCTATGATGCGCGGGGGCCACCCTTCTCTTCCTGATTCACCTCAACACTTTTGAACCCGTGCACACTCTGCGCGGGGCAGTAATCGAATCCGGAGAACAAAAATGGCACTGGATAGCCAAAACCTGGGGGATACCCCGGCGCAGAACACTGCTGCGCAAAAATTCTATTTCGCCGCCTGGCGGTGGCACTTTTATGCCGGGATCTTCGTTATCCCGTTCCTGATCATTCTGGCAGTAACCGGACTAATGATGATGTTCATCACTCAGTTCGATGGTCGCGACGGCGAAAAAATCGCCGTGGATGTCCACGGGCAAGCGTTACCGGCCTCGCAACAGGCCCTTATCGCCCTTGACGAGGTGCCTGGCACGGTTGCCGAGTGGATTGGTCCGAAAGCTGATAATCTGGCCACTGTGTTTCGCATCAAAACCGAAGAAGGTCAGCGTCTTGTCGCCGTCGATCCTTACGCCGGAGAGGTTCTGCAGGTCTGGGATCGTCGCGCCGGATGGTATGATCTGGCCGACAACATCCACTCGACCCTTCTGATTGGCACGACCGGAGACCGCATTATTGAAATCGCAGCGGGGCTGAGCCTGCTTTTGGTAATTACCGGTCTTTACATGTGGTGGCCGCGTGGAAACACCTTGGCCGCTTTTGTGCCCAATCTGCGCGCACGCGGCCGCGCATTGTGGCGGTCGCTGCACGCTGTGATTGGGTTTTGGATGTCCGGGCTATTGGTAGTCTTCCTGATCTCGGGCCTGTCCTAGGCGGGCGTCTGGGGCGGTATGATCGTTCAGCCATGGAGCAGCTTTCCAGCCGAAAAATGGGACAATGTCCCCCTGTCCGATGACATCCACGCCAGCATGAACCACGGCCACCAGAATGATGTCCCATGGGCGTTGGAACAAACGCCCATGCCCGCTTCTGGGTCCGAGGCCGGGATCGACGGTGTCCCACAAAGCACGCAGGTCGATATCGACGCGCTTGTGGCCCTTGGCACCGCTTTGGACATGACAGGCCGGTTCCGTGTGGCCTATCCCAACGGCGAGGACGGTGTCTGGACCCTGAACCGCGACAGCATGAGCAGCGACTCGACCGATCCGGTGAACGACCGCACTGTCCACGTGGACCAATTTACCGGCAAGATTCTGGCGGATGTCCGGTATGAAGATTACTCGTTGATGGGAAAATCCATGGCCATTGGGATCCCGTTTCACATGGGTCTGATGGGCATGTGGAACTTTGTCCTGAACCTGGTGTTCTGCCTGTCTGTCATCTTCGTCTGCGTCTCGGGCGTTGTGTTGTGGGTAAAGCGTCGTCCCCAACGGGCCGGACGTCTGGCCGCGCCGCCGATGCCAGCGGAACTGCCATTGTGGAAAGGGGCCGTCCTGATCGGCTTGTTCACCGCGATGGCGTTCCCGCTGGTGGGCCTCACCTTGCTGACCGTACTGGCCTTCGATTTGCTGCTGATCAGCAACATCCCGGCGATGAAACGCGCGATAAGCTGACACACAAACAGCCGCATCCGGGCAACCGGTGCGGCCCTATGCGCGATCCGGTCTTGGCAGAGCTGTACAAAGGCCCTAACACGGGTTCCCAGAGGGACTGCAGCCATGAAGACAAGAGACATGAACCGGGACTGGATCGCCACCGCCGCAACGCTGAACAGCGCACTGCCATACCTGCAACGCTACGACGGCGCTATTGTCGTCATTAAACTTGGCGGCCACGCCATGGGCAGTGACGAAGCCATGGAAAGCTTCGCCCGCGATGTCGTCCTGATGCGTCAGGTCGGGGTGAACCCGGTTGTCGTGCACGGCGGCGGTCCAATGATCAACGCGATGCTGGATAAGCTGGATATCCAGTCCGAATTCGTAAACGGCAAGCGTGTCACCGACAAAGCAACCGTTGAAGTAGTTGAGATGGTGCTGTCCGGCCTCGTGAACAAGCGCATCGTGCAGGCGATCAATGGCCAGGGCGGCTCGGCCGTGGGCTTGTCGGGCAAGGATGCGCAGTTGATGACTTGTGATCAGACCGATGAATCCCTGGGTTTTGTCGGAAGTCCCGCAGAGATGAACCCGAAAATCCTGCATGACCTGTTTGCCCATGATGTAATTCCTGTCATCGCCCCGCTGGGTGCGGGCCGGAACGGGGAAACCTTCAACGTCAATGGGGATACTGCCGCTGGTGCTATTGCATCCGCGCTAAAGGCGGATCGACTGCTGCTGTTGACCGATGTCTCGGGCGTCAAAAACGCAGCCGGGGACGTCGTGACCGAACTAAAGGCGGGTCAGATCCGCGAGATGACGCTGGACGGCACCATTGCGGGCGGCATGATACCCAAGACCGAAACGGCTCTGGACGCGCTGCACAGCGGGGTCCGTGCCGTGGTTATCCTTGACGGACGCGCGCCCAATGCCGTCTTGCTTGAACTTTATACGGAACACGGCGCAGGGTCGCTGATCCGACCGGACTGAGCCTTTGGCGGAGGAGACATGACCAAACGCCATCCCCCCTCCTCTGACCCGGCAGCGCTTAGCTATGCTGATATCGAAAAGGCTGCACAGGACGTTGGCCTGATCATCATGGGCGTGCTGCACCCTCGCGTTACAGACGCCAAGCAGTTGGAAGACGGCACGCTGATCCTGTTGGGTGCAGGGGGGGCTTTCTGGCCCGCCCTGAAATCCTCGCCTGAATGGCAAGGCAAGGACCCGGTCGACCGCTGGTCGTCGCGTGTGGTGGGGCAGATGGCACAGGACTTATCCGCAACAGCCTATTTTCCGTTTGGCGGCCCGCCCTATACGCCCTTTATCGACTGGGCATTGAAATCGGGACGCACGTTCAGCAGCCCGGTGGGCGCTTTGGTGCACGATGAGGTCGGCATGATGATCTCGTTCCGGGGTGCGTTGCATTTCATCAACGAAATTCCCATACCCGCTCCACCTGACGCGTCCCCCTGCACCACCTGCGCCGCCCCCTGCACCCAGACATGCCCTGTCGGCGCTCTGAACAGTCGGGATTTTTATGATGTGTCGACGTGCCATGGACACCTGTCCACTCCTGAAGGGCAAACCTGCATGACCGGCGGTTGTCTTGTGCGGCTGTCCTGTCCTCTCAGCTCGGGCGCCGCGCGTGATCCCGAACAATCTGCACATCACATGAGAGCGTTTCACCCGTCATGACCCGCACTCTGATCCTGACACGCCATGCGAAATCCAGTTGGGACAGTCCGGCCCTTGCCGATCATGATCGCCCGCTGAACAAGCGCGGGCGCAAGTCGGCCCCGGCGATTGCGACGTGGCTGCGTGAAAACGACTGGCTGCCGGATGAAGTTCTCAGCTCAAGTTCGGTCAGAACCCGCGAGACGTGGGAGAGGATGGGTCTGCAGGCAGATAGCGTTTGCTTTCACCGAACACTTTATCATGCGGACTCCGCAGATATGCTGCTTGAATTATCGGGCGCGACGAAACAAACCGTTTTGATGCTAGGGCACAATCCCGGCATTGCCGCTTTTGCCAACCAAATCGTTAAGCACCCACCGGATCACGCCCGGTTCTACGACTACCCGACCTGTGCAACGACTGTGATCCGCTTTGACATTGGGGATTGGTCCGACGTCCGGTGGCACAGCGGCGATGTGCAGGGGTTTGTTATTCCACGCGAGTTGCTGGAATAGAAAAAGGCGAGGCCAAAGCCCCGCCTTCTCCTGAATTGGTAACCGGGTTCAGTGACCCAGAATTTGGCTGAGGAACAGCTTGGTCCGCTCGCTCTGCGGGTTGTTGAAGAACTCTTCCGGTTCGTTCTGCTCCACGATCTGACCGGCATCCATAAAGATCACTCGGTTGGCAACCTGACGGGCAAAGCCCATCTCGTGCGTGACGCACAGCATGGTCATGCCTTCCTCGGCCAGCTCGATCATGGTGTCGAGCACCTCTTTGATCATCTCGGGGTCCAGCGCCGATGTCGGTTCATCGAACAACATGATCCGCGGCATCATGCAGAGCGAGCGGGCAATTGCCACACGCTGCTGCTGACCACCTGAAAGCTGACCGGGATACTTATCCGCCTGCTCGGGGATTTTCACCTTCTCCAGGAAGTGCATCGCGCGCTCTTCCGCCTCTTTCTTGGGCGTCTTGCGCACCCAGATCGGGGCCAGCGTGCAGTTCTCCAGAATGGTCAGATGCGGGAACAGGTTGAAGTGCTGGAACACCATGCCAACCTCGGACCGGATCTTGTCGATGTTCTTGAGGTCATTCGACAGCTCGGTCCCATCCACCATGATCGTGCCCTGCTGGTGTTCCTCCAGCGCGTTCAAGCAACGGATCAGTGTGGACTTTCCGGAACCGGAAGGCCCCGCGATCACGATCCGCTCGCCTTGATTGACGGTCAGATTGATGTCGCGCAGCACGTGGAAAGATCCGTACCACTTGTTCATGTTGTTGATTTCGATGGCGACCTCGTCGCTCACCTGCATCTTCGAGCGATCGATTTGACGGTCAATTGCAAGTTCAGACATATGTTGAACTCCTTAATGGTGGCCAGTCTGAAGCTTGCGCTCCAGATACATGGAGTAACGGGACATGGAGAAGCAGACGACGAAGAACAGCGCAGCGATAAACGCGAACAGTTCCCAGTAGATGCCGTTCCAGGCGGTGTCGGCGCGGATGGCAGATGCCAGTCCGATCACGTCGAACAATCCGATGATCGACACCAGTGTCGTATCTTTGAAGATCCCGATGAATGTGCTCACGATGCCCGGAATTGAGATTTTCAGGGCTTGCGGCATGATGATCAGTCGCTGTGCTTGCCA
The DNA here is from genome assembly GCF_059610285.1 of Ruegeria sp. YTSA072. Classification (NCBI taxonomy): domain Bacteria; kingdom Pseudomonadati; phylum Pseudomonadota; class Alphaproteobacteria; order Rhodobacterales; family Roseobacteraceae; genus Ruegeria; species Ruegeria sp. YTSA072. The sequence continues at coordinate 36,129 of NZ_JBXWNI010000019.1, read as the reverse complement.
GTAGTTCAGGCCGAGACTGTCGGCACCTTCATACTGACCCCGTGGCAGGGCAGCCAGACCACCCCGGATCACCTCGGCCATATAGGCGGCTGAGAACAGGGTCATCATGATCATCACCCGCAGGATGATGTCAAAGTTGGTGCCCGGCGGCAGGAACAGGTTCAGCAGCAGCGAGGCCACGAACAACAGCGTGATCAGCGGCACACCGCGGATGAACTCGATAAAGCCCACGCACAGGTACTTGACGATCATCAGGTCGGACTGACGGCCCAGCGCCAGTACAATTCCGATCGGCAACGAGACACCAATGGCCACGACACCCAGCAGGATCGCCAGCATGAAGCCACCGAACTGGCGGCTTTGTACGGCTTCGATACCGATTGGCAGGATCGAGTCCAGGGCACCGACGAAATAGCTGGACAGAACCAGCCACCAGATAACCGACGCTGCGACGCCCGCAATCAAGCCAAACAGACCGCTCAGTTGTTTGCTGACAAGGGTGTAGGCACCCCAGCCGACAACAAACCCCAACGCTGCCGCGATCGGTCCCCAAATGGTGCCGCCCCACATCAGGAATGGCATCAGGAACGGATAGATCGCCGTGACGATCAGCATCTTGGACGGCACACGATCCGAGTACAGAACCGGGGCCAATGCGACCAACAGCAGGATCAGCGATACAATCGGACGCCAGTACAGGTGGCTCGGGTAGAACCCGAACAGCAACTGCAACCAGCGGTCATTGATCACCGCCCAGCAGGCATGGCCATGGGTTGAACCCCAAGTGGCAATCATGATCTCGCGGCATTCGTTCAGCGAGTTGGCGTTCCAGACAGACTGAAAGATCCATGGCAGAACGCCCGACAAAACGTACCAGATCGCGTAAAGCGAAACCAACGTCAGGATCGAGTTAAACCAGCCTGAGAACAGATTGTGCCTGATCCACCCGATTGCTCCGACTTCGGACGCTGGCGGGGCTTGTTCCGGCAACATTTCCGTGCGGACAAATGAAACATCACTCATATTACCGCTCCACCAGTTTGACACGGTTGTTGTACCAGTTCATCACCGCTGAAATGCTCAGCGAGATGGCCAGATAGACCAGCATCAGCAGCAGAACGCATTCCAGCTCGCGGCCGGTCTGGTTCATGGTGATGCCACCCAGGGTCCCCGTGATGTCCATGTATCCGACCGCAATCGCCAGTGACGAGTTCTTGGTCAGGTTCAGATAGTTCGAGATCATCGGCGGGATGATCACACGCAGCGCCTGAGGCAGGATAACCAGCCGCATGGTGCGACCCGGACGCAAGCCCAGCGCAGACGCAGCTTCGGTCTGTCCCTTGGAAATAGCCAGAATGCCGGCGCGTACGATCTCGGCGATGAAGGCCGCCGTATATAGCGACAAAGCCAGCCATAGCGCGATCAGAGAGTTGCGCATATGCGTGCCGCCTCTGAAATTGAATCCTTTCAATTCCGGGTATCCAAGGTGTAAGCCCAGTGCAGTCATCAGTATGATCATCGGGACGAACAGAATGCCCAGCTGGATATGCCAGATCTTAGGACGGTCGCCGGTTGATTCCTGTTTGGCGGCGGCCCAGGCGGACACTTTGCGCATGGTAAAGATGCTGCCACCCAGAACGACCAGAAACGCGACCAGATCCAGCGATATATCAAACCGAAGGCTTGATGTACCGAACAAGTGGATGTCACCCAAGCTACGCGAGAACAGAAACTCAGGGATGTAAACACCCCGATTGGTAACGGCGACAGTGTTGAACAGATCCATCGTTGCCGTTGGGTTATCACCTCGGAACGCATTGGGTGCCGGCAAGCCTTCGATCAAAATGGCCATGGCCAGAACGATCCAAAGCAGGACGGGCACGTTACGGAAAATCTCGACATAGAAGGTCATGATGCGCGCGACCAACCAGTTGTTCGACAGACGCAGCACGCCGACAAAAACGCCGACTATCGTCGCCGTGATACACCCGAGAACCGCAACGACAAGCGTGTTCAGCAAACCGATGAACGCGGCGCGAAGATGGCTGTCCTGTGAGGTGTATTCCAGCAATCGCTGGTTAATGTCATAACTTGCGGATTCTGCAAAAAAACCGAATTCGACCGGTTTTCCCAACCCTTCAAGGTTTTGAATGGTATTTGAGATGATCCAGGCTGCCAGAAGCATGAAACCGATTAATGCAATGACCTGAATGGTCGCTGATCGGTACCGCGTATCGTAAAGGAGCATGGACAGCCGGAACTGCTCCTTCGGCGGGTCAGTGAGAGTCGTCATGACCTATGTTTTTCCCCGTGCATCCCGTTTTTTGCCGGCGAAGTTGATCTTCGCTCAATCCATCCGGGAGTGTTTCTTATTTATGGAAAAAGGGCGCAGGTTGCCCCGCGCCCTTTCCCGTGGATTTTAGCGGAACGGCGGCGAATACAGCAGACCACCATCGGTCCACTGGGCATTCAGGCCGCGTGCAAGACCAATCGGAGTTTCTTCACCGATGTTCTTGGCAAACACTTCGCCGTAGTTACCACCCGCTTTGATGGCGTTTGCTGCCCAATCTGCGTTCAGACCCAGCATCTCGCCCAGAGTACCTTCGGTACCTAGCAGACGGTTCACTTCCGGATTGTCGGTGCCAGCGCTCAGCTCGTCGATGTTTGCCGAGGTCACGCCCAGCTCTTCAGCCGAAACCAGTGCGTTCAGAGTCCAGCGGACAACGTCGCCCCACTCGTGATCGCCATGACGGACCAGCGGGCCCAGCGGCTCTTTTGAGATGATTTCAGGCAGCAGGACGTGATCACCGGGGTTTTCAAACGTGGCGCGGGTTGCAGCCAGGCCCGATGCATCGGTGGTGTAAACGTCACATGCGCCAGCCAGATACTGCTGTTGCGCTTCGGCGTTGGTTTCGATCGGAACCGGCTCGTAGCTGATGTTGTTGGCACGGAAGAAATCGGCCAGGTTCAGCTCGGTGGTGGTGCCGGTTTGGATGCAGACGGTCGCGCCGTCCAGTTCCTTGGCCGAGCTTACGCCCAGCGCTTTCGGAACCATGAAACCCTGACCGTCATAGTAGTTGACGCCAGCAAATTCGAACTTCAGGTCGACATCGCGGCTGAAGGTCCATGTGGTGTTACGTGCCAGCATGTCGATCTCACCCGAAGCCAGCGCAGTGAAGCGCGTCTTACCGGTGGTCGGTACAAACTCAACAGCGCTGGAATCACCCAGAACGGCCGCGGCGACGGCACGGCAGACCGCGACGTCAAAACCTTGCCATTCGCCATTCGCGTCAGGCAGCGAAAAGCCGGCCAGTCCCGAGGACACGCCACAGTTCAGCTTGCCGCGCGCTTTGACGTCGTCAACAGTGCCCGCTGTCGCTGCCGCAGCAGCCAGACCGGCAACTGTGGCCACGCCCAAAATTACGGATTTTTTCATTTTTACCTCTTCCTGTTTACCCGCCCCTATTCCGGGACGGCTCTGTCCGGCACCTCTGGCACCAGAAAGGTTACTCCAAAGGTGTCTCCCCTTTAGTGGGCATGAGTTTGCTCGCATTCATAAACAAACGTCAAGGGTCGGATCAGGGAAAACGATGAGTCAACTCAGCGATGACCGGATCTGTGTCAAAAATTAATGCCCAATAGGCTCAGATAGAGATTTCAATGAACCGTTTGGCGTGTAGAAACGCAGCTTTTTTGATCTCGGCAACCGCGTGCGCCTCGTCATCGTGGCCCCATTGTTCGGTTTGCCAGGCTTCGTCGAGCCTTGAGATGTCCCAGATTTCGTCCGCCGCGCGCCAGTCCATGGCGGCGGCAAATCCCAGTACCAGTGAGCCGGACAGGCTGACCAGATCGTGAAAGGCGGCGAGCTGGAAGTCGTTGAATTCGTGTACGCGGCCTCGAAGTGTGCTGAGCGCTTCTGCAGACTGTGGCTGATGCAGCACACCAACCACAGGAACCAATCGCGCGGCTAGGGTTTCAGCTGCCCAATCCAGGGCCGGGTCCCACTGATCTGCCTGTCGCTGCTGCAACGTTTGCGGGTGTGTCGCCCGGTAACACAACAAATCCGAATCGCCGTAATCGGCCAGCATGTCCGCAACCTCGGCGTGCTGATGACGCACTTTGTCGATGGCCGCATTTGCAGACCGGGTAAACGGCATCAGGGTCGGATCAACCTCTTTTTTCTGCGCATCCCATTCTGCAGCAACCGCGTCGGCCATTGCCTGCGTCGGCAGGATCAATGCGGCCTTGGCCGGGGTCTTGACCCGGCGACCGTCCAATTCGACGGTGTATCCGTCTTCCGCTTGGACAACCGCGCAGGCGGTCCAAAATCGCTTGGGCTTCCAGTCACTCATGTCTTCAGGTCCAGATATTATCCAGCGCACGGGGCAACTGGCCAAAATTTTCAATTATACAGGCCGCGCCGTTCAGGGCTGATCGGTCATGATATCCCCAGGATACGCCGATGCCTGTTACTCCGGCAGCCCGCGCCATATCCATGTCGAACCGGGTATCGCCAATCATCACCGTATCCGCCGCATCAACGCCGGTTTCAGAACGGGCCGTGTCGATCATCGACGGATGCGGTTTCGAGGGGTGATGGTCCGCAACCTGCCGGGTCACGAAATAGCGCTCCAGGTCATGTGCTTCGATCAAGGCATCCAGACCGCGTTGGGATTTTCCGGTGGCCACACCCAGCAGCACCTCGGGGATGTCATGCAGGGTTTCGATTGCGTCCCGCGCACCGGGGTAGAGCGGCGAGTTTGCAGCCCCCTGCTCCAAACGATTTGCGTGATAGGCCTGTTTGTAGCCCTCGACAAGGTTGTGTTGAACCGTTTCGCTCTGCTCGGGCACAAGCCGGGCCATTGCATTGGGCAAGGACAGACCGACGATGGACAAAATCGCCTTGCGGTCGGGGACCGTCAGGGACAGGGCCCCAAAACTGGCGGTCATCGCCGCGACAATGCTGCCCTGGCTGTCGACAAGGGTTCCGTCCACATCAAAAAGCACCAAACGCAAGGGTGCGCTCATTGCAGTTCCTCGAACGGATCTTCCGCGGCCAGATCTTCGGTCCAGCCGAACGTGTCCCAGCTGTGTTTCATATGCTCAGGCAAGGGCGCCTTAACGGTAATGGTCTTGCGCGTGACCGGATGCTGGAAAGAAGCCTGCCGCGCGTGCAAATGCAGTTTTTTGCTAATAATCCCGCCCAATTGCGCGCCCCAGCCATCGCCCAAGTTTTCTTGCCCCGAGCCACCGTATTTCCCATCCCCGACAATTGGATGGCCAATTGCCGCCATATGCGCCCGCAACTGGTGTGTGCGCCCGGTAATCGGCTCCATCGCCACCCACGAGGCGCGGCCCGCGACCCGATAAAGCGTTGAATAGAGCGTATGCGCTCGTTTCGCACCGGGGGTTTCATCAATTTCATTTAGATGCACGGGTATCATCTTTTCACCTTCGCCGTGCTTGCCGTGACCGGGGGCCTTTACCAACCCGGTCTTGATTTCACCCAGATATGGCGTCGGCACACCTGCCACAAGCGCCCAGTAAATCTTGCGGGTGTCGCGGTGACGAAAAGCAGCCGTCAGCCCTTTAGCCGCCTCGCGGGTGCGGGCCAACAACAGTACACCCGATGTGTCCTTGTCCAAGCGGTGCACGAGGCGCGGATTTTCGTCATAGCCAAAGCGCAACGCCTCGGACAGGCCGTCCACGTGGCGGGTCTGGCCGCTGCCGCCCTGCACTGGAAGACCTTGTGGCTTGTTCAGGGCCAGAACATGATCGTCGCGATAGATCACGCAAGACTGGATCATCTTGGCGTCGGCATCCGAGATGCCACGTTTGACCGCGACCGGTTTGTGATCGGCATCCGGCAACGGCGGCACACGTACAACCTGCCCGACCTCAAGCCGGGTGGAGGCTTTGACCCGCCCGCCTTCCACGCGCACCTCACCTTTGCGGCACATCTTTTCGATGCGGCCGTGGCTGACATGCGGGAACAGGCGGCGCAGCCAGCGGTCCAATCGCTGGTCGCCGTCACCCTCTGCTACGGTGATCATCTGTACGCCGCTCATGCCGATATCCTCTGCGTCGCGCGGATTATCCGCCCGCCAAACAAGTGTGTAAGTGCCCTAGAAAACATGCGCGTCTGTGCCGTGCAAAAGGCCAAGAGTCAAGCCGGTCAAATGCCCGGGAAACGCAGGCGCCTGCGTTGTCTCGGCGTCGGATCACCTCTTGCTCTCTTGCGCATTCGTTCTTCAGCGTATCACGCAACGGTGTTCTACTCGTTCCTCTGTGCCCGCAGCTTGGCAAAGTAATCCAGACGCTTCTTCAACTCACGCTCGAACCCACGCTCCACGGGCTTATACAATTCCGGTCGCTTCATGCCGTCAGGGAAATAGTTTTGTCCGGAGAAGCCATCTTCGGCGTCATGGTCATAGGCATAGCCCGTGCCATAGCCCTGATCTTTCATCAACGATGTCGGCGCGTTCAGGATGTGTTTTGGCGGGGGTTCGCTGCCTGACTGCTTGGCCAATCGCATCGCCGCCTTGTACCCGACATAGGCACCGTTCGATTTCGGGGCCAACGCCAGATAAACCAGCGCCTGCGCTATGGCCAATTCACCTTCGGGGCTACCCAATCGTTCATAGGTTTCCCACGCGTGCAGGCAAATCGTCTGCGCCTGCGGATCGGCGAGACCAATGTCTTCGACCGCCATCCGCGTGATCCGCCGCGCCAGATAGCGCGGATCCTCCCCACCCGTCAGCATCCGCGCAAACCAGTAAAGCGCCGCATCCGGGTCAGATCCGCGCACTGACTTATGCAGTGCCGAGATCAAATTGTAATGCTCGTCCCCGGATTTGTCGTATTTGGCCGCGCGGCGCATCAATCTTTTCGACAACGCATCAGGGTCCAGCGGTGCATCCACCTTCCAAGCCGCAACCTGTTCGATCAGATTCAACAGAGCGCGCCCGTCGCCATCCGCCATCTCTTGCAGAGCTTCGCGGGCATTGCCCGTCAGCGGCAGGGCGCGGTCCAGCTCTTTCTCTGCGCGCTGTGTCAGACGTTCAAGGTCGGCGAGGCTGAGCCGTTCAAGGACCAGAACCTGTGCTCGGCTAAGCACAGCGGCGTTCAGTTCAAAGGACGGGTTCTCGGTCGTGGCCCCGACCAGCAGGATCGTCCCATCCTCCATGTGCGGCAGGAACCCGTCCTGCTGCGCTTTGTTGAAGCGGTGAATCTCATCGACAAACAGCAACGTACCCTGCCCGTTCTGCCGACGGATCTTGGCCGCCTCAAACACTTTCTTCAGGTCCGGCACGCCAGTAAAAATCGCACTGATCTGAACGAAATGCAGATCGGTTTCCTGCGCCAGCAAGCGTGCAATGGTGGTTTTCCCAACACCCGGCGGGCCCCAAAAAACCAAACTGGACAGACTGCCCGAGGCCAGCATGACCCCCAGCGGAGCATCCGGGCCCAGTACCTGCTGCTGTCCGATGACCTCGGCCAACGACTGCGGGCGCAGCCGGTCCGCCAACGGGCGGTGCGGGGATGGTGCAGGCTCGCTCGCCCCGGTATCGAACAGGTCGCTCATGGAGTTACAGCCGGAACCGCAGAGATACGGCCCGTCCGCCCCGCAGAACATCCAAATTCAATCTGCGCCCCGGATCGCTCATCGCATCCACCACGTCCACAGGATGTCGGACTTCCGTTCCGTTGATGCTTAGGACCACGTCACCCGCGCGCAATCCGGATCGTCCACCGTACCGGCCTGCATCCACAATCACCACGCCAGTTTGCGACAGCAAAAGCCCCATTTGGGTAATGATCGCCGGGTTGATGCGCGACACCTTCAGGCCCGGCATCACGGTGTCATCGTTCAGAACGGTCTCATCAGCCGGTGGAGTTTCCGGGGCCTTGATCAAGGCAACCTCGATATCCGCACTGTCCTGACCCCGCAGACGGGTCAGCACCGAAGTGCCACCGACGCCGGCGACGGACATGCGGAACTTCATCTCGGCTGGGGAATTCACCTCATCGCCATCCACATGGGTCACCACGTCTCCCACGCGCAGCCCTGCCTCACCCAGCGGACTCAGGGTGTGCAGGTCCGAGATCACAACACCCATAGGGAATACCAACCCCAGAGATTCAGCGATATCTGCGCTCATGTGCTGACCAGCGACCCCGGCCCAAGGGCTGATGAAACTGTCATTCCCAGCCTTGGCCTGGCGCAGAAATTCGGCAACCAGATTGGCCGGGATCGCGAACCCGATGCCGTTGGAGCCGCCGGATCGCGTCAGGATTGAGGTGTTAATCCCGATCAGATCACCATTCACGTCGATCAGCGCTCCGCCGGAGTTGCCCGGATTGATAGCGGCATCGGTTTGAATAAAGTACCCACGCGCGTTGCCGGTGGCCGTCCCGGTCCGCGCCAATCCGGAGATGATCCCGGAAGATACGGTTTGTCCCACACCAAAAGGGTTACCGATCGCAAGTGCCAGTTCCCCTACCTCGATCTGGTCGGAATCGCGGAAGTTCAGATGCGGTAAGTCCTTGGCGTCTTCCAACCGCAGGATGGCAATATCGCTTTCCTTGTCGCCCAGCACCACTTGCGCTGAAAATTCGCGTCGATCGGTTGTAACCACGCGGATTTCGGTAGCCGTGCCAACAACGTGGTAGTTCGACACCACATAGCCGTCCGCAGACAGAATGACGCCAGAGCCCAGCGAATTCTGAACCCGTGGGCGCGGTTCGGCAAACCCCCTGCCAAAGAACTCCTCAAAAAATGGGTCCGAGAAAAACGGATTGGCCCCGCCCTGCCTTACGATCTTGGCATAAATATTGACGACTGCGGGTGAGGCCTGTTTCACCACCGGGGCGAAACCAAGGCTGATTTCGGCCTGCGATGTTGGCACCTTTGTTTCAGCATTTGCTGACACTGCAAGTGTCGCCAGCATCAGAGAACAGAGAACTTTCCGCATGATCCATCCGTCGGTTAATCGCCTATCGGATATGCGTCTACACGTGCCGTAATGCAAGCATCCGTTCTGCGCGTTGGAGGCCTCAATCCAACGGAGCGTGCAGCCGCGTGCCTTCCGTGATGATCCCCCCGCGCTTGCCCACCTCGATGGTGCCGTAACGTTGCCTGAAAACTTCGGGCAATTCGCGATCTCCTTCCGGCGACAGCCAAAGCCTCAGCAAATGGCGGCGCTCTACCGGGTCAGGCCAGTCCACGAACCCGGTCCGGTCGTGCAGTTGCGAATGGTTGTACACGAACTGCATGTCGCCCGGTTGCAACCGCATAGAAAGACAGAGGTCGGGATCATTCGCCAGCTCATCAAATCGGTCCAGCGCCTTAATGTGATCCGGTGTCAGCCGCATCGCTTCAGGAAATCGTTGCGCACTGTCGATATACTGCCTTTGGTAGAACACCGTCAGCTTACCATCGTGCCAGGAGAACGGCGGGATCGACATAAAAGGTTCCATCCCGTCCGGCACTTCCCCTCGTCTGTCGGTCGCTATTGGGTCAAACAACCGTTCCAGCAATTCCGGGCATTCTGACCGCATCCTATTAAAGATCGTCTCGGCACTGACCAGCAGCGAATCTCCGCCCTCCTTAGCCTCGCGCAGGCACAGCAGGCCGACGATATCGGCGCTGTCGGTGTGAAATGTCTGGCGCTCATGCGTTTGATAGATCCGAGTATTCGGATCGTTCGCATCTGCCCCGATGTCGCGCACATGCCCCAGAATGTGTCCTTGCGCGTTCTGTGACCGGGCCGAGCCCAGATGAGCACCGACACCGCAGAAAATCGTGGCTGCGACCTGTTGCGTATAATTCTGCACCGGAAGGCCACGGATCACTTCGAAACCGATCCCGTTGATCAGCTTCTCTCGCAGGCTTGCCAGATGCCGGTCAAACCGCTTTAGGGGGAAAGCGGGCTTTGTGATCTCACCGATATCTCTTTCGAGGCTCAGGTAGTGACGGGCAGCTTGTTCAAGATCCTCGATGTCGTCCGCCGTCAGATCAATGATCCATTCACTCCGACGCGCACGCATGTCCCGACCGGTCCACACAGACGGCCCCGTGAGTTCGTTCGGTAATTTAGTTGGGATTGCCATCATCCGTCCTCCACGCTCATCGTGCTGCATGATCCGTGAGGTTCGGGGATTCATCAACGGATATCGCCGAAAATGCCCTAACCGCGACACCAAGGGACCAAAAAGAAAAAAACCCCGCGTCAGAAACGCGGGGCATTGAATTCAGAAAGCCGGGCTTTCTTATTCTTCGTCTGCGGCCTCTTCGGCGGCAACGCGGGCTTTGTCAGCCGCGCCTTTGGCGTCCAGATCACGATCAACGAATTCGATGATCGCCATTGGGGCCATGTCGCCATAGCGGAAGCCTGCTTTCAGGATACGGACATAACCGCCCTGACGCTCGGCGTAGCGGGGGCCCAGGATTTCGAACAGCTTTGCGACGTCTTTGTCTTCTTTCAGCTGCGATGCGGCCTGACGGCGGGCGTGCAGGTCGCCGCGCTTGCCAAGAGTGACCAGCTTTTCGATGATCGGGCGTAGTTCTTTTGCCTTGGGCAGAGTTGTTTTGATCTGCTCATGTTCGATGAGCGAGCCAGCCATGTTTGCAAACAGAGCCTTACGGTGCTCATGAGTACGGTTCAGGCGGCGGTAACCACGTGCGTGACGCATTTTCTAGTTCCTTCTTCAGCGTTTTGCTTTGTCTGGCCGGCGATGCGTGTCACCGGCTCTCCTTGGGGCGGATGTGCCCATTTTGTCCCCGGAAACCCGGGCATTTGGGAAGACGCGTTTAGAACGCGTCTTCGAATTTCTTTGCCAGATCTTCGATGTTGTCGGGCGGCCAGTCCTCGACATCCATGCCGAGGTGCAGACCCATGCCGGACAGCACTTCCTTGATCTCGTTCAGCGACTTGCGGCCGAAGTTCGGGGTGCGCAGCATCTCGGCTTCGGTTTTTTGGATCAGGTCGCCGATATAAACGATGTTGTCGTTCTTCAGGCAGTTTGCCGAACGGACCGACAGTTCCAGCTCGTCTACTTTTTTCAGCAGCAGCGGGTTGAACTCCAGACCATCGTCTTCGTCCTGGCGACCAGCCGCTTCGGGCTCGTCGAAGTTGACGAAGATCGACAGCTGGTCCTGCAGGATGCGTGCGGCAAAAGCCAGCGCGTCTTCCGGCGTGATCGAACCATCAGTTTCGATCTTCAGGGTCAGCTTGTCATAGTCCAGAACCTGACCTTCACGGGTTGGCTGAACGTCGTAGGCAACCTTTTTGACCGGCGAATAGATCGCGTCGATCGGGATCAGACCGATTGGCGCGTCTTCCGGCTTGTTCTTCTCAGCCGAAACATAGCCCTTACCGGTGTTGACGGTCAGTTCCATGAACAGGTCGGCGCCATCGTCCAGGTGACAGATGACGTGATCGCGGTTCAGAACCTCGATACCAGCGCTTTCGCTGATGTCACCGGCGGTAACAACTGCAGGGCCTTTGGCATTGATCGACAGGCGCTTGGGGCCTTCGACTTCCATACGCAGGGCAACCTGCTTGAGGTTCAGGATGATGTCAGTGACGTCTTCGCGAACGCCAGCGACGCTCGAGAACTCGTGCAATACGTTGTCGATCTGGACGCTGGTGATGGCCGCACCTTGCAGCGAGCTCATCAGGACGCGGCGTAGCGCGTTGCCCAAGGTCAGACCAAAGCCACGCTCCAGCGGTTCAGCAACCAAGGTAGCCTGACGCGCGGGGTCGTTGCCCGGCTTGCCATCCAGCTGTGTCGGCTTGATCAATTCAGCCCAATTCTTATGGATCATGTAATCCCTCCATTCCTGTCCGCGCCCCATGACCAACAAGGTGCAGACGCCCGAGGTTCAAAATGACGTGCTGGGGCCGCGTGAAAACACAGCCCCAGCTCAATTCAAAATCGCTTAGACGCGGCGGCGCTTCGGCGGGCGGCAACCGTTGTGAGCAATCGGTGTCACGTCACGGATCGACGTGATGTTGAAGCCCACAGCAGCCAGCGCGCGCAGAGCCGATTCACGACCAGAGCCGGGGCCCTGAACTTCGACTTCCAGCGTCTTGACACCGTGATCCTGCGCCTTCTTGCCTGCATCTTCTGCAGCCATCTGAGCGGCGTAAGGTGTCGATTTACGCGAACCTTTGAAACCCATGGTCCCGGCCGACGACCATGCAATGGCGTTGCCTTGCACGTCCGAGATCAGGATCTTGGTGTTGTTGAAGGTCGAATTCACGTGGGCGACGCCCGATGCGATATTCTTGCGCTCTTTTTTCTTGGTACGAGTCTTTTCGCGTGCCATCAGTCAGACCCTCCTTATTTCTTCTTACCAGCAATGGCCTTTGCGGGGCCTTTGCGGGTACGAGCATTGGTATGGGTACGCTGACCGCGAACGGGCAGGTTACGACGGTGACGCAGACCGCGGTAGCAGCCCAGGTCCATCAGGCGCTTGACGTTCATCTGAACTTCGCGGCGCAGGTCACCTTCAACGGTGAAGTTTGCGTCGATATGTTCACGGATGGCCAGAACTTCGGCGTCGGACAGTTCATTGACGCGACGGGTCGCGTCGATGCCTACGGCTTCGCAGATCGCTTTGGCCGAGGTGTTTCCGATACCGGTGATATATGTGAGGGCGATAGGTACCCGCTTTGCAGTCGGGATGTTTACGCCGGCAATACGTGCCACGTGTCACTTTCCTTTTTTGTTGCGGTTCCGTAGCTCCGGAACCTTTTTTCACAACACTCGATCTTGGCAGTGACGCCAGAGGATCCAGTATTATACGAGGTGGTCGGGGCATCCGGGAACGAATCCCGCATGCGGTCGTGATTCCCGTTAGGGATGGGGGTCGATATGGGCTTTTCCCGCTCAGGTCAAGGGCAGAAATGGATCAGCCGTTTCCGACGCCGACGCCACCATCCAAAACCTGCGAAATCTCGCTTTGAACAGCGTCAATTTCACCCAGGCCGTCAACCCAGGACAGGTTGCCCTTGGCATAGTAATAGCCGATCAGCATCGAGGTCTTTTTGTAGTACTCCATCAGACGGGTCTTGAGGCTCTCCTCATTATCGTCTGCGCGACGTTTGAAGTCGTTCTCTTTGCCGCAGTTGGTGCATTTTCTGTCCGCCGGGATTGGCTTGGTGACGTCATTGTAGACCTCGCCGCAGCCACCACAGGTCGAGCGTGCGGTGATCCGTTCGACCAGCGCGTCATCGTTGACTTCCATCGCGATGACCGCGTCCAGCGTTTCGCCGGTGCTGTTCAGCAGATCTCCCAACGCGTCAGCCTGCGCCAGCGTGCGCGGGAAACCGTCGAAGATGAAACCGCCCTTGGCACCCTGTTCCATTTTTTCACGGATCAGGCCGATGACGATCTCGTCGGTTACCAACTCACCCTTGGCCATCACCTCGGCCACGCGGTTGCCCATTTCGGTCCCGCTGTCCTTGGCTTCTCGTAGCATGTCACCGGTGCTCAGTTGCACCATACCACGCGTTTCAACCAGATGACGCGCTTGCGTTCCTTTGCCCGCACCCGGCGGGCCCAATAAAATGATGTTCATCGACGAGCGGGTCCCTTCCTGCCGCGTTTCTTGCTTTTACCGCGCAGCTGGGACTTTTCGATAAGCCCTTCGTATTGATGCGCCAGCAAATGGCTCTGCACCTGCTGGATCGTGTCCATGGTCACAGAGACGATAATCAGAACCGAGGTGCCGCCGAAGTAGAACGGGATGGCGAATTGGTTCCGCAGAATTTCAGGCAGCAAACATACCAACGCCAGATAGGCCGAACCCAGAACCAGAACGCGGTTCACCACGTATTCAAGATACTCGGCGGTTTTCTTGCCGGGGCGAATGCCAGGCACAAAACCATTCTGCTTTTTCAGGTTGTCCGCAACATCATCCGGTTTGAACGAGACATTGAACGTGTAGAAATAGGCGAAGAACACGATCATCGACGCGAAGAACAGCAGATACAGCGGCTGGCCGGGGCCAAAGTTGGCCAGCAGCCACGACATGACCGGGCCGTTCGTGGCACCCGACGAGAAGGTCGAGATCGTCACCGGCAGCAACAGCAACGAGCTGGCAAAGATCGCCGGGATAACACCCGCCGGGTTCACTTTGACCGGCAGGTGGCTGGAGCCGCCCTCGTATACCTTCATACCGGCCTGACGGCGCGGGTATTGAATGTGGATCTTACGCAGCGCGCGTTCCATGAACACCACGAAGGTAATGACCACGATAACCATGACGATCACACCGATGATCACGGCGGGGCTGATTGCACCCGAGCGACCGGACGCAAAGAACTGCGCCAGAGCAGCCGGAACCTCGGCAATGATGCCGACGAAGATGATCAGAGAAATACCGTTGCCGATGCCGCGCGCGGTGATCTGTTCACCCAGCCACATCAGGAACATCGTACCGCCAACCAGAGTAATCATGGTCGACATGCGGAAGAAAAGCCCAGGATCGGTGGCCAGATCGCCCGATTCCAGCGAAACCGCCAGACCATAGGCCTGAACAGTGGCCAGGGCCACGGTGCCGAAACGGGTGTACTGGTTGATTTTCTTGCGCCCCTGCTCGCCCTCTTTCTTGAGCTGTTCGAGCGCGGGAACCATGGATGTCAGCAGTTGCACGATGATCGAGGCTGAAATGTAAGGCATGATGCCGAGGGCAAAGATACCCATCCGCCCCAGCGCCCCGCCGGTGAACATCGAAACCATGCCGCCGATGCCCTGCCCCGCTTGCTCCATGAACTCGCGCAGTGCTTGTCCGTCAATCCCCGGCACCGGAATGAAGGTGCCCAGACGATAGACGATCAGCAATGCAAGCGTGAACAGGATGCGGTTGCGCAGATCGGTGGCTTTACCAAGGGCAGACCAGCTTGTGTTGGCTGCCATTTGTTCTGCTGCTGATACCATAAATCGGTCTCTCTTATGAAAACACCGCCCGGAACCGTTTTCCGGCTCGGGCGGCGTCTTGGAAAACTCTGAGGTCTATGTAAGCGGGTCTTGGCCCGCTCACAAGCGCTTACTCTGCCGCAGCAGCTTTTGTGACCGTAAGTGAGCCGCCCGCTTTCTCAACTGCTTCTACAGCAGCCTTCGAAGCACCGGTAACTTCCAGGTTCAATTTGGCGCTGATTTCGCCCTTGGCCAGCACGCGGATACCGTCCAGCTTGCGACGAACCAGACCGGAGGCAACCAGCGCATCCTCGGTGATCGCAGCTTTGGCGTCCAGCTTGCCGGCGTCGACGAATTTCTGGATCAGGCCCAGGTTGATAACGGCGAATGCCTTGCGGTTCGGCTTGTTGAAGCCACGCTTGGGCAGACGCTGGTACAAAGGCATCTGGCCGCCTTCATAACCATTGATGGCCACACCCGAACGGGATTTCTGGCCTTTGATACCACGGCCACCCATTTTACCTTTGCCGGAACCCGGACCACGGCCAACGCGGGTGCGTTTCGGTGTGGCGCCAGGATTGTCGCGCAATTCGTTCAGTTTCATTTCGCTTCTCCTAAGCCGGAAATGACCCGCGAAGCGTGATGGGTCAGACACGGCATTTCTTGGTTTTGATTCGTATGGCGCAAAGCCACCGCAGGCGTATAGGACTGTTGGGACAAGTTGGCAAGCCCGCAGCCCCTATACGTCATTCGTCAGACACGTCGGCAAGGTCTTCCGTTGCGGCTTTTTTCTGCAAGGGCGCTGCGTGCGGGTCGATCCCATGCTTTTCGACCAGCCGGCCAACCATGCTTTCCGGATGTGGGATTCCGTTGAACCGATTGAGTATGAACGAACGCATGCGACGGCCATAAAAATGGATCGACATGGTGTTCTCGGTAAGGAACCGCTCGGCATTTCCGTTGGATCGTACCATTGCCCGCCGATCCCTGTAGGTTACAGGGTACAAAACGTCTTGGGGCTGGGAAAAACGAGCCTCGTTATTTTCCCTCAATAGCCAGGTCAGGGCGCGTGGGCCCCAAATACCCCACGGCATATCACTTGCATGCGGCGTTTCACCAACCAAAGCCATGTCAATAAGAGGTCGGCGTTGCTTGGGCGACAGCCAATGCGGAATGCGATAGGGGTGATTGGTGTAGTCGATCAAATCATACAGCGTTGCGCTGTCCGCAGGCAAAGCCAACACTCCACCGTTGATTTCATGTGCTGCCAGCCAGCCATGCAAATGACCGTTTTCAGTTGTAAAGGGTTTGACGCAATACGCGTCGGTATCGGCCCAGATTATGTCCGGCACTTTCGCCAACATCTGGACGCGAAACTTGTCGGAATGCAGAGCGGGACTGCCCGTGCGCTTGTGTAGGATCACCTCATCATCTGCCAGTACTTCCCGCGCGTCACGCACTTCGACACCCTCCGGGATGTTTGTGACCGGCCCGTAAGTATAAAGGCGGACATGTTGGCCGACATCCAGAAAGGACTTGATGCACAACTGCTCGAGAAAGCTAAGTGGGCCTTCAATCCAAAGCATGCCAACCTGATACTCTTTCACCGGCTCCGGCCCTTCGTGTTGTTCCTGGTTACGGCGCCGACAGGTGCCCTATCGCGTATTTGGCCCATTTCCTGCTAGGTCGCAACGGTTGGGGCGAAATTCCTGTCGACTGTGCCAAGAGCACCCCGGAATCAAAAGAGACGCCCTCAGGCGTCTCTTGATCAGGTTGTCGGTAAGGTCACGAACAATAAACGTGGTCCCGAGCGATGTCCTTTATATCGCAGCGGCGAACACCGATGTCGTCCAGTTCACGATCTGTCAGACTCTGCAATTCTGAATAAGTCTGATCATACTGAGCACGCAGGGCATTTGCCTCTTTGACGCGCTCGAAAAAGTTCGCGATGCGGGCGCTCAGGCCAAAGCCGTCGCGGGAATATGTAGCTGTGTGAGCCATGATGTATTTCCTTTCTCTGCCCGGGGCGAATTCCCCGGAAACTGTTTGCGTTCCTTGTTTGGACAGGGCTGAGATAGGCTCGGGCGATATCGCTAACAACCGAAGTTTCGGTCTAGCCGTTATGCATCTGTTGAATAGCTGAGCAGCAGGTCGCGCAGCTGTGAGACCAATTGCATGGGAGTAAGCGGCTGCTACTGGTGCAGCTACTTTCCCGCGCGTCTTCTGCGGGCAGTCATCGCCCGGCCGTCGCGTATACTCAACGCCATCAAAGTGAGGTTAGTGGCACCAGCGAGCAACTCAACGACCTGCACAGCGTAGAAACTGATATCAAAGGACCCAGCGCTCGCTTTTGCGTTCAGAAAGATTGCAGCGGGAACAAGGATCAACAGACCGTTCATCGCGATGATCGGCATTCGCTTCTTCTTGGCTAGCGCCGGTGCGTCCTTGCGTCGACGCCCAAGGGACATGCCGGATGCACCCACGATCACCATCGCGGGCACAAGGATAAACAGCCCACTGACGATCATGGACTTTACGGCCGCGACAGTCGCATGGGTCGCAAACAATTCGCTGTACAAAGTGGATGTCCAGAACATGAATATTGTCAGGAATCCTATTGTACCGGCGATGGGGTGAATTGATTTTATCATGTGCCTACTCCGCTTTTGGCATCAGGCGACGCGGTGGTTTTCGACTGTGAGTTTTCTTAGAAGATGTGGACGCGCCACGGCGCTTTCGGGATAGTCTGCAATTCGACGCTGGAACTCTGGGTGGGTGAAGGCGTCGCGAAAGCTTTTGACGTCCTGCCAGATCGCATAGTTCACGAAGGTCGAACTGCCAGCGATCCCCTGATGAAGCTGGGTCGAGATATATCCCGGCTGGGATTTCATGAAGTCCGCATCATGTGCCCAGGCCTTCAACAGTGCCTCTTCGTCTTTCGCGTCCACCGTAAACACGTTGATCAGCACTACAGGGCCTTCCTCGGCCTGCATCTGATCAGCCAATGTGACGACCTCATCCATCTCTTCGATATGAGCCATTTCGATTCCTTTTTTTCATTTGTATAGCTTGCTATATATTACTGCATAGCTTGCTATATATTATTGCATAGCTTGCTATTCAAGTGTAAATCTCACGCATGGATTTCGAAAAAGAGAACTCGGCGGGATATCTGGTCAATCACATGGCGCGATTGTTCGCGAAAGAGCTGCAGCACCACATTGCGCCTTTGGGCATCGTTGTTGGACAGTTCCCAGTCTTACTGGAGCTTTGGCTCAAAGACGGGGTCACCCAAAAGGATCTGCTGGCCAAGATTGACGTCGAACAAGCGACCCTGGCCAACACGCTCAACCGTATGGAGCGCGACGGCTTGATCAAAAGAACGAAAAACCCCGCTGACGCCAGGGCTCAGTTGATCTGGTTAACCGAAAAGGCCGCCGCGCTTAGAAACAGCGCCTATGAGTCGGCCCAGAACGTGAATTCCCAAGCCTTGCAAGTTCTGACTGAGCCTGAGCGGGCGCAGTTCATGGACTATATGCGGCGGGTAATAAGCGGAATACGTACAAGTTGAACTAAAACCACATCGGGTGAGGCGACAGCCAACACTGCCCTTAAACAAAAAAAACGCCCCCGAACTGATCGGAGGCGTTTCTAGCTCTTAGAAGCAAGGCGCTTAGCCGCGCTCTTCGATGATCTCAACCAGATGCGGGATCTTGTTGACCATGCCGCGGACCGAGGGGGTATCCTCAAGCTCGCGGGTTTTGTGCATCTTGTTCAGGCCCAAGCCGATCAGAGTTGCGCGCTGTTCAGCGGGGCGACGGATCGGGGAACCGATTTGCTTGACGACGATGGTTTTTGCCATGGGTCGCTCTCCTTATGCTTCTGCTTCAGCAGCAGCTGGTGCTTCGTCCCGCTTGGGCAGGATGTCAGCAACCTTTTTGCCACGACGCTGGGCAACCGAACGCGGGCTCTGCTCTTTCTGCAGGCCGTTGATGGTGGCGCGGATCATGTTGTACGGGTTCTGCGAGCCCAGCGACTTGGACACAACGTCCTTTACGCCCAGCATTTCGAACACGGCACGCATCGGACCACCGGCGATGATACCGGTACCTTCAGGTGCGCTGCGCATAACCACTTTACCGGCGCCATGACGGCCTTCGATGTCGTGGTGCAGGGTACGACCTTCGCGCAGTTGCACGCGAATCATCTGACGCTTGGCTTGTTCAGTCGCTTTGCGGATGGCTTCAGGTACTTCTTTCGCTTTACCTTTGCCAAAGCCTACGCGGCCTTTCTGATCGCCTACGACCACCAGAGCAGCGAAGCCAAAGCGCTTACCACCTTTTACGGTTTTCGATACGCGGTTGATCGCAACCAGACGATCTGCGAATTCCGGAGTTTCGTCGCGGTCACGTCCACGGCCCCGGCGGTTATCACGTTCTGCCATTTTGGCATCCCTTTTCTTTGGTGACGCTTGCGGCGTCGTTTGTTCAATCCAAGTGGGCCCCGGCATTGCCAAGGCCCCCGGATCATCGGGGCGGATCGAAACCCGCCCGCAAGTCTTAGATCTTCAGACCACCTTCACGCGCAGCGTCGGCGACAGCCTTCACTTTGCCGTGGAACAGGAAGCCGCCACGATCGAAATAGGCCTCTTCGACGCCTGCCTTCTTGGCACGCTCGGCGATGGCCGCGCCCACTTTGGTGGCCGCTTCGACGTTGTTCTTGCCAACAACACCCAGATCTTTTTCCAGGGTCGAGGCCGAAGCAAGGGTCACGCCACGTACGTCGTCGATCAACTGAACAGAGATGTTCTTGTTCGAACGGTGCACGGACAAACGCGGACGACCCGCGTTGACCTTGCGAAGTTTGTTCCGAACGCGCAGGCGGCGCTTCAGAAACAGGGTTCTTTTGCTGTTTGCCATTGTTTGCGTCCTTACTTCTTCTTGCCTTCTTTGCGGAAGATGAACTCGCCCTTATAGCGGATGCCTTTGCCCTTATAGGGCTCGGGACGGCGCCATTCACGGATTTTCGCCGCGACTTCGCCCACCTGCTGCTGGTCGTTACCTTCCACAATGATCACGGTCTGCTTCGGCGCGGTGATGGTGACACCTTCCGGAGCGACGAAATCAACGTCATGGCTGTAGCCCAGGTTCAGCTTCAGGGTGTTGCCCTGCATCTGAGCCCGGTAACCAACACCCTGGATCTCCAGCTCTTTCTTGAAGCCTTCGGTCACACCGGTCACCAGGTTTGCGACCATTGTGCGGCTCATGCCCCACTGCTGGCGCGCGCGCTTGGACATACCGCGAGGGTTGATCTGAACCACGTTATCTTCGACCGACAGCGTAACGTCGTCGGTCGCAGTGAAGCTGCGGGCGCCTTTTGGGCCTTTGACTTCGATTGTCTGGCCGGAAACCGAGGCAGTTACGCCGCTGGGCAATTCGACCGGACGTTTACCAATACGAGACATTGACAGACCTCCTTAGAAGACGGTGCAGAGCACTTCGCCACCAACATTGTTGGAGCGTGCGTTCTGGTCCGACATCACACCTTTCGGAGTGCTGACAATCGACACACCCAGACCCTGACGGACCTGCGGGATGTCATTGACGCCCATGTATACGCGACGACCGGGCTTAGAGACCCGCTTCAGTTCGCGAATGACAGGGGTGCCTTCGTAGTATTTCAGGCTGATTTCGATGGCCGGATGACCGTTTTCACCGGTCGTCGCTTCGTAGCCACGGATGTAACCTTCGTCCGCCAGCACGTCCAGAACCCAACCACGCAGCTTGGAAGCCGGGGTGGAAACGGTGGACTTGCCACGCATTTGCGCGTTGCGGATACGGGTGAGCATATCGCCGATAGGATCGTTCATATCATTCTCTCCCTTACCAGCTCGATTTCACCATGCCGGGGATCTGACCAGCAGAACCCAGCTCGCGCAGCGCGATACGGCTGACCTTCAGCTTACGGTAGTAAGCGTGGGGACGACCGGTCAGCTGACAGCGGTTGTGCAGACGAGTAGCCGAGCTGTTGCGCGGCAGTTTCGCCAGTTTCAGACGCGCTTTGAAGCGCTCTTCCATCGGCTTGCTCTCGTCATTCGCGATTTCTTTCAGCTCGGCACGCTTTGCGGCATATTTGGCCACCAGGCGTTCGCGCTTCTTCTCGCGTTCGATCATTGCTTTTTTAGCCATGTCTCAATCCTCCCGGCGCTTACGCGTTGAACGGCATGTTGAAAGCTTTCAACAGTGCCTTTGCTTCAGCGTCGGTTTTCGCTGTGGTGGCAATTACGATGTCCATGCCCCAGACTTCGTCAACTTTGTCGAAGTCGATTTCCGGGAACACGATGTGCTCTTTCATGCCCATGGCAAAATTGCCCTGACCATCGAAAGACGGCTTCACGCCGCGGAAGTCACGAATACGTGGCATCGCGATGGTGATCAGACGATCCAGGAATTCGTACATCCGGTCACCGCGCAGGGTCACTTTCGCACCCAGCGGCATGTCTTCACGGACGCGGAAGCCAGCGATCGACTTCTTCGCCTTGGTGGAAACAGCCTGTTGACCAGCAATCGCAGTCAGATCCTCGACAGCAGCTTTCGCTTTCTTCGAGTCTTTAACCGCTTCGGCACCACAACCGATGTTCAGAACGATTTTGTCCAGCTTGGGCAGCTGCATGTCGTTCTTGTAGCCGAACTCTTCTTTCAGAGCGGCACGGATGGTTTCAGCGTACTGAGCTTTCAGACGCGGGGTATAGTTTGCGGTATCAAGCATCGATCACGTCCCCCGTGGTCTTGGCGAAGCGCACTTTCTTGTCACCTTCCATGCGGAAGCCAACGCGAGTTGCTTTGCCGTTCTTGTCCAGCAGAGCCAGGTTCGACAACTCGATCGGGTTTGCCTGAGGCAGACGACCACCCTGAGAGTTCTGGGTCTGGCGAGTGGCACGGATGGCGATGTTGATACCGTCAACAACAGCTTTTCCGGCAGATGGGTTAACCGAGGTGATAGTTCCCTCTTTACCCTTGTCCTTGCCGGCCAGCACGACGACCTTGTCGCCTTTGCGGAGTTTAGCAGCCATGATTACAGCACCTCCGGAGCGAGCGAGATGATTTTCATGAAGTTCTTGCCACGCAGTTCACGAACAACCGGGCCAAAGATACGCGTACCTACGGGCTCGTTGTTGTTGTTCAGGATGACGGCGGCGTTGCGATCAAAACGGATCGCGGTGCCGTCTTCGCGACGGACTTCTTTGGCGGTGCGTACGACGACGGCCTTACGGACGTCACCTTTCTTTACGCGGCCGCGCGGGATGGCTTCCTTCACCGAGACGACAATGATGTCGCCGACGGAGGCGTATTTACGCTTGGAACCACCCAGGACCTTGATGCACTGAACTCGGCGTGCGCCGGAGTTGTCAGCGACATCCAGATTGGTCTGCATCTGGATCATGTGGTTTCTCCCGACCTGTGGGGGCTGGTCTGGTTAGATCCCCCAGGGTTTCGACAAATGGAAAAATCCTGAAAGCTTACGCTTCCAGAACTTCCCAACGTTTCGTCTTCGATTTCGGCGCGCATTCGATGATGCGAACAGAGTCACCGACCTTGAAGGCGTTCTTTTCATCGTGAGCCCGGTATTTCTTGGACTTACGGATGGTTTTCTTCAGAACCGGATGCGTAAAGCGGCGCTCGACGGATACGGTTACGGTTTGTGCGTTGGCATCGCTGGTTACGGTGCCGGACAGGATACGCTTGGGCATAGGATTACTCCTCCGATGCCGCAGCAGCGGCCTTTTCGTTCAGAATGGTTTTGACGCGGGCAGCGTTGCGGCGGGCCGCTTTGATGCCGGCGGTGCTTTCCAGCTGACCGGTTGCCTGTTGAAAGCGCAGGTTAAAGCTTTCTTTCTTCAGGTTGGCCAGTTCCTCGCGGAGCTGGTCCGGGGTCTTGTCACGCAGTTCTTGGGCGTTCATCGCCTTTTTCCTTTGCTCAAAACACCAGAAGGCCCCTTACAGGGTCACCTTTGACCTGGTGGATGAATGATAGACATACGAATCCCCCGACTCGGCCGGGGGAACGCAAGATGCCGCTCTATAGGGGGTTCAGCAGTGGGTGGCAAGGGAAAGTTTGGCGCATAGGAATGCAAGCAAACAAACCAAGTAAAAACTATATCTGTTTGCAGGCTTCCAAAGCTTGAAGCAGGACATAAAACGTTGCGCTGATCGTCACCGCAGAAACAACCATTTCAACCGGGGTGATATTTCGCATTCCGCGTAATCCTATGATCGCCAGAATGCTCTCCCTCACGTTCCAACCCGTTCGGTATAGTATCAGCAGAAACAGCACCGAAACGCCCCCCAAAATACTGGAGTAGCAGTTTCCATGGCCTGCCTGAGGCACGGGTTTATACCACTTGTTGTCCAAGCTAACACCGATCACTTCCTTCGCGGCGATCTTCATCAGTTCGTCGCAGTGCAGTCAATGCAATTTCGGCACTACCTTCTACAAACGCAAAACGCGGCCTCGTTTGCACGAGACCGCGTCTTCAACTGTCTAAGTCTGAGTGACTTACGCCAGAGCGATGTTCACAGCCGACTCGCGACCGTCACGGCCGGGCTCGATGTCGAATGTTACTTTCTGGTCGTCAGCCAGGCCGGTCAGACCCGAGCGCTCAACAGCAGAGATGTGTACAAACACGTCTTTGCCACCGGTCTCCGGTGCGATGAAGCCAAAACCTTTAGTTGTGTTGAACCATTTTACGGTGCCATTGGCCATATCCGTAGTCTCCTATTAAATTGCTGTCCGCGGAATTGCGACAGCGCGGCGTTGTAGGTCTGGATCGAGAGACTGAACGCCGAAGATTCGGGAGACAGTGGTCGAAAAAGAAAAACGTAAGCGTGCCTCACATGGTTCATGACGACACATATTGCAAGGTTTTTCGACAACTCGAAGTGAAAAGTGATTGGCGGGGGCGCCGCCCATTCGTCCCGCAATCGCTGCATTAGTAAAATTGCTGTGTCGTGACCCGCGGCTCACTCCCACTTGTAGTTAAAGCTGACACTGATCCGCTCATCCTCGGCCATATTCATCGGCACCTCATGTCGCAGCCAGCTTTCCCACAGCAGGAGATCCCCCACCTGCGGCTTCATATAGATGAACGGCTGCAAATCCCGCCGCCCGCCCTTTAGCCGCGTCGGTGCCGCCATCATGCGGGCCGAGCGGGGGTCCTCCAGTTTCAGCGCGCTCGCCCCTTCGGGCATCGCCACATAGGTCGTGCCGGAAATCACGCTGTGCGGGTGCAGGTGGCTGGAGTGCATTCCGCCTTCAGGGAGAATGTTGATCCACAGGTCTTCAAGCTTCAGTTCGCCCTCGCCCAGATCGAACTCCAGATCCTTGGCAAAGGCTGAAACGTGCAGATCCAACGCCTTGACCAGATCGGCAAAGATCGGGAACCGCCAGGGCAGATCGGTCAGCGAGGCATAGCTGGTGTAGCCGGGATAGCCGTTTTCTTCGCACCATTCCTGCCCGGCCTCATCATCCTCGGCGATAACAAGACAGGAGTTTTCCATTTCCTCGGGATCGATCTTGGGATCGAATTCGGAAAGGGCTGCGCGATAAAGACGGGTAACGAAGAGTGATTCAATCTGTGCCATGGGTCGGGCATAGCCCAAGCCCTGACCCAAGACCAGCCCCGGCCAGCCTTCAGTTTTTGACCGGTCCCGAACCGCAGCGCGGGATCGGGCGTCCGCCATCTGCGTAGGCCAGACACATGACGATCTCGTCCGGTTTCGGCGCATCCGGTATATTCAAAGTCATGGTATCGAAATGGTCAAAGGACCACGGGTTGTCCTTGTGCCCAAGCGGCAGATCGATTGAACATCCCGTTGCCCCGAGCTTGGCATTAGACGGAATGACAGCTTCACCCCCACCCGCTGTAGCACGCATAGGAGCGCCAAGTTTCGGGTGGATCAGTGCGCCGCCTTGTTCGAGATCGCCATTCGCGCCAACAATCGCTGCTTTACCATACGAAATCGGAGAACCGTCGAGTTGAGAAACAGCCTCGGCCGCGAGGTCAGCGCCGAGCGCACCACCTATTTCAAACAGCTCGGACAAGTCTTCCGAAAATTTACCGGCGAGTGGGTTCTGTATGACTGCCAAAGCTGCAACCCGGCAGACCGGAGCACATTGTTGCCCCAATTGATCGGTGGTTATGACCTCTTTGATGAATACCTTCTTGCGCAGCTGAAACATATGACCCTCCCATTCACAATTGTCAGCCTATGGGGGCCATGGACAATCGTCGACTTCTTTCACGAAACGATGGGATGGATCACAATAGGCTGACGAAAAAGAAAACCCCCGCCGGTGTCCCGACGGGGGTTAATCTTGTTACGAAGGGCTTTCGCCCAATCGCTTACCAGTCTTCGCGGATCACGACGCGGGTCTTGATCGGCAGCTTCATCGCGGCAAGGCGCAGGGCCTCACGGGCGATGTCGTCATTGACGCCGTCGATCTCGAACATCACGCGGCCAGGCTTGACTTTGCATGCCCAGCGGTCGACCGAACCTTTACCTTTACCCATACGAACTTCGATCGGCTTTGCAGTGACCGGAGTGTCGGGGAAGATGCGGATCCAGACACGGCCCTGACGCTTCATGTGACGCGTCATGGCACGACGTGCAGCTTCGATCTGGCGTGCAGTTACACGCTCAGGCTCAAGAGCTTTCAGACCATAGGTGCCAAAGTTCAGATCAGAGCCGCCCTTGGCTTCACCCTTGATCCGGCCTTTGTGCATCTTGCGGAATTTAGTACGCTTTGGTTGAAGCATATCTTTCCCTCCTTAGCGACGACCGCCACCAGCACCACGAGGTGCAGGGCCGTCCTGGAGTTCCTGTGCTTTACGGTCACGTGCCTGCGGATCGTGCTCCATGATCTCACCTTTGAAGATCCAGACCTTGATCCCGATGATCCCGTAGGGGGTCATCGCTTCGGCTTGTGCGTAATCGATGTCGGCGCGCAGTGTGTGCAGAGGCACACGGCCTTCGCGGTACCACTCGGTCCGTGCGATTTCGGCGCCGCCCAGACGGCCAGCGACGTTCACCCGGATACCCAAAGAGCCCATGCGCATGGCGTTCTGAACAGACCGTTTCATCGCGCGACGGAACGAAACCCGGCGCTCCAGCTGCTGAGCGATAGACTCGGCAACCAGCTGCGCGTCAAGCTCGGGCTTGCGCACTTCGACGATGTTCAGGTGCAGTTCGCTGTCAGTCATGTGAGCAAGCTTTTTGCGCAGCACTTCAATGTCTGCACCTTTCTTGCCGATGATGACACCGGGACGCGCGGTGTGGATCGTAACGCGGCACTTCTTGTGCGGACGTTCGATGATCACACGGGCAATACCGGCCTGCTTGCACTCTTTGTTGATGAACTCACGGATCTTGAGGTCTTCCAGCAGAAGATCACCGTAGTCCTTGGTGTCGGCGTACCAGCGGCTGTCCCAGGTGCGGTTCACCTGCAGGCGCATGCCGATCGGATTTACTTTATGACCCATTAGGCTTGCTCCTCAACTTGACGCACCTTGATGGTGATCTCCGAGAACGGCTTCATAATCTTGCCGAACCGACCGCGGGCACGCGGGCGACCGCGCTTCATGACCAGGTTCTTGCCAACCCATGCTTCGGCGACGATTAGCTCGTCAACGTCCAGGTTGTGGTTGTTCTCGGCGTTGGCGATTGCGGACTGCAGGCACTTCTTGACGTCCTGCGCGACACGCTTGTTCGAGAAAGTCAGGTCGGTCAGAGCCTTCTCAACTTTCTTGCCGCGGATCATTTGCGCAACCAGGTTCAGTTTCTGCGGGCTAGTGCGAAGCATGCGTGTTTTCGCCATTGCTTCGTTTTCAGCCACGCGGCGGGGGTTCTTTTCCTTGCCCATGACTTACTTCCGCTTCGCTTTTTTGTCAGCGGCGTGACCGTAATAGGTACGAGTCGGAGAGTATTCACCGAACTTCTGACCGATCATGTCTTCCGAGACGTTGACGGGGATATGCTTATGGCCGTTGTACACACCAAAGGTCAGACCCACGAATTGGGGCAGAATGGTGGAACGACGCGACCAAATCTTGATGACTTCGTTGCGGCCCGACTCGCGCGCTGCTTCGGCTTTTTTAAGCACATAAGCATCGACGAAAGGACCCTTCCAAACAGAGCGAGACATAGATTAACGTCCCTTCTTCTTGGCGTGCCGCGAGCGGATGATCAGCTTCTGGGACGCTTTGTTCTTGTTGCGGGTACGCTTACCCTTGGTGTCCTTACCCCATGGAGTAACCGGTGTACGGCCACCCGAGGTACGACCTTCACCACCACCGTGCGGGTGATCGATCGGGTTCATTGCAACACCACGAACCGACGGACGCACGCCTTTGTGGCGCATACGACCGGCTTTACCGAGGTTTTGGTTGCTGTTGTCGGGGTTGGACACGGCACCGACGGTGGCCATGCATTCCTGACGGACCATGCGCAGCTCGCCCGAGCTCAGACGGATCTGAGCGTAGCCGCCATCGCGACCAACGAACTGAGCGTAAGTACCAGCCGCACGTGCGATCTGACCGCCTTTACCAGGCTTCATCTCGATGTTGTGGACGATGGTACCGATGGGCATGCCCGAGAACGGCATTGCGTTGCCCGGCTTGATGTCAGCCTTGGCGGATGCCACGACTTTGTCACCAACAGCCAGACGCTGCGGAGCTAGGATATATGCCTGCTCGCCGTCTTCGTATTTTACCAGTGCGATGAATGCGGTCCGGTTCGGGTCATATTCGATCCGTTCGACGGTTGCCGCGACATCAAATTTATTCCGTTTGAAGTCAACGATCCGGTAGAGACGCTTTGCGCCACCGCCGCGGCGGCGTGAAGTGATCCGTCCGGTGTTGTTCCGGCCGCCCGATTTGGTCAAACCCTCAGTGAGAGACTTGACCGGACGTCCTTTCCAAAGCTCCGAACGGTCGATCAGCACCAGCCCGCGCTGGCCCGGCGTCGTCGGCTTGTACGACTTGAGTGCCATGCTTTCTGTCTTCCGTTTAGCAAGTGCAGGGATTTCCCCGCTATGTGATAGGCCCCCGTAGGTGCCAAAGGTATAGGGCCCCGAAGGTCCCCGGTTTCAAATATCATAGGCCCCGGAACGAATCCGAGGCCGCAAGATTGGGTGCATTTAGCAGTGTTGGGGATGGGTGTCTACAGAAATCAAAAACATTATGTATGTGTCTCACTCCCCCTTTATTCCCTGATCGAAAGAGCGCCTTTAGAACCTCTTGTTGGTTCTTACACCAATTAGCGTTTTTTAGTGAGAAATTCATGCCTCAGGAGTGTTTCGCTTGCTGAATCGTACGAGCTTTGGGGCGTGTACACAGACCGGCGCGCGCTTACAAATACAAGAAACAACCTGACCCGCATTTCTAGATCGGCACCCTCAAATCCAATAGCCTCAAAAACCCCCTTCACAAACTCATATCGCCTGCGATCGACTTCTTTCAGGGCTTCGGCCACAACGGGGTCCTGAGCCGCCCAGGATCGGAAAGCGATATCAAATTGATCAAGTCCTTCAGACTCGACATATTGCGTTAACGACAACAGGCGCTCTGACGGTGAAGCCTCGGACGTATTGACATCGTTGATGACCGACTCCGTAAACTCCTTGGACCAGTAGTCGATCAGCGCCCGAACAAACTCATCACGGTTTTTGAAGTGGTGATAAAAACTGCCCTTCGTCACGCCAAGGTTTTTGACGAGAGAGTCGATTCGCAGCCGCGCACCTCCCTCAGTTGCAAGGACATTAAGGGCTGTTTCTAACCATCTTTCGCGGTCATATCGAGGAAGAGGCGGTGATTTTTGAGTGTCGCGCATGCCTTGTTTTTAAGCCAAAATTGCGTTCCGTCAAGACATACATACCAAAAAGTACTTTACAGACTATTAGGTATGTAGCATACCAAAAGGTACCCAATATACATATTCGAATGGATAGGGTTTTCAGACCTCAAGGGGGATGTACGATGCCTAAGAAACTTTTATCAGCAACGCTCGCGACAGCTTGCGTCATTGCAGCAACTGCAACTGCGCAAACCTGGGAAGAAAATCTTGCGGCCGGTGCTGCAACAACAGAGCAGAACCATCTCAATGTGCCGTTCACGCAAATGAAGAATATGAAGACGGCCTTCAGTTCGCCCGGAAACTGGCCAATATTTGAGAACCGAGGGCCACTAGATCGCTCGCCTACCGACAAGCCGTCCAAAGTTCTGGTCATGGGAAGCGGCGACCCGAATCCCAACCCCTATCGTTATGGCCCGGCTCTGGCGGTAATAGTAAACGACTATCCCTATTTCATTGACGCTGGAGAAGGCTGGTGGCGCGCGCTGGGTAAATCGGTTCAGTCTCAGGACGCAATGGATTTGGCAACGATCATGAACGTCCCGAACATCAAATACATGTTCCTGACCCACCTGCACGAAGATCATACCGTTGGATTGCCGTCTTTCATTTTGAATCCGTTCAAATTCGGGTCGAACCTGGCCGTCGTCGACAAGAAAGTTTACGGCCCCGCCGGTGTCGACGAGATGATGGCCAGCATCAACGACGCATGGCGCATTGACCGCAACGAAATGGCACAAGGATCGACAGTGCAGAAATTTGACGGCGCAACCGCAGTTGGGGTGCCGGTCTGGCCACATGTTGACGTCAACGGACGTAAGATTTTTGAAGATGACAATGTTCTGGTCGAAGCCTTCCCGACAGCGCACGGGTTTTTAGAGAATACCCACGCCTACAGGTTTACGACCAAACCCGACGGCCGTGTTCTCGTCTTTGGCGGCGACGGGCACTACTCGGAAGGCCTGGTGAATGCAGCCAAAGATGCAGACTTGCTATTTATCGAGGGCATTACCCGCAAGAATATCAAGTACGCACCTTGGGGCGGTGACTCCGAGGAAGAAAAAGTGAAGGTCATCGGCGCCTACCACATGTTCCCCAGCGACATGAAGAAGTTACAAGATGACAGCGGCGTCAAAGGAATCGTCATGGTTCATGTTCAGAACTACAACAGCCCTGAAGACTTTGACCGGCTCAGCGTTCTGCAAGAGATGATCGACGAAGGCGTGGTCAACATCCTGCAGGCTTCGGACGGCGACCTCTACTAAACACGATCAGCGTGCCAAAAACAGCTTGGTACCAATCCTCACAAAGTAAGGCCCCTGCTAGCGTTGGGGCCTTTGTCGCTCCCAAAACGAATTCGACCTGAGACCGCTGGACACGTCGATGTGTGCTCCCCTCTTCGAGGGGCACATATCTATTTGAAGTCTTTCCGCTTGCCCAACCGGCCTCGCACAATCACTTCTTGTCGCGCGCGGCCTTCTCTTCCTTGGTCAACTTGGCGTTCCAGACATTCTTGCTCAAACCCAGCTCTGCAGGCGCGGGTTTGGTCTTGCCGACGCTGACTTTGCCTCCTTTATCCAGGAACTCCTGAATAAGGGCCTCATCTGTTGTTTCTTTGGGGACATGTTTCATAGGTGTATGCCTATCTGCTCTGTGCACTCGAAGCAACGGCAGCTTAGCGGAGCAAATCTGACAGAACAGGTTCAGAACAGACATTCAAATAACAAAAAACCACCGCTTGCGTGGGGGCTTTCATCTTTTCCCAAGGGCAGTTCCGATCAGGGGCCGGTGGGCACGTCGGTAGTGTTACCCTTTTCACGGGTCACATGTGATTTCTTGACGTCTTTCCGGGCGTGCTCCACCCGACGGAACACCCCTCACCCATACAGCGCACGCGCCTCAGCGAAGGACAACAAACGGCGGTTATTTTCGTCCCACAGGTGCAACCGCGCGTTCGCGAGGCTCTCACGGATGGTCATCTTGTTGCTGTTGGCCAGCTCATCATGATCGCGCAGCACTTCGGTCAGGCGATAGAACGGAATGCGGCTGTACAGGTGGTGCACGTGGTGGATGCCGATATTGGCGCTGAACCACTGCAGCACAGATGGCAGGATGTAATGCGAACTGCCGTGCAAGGCAGCCTCATGCAGTTGCCAGTCCTTATCAGCATCCCAGTGCGTGTCTTCGAACTGGTGCTGTACGTAAAACAGCCACACGCCCGCAGTCGCGGCAATCAGGGTCGAAGGCAGAAAGATCAGCAGCACCGGCATCAGGCCGCCAAAATAGTATACGGCCACGAGCGCAGCCAGAATGGCAAGGTTGGTGCCCATCGCGCTGATCCAGAACCTGACGCTGCCCGTCAAACCCAGCGGGAGGCGATTCTGGAACAGAAACAGATAGCCGGGACCAAGGACAAACAGCGTAATGGGGTTGCGATAAACACGATACCAGAACCGGTTCATGGGCGTCTTTGACCGGTACTCGGCGACTGTCAAAGTGTGAATATCGCCCATTCCCCGCTTGTCCAAATTGCCCGAACTGTTGTGATGGTTAGAATGCGTGCGGCGCCAGACGTCATACGGCGTCAAGGTCAAAACACCGATGACCCGCCCAACCCAGTCGCTGACCGACCGGTTCTTGAAGAACGCTCCGTGCCCACAATCATGCTGGATCGCGAACAAGCGCAGCAGGAAGGCCGCGTTGAGAACGGCAATCGCAAAAGCCAACCAATAGCTGACCGAAAGCGACATCCAGGACAGCGCCCATAGCACGAAGAAAGGGATAATACTGACACCCAGCTCAAAGGAGCTGCGCCACTGGTTCGGCTCGCGGTATTTGGCAAGTGTCGTAACCCAATCCCGCGCGGCGGTCACATCCGGTTTGTCCGGGGTCGAGAGATAGGGTTTTGTCATGCGCCTGCCATGTCACTTATGTTTATAGAAACCGCATAGACTACCGATCCGGCATAGCAAGCGAATTCTGGTTGAGGCGAATGTGTCGCGCTCATTTTCTCTGGTGTTGTTGCTCAAGAAAACCTCCGCTTTCGCGGCGACCCTCACGCTTATCCGTAGGCGGATCCGATCAGAGATAGGTGCTCACATCGATAGTGTAACCCTCTGCCTAGATCAAAAAGTGCTTTTTTGTCCCTTTTCCGGCGACCCAACTGGCCATGGAACCGCCTGACCTTAAACCTCGCTCTGAAACACGTATCGCGAAACATGGCGATAGGTTTGACCCTTGCGCAATACCGCACTTGGAAACCCTTGCTGGTTGATTGAATCGGGCCAGACCTGTGGTTCCAAAGCGACGCCAGAATAGGGGCCGTAGGGTCGGCCGCCCAAGCCAATGCGTGGACCTTCATCCAAAGACGAACCAGAATAGACCTGCAAACCCGGCTCGGTCGTCTCAAGCTGCATCGAAAGACCTGAGGACGATCCGGTCAGCGTCGCCACAGGACGACAAGGCAGACGCTGATCGGACAGGCAGAAATTGTGGTCATATACCCAACCGCCCAAAGGTCGCGGTGACCGCAGGTCAAAGGGCGTGCCCTCAACGCTAAGCGCTTCACCTATGGGAATGAGGTCCCCGTCAACAGGGGTGTAGCGTTCAGCGCGCACCATTAGTTCGTGTTTGCGGATGTCTGCGCCACCGTCGAGGTTGAAGTAGATATGCGGGGTCAGATTGCAGAGGCTTGCCGACGTTGTCTGCGCTTCCATTTCGATACTCAATGTAGCCTCTGCCTCGACTCGGAAGGTCACTGTCGTTGCCAAGTCGCCGCCAAAGCCCATATGGCCATCTGGCAGCGTCAGCAGTAAAGTAGCCGCGCTCGGTGTAACGCTGGAAATTTCCCAGACCAGACAATCCATACCCTGCGTTCCGCCGTGCAACGTATGAATGCCCAAAAAATTGCGATCCAGCTGGTAGCCTGCGCCATCCAGACTGTATGACGCACGCGCGATCCGATTGGCACAACGGCCCACCATGGCTCCTAGGTAAGCCGTGCTGTCTTCATAGCCTGCAATCTCTGGCCACCCCAATATCAGAGGATGCTCAAAATCCTGCAAACGCAGATCCTGCAGCGTTGCGCCATAAGTCAGGATACGCGCAGAAAGCGCCCCCTGCCCGATTTCGATGCTTCTGACGATTTGACCATCCCGGGTTTTCCCGAAATCGCGAACCTGCTGTTCAGCCTGCATATCACCCGTCTCACTGCCTAGAGGTCACTGTGCACAGGTCCGGGCCAAGTTCAACGCGGCCAGATGAGCTGCGCCAACAAAAAAAGAGCCCCTGCATCAACAGGGGCCCTTTGTTCTTTTCCCAAAGACGGGTCCGATCAGAGACCGGTGCTTACGTCGATGGTGTTACCCTCTTCCAGGGTCACATATGCTTTTTTGACGTCTTTCCGCTTGCCCAACTGGCCGCGGAACCGCTTGACCTTGCCTTTGGTGATGGTGGTGTTGACCGCCTTCACCTTGACACCAAACAGCGATTCAACCGCTTCTTTGATCTGCGGTTTGTTGCTGTCGATCGCCACTTCAAAGACAATCGCGCCGTTCTCAGACGCCATGGTCGACTTTTCAGTGATGATCGGCTTGCGGATCACGTCGTAGTGTTCTGCCTTCGCGCTCATTTCAGACGAGCCTCCAGTGCTTCGACAGCCGCTTTGGTGAGCACCAGAGTGTCACGCTTGAGGATGTCATAAACGTTTGCACCCATCGACGGCAGGATATCCAGACCTTCGATGTTGCGCGACGCCTTCAGGAAACCTTCGTTCACGGTCGCCCCGTCGATGACCAGAGCGCGTTTCCAGCCCAGGTTTGCAACCTGTTTGGCCAGTGCAGCGGTCTTGCCTTCGGCTTCGGCGTTTTCGATCACAACCAGTTCACCAGCTGCCATTTTGGCAGACAGCGCGTGGCGCAGACCGAGTTTACGGAACTTCTTCGGCAGGTCATGACCATGCGAACGCACGACCGGACCTTTGTAAACGCCACCACCCCGGAAGATCGGTGCCGAGCGAGCGCCGTGGCGTGCGCCACCGGTGCCTTTTTGGCGATAGATTTTCTTAGTCGAGTAGGACACTTCCGAACGGGTCTTGACCTTGTGGGTGCCAGCCTGCGCGTTGTTGCGCTGCCAACGGACCACACGGTGCAGGATGTCCGCGCGCGGCTCAAGGCCGAACAGATCGGCGTCCAGCTCGATGTTGCCGGCTTTGCCGCCGTCCAGTTTGATTACATCAAGTTTCATGCTTCACCACCTTCCGCGGGAGCTTCTTCCGCAGGTGCTTCAGTTGCAGCACCTTTTACGGCTGCCGGGAAAGGCAGGCCTTCCGGTGCTTTCTTCTTGACGGCGTCCTTGACGGTAACCCAGCCCGATTTCGGTCCGGGAACGGCGCCTTTGATGAAGACCAGACCACGGTCGGCGTCGGTTTTGACGACTTCCAGGTTCTGGGTGGTTACGCGGGCAGCACCCATGTGACCGGCCATCTTCTTGCCTTTGAAAACCTTGCCCGGATCCTGACACTGGCCAGTCGAACCGTGCGAACGGTGGCTGATCGAAACACCGTGCGAGGCGCGAAGACCACCGAAGTTGTGGCGCTTCATTGCACCGGCAAAGCCTTTACCGATCGAGGTACCCGAAACGTCAACCTTCTGACCTTCCAGGAAGTGTTCTGCCGAAATCTCGGCGCCCACTTCGATCAGGCCATCTTCAGAGACGCGGAACTCGGCCAGCTTACGCTTGGGCTCGACCTTTGCAGCGGCATAGTGACCGCGCATGGCCTTCGAGGTGCGTTTTGCCTTGGCAGCACCAGCGCCCAGCTGAACGGCGGTGTAGCCGTCTTTGTCAGCGGTACGCTGTGCAACAACCTGCAGGCCGTCCAGGTGAAGAACGGTCACAGGGATCTGCTTGCCGTCTTCCATGAACAGGCGAGTCATGCCTACTTTTTTTGCGATAATACCAGAGCGCATAATCTATACCCTCCGATCTTACGACTGCAGCTTGATCTCGACGTCCACACCAGCGGCGAGGTCGAGCTTCATCAGCGCGTCAACGGTCTGGGGGGTCGGATCAACGATGTCGAGCAGACGCTTGTGCGTGCGGATCTCGAACTGGTCGCGGGATTTCTTGTCAACGTGAGGGCCACGGAGAACCGTGAACTTTTCGATCTTGTTCGGCAGCGGGATCGGGCCGCGCACGTTCGCGCCGGTCCGCTTGGCAGTATTGACGATCTCTTGCGTGCTGGCATCCAGAACGCGATAGTCAAATGCCTTCAGCCGAATACGGATGTTTTGGCTTTGCATAATAACAGCCTTTTATCAGGCGTTGAGGTTGAGAGGAGGACAAGCGCGCATCGCCAACCCTCATCGAACCCAAAAGGCGGGAATCACCCCGCCTTGATGTTCTTATAGAGAACTCGCGCGATCTACAGGGGTTGGTGGGGTTTGGCAAGGGGGATTTCAATTGACCTCGAGAAGTAACAATTTAGAAGCTTGAGAGATATCAATACAACCCACCACGAGAACCGTCCCCACCAGCCATCCTACTCAGAAACTCTTCAAGGATTTGGAGTTCTATGTTGGGGTTGCGACTGGTTTCTAGAACTTGCTGAATCGCCGTTCCACTTGGGCCCTGCGCGTCAAATATGAACGCTTCAGCACCTGGGGCCTGTAGAATTGTAAGTTGTTCCGGTTCTTGGTTCGGAAGTATCGTTGCACTTGGTCCGCGTAGTGGCGGAGGTGGAGAAGCCGGGTCGCGAAGCGCAAATACAAAGGTCTTTCTTCGATTGAATCTTTCCGGTTCCCCAAATGTAGAGTTGTCCCACGTAATGGTAAGTCTATTTCCGAGTTTCAACCTCGACGAAACATCTCCTTTTATGGTTTTTTTACCCGAATCACGAACCTTGCGTAGTCTGGCAGTGGACCTCCATCTCCGACTTCTACGATCTCGTATTTAATGACGCTCCCTACAATCACAGCGTCAGCTTGAAAGACATCGCTCAATTCCATTGGCACAGCAACGATACAAGCACTTCCTGATGCAGCAAAAATCCATGCAAAAACTGCACTTAGCCTGAATAGCATTCGACATTCCAATCCACCAAAGGTTGACTTCACTTTTAACAGCGTGCTTAGAACTCTTCCAAAAGAAAAAGGCCGCCCCGGTTAGGGGCGGCCTTCTTTAGGTCGACGATGTGCCGGGCTGAAGCCCGGCCCACCGACTTACTCGACGATTTTCGACACGACGCCGGCGCCGACGGTGCGGCCGCCTTCGCGGATGGCGAAACGCAGGCCGTTTT
>NZ_JBXWNI010000018.1:0-61250 GCF_059610285.1 Ruegeria sp. YTSA072 | reverse complement strand
GGTGAGCGCGAAGTGATCTCGGGCGACGCGTTCAGCCATGGCGATGTCGGCGGGCATGATGGACATGACACTGGGGATCAAGGTATCAATGCAGACATGCCAGGTCTACTCGGAGCATATTTCATTTTGGCGGCGGGCATATCGAGCCTGTCCCAGATAGACTTTGACGCCACGCCGTATGGAACGGGCACGGCCTCTGAGCTGAGCACCTATCTGAGCAGCGGATCGCTGTGGGAGGGTGGTCCGTCTGATAATTTTGCGGTGAACTACGAAGGCAATCTGAATGTTTCTGAGGGCGGCATCTATACGTTTTACCTGACCTCTGATGATGGCTCGGCGCTCTATATCGATGGTCAACCTGTGATTGACAATGACGGGCTGCACGGATCTGTCGAGCAACAAGTCACGCTGGACCTGTCCGCGGGCGCTCATGAGATTGAGGTGCGTTATTTCGAGAGTGGAGGAGCCTCAACCCTGCGGCTGGAATGGGAAGGCCCCGACAGCGACGGTCAGCGCGAAGTGATCTCGGGCGATGCGTTCAGCCACAGCACTCCAGATGATCATGGCTCAGATGACGGTGGGCATGATGGCCACGGGACCGGTGATACCGACGGACATGATGGTCACGATGGCGGCGGCCACGGTACGGATGATGACTCGGGACATCATGGTGGCGGGCATAGTGACGGTTACATCCCTCCGCCAACCGATCCGACTGATTCGAGTGCAGTCGATGCATATGTTGCAGCAGTCAAAGCCCAGACGGACGCTCACGCTCATGGCGATGATGCCAGCAAAGCTGATGAACATAGGGAAGTGCTGGACTTGGTGGACCGTGCCGAGGCTACGCACGTAGCGATCAGCGATGGCGATTGGTTTGACCCGGCCACCTGGCATGAAGGGCGTATTCCGGATGCGGATGCTAAGGTCTTGATCCCCGAAGGGGTATCATTGACATATGACGGGGAAAGCAATGAGTCCCTGTTCTCTGTGCGTGTGGATGGCGAACTGGCATTTGCCACCGATGTGAATACCAAAATTCTGCTGGACACGATGGTTGTATCGTCAACCGGGCGTCTGGAAATCGGGACGGCTGAAAACCCGATCGACCCGGATGTGGACGTTCAAATCGTGATCGCCAACAATGGCGATATCGATACAGGGTGGGATCCTCTGCTGCTGTCTCGTGGCGTTGTCTCACATGGTGAAGTCGAGATATACGGGGCCGAGAAAACCAGCTTCCTCAAGGTGTCTGATGCACCGATGGCTGGCAGCACTGAAATCAACCTGGCCGAAATTCCGGAAGGCTGGCAAATCGGTGACACGATTGTTTTGAGTGGAACAGAAAAGCAAGGCTGGGCCTGGGATAACGATGTGCGGGCCGTGGTCCACCATGAAAGCCAGGACGAGGAGGTTGTCATTACGGGGATCGACGGTAACACAATTACCATTGATCGCCCCCTGCAATATGACCACGACACGCCGCGAGAAGATTTGTCTGCTTATGTCGCGAACATGACGCGCAATATTACTTTCTCAAGCGAAGATGGGGATAGTACGGCGATTCATCATCGCGGGCACACGATGTTCATGCATTCGGATGATGTTGATGTGCGTTATGCTGCCTTTGACGATCTGGGTCGAACTGACAAGTCAATTCCAGCGCATGATGTTGCAACGCTCAGTGATGTAAACGCGGATACTAATATTAAGGCGCGATACCCCTTCCACTTCCACAGAACCGGTGTCGAAGATCAGGAAGATCCCGCAATCGCGATAGGCAATACGGTAAGTGGATCACCCGGCTGGGGGTTTGTACATCATGACAGCCACGCGTATTTCACAGACAATGTTGCTTTTGACGTGTTTGGTGCCGCCTTCGCCGCTGAAGACGGAAGTGAGACTGGAATATGGTCCCATAATATGGCCATCAAATCTGTAGGGGTAGGCTGGGGCAGTGCGCAGATCAAAACCAGTGAAGATTCAGAGCGCCATGATACAGGGCGCACAGGTGATGGGTTCTTCTTTGCTGGTCGCCTAGTTGAAGCTGTTGACAATGTCGCAGTTAACACGACACATGGCTTCGTCTGGATGCATCGTCATGTCCCAAGGGACCCGTTGACAGAAAATTTGGACCAGCCGGAACTCGGGTATGGTGCAGACAGTATTCCTGTCGGTCGTGCGGTTATTCAAGGTTTCAGCAATAATGAAGCTTTTGGAACAGAAATTGGCCTTGTCGTTGTTAAAGCTAGTGCTGAGCAAAGGCATGATGCAAGAAGTGTTTTCGATGGTTTCCTCAATTGGGAAACTGAAAATGGCGTCGATATATCATATACATCGCATTATACTTTCTTAGATATTGACTTGGTTGGTACGGAAAACTCAGATCCTTACTTTGCTGCAGGAACTGGGTTCGATGTCGGCAATAATACCTTTGACATTGTGGTTAACGGAATCACGGTGGAAGGTTTCGAAGACGGTATTAATCTGGATCAGAGGTTCACGTTCCAGGTTGGCGATAGTGACGTTGATCATGTTTTGATTAATGTCGTCCAAGACGATGTTGAGAATGAATATGTAGGCTTCAATTCATCACGGCACACGCTCATGTCATCGGATGATCTTGTAGAAGGTCGCCTGAACTTTGTCTTGACTGGGGATACGACGATTTCGAGGGGTGAGACCCTCTATCTCGATGGTATTAAAACAGATTCCATCGGATCTCGAGATCGCCAGTTCAGTGGCGACATCCAAAGGTTAGACTACACTGATAACCTGGCGCGCATGATCGTAAATGATGGCTACTATAAAACTGAGGACGGGACGAATATTCTCCTGATTGAGGATTTGATCGCTGATCGGGCGACCGGAGAGCTGCACAAATTCAGCCATGTGGTCACTCTGGATATGACGGACAGTGAGCTTCAGAATTCATATACTCTGAATCAGCTTGGTGGTGCCAAATACAATGGTGTCTTTACGTTTGACGGACTCGCTCCGACGACTGAAGACGACTCGGTCAGCACTCAGGCCGGGCAGGATATATTCATCGATGTTCTGGCAAACGATAGCCATTCTGCTGGTGATACGCTGCGTGTTGACGGGTTGAGCACGACGCCCAATGGTAATGTATACCTGCAGGACAACGGCGAATTGCTTTATAGGCCAAACCCGGATTTTGTTGGAACGGACAGTTTCAGCTACTGGGCGGCAGACAGCGATGGCCAATTTACCGAAGCGACCGTCACTGTAGACGTTTGGGATCTATAGCCCGTGTTCTAGTGCCTCTTTTAGTCGGCATACAGGCATTCCCTGACTTGTTGATCTGGTGCTTCTGCGTTCTTCAAATCCATTTCGTTAATGGATATTAAACAAAAATGGGATGCTAAACTTGGCCGCAATCCATCAAAAGAGCTTTGCCAGTACAGTACGCTCTAGGTATAGCCGCACCCGCACAGTTTTTACCGTCGTCAGTTGCATCGATTGTTAGGGCAGTTTTCTGATCTCTTGGAGAGCTGCTTTGCGGGCAGCGACGTGCAGGAGCTGAGTAAAATATATTGTCGGTGTTGATTGTCAACATTTGATAGGTGATTAAATGAGATATGATAGTTCAGATTTTACCAAAATTTTCGTTTTTGGTGCAGAGCGCTCTGGAACAACTGTTTTTCGGCTGATGCTTGATGAACATCCACAAATCAGCAACCCGGGGGAGTTCGATTTCTTATTTGATTATATACAAAGAGATAAGGAGAACTTATCCAGGTGGTTTTATAAAAAGGAAGAATTGCAACTTGATCGTGTTTTTTTAGAACAGGAATTCGGAATAGATGTTGACCTCTACGATGGCTTGGAACTGCTGTTTTTCATGATGAAAAAACTGCACAAAAAAGAAACAAAACCAGTGTTTACTATTAATGTGCATAGAAATCTGAAAAAGATTAAAGCTATATTCCCTGATGCTCAGTTTATTCATTTGCTGCGAGACCCTAGAGATGTCGCCCTGTCCGTTGTTGGAATGGGTTGGGCAGGAACAACCTATCATGGTGTGGATTTCTGGTGTGAGGTGGAGCGATCTTGGGAAGACGAGAAAAAGTCTATGTGCTCAGGTCAGTACATGAATCTGAAATATGAAATGTTAATGAGTGAACCAGAAAATGAATTGCGCAGAGTTTGCGATTTTTTAGGTGCCACTTACGCTCAAGAGATGCTGGACTATCACAAGGGCTCTACCTATGGCCCTCCAGATAAATCGCTTATATATCAATGGCGTCGTAAAATGAATGCAATTGACGTTGCGCTTGTTGAGCGCAAAGCCGGCAAGCTGATGAGGGAACGTGGGTACGACGTATTGGGAGAATCCATCTCCATGGGAAGAATGCTAGAAAGCAAGCTATGGTTGAAAAATAAAACTGGTATTTGGATCAGTGGCATTGAACGTTTTGGCTTCATTCTTTTTTTTGGGGAAAAAGTAGTGCGGAAATTCCGCCTTCAAAGGTTGGAGCGACTGATTCGTAATAAAATGTCTGATATAGAACGAGCATCGCTTAAATAGAATCTTATATGTTTGGAAATTATTGAAGCTCCTGAGCTGCTTCTTGTGTGCCCCTTGCTTGTAATGAGATTCGGTGGACTGCACGGCCATATTTTGCGGTTTTGTATTGGGCGAACGCGCCGGGTGCGCTGCCCCCGAATTGCTCTAACGTTTGGCAGGTCTTCTGCAGGTGTTTGGTTTCACATTGAGGGGTGCGGTTTAGGCACTCTTAGTTGAACCAGAACAGGTTACGACATAGACAATCCTACTATGATTATGCTCTCGAAACTCGATGCTGCAAAGAATGGAATCTGCTATCATAAAGGGCGCTCAGCGCGGTGAAGAAGTCATCTAGATGTTTTTGTTAGATAACTCTTTGAGCTCAGAGCAGACGTCGAACTTGTCGATCAGGCGGATAGAATAAGGGCAACCAATTGTCGATTCACCGCCCATTGCCGTGTTGTCGGTTATTGATCCAAGTCATGGAAAAGAGTTAGCATCAAAAGGTGGAAAAAAGGAGGTGGAAAACGCCTCTGAAGAGGCTGCTACGCCAGTAAGTCGCCTAATAGGTTGTTGGAAAATTTGTGGATGGCTTATTAATATGAGCAGAAGTCGTGTTTTTATTGTAGGGGCACCTAAATGTGGCACCTCATCGTTGGCAAATTGGTTGGGGCAGCACCAATTGGTTCAAGTTGCGCGAGTTAAAGAACCAGGTTTCTTCCGAACCGGTGAGCGAAGATGGATTATTAATGCCCGTTATCCTGATCAATTTGAGGTTAGCAATGAGGACGGGTACATGTCTGATCCTGCTGAGTATGAGTTGCAGTTTGAAGGTGCGGCACCCGATATTTGGCGTCTAGATGCGTCTACCGATTATTTTGCCGACTTAGGTACCTGTGATCGGATAAACGGCGAATTGGTAAATGATAACGTCAAAGTCATGTGCATACTTCGCGATCCAGTTGAGCGCATGTACTCAGAATTTTGCCACACCCTTAGAGATGGTCTTGAGGTACTGGATTTCGTTGGCTCACTTGAAGCCGAGGAGCAACGTATTGATCAGGGCTTTCAGCCTTTGTTTTTCCACGCCGAACGAAGCTGCTACTGGAAGCATATCTCGCGCTGGCGGTCTGTATTTGGAGAGGACAAAATGCTCCTTTTGCCCTATTCGGCAC
This sequence comes from Ruegeria sp. YTSA072, assembly GCF_059610285.1. Taxonomy (NCBI): domain Bacteria; kingdom Pseudomonadati; phylum Pseudomonadota; class Alphaproteobacteria; order Rhodobacterales; family Roseobacteraceae; genus Ruegeria; species Ruegeria sp. YTSA072. Next base: position 55,544 of record NZ_JBXWNI010000018.1, on the reverse strand, counting down.
TGGGTGATTACTTGTCCTTAGAAAAGGAAATTTGTGATTTTTTGCAGATACCTTATCAGGGGCTTGGTGATGTCCCTGCACTCAATGCCTCAGTTAGGGAAGTGAAACCCGATTTTTTTCCTAGGCTGAAAGAGGTTGCCAAAGGACACATCAGAACGATACTGGGTCGAAACCAAGAAAATAGCGCGATCTCCTACCCAGAATTTACAGATGAAGACAAGAAGTTTGCGTTTAAACTCATTGAGGAAGACGTAAAGCAATGCTTAGCGGATCCAATAATCCCGACTTCAGAATGGACAACGTGTCAACGAATTAATTCCTACGGATGACAGCGTGGTTTTGACATGCTGTCATGTCTGCCTGCGCGGGAGTTATTAGGTACACTTGGACTAGACTGCTTTGTCCGTACTGCGGCTATTGTCCTGTTTTCACTTGTTCCAAGTTGTCTGAACATGCATCGTCCGAGACTTGCTCAGATAGGGGGCTCAACTTTCTTTCATTTAAACGAGTAACTTGCCTTGAGGTATTAATTGGCAGATATTTACATAATCTTTGGAGAACACCTCTTCTAGGTCAGAGCGCCGGCCTACGGATAAATCAGGCCGTTTCTGAATTTGCCGACATGCTCATATACGATCGCTAACAGCCTAGGCTATCGGGGTTTGGCGCAACGCATTTACTACAGGGTTATTGCAGACAGTATTTTGCATTTCATTGTGCGGATCATTTTGCCTAGTGATATCCGACTGCCATTCTATCCCTTCGCTCTCCCCAAGAAACGGGCAAACATTTTCAATGTGCCCTGAGGTGAGGCGGCTAATAAGGCGATCGCCTTCGTTTCTCCTGATGGCGACGATGCCAAATAAAAAAAGCTTTTTGGGTCACTTGCGGCTCCGGCAGCTGGTATCTACGTCTAGTGGTTTCAGCGTGTTAGTCCAAATATCGCGCCACTCTGATGCGTTGGCTTTGGGGATTGAATGACCAAGAAGTATTCTTGATCCCGCTAAGAAGCGGCCAAAGTACCAGCAGGTATTAGCTAGTAAAACCCCTTTTATACCATAGGCTTGATAGAAAAACCGAGTTCGCGAAGCATAGTAATACTTGGGCAAACGCTCATAGTTATGCATACTATTTTCAACAGGGCCACTACCCCCTTCAAAATGAACCAGGCGTGCCTCGGGTACATAGTCAATTTCCAAACCAGCTTGACGCAATTTCCAGCAATAAGCTGTGTCTTCAAAATAAAGAAAATACCCTTCATCCATCGGTCCAAGGTCATTCAATAATTCGTGACGGATCAGAACACATGAAAAATTTGTCCAATCAATTTGATTTCGAGGCGGTGGCCAATTGATAATTACGTCATATTTTTTAAATATACGCGTAATAAGCCCAGTACGAGCTCCGCGGATTATCTCACTGACAGGATTAGGGAAGCGGAAACATGTATTCTGAGGTTGCCCGCCTGTATAATCTACTCTAGGAGCATACAAACTAGCATTTGGGTTATTTTGGGTGGCGGTCATTATCGCATCAAAAAACCCTCGTTGCAACAACGCGTCCGAGTTTAGGATGAGATAATAATCAGCTGGAAAAGACAAAATGCCTTTGTTGTGTCCGGCGGAGAAACCCGAGTTAATTTCCGATTTTAATAAAGTGACAGAGGCAGTAGGCTCTAACTCTCTGATCCATCTTGAAATTTTTTCTACGGAGCCATCATCAGAAAAATTGTCAACGATAACAACATGTGCATGCAATTCCCCTAAATCTGCGAGAACAGATTCAGCACATTGAATTGTCAACTCCGGGGTGCGGAAATTGATAATTGAAATAACAATTTTGAACTCTTCTTTAGAGCCCGGGCAATTATCCATAGTGCTTAACCAGAAACTCAAAAACCTTGACAGATGTACCCTGGCCAACTGAGACGGGCCGTGCGCGCAAGATACTCTCTTATTTATCAGCGGTACAAGTGTGAACTGTCTATCGTTGATGATCGTGGCGCAATTGCGGTCATCCAGTCGAGTGGTGAAATGCTGCGATGCGGTCATGAAGACTGCGGGCTTCTTTCTGGATATCGAATTCTGCCTGTACTTTGCGTGCGCCGGTCTCTCCCATGGATATTCTCTTTTCTGGTGCGCTCAGAAGATCGCGGATTGCCTCCGTCAGGGATTCTGCATCTCCTGGTGGAACGAGCATTCCGCTTTTTCCGTCTTCTACCAATTCAGAAATACCCGCGATACGCGTCGTGACGACTGGCAGGCTTGCGGCCAATGCTTCCATCAAAACTACGGGAAGCCCTTCGGCAAAGCTTGGAAGAATAAAGATGTCGCTTTGTAAGAACGCAGTTGCGACCTCGTCCTGAGATTTATACCCGGCAAATGTTATTCTTGTTTGCAACCCAAGACGCTCGGTTTCTGCCTCCAGCATTGCCCGGTCCGGTCCATCCCCGATCAATGTCAGGTGCAGGTCGGGATACTGGAAACTCAGCTTGGCCATAGCATCCAGCAGCAGAGGCACCCCCTTCACTCCAGCCAATCGTCCAACAAAGAGAAGTTGATTGCCGTTTTGGTGAGTTGTTTTGCGCTGATAGCGTTCAGGTTCAACACCGCAATGCACGATGTGTAATTTTTCCCAATGCTCTGGAGCGGAAAACACCATGGCCTGAGAGCGGCAGAAGTGGCTGATACAGGCAACAAAAGAAGCTGCGGCGATCTTTTCTCTGAGTTGCCAGTGGAAAGGTTCGAAGAAAATATCAGGCCCATGCAACGTAAAGCTGAAAGGTATTCCAGACAGGCGGCTGGCCAGCATTGCGACCGTACAACTGGACTTGGCAATGTGATTATGCAGGTGCTTAACGTTGTTCTTTTGCAGGTGGTCTGACAAGATAACGGCTTCGGCAAAGTAGAATAGCTGGTACAATATGGCCCTCAATCCCGCTGGGCGTTTTCGCAAAGCCAGGAGCAGTGTCGAGAGATAGCGCCCGGGCCGACAGATCAACGCCCGGACATGGCAGTTGGCTAAATGCGGCAAGCATCTTGCCGCTTGCAAAACATAGAATGTTGACGCGGCCTCAGACCGCTGTTCTTCACCTACTAAATGTTCTTTATCAGTTCTGCGGATAGAGCAGGTCAGCACTGTCAGGCCCTGGTGTCGTAAAGCAAAAACTTCACGCTGAATGAATGTGTCTGTTGCCCGCGGGTATTCTCCGGTTAGGTAAGCAACAGGGCCCGTAAATTTCATCTGGCTACCCTCTCGGCAGAGTGGCGCACGGCTTGTTCAAAACCCATGATTGGGTGCCAGTGCAATCGCTTGTGAAGGCGTGCATTAGAGTAGCAGAGGGGTTTCATCCGGGCTGCCAGAACGGGTTTTCGCAGCAGACCTGGCATGCCCGGCAGTCGCGTGCACACTGCTGCGAAGAGCAACAGAAGATTGTATGGGAGTGGGATCACCCATTTTGGCCAGCCAGTGCGTGCAAGACATTTCACATATGCAGAACGACTTGGGCATTCGTCATCAATTACGTTTAATGTCCCCACGCTCTTATCCTGCTCTGCAGTCAGGGAAATTATCTCTGCAGTATGTTTGACAAAGCTGACAGGCACCTCGCCCTTTGCACCGGTACGCAACAATATCGGCCCCAACCCGATCCCCAGATGTGAATTCCACAGGCGCCCGGGCCCAAAGACGACACCCGGCCTCAAAACAGATAACGTGACCTCGCGTTCCTTCGTTGAGCTACGGGCTATTTTTTCTTGCGCCAGCTTGGCACGGCAATACGCATCGCGCTGTTCCGGATGCGCCTCCAACCGCGTCGCCTCATCCAACACGGCAAAGTTTGAAAGGGCGGAATAATCATATACGGCCAAGGAGCTAATCAAAACCAGATGCGCGCCGGGGCGCATCATCCCGACCAGCCGCTCAGTTGCCAATAAAGTGTCGTGTTTGTGGGTATCGTCATCCCCAGTCATCGCGGCGGCGCAATGAACAACAACATCAGCTTTCACACAGGCCAGGGTCAATTCGGCTGTTGCATCAACCAGATCCGAGATAATTGACTGAATGGCAACGTTTTCTTTCCATTCGGGGCGCAGAGTGCGCGGCTTTCGAACAACAGCCGAGATGGAATGATTCCGCGACAGAAGCGCGGAGATAACATGCGCCCCGATGAAACCGTTGGCGCCGGTGACCAGAACATTCAACTGCGCCAAGGGACAAGCTCCATCGGATCACAACGAGATTGAATGGTCTGTATTCCATTGCCGTAACCTGCATCCTGGATGGCAAGCGTTATCTCGTTTAAATGCAGGGCAAACTCGGGGCTCAGACGGCAGGCGCGATTTTGCTGCCGGGAGCGCACCATCTCGACCGGTCCCAAGGCGAAATTCATGGCTGCCGCCCCGACGCGCCTTGTTGATGGCGGCATTGCTAAGTCGGATTTCAATCGTTTGCCAATTGGGTATTCGAACAGCCGCCGCCGAACTGTAAATCTCCGGTGAAACCGAACCGGCGCTCGATTGTTCCAAGCTTGTTTGACTTTAAGGACCCCCATATCTCCAACAATTCGGATTGAATGGTCATGCGGCGCAACAATGGAACAGGTGAGACGTGCGACTGTGCCATTCTCAAAAAACAATGTAGCGATTGAGACATCCGGTGCTGCTTCACTGGGCAGCAAGTCAGTCAGAACAGAAGCCGAAGCTGCCACGACGCGTTTTACAGACCCAAACATGGCAACAAGCCAGCTCAGATAATAACCTGCGTGCTCGATCGTACACCCGGTTCTGAATTCATCCTCTGCCGGCCAGCGGGCACCGGATTCACTGCGCCAATCCTGATGGGGAGCTTGTGGAAGAAAACCGTCATCCAGTTCGGCATAAACCAAACGGGGTTGGCCAATGACGCCATTTCTTATTGCTTGTAGCAAGATCTGGCAGGATTCACCCAAAACACTGCAGGGCGCAGAAGCCAACATCAGGTTCTGTTCTTTTGCCAGATTGTACAGGGTGTGGGCATGTTCCATTTTCAGTGCGAGAGGTTTTTCCGTGTAAACGTGGAAGCCCGCACTCAGAGACTGGTTTGTTATTTCATAATGCGAAGATGGGTTGGTGAGATTCAAAATGAGGCCGCCAGGCTTCTGATCCCTGAGTAATTCTTCGAAAGAACACGCAATCGGAACCGACCAGTGTTTGCCAAACTCTGCGGCTCTTTTCTGGTCACGATCATAGGCCGCAGCAACCTGAACATCAGGAAAGCTGCAAAATGACCGCATGTAGAGGTCTGCTACAAAACCGCAGCCGATAATTGATATATCCATCATTTAGGCAAACCGTAACTATTCAGCCAGTTAATAAACACTCTCACTTCTGAAAAGCACAATTTGTAGATCATCTGAACGTAAAAGATGAGAATGTTCTCAATCATGCTCACCCTGCTGTTCTTTGGTTCACGTAATATTTCCAGTTGCTTGTGCACATGTCCAGCAAACCAAGTTGAGCTTCAAAGCCCAGAAGTTCCTTTGCCTTTGAGACGTCTGCGCAGGATCTTTCCGGATCACCAGGGCGGCGATCTGTGATTTCATGGGGGATAGAGCTGCCAGACGCTTTTTCATAAGCACTTATCACATCTAGCACACTATAGCCGACACCGGTTCCCAAGTTGACGCAATGACCTTGATCGTCCCGAAACAAGGCATGCAGAGACAGTACGTGCCCACGGGCAAGATCCTCGACATGGATGTAATCACGTATGCAGGTCCCGTCCGGCGTCGCATAATCCCCGCCAAACACCTTTAATGCGGGCATTTCCCCGCCGGCTACTCGCGCGATTAAAGGAACCAGGTTTGTAGGAGGCTGGCTGGGGTCCTCACCAATCAATCCGGATGCATGTGCTCCAACGGGATTGAAGTATCGCAATATGCCCACGGTCATTTCAGGATGTGCCAAAGCCAAGTCGTTCAGGATGGTCTCTCCCAAAACTTTGGTTCTGGCGTAGACACTCTCGGGGGCCGGACATGTGTGTTCCGGAGTTGGAACAACTTTGGGAACACCGTAAACTGCAGCGCTGGAAGAAAAAACAATCTTTCCGACGTGATGTGCACGCATGGCTGTGATGACGTTAAGAAGCCCGGCGCAATTGCTCTGATAATAGCCTACTGGATCAGCTTCACCTTCCGAGACACTTTTGCGCGCCGCAAAATGCACAACCGCGGCGAAATTTTGGTTCGTAAAGGCTTTCATAACATCTGCTTGGGAACGAATGTCACAGTCAATGACCGGTGTCGGTCGCTTCGCAATTTGAGCCAAACGATTCAGAACGTAGCGGTGCGAATTTTCAAAATTGTCCAAAATTGTCACGTCGTATCCGGCTTTTACCAATGCCAGATATGTGTGCGAGCCGATAAAGCCTGTGCCGCCCGTCAATAGGACCTGTTTTCCCATATTACCGTCTCTCTTTACCGACCGCGTGACCATTCGGTTCCACCGGGGCGCAAGCGCACAACAAGATGCACGGCCCCATAGATCACAAAGCTGACTGGAGCTGCCCCAAACAACCGCAGATATTCAGTTGTCGACAGGGTAGATTTTGCTTCATTTTTCATAAGTTCGGGAAACAGATGCACGATCTGGATTACTCCGGCATCTTGGCGTCGGCGCACCCTGACAAGGTTTTTGAATCCTTCAACCATGGGCCAATGATACCGGGCAGCGACTTCGATACGCTCCTCCGGTGTAAATTGCAACCGTACGAAAGTGTCATCTGAAATGATCTCGGGGAAGGTCTCCCAACGCCGTCGCCCGGCAGCGTTCATGGCAAAGAGGCCTGCTCCAACCGTGCCGCCCTGTACGAATGGCAAGCGGGTCCAAAGATCGGCATATGCACGGGTGATCCAGCTTTTTGCACGGGCCACCTGAAGGGTTCCCGTCGCATAAATCGGCTTCGCATCATCGAGCGCGCGGCGCAGTTGACCCAGCAGATCCGGATCGCAAATTACATCTGCATCCAGATAAATATATGCCATGCCGGACGCCACACCATCGGCAATGTTCAAGGCATTTACCTTGCCCGGTTCTTCGATATTGAGCAGCGTCAGGGTCCAGCCCCGCTTTTCGAAATCGACCTTATAGGCGTGAACAATTTCTTCAGTTCGATCAGTACACGCATTTGCGGCTGCAATAACTGCAACAGGGCCGGCCGCATCATCTTGCAGCAAAAGCGCCTTCAGGCATGGGCCAATATAGGCTTCTTCATTATAAGCGGCAATAATCACGCAAAGAACATCATTTACATCGCCCATAGCCGCATTATCTTCGCGTTGGTTTGCATCAAAGCCTTGCATGAAAATTCCGTACTGAAGATCTATTACCTACATAATGTGATGCCAGAGTTTGTGCGTGTTGCAAACTGCTATGGACATCCGATTGAAGGTTGATCATCAGAGAATAAGAGCTTTTGTTTATCCGTATCTTACGATTTCCGGTGAAAGTATGAACGATCTCGATACGTCAACCAAACCAGAATTCTTGACCTTAATTAACCAACCGACAAGAGCGCAGCTTGATGAGAGCATTGTGGCGCGCTGGCAGCGCGGGTGCGGTTTTGCTCTGGCAACACTTAATCTGGACCACATCGTAAAGATGAGACATTCGCCCGATTTTCTTGAGGCATATAAAGCACATACATATGTTGTGGCAGACGGGAACCCGATTGTCTGGCTATCACGGTTGGCGGGCCGTCCAATTGAACTGATCCCTGGATCTGAGTTGATCATTCCATTGTCCAAGCTGGCGGCAAAGCAGGATGCCCCTATTGCTCTGCTCGGTGCAACGGAGGACACGCTTGGTCAGGCAGCAGCCCATCTGCAACAAATATCGCCCGAATTACATATAGCCGCACAGATTGCGCCCCCTTTAGGTTTTGATCCCTCGGGGCCCGAGGCCGCCTCTTATTTGGAAACAATCGAACGATCAGGTGCCAAACTGTGCTTTATTGCGCTCGGGGCTCCAAAGCAGGAAATATTGGCCGCACGCGGAATCGACCTGGCACCGGAATGTGGATTCGTATCCATCGGAGCAGGGCTGGATTTTATCGCAGGCAGCCAAACCCGAGCTCCCCGATGGGTCAGATCTCTGGCCCTTGAATGGGCTTGGAGGTTGCTGAGCAATCCACGTCGGCTTGCCATACGATACGGGCGTTGTTTTCTGATTATGCCGGATTTGCTGTGGCGGGCAATTGGTGCCCGCTTCAGCGCTCGCTAGTGTCAATTTCGCGGTAAGTGCCGTTAGCGTAGCCGGTCATTGGCTATTCAATACCCATAGCTGTCTGCCTCGTCCAGATAGCGACATTTGTTCAAGACGACCCCCATCAGATTGCAGCGTGTGGTGATCTCGCGCTGGCACTTCTCCAGCTCATCGGCCGTCGTTGCTTCGGCTGCGGCGATCAACAAAACACAATCTATCTGATCGAGGAAAGCATAGGTATCGTCGCACGCTAACATTGGCGGTGTGTCGAACAGCATGACATCTGGTTTATAGCGCTCTTCCAGCCTGTCTATGGCATAAGCAGTGCCGCTGTCCTGCAAGAGCTCCGCGGGATTTTGAACAGGTTTATGGTTGGTTGCAAAGGCCAGCTTCTCGGCAAAACAGACCATGTGCTCTTCAGGTGCGGTATTTCCCTCCAAAGCACTTGCAAAGTTATGTTGTTCTTTCTGCCGCAATATCTTTTCGATAGCCGGGCGCCGCATGTCCAGATCAATAACCATTGTGCGCGTCGCACGCTGGCGGGCAAAGCTGAATGCAAGGTTCATGCACAAAGTGGTTTTACCACAGGCCGCCCCGGGAGAGGTGATCGCCACCCGGCGCCAGTTATTGGTGTGCAATTGATGCATGATCCGAGTGCGCAAGGCATCAAAGGGCGCTGTGGTCGTACCAGCTTGGTCAGAAATGATCCGAGCACGATGCAGTTGGCGGCGCTTTAGCTTAATTGTCGGCAAACGCGCCCACAACTGATCAACGGAAACTTCCGGCGCGATTGGAGAAGGTTCGCTTGGAATTATCTTCGAGGGCATCGAAGGTTCCCTACTTGTTGCAGCGTTCTCCACCTGGGTGGATTGCTGCCGTACTTCTCGGGCCTTCTGAATGGCGGATTGGATACGTTCCATGATTTATTCCCTGCTAAGCCGCCTTGAAGCGGTCGAGCAATGTGCCGACCCCCAGTTTCTCAGCAACCATTTCAAGCAGCAAGTCAATAGGCATGTAATAAACATGTATGAGATAGAGCCCGATGCACAATCCTGCAACTGGCAAAAGAATACTTGCCGCAATCATGCTACGGCGGATCGCGATCTCGCGTGCTGTCTGAATGTACGGCACTATTCCGAATGCTGTTGCCCCTGTTCGCACAACGAGGTCAACCGGGCGGCGAATGGTGTTGTTGAGTATTTCCAAAAGCAAGAAGAGTCCGACCGCTATTCCGACGCCGCCGGCAAAACCAGCGGCTGCTATCAGCTTGCGATTAGGGTCTGACGGGGTGCGCGGGACGATGGCTTGTTCGGCAACGGTAATTCTTTGCCCCCGGGACTGAGCCTCAATCTGATCACCTGTACGCGCTTCGGCTAAGCTGGCCGTGGCCTGGCTGTATTGAAGGCGCAGGTTGTCATAGTCACGCTCAAGGGTTCCCAACGCAATCGCATTGGTCGCCGTGGCACTGATAGAGGCTGCCAGTCGCGCAAGCTCTTCGTTAATGATTTCTGTCTGCTCTTCTATGAACTCAACCTGCCCATCAATATCAGACACCTGCAACTCAAAGGCCGTGATGTTCGGGGCGGTTTCTGTCCCCAGGCCAAGCTTGATATTGGCCGCTTCCATTGCCGCAATCTGACCGTCCAGAGATTTAATGCGCGGGTGATCCGGTGAATACACCACAAGGGCCGAGGCCCGCTCATCCTGTAACTGTCGCAATCGCCGCTGTTCAGGGGTCAGGCTTTCACCCGCAAGGTCAGAACGGCCCGTACGTTCGTAGATTTCAACCAACCGGGCGCGGCGATCTCGCAAACCGGACAATTCGCGATCCAATTGCAGAATGCGTTCCTGAAGAGAGGACTGGCGGTTCCGGCGATAATCCAGGCTATCGGGCAAAGCGTCTTTATGCGCCTCCTTGAATTCCAGAATTTTGGCACCCAGTTTTGCCAGTTCACCGTCCAGGCGGGCGACTTCCTGTTCAAAGAAATCCAGTGTCTGACCAGCAACATTTGTGCGCATGGCCACGTTTTCCTGCAGAATCTGAGTAACTAGCTCATTTGTAACCAATGCGGACATTTCACCGGTTGGAGCCGCAAAAGAAACGGTAACAAAAGACGCCCGGTTCCGCGTATCGAAAGGCAGTTCAATTTCAATACGCTCGCGCATGTCGTCAACGATCTGATCAGGCAGCATGCCTGGTTGATCAGCATGTACTGCAAAGCGCCGCGACAAATCCAACAAGTTGGAGCGCGTCAATAGCCTTTGCTGAATGACCTGCAAGATTTCCACCACACTGGCCTGCACGGTTGTCGACGCAAGCTCTCCGGGAATTTGCGGGGATTCTACAACAAGCCGGGATTCAGCTCTGTAGACGGGCGGTAAGGTGAAGGCGAGAAACAAGCCAGCAACTGTACAGGCCACTATGATCAGGATCAGATAGTGTAACCTTCTCAGAAACAAAGAAAGGTAAAATCGAAACTCATTCATCATGACGGTTAAGCGCCTTCTTCACTAGATAAGCTAAACGCAAAGAATGCCCCATCATCCAAAACCTGCTGAACTGTATGCCGCACAACTCCTTTGCGCCCATGTGTGAAAGCATAGACCAAGGACAGATCACAAAGCTGGTTTACCAGACGCGGCACGCCGCCGGTGGCTTCATGAACAAGCTCCGTGGCACCGGGGCTAAACAAATTGCGCGCGGCACCCGCAACTTCCAGCCGATGGCCCACATATTTCCTGACCGTGCGCATATCCATGGCATTCAGATGGAAACTGGAGGCAACGCGCTGTGCGAATTGGCGCATTTTGGGTTGGCGAACAATGTCCTGCAACTCGGGCTGCCCCACCAGAACAAGTTGCAGCAACTCATCCTTATTAGAGTTGATATTTGTGAACATTCTCAGCTCTTCGAGAGATTCTTGGCTCAGGTTTTGCGCCTCGTCAAAAATCAGAATAACTCTGTGCCCCTTGGCATATTGCTCGATCAGGTACCTCTGGAAGGCGGCAAAGAGGTCAACATAGGTAGCGTCCGTAGGGGCCGGTTGACCCAGCGCCATCAGAACCCAGCGCAACAATTCTCCTCGGTCGCCATGCGCATTGGAGATCAACCCGATCTTCACGTCATCTCCGACAGATTTCAGAAGATGGTGCAAAAGTGTTGTTTTGCCAGCGCCCACTTCGCCGGTAATCAATGTGATCGGAGCGCATGTCAGAATTCCATATTCGAGCATCGTATAGGCCTTGAGGTGGTCCTTTGACCAAAACAGAAAATCTGGATCCGGCAGCAAAGAAAACGGCCGCTCGGTTAGCTCAAAATACGCGGTGTAAATATCAAGCGAGCTATCCGTATTGTAGCTGCTGGGGGTATCGGCCGGATTAATGTTCAAATTTTTGTACTCATTTACGTGTTCCGGCAGCGCTGAATTTTGGGTGTCCGCCTCATCTCTGTAGGACACAAAATCTTGGGCCACCATATTGTTTGGTGCATGCTCCTGAAATTTACTGTCTTCCAACAAACGTGCCTTCTTTCCAGCCACCCGCCACTTGCGCTGCAACAACAGCCGAATGGCCCCCGTTTTTTTTTCAGAAGAGAGTCGATGGGTCATCAACCTGTACTTCCTCCTGATTACGTTTCACCGATGGCCCCGGGGGCGCAGACCAACCGTGTTCCTATCCCAGCCTCAATCTAGGCTCTAATGGGAATGCTCAATAATACAATTGCCAATCACCTGACCGCGCAACGCTCCCAATCTCCCAATCTCCCAAGAGAAAAATTCTGCGCGACTACCGGGAATGACCCGAAGTGACGCGTGTGAATTTATAAGAGCGGGCGGATTATTCAAAGTGTAAATGCCCGGCGTTGCGATTGTGGAGCGACACTTTCCGCCTCGCCAAACCGGCCATCGATTCGATTGCAAGGTTGGAGCTCGTTACATATCTAAAAAGTAACCATAATTTTCTCCATTTCCAGTGTCTTGCCCAACAAGCGTAGTTGCATTCGTGCAGTTCCGCTGCGCGCGTGCAGCGAAACAATTAACCCAACAGACATGCTTACATGTCAAAGTGAGAACAATATATCAGCAACCGAACTGAACGTATGCCAGATTACTCACATAGCGAGATGGATTCACTCCCTTGTCTGAACTCAGAGGCGAAACAATATTGCTGTTGTTGATGCATTGGTCTCGCATTGGGGTCAATTTTATCCTTTTTTGACTCTGCCTGTTTGAGCTATGATCTAAAATAGTGTTACGATCGTGGCGTGAAGAGGGCTGCCAGCACCGTTCTGACACAATTTGTATTTGCAGCTTGAGTAGCGTACCGCCCTTTTTGTAAGGGCTACATGCAAGTGAAAAAGGCCGTTTTTTAGGTCTTGGTTAAAGAGTGATGCACTAGATTATGACCGTTCAGTACACAGATATTCCATGCAAAGCAAAATCGATACACGCCGCCCAAGCCAGAGACGTTTTAACTTCTGGGCCAACCCGAATTTATCAACATGTCTTTAAGCGCAGTGTAGACATCATTTTTGTCTTGTTTGCGCTGCCGATTGTTCTTCCGCTCGTTCTTGGGCTCGCCGCATTGATCGCCTGTGACGGAAGCAGCCCGCTTTATGTGCAAAAGCGTGTTGGCCGGAATGGCAGGCTCTTCACCATGTGGAAGCTTCGCAGCATGGTGCCTAATGCCAGCGCTCAATTGGAAAGCTATCTGGCCAGTGATCCGGCAGCGCGCAGAGAATGGGACGAGACCCAGAAACTCAAGAACGACCCGCGGATCACAGCGCTTGGCCGGACATTGCGCAAGACATCCCTGGATGAGTTGCCTCAGCTGTTCAATGTGCTGAAGGGGGACATGAGCCTTGTTGGACCACGCCCCATGCTTCCGGTACAACAAGAACTTTATCCAGGCACAGCCTATTATAAACTTCGGCCCGGTATCACTGGTCTGTGGCAGGTGTCAGAGCGCAACGACAGCAGCTTTGCCAGCCGGGCGGATTTTGATGCAAGCTATTCCGAGCGTCTGTCATTGAAAACCGATCTGGGTGTTCTGTTTGCCACTGCCGGGGTTGTTTTACGCGGAACCGGACACTAAGCATTCTAAAGTAGAAAAAATTAACCCCACATACCGCATGCTGTCGGCAGGTTTGTCCTGCTGGAAAGATCGCAATGTCGTACCGCCCAGCCACTTGGCACCTTCTGGTGATTTGTGCCACCTTGCTTCTTGCAGGGTGCGAAGATTCCGAAGGGCGCGCAGAACGGCATTACCAGTCAGCGCTCAAGCTTCTAGAAGAAGGTGACCTCGAGCGCGCGCTTATTGAACTGCGCAATGTGGTCAAGTTCGACGACGAACATCAGGATGGCCGGCTACTCTTTGCCCAAACCCTCGCCGAACAGGGTGCAGTACAGGAAGCCATCAGTCAGTATTTGCTGGCTTCCGAACATAACCCGAATCTTCTGGAAGCCCGCATTCCGCTGACACGCATGTCGCTGGAACTGAATGCTTGGGAAGAAGCAACCCGACACGGGCGCGCCGCCCGTGAATTGGATCCTGAAAATGCCGAAGTCATCTTCCTGAACGCAGCTCTGGACTATCGTGAGGCGGCGTTGTCCGATGACACATCTACCCTCGAATCTTATCTGAAGATCGCCCAAGACAGACTGGTTGAAAACCCATCTGACCGGCTGGCGTGGCGTCTGGTGGTCGACCACGCGGTGACAAATGACACGCCCGAAACTGCCCTGCAGCAGATCGACACCGCGCTTTCGCACCTAAATGATGAATATGATCTGTATCTCACCAAGTTGCGCATTTTAGATGCACAAAAAGATGCAGCAACAATTGGTGTCGTGCTTCAAACGATGTCCAGGCGTTTTGCGGAGAATTTGAGAGTTCGCAATATGTTGCTCGCCTGGCATCTGGAGCAGGGCGATACAGTTGGTGCCGAAGCGTTTCTGCGCCAACTGGCCAATGCGCCTGATGCAGGTGTAAATGAAAACCTCCGGATCGTGGATTTTTTACGTCGCACTTATGGTATCGAGCGCGCCCGAACAGAGCTGGACCGGCTAACGGCTGAGAACCCGAACGAAACCACCTATCTGGCCACTCGCGCAGCCCTAAATTTCGAAAGCGGGTCTACCGACACGGCCATTGCCATGATGAAAGACCTGCTGACCAAAGCCGCACCGTCAGAGAACACTTCTAACCTAAAGGTAAATCTGGCGCGTATGCTGGTCAGCGAGGGTCAGGTCAGCGCGGCCAGGACAATAATCGACGAGGTGCTTGTAGACACGAAGGGTCACGTCGAAGCGCTAAAAATGCAAGCTGCCTGGCAAATTGAAGATGACCGCCCGGAAGATGCGATTCTAGCCTTGCGCACCGCCCAAGCGGGTGCACCGCGTGACCCCGACATCATGATCCTTATGGGACAAGCTCATGAGCGTGCCGGGGCACGTGAATTGGCCGGCGAGCGGTATGCCCTGGCGGTTGAGGCATCCGGCCGCGCACCGGCAGTGTCTTTGCGCTATGCTAACTTTCTTTTGCAGCAGGACCGACTGGATATAGCCGAGGTTGTAATAGCAGACGCGCTGAGCGTTTCTCCTGCTGACGTCGACCTGCTAGCTACCCTGGCTGAAATTCAGCTAAGACAACAGGATTGGGACCGCATACCCCAACTTTTGTCAGAGCTTCGGGTGCAAAACACCCCTGCCGCACTTGCCGTTGCCAATTGGATAGAAACAGCGTTCCTGCTTCGACGCAGTCAAACGGAAGATGCAATTGCTTTTCTTGGGGATCTACTTACAGAAGATGCAAACGAAACGGTCGCGATGGCTAATCTCGTCAGTACGTATGTTGAAAACGGCAAAGTGGATGACGCTCGGAATTTGCTTGAAGCTCGACTCCAACAAGACCCTGAAAACCCGAATCTGCGTTTCGTACGCGCGGGATTGCATGTGGCCGAAGGTCAGGAAGTGCAGGCAGAAGCGATCTATCGCACATTGCTACAGGAGTTTCCGAGAGCCCCCCAGCCTTTACGCCAGCTTAATCGTATTCTGGTGTCGCAGGAGCGCGAAGATGAAGTGGCGGAATTAATCGAAATCGCCATTGCCGCCCAACCCGATGCGTTGTTCCCTCAATTGCTGAAAGCAGAGCAGCTGGAACGCCTGCAGGATTTCGAAGGTGCCATCGCTCTCTATGAGGGTATTTATGAGGAAAATAAAGGGAATATAGTTTTTGCCAACAATCTGGCCAGCCTGATCTCGACGCATAAGGATGACGAAGAAAGCCTTTCACGCGCCTACACCATTGCACGGCGGCTAAAGGGGTCAGATGTACCCGCCTTTCAGGATACATATGGCTGGATCGCCTTTCGACGTGGCCAGCACGAAGAGGCGCTAAATCATCTGGAAACTGCGGCAGAAGGCCTGCCACACAACCCACTGGTGCAGTATCATCTGGGAGAGGTGTATATGGCATTGGGGAGAACCGACAATGCTCAGGATACGTTAAACAAGGCCCTGGAACTATCAGCCAATCAGGAATTCCCACAGATTGAGCGCGCAAAAGAACTCCTGGAGGCACTGTCAGAGCAGAATTAAATTATTGGGACATCCGGGAAGCCGGTGCGATCGCATGTTGTCCGGTCATTTCTTCCGTGGGTAAGCGATCTCTCGGAACAGCTCGGAACCCCGTAATTACGACAGCACTCAGAACCAAAAAAACACCGGTTCCTGCATAGACTGCAAGTGCAGTACCAAGCGAAGCGCCTGATATCAGTGTAGCGCCTCCGAAGGCCGCTCCTCCAATCATTCCCAACAAGATCAGCCCAACAATCATGGTTTTTTAAGCCCCAAGGCACTTCATAACGGAATGCTATTGAAGGAATAAGGCGAACCAAAAGCACAAATATGGCGCAATAATGTCCGTCTTGCACACAATGGCGGCTTCACTTGCGTGAACACAAATGGACAAAACCCTTTAAATAATGGGTAATTTCCCTGCTGGCACGAAGAAAATATGGAGTTTCTATCAAAAGCGATGCAAAATGGAATCGTAAGCGGTTCTCTGGAAACTTGGTGAACCGTCCTGAATTGCTTGTGCAGAGATGAAAGAGTTTAGATATGAAGCCTATTGTTGTGCTGCTCGTTTCAATTATCACCTATGCAACGGCGTTACCGGTTTTGGCGCAGGGATACAGCATCCAATCGGGAGACACGTTGCGTATTGAAGTGCTGGAAGATGAAAGCCTGACCCGCGATGTTCTGGTACGACCGGATGGACGCATCAATGTTCCCCTTGCGGGCTCTTTAAGGGCCGGGGGACGAAGCGTTGAACAGGTCAGCAATGAATTGTCACAAATGCTGGCCCCTAATTTTGCATCTCCGCCCAATGTCTTCGTGTCACTGGGCGCACTTAATGTTCCGCGCGTGCCATTGCCGCCGCGTACGATTGATGTCTACGTCATTGGCGAAGCTGGCGTGCCCGGTAGACACACGCCGGTGCGTGGTACAACACTTCTGCAATTCTTTGGCGAAATGGGTGGATTTTCTAGATTTGCAGCCACAAAACGGATAATGCTGCGTCGTACAGACAAAACAGGTAAAGAAGCTGTGTACCAGTTTAATTACGATGATATGCTGGAAGGCACAGGAACTGGGGGATCGACAAAGCTGACCGACGGTGATGTGATTGTAATCCCACAACGGCGCTTGTTCGAGTAACCCCAAAAAAAGGGGCAGGGCAGTGAAACAAATTGTGGTACTACAAGCAGCGCTCTTCGGTGCTGTAAGTTTTATTGTAAATTCAGACAATCGCGCGGAAGCGCAGGCCATAGATCTGGACCCGGGCGGGACACAGATGACTTTGGGCATAGCCCAACGATTTGAGTCCGGGAGGAATCTCGGACTGGATATCCCCGAAAAGGGTAGTGGAACGATCGCCTCTTCGATTCTGTCGTTTGGGTTGTCCAGCGAAACCCCCATCCAAAGTATTGGATTGGATGCCGTAACTGCCCTGCGCTTTAGCGACCTGCCTGATAAGGGAACCGACGTCGATATCGGCGACTCGATATTTGACTTTGGCTATATCCGGGATGGCGCCAATGCAGGGCTGGATTTTGGTGCCGATTTCTCCAGCTACGATATTGGTTTTTTGCGATCTTTGCGTAATTTTATCGATGATGATGGCATCCTCAGATTACCCTCTGATTTCGGTGATCTGACGGGTGATGGCACCCGCAGGGAATATAACCTTGATTTCCAGATGGATTTTGGCCGCCAGGATCTTGTTGGATATTATTTCCGCATGGACACGCAGAACCTAAATTATGTGGACCAGACAAACCCGGATCTCTTTGACAACGACACCCTGAGTGCGGGCGTTGGGGTCAGCTTTGCCTTGTCACCTGTAACCACCGCTACAATTGATGCCAGCGCTGAACAGTATGACGAAGATAACCCCGATCAAACCGATCGAAAAACCAAAGACATCATCTTTGGGTTAGCGCATGCACTAAATGAACGGACCATCCTCGACTTTGCTCTTGGATATACCGAGATCGACGAGCGAAGGCTGATTTTGGGGGATGATTCAACTTCCGGCCCCATCGGAGCGTTGGGCGTTGATTACGCAATGCCCAACGGTGCGGTAACCTTTGACCTCGAGAGTGAGCTGGCCTTGGCTGGCCGCCTCAATTCACTCCGCGTTGGTCGCACTCTTGAAGTTCTTGGCGCTACCTTTTCTGCCGGCCTGGGTGTTGCGCATACAGATGGCGGCAAAACCGAGCCGCTCGTGTCTCTGGCATACGCAAACGAATTCGGAGAAAATGAACTTCGAGTGTTTTTGAGCCGGGATGTAGTCATCACTGATGATGAAGTGTTCCGCGATGAACTGATTTTCGATATCGGATATATCTGGGGCCTTGGTCCATCTTCCCGCTTTGGGTTGGGGGCGACCTATGCGCTGGCCGATGAAACAGAAGTTGACCCGCGCGTGGAGCGCACGGATTTAAATGCCGTCTATAGCTATCAGCTTGAGTCAGAGTGGATTATCAATACGGGACTCAACTATCGCGTTCGGGATGAATCTGACCTTGGTCGCGCAGAAAGCCCTCTCGCTTTCTTCTCAATCGGTCGGGATTTTGCTTGGCGGCCCTGAGCACAGGCTAACGATGTTGAAAATTTCACGGCCTTTTCTGGCCTTCTCGTTGTGGAAGGTACCTTCCGACATACCTGTGTTGGCAGCACAGGTCGGCACCTTTTGCTTCCGCCTCGTGCTCAGCCAGAATGCCGATGATCTGTTCATCCGTAAACCTCGCTCGCTTCATTGCCCGTCCCCTAATTAGCAGTGGAAGGAAAATCCCGTGGCAGGTCAATGACGAAACAAGTATGCTAGAAGCCTTTGAAGATGGTAATTCAACTTAAAAAGGTACAAATTGGTAACGATGAAAGTGCTATCTCTTGGCCTTCCGGGCGTAAGCTTAATCACACCTGAACGTTTTGGTGATCATCGGTTTTTTTGAGAGGATCGAGTTTGCGGACTGACTTCGGATAGGGATATCCCCAGCACAACATGCCCAATATTTTCTCTTACATTGCCTTATACAGCTGGCCGATTGTTGTCTTGATCCTGTTTCGCACAAGATCACCCGCTTCAGCTTTAATATGGTCGCTTCTGGCGGGGCTGCTGTTGCTGCCCAGTTCACTCGAAATAAAGCTTCCTCTCCAGGATTTGGATAAAACATCTATTCCAAACTTGTCCGCCGCCGCCATATGTTTTGCGTTGGGTCTATGGGGGAGGCCAGCCAAAACTAGGGTCTCAGAGCCTGTTACCTTCCAAATGACTTTCGGCACTCGGGAAACTCCGGAAACGCGACCAAACTCACCTTTACTGCACCTCCTGACTTTTCTTTTAGTGGCGTCCCCGTTTGTTACGGTTCTACTTAATCAGGACGCTTTCTTCGTTGGGGTTCGATATCTCCCTGGCTTACGCCTTTATGATGCATTGTCGATGAGCGTTGGTTTGCTTGTACAATTTCTGCCGTTCTTTTTAGCAAGACGTTTTCTAGCTTCGCCGGAGTCTCATGTATTGTTGCTACGTTGTCTGTGCATCGCGGGGCTCGTATATTCGATGCCAATGTTGTTTGAAGCCAGAATGAGTCCACAGTTACACACTTGGATATATGGGTATTTTCCGCATCAATTCTCGCAACACATTCGCGGGGACGGCTTCCGACCAGTCGTTTTTTTCCGGCACGGTCTGTTGTTGGGCCTATTTGTTGCCATGACGATTTTAGCGACTATCGCTCTGTGGAGATCAGAACGTCGGGTTGTGGGCAATGCGTGGCTGGCACCTTTGGTTTGGATGATTTTTATACTTTTTGTCGCGCGCAGCCTTGGTCCGTTTATTCTTGTTGTGATATTGGGTCCCATTATCTTTTTTACTAATATTCGAACGCAAATGTTGCTTGCTGTCATTGTTGGAGTGTTCATCCTTTCCTTCCCCGCTTTGCGTAGCGCAGGTTTCATTCCTGTGACGTCCATATATGATTTTGCATATTCGGTTGATCCCGACCGCGCTCAATCCTTTAAGTACAGAACAGACAATGAAGACCTTTTGCTAGCCCGCGCCAATGAACGACCGGTTGCCGGCTGGGGATCTTGGGGGCGCCCTGAAATCTACGACCCAGAGGATGGTGAAGCAACCAGCACTTTTGATGGAGCTTGGATAATCATATTTAGCAAATTCGGCTGGCTAGGATATATCGCGCAGTTTGGTCTGCTAGCTTTTCCTATTTTTGCTCTCTTCTGGCAGCAAAAACAAATTCGAGTTTCTGTTGCTACATCCGGTCTTACAATTATTCTTGCCCTCAACCTATTAGATCTCATACCCAATGCATCTTTTACGCCTATCATATTTTTGATTAGCGGCGCGTTGGCAGGACGTTATTTCTATATTGAGAAAACTTCAGCTGGACCAGAAGAAGGCTCGGATATTATCGAGTTATCGCCATCGTCCAACTTCAAGCGGCGCCCTAGGTTGAAGCGACATTCGACAAATTCGGAGGCTAGATGATGCGAGATGTAGGATACTCAGAGATGTAAACTTAAAATAGCGGTAACGCCTAGTGCCAAGCGTAAGACGGCGGCTCATCTTATGGAAGTTCATCAGGTGAGCCAGATTCGGGCGTACTCTGCATTGAATGTGGACTGTTCGTCGGTTCGAGGTCAATCACACCGAGCTCCTGAGCATAGCTGTGCTCAGAGGGGGGCAGGACAACAGGATCGGCTGGCACTACATCGCACCGGAGCAACTTACCCAGAACACATTCATCGCAAACTCAGAGATGAGTGTCTCAAGAAAACACTCATTAGTTCGCTGACCGAGTAAAGCCATCTAACCAATCCCAAGGACTATCCGCGAAGCGGGGAAAATTCGGGGCTCAATTCGGCATCACATCATCTGGTGA
The DNA here is from genome assembly GCF_059610285.1 of Ruegeria sp. YTSA072. Lineage (NCBI taxonomy): Bacteria > Pseudomonadati > Pseudomonadota > Alphaproteobacteria > Rhodobacterales > Roseobacteraceae > Ruegeria > Ruegeria sp. YTSA072. Next base: position 34,838 of record NZ_JBXWNI010000018.1, on the reverse strand, counting down.
AACTTCCCTGAGAAATTGCACCATCTGGCTAGCAGCTACTGTTGGTGAAAACCGCCCCAGAACATCTTTTCGTGCTGCCTTCCCCAATTTCATACATAAACTCGGATCTGCGATCAAACGCATACTGGCGTCTGCCAGCGCTCTTGCGTCACCGGATGGGATCAAAATCCCGGTTTCTTGATCCCGTATGATTTCCGGGATTCCCCCAACTGCAGCCCCTATTGTCGCTATACCAGTTGCAAGAGACTCTAAGGCTGTCAAAGAAAAGGTTTCATATCTTGATGCAATGATCGCTATCCCATGCTGTCGACGCAAAATATCTATCTCGTTTTTATGACACTGCCCCAGATAGTTGATCCTACTACTCACACTCTCTGGTAAGGTCGCCAGCGCTTCCTTGATATTCTGATGGCTTCCGTCCGGATTAAACACTCCTCTATCGGGCCCTACAAATGTAAGCGTGGCGTTAACCCCTTGTTGTCTAATCTGATTGAAAGCTGACAGAACCAGATCACCACCTTTAATCCAGTCAGAGCGACCAACAAAGAGCAGTTTTTTGGGATCAGCCCCCCCGTTCACCATATATTTAGCCGAAGATTTCTCTTCGATCGCATTGGGAACAACCTGATGTGGAATACCATTCAGGTCATAGTATTCCTGTGTTTTACGCAGAACATCTACCGAAGGCGCCACAATTCCAGCGCAAAGGTGTAGGCCCTCCCCCTCTCGCTTAATGCGCCCTTTGTTTATTGGTTGTGCTGCATCGCGTTTCTGAAATTCGCTTAAGATGAACCACGGACCATGTAAGATGGCAACGACCGGAATATCCAATCCTTTTGCTAAGTAACCTGAAAAACCGTGTGTTTCTTCAACGAGAAGAACTTCAATGCCATACAAATCGACGGCTATTCGCGCTGCCTCCAGCATTTTTTGCGCGGTGACAGGTACCGTCGCTATGTCCCGGCCAAGCTTAAGGTTCAGTTTTTCCCAAAAACTCCACGGTCGTGCCGCAGGAAAAGACACCGTTTGCACACCGCCATCATCGCTGATCTTCGCCGACAAAATAACAGGCGTATGGCCTAACGCCACAAGGCCCTCTACCAAAGATGCTGTTGCCGTCGTAATTCCATTTGCCGTCGCCTCACCGGGCCACGAGGGTGTGATCAATCCTATCTTCACGAATGGTTTTCCTTTCCTCCACACGGCTGGTTGACACTATTCATAAATAGGCAAGAAGCCCTTTATCTATTAACCAGCCAATCAAGGCACCAACACCTATCAGGGGAACATTTGAAAATTCCCGCCAAAGAACAACCCAATGTTCCCTATATCCCATGACCATCAAGACAAGCGCTTCGGGTACGCGGTGAAGAGCTACAACCCAAAAAGCCCCCGTAACCGAGTTAAAAACACCCAAGGCTACAATCAGCCCCCCCCAAATTGACACGGCCTGGATAATGCTAAGCAGGGTCATCTTGCGAAACCGCCGCTGCGCGCCAAATGCAGCCCTCAGGGCAAAGAAACCAGCTAGCGGCAAACCCATCGCTAAAATCTGCAAGATGGTCGCTACGGAGGCATAACGGTCATCATAAACGATCCCCACGATAGGAGCCGCAAGTGTAACCAACAGCCCGCAACCGATCATGGACATGGAATCGAAAAACCTGCGATACTTATAGTAGCTTTTGCGGAATGCCTCTGCGGTTTTGTGTTTATGAAGCTCTGAAAATACCTGCAGTCCGATCTGCCCGTTGATCTTGTTCAGGAGCATAATTGGCATGTCAATCAGCTGCCGGGCGATATGGTAGAACCCAAAACTCGAAGCCGGAATAAACATTCCCAACAGCAATCTATCGGCCACATTTGTAATGGCCGTTAGGCCCGAATGAGTAACGATCCATTTCCCGCGCGCCAAAATGAGTGAAATGTGTTCTTTTCCCCAGGCCAGCCGCATGCGCGGTCCCTGAAACAGAGCCCAGCTCAGCACAACCCGCGCGATCGCCGTTAGTACCGAGGCGATGACCAGCGCCCAGATATTCAACAGCAAAAATGCAAGGCCGGTTACAAAAATGAGCGACAGGGTCGCGGCGGCAACTTCCGCAACCGTAACCAAGCCGAATTTCATATCCCGCTCGTAAACAAACTTGTTTGGGGATTCCACACTGAGGATAACAAACGCCAGAGCCGACACCGTAATTGAGGATGACAGAACCGGCGCGGAATAACTGCTATATTCGGGAAAAACCTCGTAATTCTGGAGCGCCCGAAATAGCGCCCCTATCAAAACTATTAGTCCGCCGACGACAAAGCCACGCAGCAGCTGTATCGTCCAGCAATTCCAAAGAAACGCATCTCCAAGTTGCTCTTTTTCACATGTTAGAATGAGCGACCGTACCCCGAGGTCGGAAAACATTGTCATCAGAAAGGTCACTGTCAAAAGGACAGAAAATATCCCGAAAACATCTGGGGTCAGAAGGCGCGTCAACACGATCGTTGAAACCAGGCGCATGAGCGCCACGACAAAAAAAGCAAGAGTTGACCACACTCCTGCAAGCATGGCTTTTTGCTTTAGACTGCGTTGTTCAGCAGGTAATTGCCAAGCACCTAATATGAGCTTCAAGCGGGACAAAGCGTTCTATTTCCTTTGAAATAGGTCGGTAACTATAAAGATTGCCTGCCTACAGTGTCTGCTCAGAAACCGATCCGCCTCATGTGTGGCGCAACACGGCGATATACGAAAGGCGGCAAAACATTTCGCAAGAATTCGCGACGCGCAATTATCCGGTCTGCTTTGTCTGCCGTTCCCGGTCGCGGTTTAAACAGAGTTGTGTGACTTTTTCGTGTCTCGTTCCAAGTCGCGGTGTAGTAGTACAGCGCAATTGACATGCGCGGCTCTCCATCCGGGTGATTTACGGGCTCCGGGTTTCCATGCCAAGTGTCGGAACCTGTGCTGAAACAGCACATACGGTTGAAAATCGGCACAAACGACGCCGCCTTTTCGGTCATTTCGTTATTCCATATTTCAAACTCACCGCCCCACTCCGCCTTCCAGTCCTTGTTGAGATAAATCAGAACGTTCAAGCGGCGCTCTAAATTCAGTTTCCCATGGTGATTAAAGTCAGCATGGATGTCTAAATGCCCGCCATTGGAAACTTTATGAATTCCCCCGCCCACAAAATATGGATCTGGAATCAACCCCTCAATTCCGGTCATTTCTTCAAGAAATAATAGAAACGGTCGCGAGTTCAGGAAGTAGAATAGGTTCCTAGTGTAGGGAGGGAGGCGTTCCGGTGAATAACTGGTTTTCAGCCGCTCTTGGTTCCGGTCAAAGCTGCTCTCAGCCTCCGGCAATGACAGTAACTCATTGCGAACACGTTCGAGGATTTCCGGGGGCATGAGATTGTCGATGCATCCATGCGCGTAAGGTTTCCCCGATTGATAGTCTTCAGAAAATGATAATGCAGCCTCTTTGGCCGCCGCCGTCGACAAGCTCAGTGTCTCCGGATCCATCTTCAGTACTGGCTCTGTCATAGTGAAAACTCCTGACAATAATTAATTTCCTCGCGCTTTCCCCACCACATTCTTCGACACACGAAAATGGCAACGCAATAAAAATGTTGGTTCTTGTTCCTGACCTGCTCGTTTTTGGGCAGCCAATGGTCACACTACCTCAACCGCCATCAACAAACTCATCCAAATTTCCTTCGACCGCCCAAAGTCCGTCCAGCAGCCGTCGCTCGGCATCCGCTTCATCCTCATCTCGTCTGATCGGCGTGATCAGCCGTATGATGGAACTGTCCGTTTGACCATTGGTTATTTTTCCAACCATCAACTGCAGCTTTGCGCGAAACCCGGAGGCGACCCGGTTGCCTTGTTGTTCATACCAATAATATACCAGCATCCGCTCCAGACCCTTTTGTATGATGGCCCGGTTCACGGGGAAACTGGATGTACCGTTTGAAACTTCGGTCTGCTCAAGCCAAGCGATCTCCCACCCTGCTCCAGGAAGGCAAACTTCCGGTGAATGAACTCCGCCGTCATCTTGGTCTTTATACCATGCCAAGAAGAGGTCCACCGGGGCGGCCTCGCCCGATTTGTGCATAAAGACCGAATGAAAGTCGTCAGCACCCAATATGCGCTCTACATCCGGATCAAGCACGCGGGGTGCGCTTGTCGTCCAATCTTCGAACTGGCTGGGAAATGCAGCGAAGGGCGCACGGTCCACAGCGGGCGCGTCGCGTGCGGGAACCAAAGGCCAGAGGACTGTCAGTCCAATTGCTAAAACGGCACCGCCAACCAGGGCCCCGGAAGGCACAACATGCCGAATACGCTTGGCCTGATCCCACAGGCCGTCCGTCTCCAGATCCAGCCCCTCGGCCAGCGAAAGCCGCTCGGGGCGCAAGCGCACCAGCAACCATGCGATACCAAACAGGATCAAAATGCAGCTGAGAAAAATGACCCACCCTTCGAAGAAGTGCGAAAACCCTTCGACATAACTCAGCCCATAAGAATTCACGATCAGGCCCGCCACCGCGATCCGGATGGAATTCATCAATATCGTGATTGGCACCGCCGAGATCAGCAGAACGGCTTTGTGCCATGTCGGCCCCTTATAAAGAACCGCAAAAATATACGAAAAGCTCAGGATCGGGAACAGATAGCGTAACCCGGAACAGGCTTCGGCCACATGCAGGCGGTAGACGCCCAGATCAATTATATTGCCGTCAAGAAACACCGGCACCCGGAGGATATCCAGAAACCAAACGCCAAGTTCCGATGAAATCAACTGCAGCCAGGTCGATACCCCATAATAAAGCGCACCAGGCAAAGGAAGCATGTAAACGAGATGTAAAACAGGTGGCCAGAATTGAAGCCCGGCAATCCAGCCAAAGCTGATCAGTAAAACAGCCCCCACCCACAGGATCAAGCCATAGGCTACAATGTCAGCGATCCCAATCAACCGCCCCCCTGCCCCCATCAGCAGCGCGACCATCAGCAGGCAAAAGCCAGGCCAGCTATCCGTTACTGGGCTAAGATCTACAGGCACACCCTTGAGTTGACGCAGGAACAGCAGGACCGACAGCACCGGGATCAGAGGGCCGTGGCTGTATTCCGGCAGCTGCCACACACGGAAGAGTTCTGCGATCCCTTCCCGAAAGAAGACCAACGCCCCGAGCGCCAGGAGACCCAGCCAAAATAGCCCGAAGAAAGATCGCCCCTTCCTTCCAGGCACAGCTCCCATTGTCATTTTACCAAAGGCTGACATACCAAACTCATACTAAATTGGTCACGTACACCATATCTTCTTGGTTGTCCCTTGGAAGCGCAATCAAAAACGGCAGCCCCCTTGGAACTGCCGTGTTCTTCATCCCATGAGGTCTGGCTGTCAGGCCAAACGCTTGCGCCGCCGCATCACACCAAATCCGGCGATTCCGCCCAAAAGTAGCAATGCCGAAGCTGGCAGAGGCACGGGAGATGCCGAGGTTGAGGCCTCAAAGCTATAAGCCAGAAACTCATCGTCATAATCTTGGGCTCTGACCGTAAAAGATGTCGCGATGACGTCACCAAACGAATACAGCCAAGAACTGGTGCGCGTAAACGCTCCCCCGTTCACACTGATGTAAGCATTGTCATTCCAAGGGGCTGAATTGTTGAAACTCCCCAAAGACAGCGAGATTAGTTGTACCGCGGTATCAAATGTGAAGGTCAGCCAATCGTCTTGATAACGACCATCAATCTGTCCACCCAATGAGGCATAATCACCCGCTGCATAGGTGCCATTCCCGGGATAATAAGCCACGTCATTCGGCCCGTTCAGCACACCAAGACCATATGTGTTGGCTGTGATTCTCGGCACAGCACCCGTGTGGGTCGAAAAAGCTTCGATCCGACCGGATATACCATCTTTATTGAAAGTTGCTGTTTTTCCGCTGACTGCAGCGTCTCCACCGTCCCTGCCATACAGGTTGACAGTAACCGCCTGAGCCCCTGTTGCCAGGACAGTTGCTACGGATGCTATGTACAGAAGTTTTTTCATACTCTGACCTTTTAACTGTAATAACTCGTATTTTCAGTGAAACGGCTAACACAGACGATAATGGAGATCACCACATTCCCGCCTTAATTCACATAAGCTTGAGACCTGGTGCATTTAGGTTTCGGTCATGGAAACAATTCTCAATATGAATGCAGATTTCGTCTGTACACACCGGGCTCAACCGTGTTCCGAATCACAAGTATTGCGTGGCAATATCTCACCAGCAATGAGCAGGTCTATGCCTGCCTTGGGTGCCTAAAAAGGTTTTCTGGATTTTTGTTGTCGGGGCTGCCAATCCTGACAATACGAGGACTGGGATTTGGGGCGGGTCAACATCATGATCAGGGTTGTGGGCATAGGTATATGCTTTGGAGTGCTGGCCGCCGTCTGCGCGCTCTATATAGACACATCAATATACACAGCCCTCGTGGTCTATGCCCTAAGCGGCCTGTCATATCTTGTGATATTCATGCTGCTTGCAATACCTGCAGCGGCGAACCTTACCAGTTCACGATGAGGCTTTGCTTCTACCAGCTAAATGATCCCGCCCTTTTTCAACACAGGCTCTGCTCAAACCGGGTAATGCGACTTGTGTTTTCCCTGATCCCATCTTCGGAAAACACCTCCAGCACCTGGCGCCCGCATTCTTGCGCCAAGTTGCCCAGGTTTTTGTAAATCTCCAGCTGTGCGGTAACACTCCGCAACATTGTATTGGATCCCAGGCGCGTCACCGTCCGGTCCAATGCATCGCTTGGCATCGTTTTCCTGGCCCTCTCCAGCATTTGCTGAATTATGGTTTCGGGAGCTCTTGCCAGCAGAAGAACCAAGGATCTATTTTTGAGCAACGTGCAGGCAACGTCACGTTCCTGTTCCAGTATCTGCTCTGCAAAATAGTGGCAGATCCCCTCATCCAGTGCAAAACCTTTGGCATAGACTTTCGAACTACCTGCCAGACTTTGTTGGATAATCTTGCCAAGCCTTATAAATATCTCACTTTGCATCCAGACATCCAGGCCGTCGTGTTCCATTCTTTGGATTTTGGCTACCAGAATCTTTTGATGCGCCTCCAAAATCTCATCCTCTGATGTGTGTTCCAGAAAACGCTTTGAATGCGGCGCATACCATCGCTGGACCAGAAAACACTCCAGATGCTCAAAAAGTGTAGTCTTCCCCCCGCCAGACGGGCCCACAAATTCGAGTATGTTTCCGGATGTGGACAAATGATCCGCGCTATATAGCGGTTCGATACGTGGTACACGACGTAGTTCGAAACCTTTGGTTTCCAACGTCTGCTGAATTTTTCGCTTAAGATGCTGCTTCAACATTGAACTCGAGAACATAATTTCTGCTCTAAGTGTAATAACAGAAATATGACAATCAAGCCACGGTGTCAAAAACGCAGCACCAGAGATAAAGTCTATGCCACTCTCTTTTTCACCCAGCCCAAGAAAGCCTTGTCGGGATTTCTGAGCGGCCTGCGACCGCTGCTGACCCACCACGCTTGCCAGTCACTTTCAAGCGCATACACATCCCATCCAGGGGCCAGCTGGCGAGCAGCCTCTAGTGTCTCAGGCTTTAGATGCAGTCTATCCTCAACCTCGACCACGGCGTCACGACGGCTCACACGGAGAATGTCACCGGGCTCCTCTTCAAGGTGATAGTCGGGCAAGTGATCGGCGGCAATCATGTCACGCACCATCTTACGGAACACACGGCGCGGTGAAGCAGAGCCGGATTTCTTCAGCAGTGTTTCGACTGACACCCGCCATTCAGGTTGCCGCCCGCAATGTTTGCGCGCGAGTTCATAGATCCGCCGCTCTAGCGGTTTGCGCAACCGGAAGTAATCACGGCTGAGCGTCAGCACCGACTTTGCCAACACCGCTCGAAACAGCCAGTCCGACAGTTTGACCGAAACACTAACCATGCGCCCTGCCCTCGTGTGGCGAACGATCTCCCAACCTTCGATCAGGCCAAACCCCGTGGTCGTCTCAACCCCCCCGGTCACCATGTTGGTGGTGATACGGGTGCCGGCCAGCCGCTCGAATGCCTCACGCAGTCGTTTGTAGCCATCGCCCGAGGTTTCCCGGTTGGTTGCCACCAGCAGATCACGCGCCTTCAGATGCAGCACCCGGCTGACCGCACGGTCCGCGTTGATCGCCGCCATCAGTTGGCTGATACAAAAGATCAGGATGTCCTTGTCGTGGATCGTCGCCAGCCCCCGCACCGAGGGCGTGACCGTGATTTCCACCCCATTATGTTCATAGTTCAGGATGCGCCGATCAGGGCGTGTGGACAGAGAGAACATCGGATGCTCCATCGATCCCATGTCCGTTTTGGGCAGCGCATCGAAGATGTCGCAGACAAAAAAATCCGCGGTCGGATGCCGATCCGGCAGTAGCCCCCCTGCCTGGGTGGGCACATTCCTACTCATGAAAAATAAATCAGAACTGAAATACTCCAACCCATATCTCTGCTCCTGATCTCACCGAATCTTCTTCGTGGTTTTATTGACACCCACCCTAAATTTATCCACAGGCTTGGTAAAGCGACGGATCGTGGGTTCAGAGTCAGGACAACGTGGGATCAGAGTCACTTTATCGTGGGTTCAGATTCACTAGACTATAAAAAAAACCTATTAGCTTATTGTTTTTCAAGGTTTTACGGAAGTTTTAGCGTACCTGTAACTAATAAATAACTATATTATAACTAAAAAAATTTGGACATACTGCAAAATCTAATACTGTTAGCGCTTTCAACCCACTGATTTACTTTGAATATTTACATCGATGCCGTTAGTTGTTCCATATGCTGTGTTTTATGATACACTGTCCAAAACACAGCATATCGAGCAAAAAATATGGCGATATCTCCGAAAGATGGACTCCCACCCTATTTCAACATTGACCCCGACACCGCCCTTGCTGAGCTGGGGGGGCCTTCCACCACAGACGGTTTTGCGGCCATTGCCAACGCCTGCACACAGGGACGCGCAGACTTGGCTAGCCGGGGTTTGGAGGATGGAAAGGAACGGCAGCTACGCTTGTTTTCCACCTGGGAGATCACCCGTTATTTGATCCCGGTTGCAGCACCCCATTTCCGACGTGTACTCAAAGCCAACCTCGATCTGCCACAAGGTCGATCAGAGACTGAAGGCGGCGCAAAATGGTTCACCCTAGATGAGGTGTTGCGGCTCAGGACTCATTTTGCCTCAGAAGGTTCAAAGGCCAAGGAGTACCGCCCTTACCGGCCCAAAGGGCTGCCTGCCAAACTGGTGTCCGTCGCCAACTTCAAGGGCGGTGTCGGAAAGACCTCAACCTGCGCGCATCTGGCGATGTCAGCAGCGCTGGATGGGTATAGGGTGTTGGTAATCGATTTGGACAGTCAAGGATCAATGACCTCAATCTTTGGGGGCACGGTTACGGATGAATGGCAGACCGTGTTTCCCTTGCTCGCGCGCCACTATGCAGGGTATCTGCGCCGCGAAAATCATGGGCGGCTGGATCGAGGCGAGGCCCCCCACCCTATCGATGACACCCTGATGGAGGCCCTGGATACTCGCGCAAACAGTCTGATCCAGAAAACACACTGGCCTAACATTAATCTGATAGGAGCACAGCTGAACCTCTATTGGGCCGAATTTCAGATTCCGGTCTGGAGGATGCAGGCCCGCGGCTGGAAGCTGTGGGATGCGCTGACCGAAACGTTGGAGGCCGATGGTATTCTTGATGAATATGATCTGATCTTCCTCGATACTCCTCCGGCTCTTGGCTATCTGACGATCAACGGCTTGGCGGCGGCAGATATTCTGCTGGTCCCTATGGGTGCCTCGTTCTTGGAGTTTGATTCCACGGGGCGGTTCTTTGACATGCTCCATTCGACCTTCCAATCGATCGAGGAAGGCGAAAACATGGCCGCCCGGGCCCTAGGCCGTGAAGAAATGGCCTTTGAGTGGGATGCGGTGCGCACGGTCATTACCCGCTATGACAGCACCCAGCAGGCAGAGCTAGCCGGATTGATGCAATCCTATCTGGGAAACGCCTTGTCGCCTCACCGGCAAGAATTCACTGCGCTGATTGGTCAAGCCGGAGAGCAAGTGAACGGTATCTACGAAGCCGATTACCGTGATTTCAATCGAGAGACCTATGCGCGCGGGCGCGAAACCTTTGATGAGACCTATGCTGCCTTCAAACGGCTGGTGCTGGGCGTCTGGCGGCGCGAGGAGCTGGCTTTGCAGACCGAAGACCAGCCCGAGGTGGCGGTATGAGCCCCCTGCCCTGCCTAGCCAATGTTTCGCGCGCGAAACGCTTCCTTTGGCTCTGTAAACCACGTGTTGCGCCGTGCGTTGCAGTAACGGGATGGAACAGAAGCTATCACGGGCAGATGAGGAGGATTTGACATGGCAAAACGCAAACGGCTGACCCCCGCCCGTGCCAATTATCTGCCTGAGGAGGCCTCGGGCGCGACACTTGAAACAAAGTCCATGTTCCCTCCGGTACTATCAGCACCACCGATTGCGCAAGTTGCCGGCGACACGGCGCTGCAGGCTGCTGTGGACGACCTGAGCTCTGAGATACGCACGGCACGCACCGAAGGGCGGTTGGTACAGCAGATACCGCTGACATCCATCGAGGAAACATATTTGGTACGCGATCGGATCGTGGTGGACGGGGATGAGATGTCGGCTTTGGTTGAAAGCCTGCGCGCCCGTGGTCAGCAGACCCCGATCGAGGTGGTCAAGCTGACCGAGGATCGATTCGGCCTGATCTCTGGCTGGCGCCGCCTGACCGCACTCAAGGCACTATATGCGGAAGCAGGCGATGAGCGTTTTGCCACTGTTCAGACACTGCTCAGGCGCCCCGAAAACGCCTCGGACGCCTATCTGTCTATGGTCGAGGAGAATGAGATCCGTGTTGGGCTCAGCTACTATGAACGTGCCCGTATTGCGGCACGGGCGGCCGAGCAGGGGGCCTATCCAGACGAGGCCTCTGCTCTGCGTGGCCTATTCTCTACGGCCAGCCGCGCCAAACGATCAAAGATAGGGTCGTTTACTGCGATTTACCACGCGCTTGATGCAGACCTGCGATTTGCTGCGGCAATACCCGAACGGTTGGGTTTGTCTCTATCTAAAGCACTCAAAGAAAACATGGAATTGGGTGATCTCATTGCGCAGAGTCTGAGAAACAACCCGCCAAAAAATGCCGATGCTGAGGCGAGGGTGCTGGCTGATCTGATCACCAAGGCCGGCCGTGATAAGCAACCTCAAAAACCTGTCGCGGAAAACAGTGCAATTCTTTCTGAGATAGTAGGTGGTATCCGTATTCAACACGCAGAACAGGGACAGAAACTGGTGTTGAGTGGTGCTAACCTAGATGCCGACTTCATTGACCGGTTAAAAGAGTGGCTGAAATCTCAGACCGTTTAGTGTTTCGCGTGCGAAACACTAAACAATAAAGGTATGAACCAGCTGGTTCATACCTTTGATTGATCGACGGCACCTCACTTTAGGGGAAAGCTGCGTCGCACTTTCCGAGCGCTCTCCCCATTACTTCATTCAAAAGGAAACAAAATCTTTGGGTGCGTAACCAGTTTGTTAGGGTATTTGATAACGAGAATGCCGAGCTTGGCAACCAATGATCACACCAGCCTGTCGAAACGTTCATGGCTTTCGTCGTTTTTTCACCCCAACAGATCCGCCGCCGGGTTTTCGGCGATATTGACATCATCATAATATCTTTGCGCCTGTGCCATGGAGCGATGCAGCGACAGGCGCATGGCGGCCTGGATCGGAGCACCGTCCAAGGCGGCTTGGGTTAGGAACCCAGAACGCAATCCGTGGGGTGAGGCGAAATCTTCTGGCAATCCCGCCAGTTTCAACCGGTGTCGGATGATCTGCGCAATGGCATCTGGCGACAGGCGGCGTTCTAGCACTTGGTCAGCCTTGGAGATGGGCCGGAACAGCGGTCCGTCTTCAATCTCGGCCACCTCGATCCAATGCACCAGCGCCTTTGCCGCGCGCCCTTTCAGTACCAACCGCGGAGTCTCGCCCTTCTGGGTGGTCTTGGTTTCCAGCAGCGCTACCCAGATCACGCCTGACTTGCCAAGCTCTTTCATCGACACATCTTCGCGCATCAGCCCGACGATCTCGGAGCGCCGCCGCCCGCCCGAGGCCCAGCCTAGCATCAGGGTCGCCCGATCGCGGCAATCCCGACGCGTATCCCGACAGGTGGCCAGCAGTTGCTCGAGGATATCGCGGGTGATCGGGTGCTGTGACTTTGGGGCAGGGGGCCGGGCCGCGGCGCGGCGGGCCTTGGAACGGGCCTGTTTAACCTGCGGGCTACCAAAGGGGCTCTGAAGGTTCTTCATCCGGTGGAAGGCCAGCCAGGAGGCGATGCGCCGGTCCAGGGTCGAGGGCGCCGGGCAGACCAGCGACTTGCGCAAGCCCTGCGCGATCAAGGCTTCCGCCGTGTGACGGGCGATGTCAGCTTCCCGCGCCCCATTCAAATCCCGCGCATGATCGAGAATGAAGGCCAGTGCGGTGGCCTCACTCTCGGGCCAGTCCATCGCCGACCCGAAGCGCGCTGCCTTCCAGGCCGTGATGTAGAGCAGGTCACGCTCATAAGCCCGCAACGTGTTGGCGGGTGTTCCACGTACGTAGAGGTCGGTCAGCGCGTCCTGATCTGCCTGGGAGAGGGCAGGGGGAGCGGTGGGGATAAAAGGGGCAGGAGGCTTCATGAGGCGTATTCTGGGCGCATTTCTTCGGAAAATCAATTACACCTGATAAGGGATACTTATCTGATGTAAAAAAGAAAACCACAACTCAAATTAGTAATGCGCAAAATGATCTAAAAATGGCCTTTAGATGCGAGTGAACTATATCTAGCAAGAGATGAATCGCCTCATCACAGCGTCAACCATACCAAAAATAAATCGGATCGGCGCTTGAGCATTTCATTCTCATATTGCAATGGCTTAATCTTGGTGGCGTCAGACATGGCCATGCCATCGTACTTAGGTTTGTAGAACGTCCCCTGATGAGTACATGCTTGCGGCATAGCTCCTCAGTAGGCTTGTCGGTTCCTGTTCTTTGATCATTCCTATTATCTGCGCCGCAGTAAAGCGGCCCCTTCGCACTCGTTTACTCCTTCAAGGTTGAGCAAACTCTACATCTGAACGAGAAAAGTTCAGGGGGAAGGTCAGCCTTCCGATATATTGTAAATGTGAAATTGGAATTTAGGTCCGAGAAAGAATACATACTTAGGGGAATCCAGTTCACTAAGTGTTAGAAAAACTGCATGATGTTCGAACAAATTATGACGTTGGCGGACGACGGACCAACGCTATGCCTGTAACGTAAAGGTTACGATTTTGAAATTGTCTTGTATTGGCGTTGTTGTAATTGGACGCAACGAAGGAGAGCGCCTCGCTCGATGTTTAGAAAGTATATCCCGAGATGTTGGGAAGATTATTTACGTCGATTCGGGATCAACAGATGGCAGCCTTGATACCGCCAAGGGAGCTGGCGCAATACCCATTGAATTGGACCTGCAGATACCATTCACGGCCGCAAGAGCCCGAAATGAGGGGTTTAAAATACTTCTTAAAGATACACAGATAAGTTTTGTACAGTTTATTGACGGTGATTGTATGATAAATGAAAGCTGGCTTAACGAAGCTATCGATTTCTTATCCCACAATCCCAAAGTTGCGGTAGTGTGTGGGCGGCGCAGAGAAATCTCACCGGATCATTCAGCCTATAATCGCTTATGTGATTGGGAATGGAATACACCGATAGGACTATCCAAGTCCTGCGGTGGAGATGCTATGATGCGAGTATCAGCATTAAAAGAAGTAGATGGGTTTCGCGAATCCATGGTCGCCGGAGAGGAGCCCGAGTTGTGTGTCCGATTGCGGGCTTTAGGTTGGAAAATATGGCGTCTTGACGCAGAGATGACCCTCCATGACGCTGCAATCTCTCAGTTTAGTCAATGGTGGAAACGTACCGTCAGGAGCGGCCATGCATTTGCCGAAGGAGCGGATTTGCATGGGGCACCACCAGAACGGCACAATGTGGCAGCAGTCGCGAGAATACTGAAGTGGAGTCTTGGACTCCCACTTTTAATTTTAATTTTATCTTTGGTCTTATCGGCATGGGCGTTAATATTTTTTCTGGCTTACCCCGCACAGGTTTTACGCTTGGCTCGCCGAGAGGGAATTGCTGATTATCAGGGGTGGGAACGCGCTCTTCTATTAACCTTAGGAAATTTCCCCGAAGCTATAGGAATAACCAAGTATTATTGGCGGCGATGGAAAAAAAAACCTGCGAACTTAATTGAGTATAAGTAGAAGTAGAAGTTACAATTACTGATGGTTTTTACACTAATTCAATTAGTGGGATTGACCTCGTGTTGTCCGATGCTGCGCAGCCCGGCGTCAGCCAATCAAGCACGGAACGGAATCGCTTGGAGCTGTAGAACATCGTTCAGTTCCTGACTACCCTTCGGACTCAGAAACCATCCTGGATTTCTTCGAGGTAGATGGCTTGTTGCTTCGGTGAGTACTGGAGATGTTCGATGAAGGTGCTGTCTAGATAGGAACCGCAGCCACTCATCGGGATACGCAACTCTGCGTCGGCCGGCGTCGTAACCCAGGCCGGCCTAGTAAATTACGGCCGTTGGTTCTTGAATGATCTATGGTGGGCCAGATTGGCGACAGCCTAGTTCGATGCACCAATCCAAAGGCTGCCCCCCCGGAATTCCCTCGTTCTGATGTAGAGTTTGCTCAGCCTTGAAGGGGCCGCTTTATCGCCGCGCAGATAATCGGGACAATCAAAAAAACAGGAGCCGAGAAGCCTACTGCGGAACTCAGGTTAAGCAGGGCGGGCGGTACGGTTGAGTAATTTCAGAGCTCCGCGCTCGGCGCACTTGTCCAAAACAAGACCCGCAGGTTCTCTCTATAAGTGAGAGACGCTCGGGGAGCGGGTCACAGTGAAGAACTTCTACTTTTGCGGCACTCCGGTTCGATTGTAGCTGGTTACAACATCCCATGTGATTTCCTGCATGAGGCGGCCTGCTTCCAAACCAGGACCGGCAGCAGGGGAGCCGTCAGCCTTACGTAAAGTATGGGACAAACCAACCGGTGATTTTTGATAGAGGACGGCATAATGAGTCAGGGCGATAAGATAGGTACCGTAATCGTTCAAATGGATGTCATCGGAAAATAGATCTTTGCGACTGGTGATGGTGCCGATGCCTCCACGACTTTCGACCTCTCGGACAAATTTTGCCATGACCTGACCGGCTGGAATTATGTATACGGGCGCGGGGCGTTCTTCGTAAGCCAGAGCATGCCGTAGAATGTCCTTTTCCCAATAGCGCTCTAAATCTTTGTCGAGCCGCTCCAGCCAGCCTTCTTCATCGTCCAGAGAATGCCATGTCTCATAAAAATAGATGCGCATCTCCGGATTGGACTGCCGACCAAGCTGCACCCATTCATGCAAGTATTTTGCACTATCGAAATACTTGATGGCATCCCGAATCTCGACCATCTCGGTCAGGACTAAAGCGTTGTAGTCTCCAGAGGAGATGGCATCTTTGGCATCGGCATAACCGGATGGTGCATCCCGCAACTCAAATCCGTTAATGGGCTCTTTCGGTTCCCAATGGGCCTTCAAGGGCGTGCCCCAGCCCAATTGACTGCTGTAATTGTGCTCGCCTCCTGCCAATTGCATTAGCATTTCGGGCATATCGGGACCAACAAGGCTGTGTCCCAGATGAAAGACGTTCAATGGGCCCAGCGGGGCAGGGATCGGAGTTGTGTACAAAGCGTCGAAAGATGCTATCTCTATCGGCTTGGTGAAGCCAAACCGCATCGTACCAAAAATGGCGGCAATGGCGATTAAAGCAAAAGCTGGAATATAGCGTTTGATCATCGGTGAAGTCCGCTGTTCTGTAACATGGTAACCGACGTTTCAACAAGGCTGGCATATGCAAAGATGTGGCTTCCGAGGATGCAAGACTTGCTCTCGATATTCAGCCTTTCTGCCGGTTCGACAGCTTTCAGAATGACAGGGGCATTTTGCCGCAAAGGCAACGAAAGTTCCAGCGCATCAAAGCCAATGACTTCGCCGGTAATCGGGTATAGAGCCTTGTAAATACTCTCTTTCACGCAAAAGATTTGCCTTGCAATATACCCACACCGCTCCGGAGGCTGGGCGCCCAACCATGTCCGCTCAGACGGAGTGCAGATGACTTCCTCCAGATCGGGGCTCAAAGGTGCGTTCGGCTCGATATCGATACCGATGCTGTGTTTGGAACCACTATGTGCTACAATTGCGATACAGATGTCATCGCAATGGGTGATGGAACCGACCAGCCCGTCAGGCCAGACCGGACTGCGGTCAGCAGCCATCGGAATGGCTGCCGGAGAATGATCTAACTCGCTCATCGCCTGCCGAGCCGCGGCGCGCCCCGAGGTGAATTCCAATTGTCGCTTTTGCACGGCGTGCGCTATCGCGTTTTTTTCTTCTGGCAACAGCATCTCACCTGAGGATTTGGGATCTGTCACCCCGATTCCAACATCCGGCCCGAGCATCTGGCGAAGCTCGGCCTTTACCACCGAAAACCTGCTCATGCAGACCGGCGGCGCGCCCGCATTTCGCGGCGGCGCGCCATTGCATCGCTGCGGCTGCTGGCTTTGTTGGGTGAGGGCTGAGCGGGAGTGGCCTCCGTAGGTTTAGAACCTGTTTTCTGCTCCACCGTCTCAGTCAGCGCCGCCAGAGTTGGGAAGCGGAAGATGTCCGTAATGCTGAGGCCCGGCACATTCAGATATTTGCGAATTTCACGATGCGCCTGCACGGCCAACAGGGAATGCCCGCCCAGATCAAAGAAATTATCACGCCCCGCGATGTCGGTAACTCCCAGGATTTGTGACCAGATAGCCGCGATTTTCTGAGCAACAGATCCGCCAAGCACAGGTTTGGCCGAGATGGCTGAGGCACGCGGCATCGGCACCGCAGGCGCTGGCAGGGCCTTACGATCCAACTTCCGGTTTGGTGTCAGCTGAAAACTGTCCAAAGTTACGAAATGTGCCGGCACCATGTAATCGGGTAGGTGTGCTGACAGCGCCTCGCGCAACGCTTGTTCATCCACGGGTTGATCAACGGTCATATATGCTGCCAACTGAACCAGATTAGGTGTGTCTTCCCGCGCAATGACAGCCGACTGCCGCACCCCGGCCTGCATATCCAGCAGGCTTTCAATTTCACCCAGCTCGATGCGGTAACCACGTAGCTTAATCTGATGATCCGCCCGACCCAGGAAATCGAGCTGCCCATTTGTACGCCAGCGCACCAAATCTCCGGTCCGGTAGAGCCGTGCGTCCGGAGCATCTGAAAACGGATTGGGGGCGAAGCGCTCGGCTGTAAGGTCCTCGCGCTGCCAATAGCCTCGGGTGACACCGGCACCGCCGACATACAGCTCTCCGGTCACGCCGATGGCGACGGGTTTTCTGTCATCGTCCAGCACATAGACTTGCGTATTGGCAATCGGGGTTCCAATATTCACCACGCCCTCCGCGGCGGTTGCGGTTTTGGTGGTCGACCAGATTGTTGTTTCCGTGGGCCCGTACATGTTTTCGATATGCGCCGGGGACAGCTTGTTGATCTGCTTGACCAGCGAGCCGGGCAGGGCCTCGCCACCGATCATCATGTGTTTGACCTTAGACAGGGCAAACCGCGCCTCGTCGTTCATCAGGATCATCTGAGCCATGCTCGGGGTGCATTGCAGATGACTGACCTTGTGGCGGATGATCTGGGCGGCAATGGAATAGTCATTCTCGGCCAGCTCTACATCCTGATTGGACAGGCGCAGAACCTCGGCCAGAGGTTTCAGCCCCTCCATCACCTCATTGACCGAGATGCCGTAGTCAATCAGGCAGGCAATTTCGTCGACCCCGATGCGTTTTAGTTCTTCAACCCGGTTCAGGCAATCCTCGACGGTGCCGAACAGGCCGGAATCCTCGAAATAGCGCTGGAAGGCAAAATCGAGGATGCCTTCCAGTTCCTCGTCAGACAAGCTGCCCAGATCCAGCTGGAACGGGTTCGACACACCTTTGGGTTTCTTGAAGGCGGGGAAGGCCCAAGCATATTGCTTGATCAGCCCGGCTGCCGAGCGCAGGTAGTCCTTCATCGGCGCGCGCGCGACCTGGCGCACTTCTTCGCGATCTTGACCCACATATGTGTGCAGCATCAAGGTGACTTTGTGATCGTTCGGATCGTGCCCCGCTTCGCGCAGGGCAGTGTGGTAGATGCCGATCTTGTTGGCGACCTCCTGCATGCTCTGGCCCAGCAAGTGGGTCAGCACATTGGCACCGATGGCTCCGGCCTCGCGCCAGGTATCCGGATTGCCCGCAGTGGTGACCCATACAGGTAATTTTTTTGATACCGGGCGCGGCTGCGTGACCACACCATGCATATCCCCGGACTTGGTAGGGAACTCCACCGTTTCACCGGCCCAGAGCTGACGTAGAGTGCTGATCGCTTCGAGCATCGCGGGCTTGTTTTCGGGCGGCGTATTCTCGGGCCGTAAAACGAAATCATCGGGCTGCCAGCCAGAAGCGATGGCAAGACCCGCGCGCCCGTTGGTCAGGTTGTCGATCACCGCCCATTCTTCTGCAATACGCGCGGTGTGATGCAGTGGGGCAACGCAGCTGCCGGCACGCACACCTATATTCTCGGTCACGGCAGCGACGGCTGCGCCCGTTACGGATGGGTTGGGGTAGGGACCGCCAAAGGCGTGGAAATGACGCTCGGGCGTCCAGACGGCGCAGAACCCATTCTGATCTCCAAACTTCGCGCCCTCAAGCAGTAGCTTGTACTTGTCGCGCCCAAGGCCATCGTCGTTACCCCAATAGAATAGGCTGAACTCCATACTTTTCCCGGTGATGGACTTTCCGGGTGTCGCTTCGCCTGCGACCAAAGCGCGGTTTTCGTCGTCGCTAAGGACGATCTTGAACCCGCGCGCCAGGGTCCAGAACAATTCTAGCACCGAGATGTCGAAGGACAGGCTGGTCACCGCCAGCCAGACGCCGGCCGGATCGTGGCTGATGCGGTCGTCCATGCCGGTGAAGAAGTTCGACACGTTGCGGTGTTCGACCATGACCCCCTTGGGGCGTCCGGTCGAACCGGAGGTGTAGATCATATAGGCGAGGTTGGCCGCATTCACCCCGCTGTTGACATTGCCAATCGCTGCCGCTCCCAGCCGTGGGTCCGTATCTAGCAACAGGGCTTGCGCACCATGATCCTGCAAGCCCGTTGCCAGAGTGGATTCCGTCAGAACTACCTTTGCGCCGCTGTCTTCAAGATACAGAGCGGTCCGTTCCGCAGGATAGGCCGGGTCCATCGGGACATAGGCACCACCCGCCTTCAGGATACCCAGCGCTCCGATCAAAAGCAGCGGAGAGCGTTTGACGTGCAGCCCCACCAGAGTGTCAGGCCCCACGCCCTTCTCACGCAGGACATGCGCGACCTGGTTGGCCAAGGCATTTAGCTCGGAGTAAGAGAAACTGAGGTTTTCAAAGACCAGGGCAGGCGCATCCGGAGTGCGTTCAACCTGTGCTTCGAAATGCTGATGAACGCAGGTGCTTTCGTCATACGCGACGGATGTATTGTTCCAGTCCTGCAGGATTTGCGCACGTTCCGTCTTGGGCAGAATGGAAAGTTCAGCAATCGGCAGGCTTGTATTAGCCGGATTAGTGAGCGCAACAAAGAGGCTCTCCAATCTGGCGGCAAACAGGTGTAGAGCGGCTTCGGAGACATGTCCGCCATCGGCAAACAAAACAGCCTTTCCACAGGATATGGCCAAGGTCAGGCTGGTGCCCGAGATGAGTCCTGCAGACGTATCGTCTGACAGTCCGATCACGGGTGTTTTTACCGGGGTCGCGCCAGGCAACCTGGCCGGAAGATCGCAGGCAAAGGGGCCCAGCTGTTGGGCTCGGGCGATGGTCTGGTCAAAGCTGTTTTGCGCGTCTAAAAACGCCTGTTCAGCCGCAAAACGTACCGGCACCCAACTGTTGAGATAGGGCGTTGCAGCACTCATGTTCAGCGCCAGATCAAGAGTGGCGGTATCTCCTAGACGCATCATGAGGGCCGCCAGAGCCGATTTGGCTGTGCGATCTTCAAGGTTTTCGGGAACATGCAGCACCTGTGACCGGGGGGCTCCCGAGGGGGCAAAGGCCTCAACCAAGGGTATTGCAACGGACTGCAACGCCTCAAGACGAATACGCCATTCCGACTCGGCTGACAGCGCGTCAGCGGTTGCCTGATTGATCGAAGCTGCCTGTTCTGCGGACAGGATGGGCAGGGCGCTGCCGCCATTCAAAATACCATCGGTAGGCAGGCGCGCGCCCAGACCGTTACGTAGATCGCTGATCTCAATGGCGCCATCACTGGTTGCGACGGTCACCGTCTCAGAGGTACTTGCAAGAATGGTGCCGGGCTCAGCATCCGTCTGCTGATCGCTTACCGTGGCTGACCCGACCAGCCAGACCCGACCGTCACGTTCAACTTTCGGGCGACAAAGCGGATTCCAATAGTCCCCGTGATCCAGCGCACGGACCAAAGCGGTCAGTTCGCTGGCGGATTTTGAGAAATCTAACCGCGCTGCCGCTTCGGGGCGGTCGTTCTTTGCGAAATAGCTGCGCTGTGACAAATCTTGTGGGGCAGGGGGCTGATCCGTCTCAAGCGCGTGAATGACATCGGTGAAGCTATCGATAGCCGCGCCATAGCACTTGGTGTTCAGGGTCAGAGCGGTCTCAGAGTCGTTGATATAAAACAGTTTTTGGGCGACGATATCGCCCTCATCCACACCACCCGAGATCATGTGCCAAGTGATCCCATGTTGCGTCTCACCGTTCAGAATTGCCCAGACCGGCGCATTCAGTCCCGCATAGCGCGGTAGCGGACCGTCATGGAAATTGACGGCACCCTTCCGCGCTTTGCCCAAAAGCGCCTGCGGCAACAGATCAAGGTTTGCTATACTGAAAAGGTAGTCAAACGCCACCCCTTCGATCTGGCGTGGCAAATCACGTCCGGATGTATGGAGAGGCAGAGAATGAGAATTAGCCCAAGCTTCCACGTCCGGATTGCGCGTTGCCACACCCTGAATGCTGTGCCCCGCTTCCAGCAGCATTTCCCCGCATTGAATGACAAGGGATTCATGGCCGATAAGAAATGTGCTGAAAGGCATTTTACTCTCCAATAACAGGCTTGGGCGCGGTGTCCTGCTTTCTTTTAGGTGATGGTGCGCGAAAGCAGGCGGACAGGTCATGCCAAGCTAGGGTGCGCAAAAAATAAGGTGGAACACCACTGCGCTTGCGCGCGATAAGACAGCGCAGCCAGTGGAGAAAACCACCTGCCAAATGTACGCATGTAGCGCAGGCGGCATAAAATGCTCCGTGGTTCTTAACGAAATAACGCAGACGGGAGTCAAACCAGTAAGTAGGTACCCGGTTCCAGTTTTTCATGCCGGTTGAGACGGAGCCGATATGCATGACTTCGCTGGGCCGCACGTAATCAGTGCGATAGCCCGCCAGTGCGGCACGTCTGCACAGGTCGGTTTCCTCGAAATAAAGGAAGAATTCTTCGTCAAAGAGGCCGATCTCATTCAGAATGCTTTGGCGCGTCATCAGGCTGGCCCCGGCTAGCCAGTCGACAGGGCTTGTGTCGGCTGGGATGGGAATGGGCACGATCCGGTTTTTGAACAATCGGGTAAGAGGGCCAAAGTTGATACTACTTTCGAACTCGCTGGCGATCGAAGGAAATCGGAAGCTGGTCAGATGTGGATCACCGTCTTCGCCGTGGATATAACTTCCCACGAAACCCGCCTCTGGCGTGGCTTCAAGATGCTCCACCAACAGGCGTATGGCATCCGGTGCCGGAAAGGCATCTGAGTTTAGGATGTAGACGTAGTCGGGCCGCGTGCCATCGTGCAGCCCCGTTCGGATCCCCAGATTATTTCCCGCGCCAAAACCGCCGTTGTGACCAGATTGGATGATCCGAACGCGGTTGTCCTTATCCCAACCCTGATTCTGAACATGGACTGAGATGGCCTCGAAGGAGCCATCCTGTGAATCGTTGTCCACAACAATGATCTCGCCAGCGATACCACTCATTGCCAGCCTTGCGGCCTCGACTGATCGCAGGGTCATGTCCGGCGTCTTGTAATTCAGGATGACCGTTAGGAGTTTGGGAACAGATATGGTCATTCCGCCGCCTCCTGCAGGATAGGGCGTGGGTGCACAATTTGACGTTCGGCGTTTTCCAAGCAGGTTTTCATTTGTGCCGCCAGCACGCGCACATTGGGCTCTAGCACCATCGAGTCATGATCGCCGGGCACCTCGAACACTTTGATATTGGGTGCCCATTTTGTCCAGTCGTTATCGTGTGTGATATAATACCGGTCATGATGAACTAGCCGACCCGGGGCAACTTCCCATTTCCCGATCCCTTGCGGACGGAAAAGTGCCAGGGGACCACTCCAAGGATGTAGCGGGTAGCTGACGACGCTTTCGAGAAAGGCCGCCTCGATTTCAGCATCATGAAACTGCTGACCTGCGTTGGACATCGTATTCTGAGGCCGCCGCTTCTGAAACTCCCAGGTGATCCGGTTTCTGGCCCATTGGATTAGATAGTTCACACCTTTGTCGCGCAACTCCAGCCACTGGATCATCAGACGATCCCGTCTGCTCAAGGGCCGCCGTACCGGTAAGGGCGTGTCAAGCATGACCAGCGCCGCAATCTCTTCTCCCGCTTCGGTCAGCTGCCGTGCGATCTCGTAAGCCGTGATACCGCCACCCGAGAAGCCACCCAGCATATACGGCCCTGTGGGCTGCACCTGCCGCATTTCGGCGATGTAATCTTTGGCGGCCTCACGCAGATCGCGATGGGGTTCCTCATCGCCATAAAGTCCGCGCGCCTGCAGGCCATAGAAGGGCCGGTCTGTGCCCACCAGATGCGCCAGATGGCGCAGGTTTAACACGTTGCCGAACATGCCTGCCACTAGAAAGAATGGTGTCTTTGGTCCACCTTCACCGGAATGCATCGGCACCAGATGGGTGAAGCGGCGTTCCGGCGTGGCTGGGGCTGCTGCAGGCGAGTCTCCCTCACCTCCATCTTTCGGCACACCGCGGGCGGCGATCAGGTCGGCGCATTTACGGATGGTCGGCGCCTCGAACAGGACCGAGATTGGGAAGTCCACGTTATAGGTTTTACGGATCTGCGCGAACAGACGCACCGCGATCAGAGAGTGTCCGCCGAGATCGAAGAAGCTGTCTTCGACGCCGATCTCGTCTACGCCCAACAGCTCTTGCCAGAACCCGGCCAAGCGCCGTTCAATGTCATTTTCTGGCGCAACATAATCAGAGTCCAACTCGGGCCGCTGGAACTTCTGGTCCGAGCTTTCCGTAGATGCCCCGCTGTCAGCAGCCTGCGCAATCAGCCCGTCCAGATCCAACGAGGACAGGATAATCTGCGACTGTCCGCTGGAGAGCGCCTTGAAGAACAGGCTGGGTCCTTCTACCGCCGGGATACCCTGAGATAGGTTATGACGCAGACGTTCCTCGGCCGGGGACAAGGGCGCCGGGGTATCGACCCCAGAGGTGGCCGCAGGGGCGCTTTCGGTGAAGGCGAAGTCCACCGCATCCTCCATCCGGCGGATCAAGAAGCCTTCAACCTCGATGCAGATCGTCCCATCCGGAGCGGCGATGGTGATATCGAAGCTGGCGGTTTTGCCTTCGGCCCGGTTGTCGCCCGCGTTGCGGACCCAACTGACGATCTGCGCGGGCAGCGGGGCAAACACGCGCACGGATCGGTAAGAGACCGGCACCCACAGGTGTGAGGCCCGATATCCCGCAATCAATTCCATCGCCCAGCCTGTGGCCAGATCCATCAGGGCAGGGTGCAGGCGATAGCCTGCCTCCATATCCGTCTGCAGGCCCTCGGGCAGCGCCAGATGAGCGAGACCTTCATCCTGCCCCAGCGCGGTCGAGGTCAGTACCCGCCAGCGCGGGCCGAAATTCAGATGCGCCTCCTGTGGGGATCGCAGACGCCCTGCACCCTCGGCCTGATGGGCCGGGCCGCAGCGGGCCGCGATGGCGGCTACGTCTAACGGCGCAGGCGTGATCAGGGGCAGCAGGGACAGGCTGGCTTGGGCGTTGAGCTCAAATGCGTCATCCGACCCGCTCTCGACCGTCAGATCATAGCCGACATCGCTGCGTGGCAGGCGAAGTCGGACCTGCTGATCTTCACTGTCCGGCACCGCGAGGGGCCGCAGGAAATACAGGTCACGAATCTCAAATGGGCCGATTTCGCCTTGCACCCGCAGCGCCTCCGAGGCCAGCTCCAGATAGCCGGTGCCGGGAACCAGAGCATGGCCGGCCTTGGTCCGGTGATCATTAAGGAACCAGCGATCATGGGCATTGTAGCTCGCACTCAGCAAGCAATTGCCCGCCCCATCGAAGCTCGCTTGATCCAGCATCGGCACATCGGCCGAAGTCACAGGCGCGGGCTCAATGGATCCGGTTCGGGCCTCCATCGCGTCTGCTGCCATGCCGACATCAGTCCAGATGCCCCAGTTGACGGACAGAACCTGCGTTTTGCCGCCCGAGCGCGCGCGCGCGAAGGCGTTCAGATAATCATTGGCGGCAACGTAATCGACCTGACCCACAGGCGCTGTCGCGGTCGAAGTGGACGAGAAAAGAACCAGCCAATCTAGCGATCCATCTGGGAATATCTGGTCGATGACCTGTGTGCCGTGGATCTTGGGTGTAAACACATCCTCGATCTCCATCATGGTCTTGGTCATGATCGGCGCGTCATCGATCAGGCCAGCTGCATGGATCACGCCGTTGATCTGGCCGAATTCCTGTGTTGCGCGATCAACGCACTGGCGCATCTCTTCAACATTGCTGACATCGACCGACATCGGCAGGATTGTCCCGCCAGCAGCTTCCAGTTTTTCGATGGCGCGGATACGGCGAGCGGTCTTGTTCTGCGGGGCCGAGTTGCTCAGGACGTTTTCCCACTGCTCGCGCGGCGGCAGTTCACCGCGCGCGAGCAGGACAATATTGGCATTCACATTGGAAATCAGCGCTTCGGCCAATGTCAGGCCAATGCCACCAAAACCGCCGGTGATCAGATAGGTGCCGCCGTCGCGCAATGGCAGGTCATCCTGAGAGGGCTCTGCCAGCGCTTGCGGGCGATAGCCCTGTTCAAACCGCTTGCCCGCGCGGATCGCCGCTGTGAACGAGGTGGGCGGGGCCAGAAGATCTTCAAGAACCTGATCCGTGAGGCCGTCAGGCAGGGCAGGGGCACGGCGTTTGCCCATACTTTGCGGCAGGTCGATATCCAGCAGCGCACAGGTCAGCGCGGGGAATTCGCGCGGGATCACGCGGGTCGGGCCGGTGACAGTTGCTTTCTCAGGGTAGGGCAGGGCCTCGTCCCGGACCTGCAATGCGCCCGAGCTGAGGACATGGAGGTGCAGAGGCATCGGCAGGTCTTCATCGCCGATGGCCTGCGCCAGGAAGAACAGGCTGTAAAAGCCCTGCTCAAGATTGCGGTGAAAGAAGCTGCCGCCGGGGCGAAAGGTTTCGGCCTGCGTCAGTAGCCAGCCATGAACGATCCGGGTCGGAATACGCTCCTGCGCGACCAGATCGCGGATCAGCGCGTCATAGCTTTCGCGCCCGCGTTCCGGAGCCAGTTGATAGTGATCCTCGTCGATACGGGCAAAGGCATCGCCCGGTGTAACTGTGATCACCTTGTGACCCGCTTGTTTCAGGCGCTCGGTCAGCTTGCTGCACAGCCCGGCCTCATCCGCAAAGATCAGCCAGCTTTCCTGCGGCGCATCTGACAGGTCCCCGGTGACATCGACATCGCAGGCCGCGTATTTTGGCGTCCAAGCCACGCGGTAACCCCAGTCAGTCGTGTCTTCGGTCCGCATCAGCCACTGGTCGGCCGTTCCCGTTTGCGTTTCTCCGGGTTCGATGAAATAGGGCGAGCGCTGGAAAGCATAGGTGGGCAGAGGCACCCGGTTGCGGCGGGCCTCACCCCAGATCTGTTTCCAGTCGAATGTGCCACCCAAAGCCCAGATACGGCCCAGCATGGCCATGAAATAGGCATCGTCAGCCACTTCATCGTTCGGGTGGCGCAGGCTGCTGATCACCTGGTTGGCATCTACCTTGTCATGCTGCCCGGTCAGTGAGGCCAGCGCCTTGCCCGGGCCAACCTCGATAAAGATACGCTCGGGGTTCTCGGACAGCGTGGTGATGCAATCGGCAAAATGAACAGTGTTGCGCAGATGACCAACCCAGTATTCGGGATCCGTGGCCTCAGCCTCGGTGATCCAGTTGCCACTGCGGTTCGAGGGGAAGGGTATCTGTGGGGCCAGCAAGTCAATCGAGCGCAGATAGTCGCCAAATTCCTTCAGAATAGACTCCAGCATCCGCGAATGCGCCGCGATATCAATCGGGATACGCTGGCAGTCTACGCCCTGATTGCGCAGGCGTTTTTCCAGATCGTCCAGTGCCGCCTGAGGCCCGGTTGCAACGCTCAGGCTCGGGGCGTTGACGGCACCCAGATCGAGGTCATCCCCCAGAAGCAGTCTCAGATCGTCCGCGGGCAAGGGGACGCTTAGCATCCCGCCAGCGGGAACCGTATCGAACAGACGCCCGCGCAGATGCACCAGACCGATGCAATCCTCGAACGACATAACACCAGCCACACAAGCGGCGGTGTTTTCACCCATCGAATGGCCGACCAATGCGGCGGGGCTCACGCCCCATTCCATCCAAAGCTGCGCCAGCGCATATTCGGTGATCATGATCAGCGGCAACTGCACCGAAGGCGTTTTCAACTGCTCATCCGCGGCCTCTTCCTGGCCCGGTTCGGGCAGCCAGATCGCGCGGATGTCGTAGTCGAGTTTGGCTTGCAGAATATCCAACCCGCGGTCCATCCAGTCGGCAAAGACCGGCTCGGTCTCATAAAGGTCCCGCGCCATACCCGCATATTGCGCGCCGCCGCCGGGGAACATGAAGACATGCTCCGGCGCGTCTGAGATCACCGAATGCGTGAACACCCGACGAGGATCGTTTTCCTCCAGAATGGCCGCAGCCTCTTCATGGGTTTCAGCGACAATCACACGCCGCTTTTCAAACCCGCGACGTCCGTTTTTTAGTGTCCAGGCGACATCGGCCAAATTCTGATCGGGGTTGGCGCGCAGATGTTCGACCAACGCTGCGCTGTTTGCATCCAACGCCTTTTTGCCCCGCGCCGAAACCGTGAGGATTTGAAACGGCCAATCCGAAGGCTCGGACGCGGCACGTTCGGGCGCTTCCTCCAGAATGGCATGCGCATTGGTTCCACCAACACCCAGAGAATTGACCCCAGCGCGACGCGGCCCCTTGTGCGAGACCCAATCGGTCAGGGTATCATTCACCCGGAACGGGCTGTTCTCGAAATCAATCGCCGGGTTGGGCTTCTCAAACCCAAGGCTGGGCGGGATCTGCTTGTGGTGCAAAGCCAGCGAGGTTTTGATCAGGCTCGCAACGCCGGCAGCGGTATCCAGATGGCCGATATTGGTTTTGACCGAACCCAACCGGCAAAACCCTGTCTCCTGCGTGGTTTCCGAAAACGCCTGCGTCAGCGCGGCCACTTCGATCGGGTCACCCAGATAGGTGCCGGTACCGTGGCATTCGATGTAATCCACCGTATCGGCACTCACATCGGCCATCACATGGGCCTCGGATATCGCGGCAGCCTGACCATCAACGGACGGTGCCAGATACCCGGCCTTGGCCGCGCCGTCATTGTTGATGGCGGTACCCCGGATCACGCCCCAGATGTGATCGCCGTCTTCGATAGCGTCGGACAGGCGACGCAGGATGACAGCACCAGCGCCCGAGCCAAACACCGTACCTTGCGCACGATGATCAAAGGCGTGGCAATGGCCATCCGGTGAAAGAACCTCGCCCTCTTTATAAACATAACCCCTATTATGAGGGAATTCGATTGTGACACCTCCAGCGATCGCCATATCGCACTCACCGGTCAACAAAGCCTGCGTCGCGTAATGGGCCGCAACCAGTGAGGTCGAGCACGCGGTCTGCACATTCACACTCGGCCCCTTAAGGTCGAGGATATGGCTCAGCCGGGTCGACAGGAAATCCTTGTCATTACCAGTATGTCGCAGCAGGAACATGCCCACATCGTCGACCAGATCCGGGTTCGAACAGACGTTGAAATAGAAATAACTGCCCATCCCGCAACCGGCGAAGACACCAATGGGCCCGGGAAATTTTTCAGGCGGATGGCCCGCATTTTCCAGCGCCTCCCAAGCAACCTCCAGAAACTGGCGGTGCTGCGGATCCATGATGGCCGCTTCTTTGGGAGACAGACCGAAGAACTCGGCATCAAACTCCTCAAAGCGGTTCAGCGGGGCAGCAAACGGCACATAGTCCGGTCGCTCAAGCAGATGCGGAGTTTCGCCGCTTGCAAGGAGCTGTTCCCTGCTGAGTTGGTGGATAGATTCCACCCCCTCGCGCAGGTTGGACCAATAAATTTCAATCGACGACGCGCCGGGCAAATGCGCAGCAATGCCAACGATTGCGATGTCGCCGTCCCTGGCAGAAGTATTCACTGTTGAACCATCCATAAATAAACTAATCTGAGTTTAAGGGGTGCCACTAGGATTGCCAAACGAAACAGATGATTTCACGATGATTGTTTGAAGGCGGCAAGACTATCCCAAAGAGCTCTGTATTTTTGACGTCAAAAGCTGGCAAAAAGAAGTTAATTCCCTGTCTTTTTAGAGTAGTTTAATAGAAATTCAGGCGCACGCTTCACGGTAATGCAGTTCAGAAATGACGAAGGATTGCATGCAGACGGCACGGGGTGATCAAGAACAATGCGCCCAAAATGGTGGTATTTAATCATACTGGGGATACAATCCTAACGCGACTAATGGCCCTCGGCTGCGTAGCTATTGACGATATTCCACACCAGCTCCTGCATCCATTTGGCCTGCTCGCGAGACGGGGGGGCGTCCTGTCCCAGATTATACGGAAGACCCCTTGGATCACGCCCGTAGATCACAGCATAATGCGCAAGGGTAATCAGATAATTGCCGTTAGAATTGAAGTGGATATCATCTTTGAAGACATCCTTGATGCTGGTCATTCCCGGGGCACGGCCTGCTTTGATCTCATCAAAAAGTGCAGCAACAATCAATGGTCCAGGAATGAGCTGCATTTTCGGCGAGCCTGCGGGGCGATTGGCATTCACATATGTAGAGATCTTCTCCCACATTGCCATTTCAGTCATTAAACGGTCCCGGAATGGAGCAAGCCCTTGGGGAACTGTTCCATCATCATCTACGCCTGTGAGCTCTGTCCAGGATGCATACAATATTGTTTCCGCGCCACGGCCGTTATTGCCGTTTTTCCAGGCGTGGTTGAACCATTTCAGAGTGACTTTCTCTGAATCCAGATATTTCATCGCACCTTCGAGAGGGACGCGCTCAGTGGTAACAAGGAGATCATAGTTTCCTATTTCTGACCTTGCGTCAGCTTTTGAACCCCCGGGTTTGTGCTCCCATCGCGCCTGCATCGGGCTACCTGGTATCGTGGAACGATCAATAACCACGCCAAATTTACCTTGTGCACGCACCATCTTTTTCAACAGCTTTGGGATTGGGTCGGTAAGACTATGACCCGACTGCACGATGCGTGTGTTGAAGGGACGCTCCTGTAGGCCAATGGAAGCTTGTGCATCGCACGAATTCACTGACGCAAGCAGAGCGCTACACGCAACTACAAAGCTGGCCAGACTATTTTGACTTATGAATAGAACCCGCATTCTTAATCGTTTCCAACATCAACAATAAAAACCCTATTGAGGACAAAAATTCCCTAGGTTCCGCAATCCTTATTGGCGTCCAAGGAAGGACAACATACACCGTCCAATTATGCAACAATGATGCCAGTATAAACCCAATCGCCAACCCCAGAGAGGCTATGGGCAGACCGGTCATGTCTATTAATTTTGCAGAGAAGGGGCTGCGGCTTGCAATAATCGGAAGAACGCCACCATAGATGAAAACCCCCGCTATAAACACATGGTCTGCGAGATACCCGAACGAGTTGTGGATATTGAATTCACCCTGCACATTCACGACCTGAACCGCATCCGGCGTTTCAAAATCCAAGATGCGCTGCCCCCAGCTGATCTCCTCACCAAAGCACAGAAAGAACCCCAGGCAGAGTATGACATGAAGGATCTTTTTCCGGCGCTCAGGGAGCTTAGTGACCAGATAGCCAGATAGAAACGAGCAAATCAGGAAAACAAAAGCGGTCGTATATTCTATCAGCCCGTCCTCTTCCATGACGCTGGTCTGATAAGCCCCTGGAAAGAAACCCGCGATAGCAACCAAAACGAGGATGAGCACAAACATACTGCTCATGACGATCAGCGAAGTATTGGGCAGGCGCAGATCAAGCGGGGTTGAAAGCTGATGGTAGGAAATCCGATTGACCACACGGCTTTCCGAAAGCTGGGGCCAGAACACCCAAGTTGCAATCAGGGCTACAGAGGTTCCGAGAACTAGGAAACGCGCGATGAACACTTCAAGCTGCGCAATGCTTCTGACTGATTCAATCTCTGACAAAAGGCTGGTTTTCAGCGGCCCCAACCAAATAAAAAAATTCGGCGTCAATATAAGGCCTAACCCGAAAGCGAGTACTCCGGTGAACAAAATATATGAAGGTCGCGACATCAATAACCTTTGTACCCAAGACAGTTTCATGACAAATTTTTGATAATTTATGACAGCGGGGACTTTCAGAGCAATACCTCAGGCCAGCCCGGGCTCTGCAACCGCCAGATGGCACGGTGATCCGTCAACAAAGATGATCGAATCGTCTATCTGTTTCCTGCAACAAATGCAGGCACTAAAGGTGCGGTCAGTTCTAGTGCTGAATAAAGTCGTATTGTGTGACAATTACCAATCTTCGTTAGGGTCAGGAGCCATTGCTTTAAGGAATTCAGCGAGATCCATCGTTTTAAAAGCGATGACATGAGCGATCTTTTCTGGCTGGATGACGAGCAGATGGTTCGTCTGGAGCCCTATTCCCTAAGTTCCACGGCCAGCCGCGCCTAATGCGTACGGGCCGCACAAGACACTTTACAACAGTTGAGGGCGATGGGGAGACAAATGGGTCTTTGTGCAGATCGCGGCAAGTCTACCCGCCGAACACGGCGAAGAAAAGGCCGTGATCATTGATGTAATTTACCTCAAGGCCGGCCAGACAGCGACCAGCATAGTCGCGAAAAAGAGAGTGTGGACACCTAGTAGGTCGAACTAAGTTTGGGATGAATACCAAGCCGCGTGAGGCATGCGGCAGTTAAGGGCGACCAGTAAGCTTATTTGTCACCCTTAGCTCAGATCAGAGATTGCATCGGAACACGTGCATTACTGAGTGGCTTACCAGATGTCGGATGGCTACTCGAGGACCGCGCCTGACTCAGATTGGTTCTGAGAGGTGTTGAAAGACAAAGTTGTTTGCGCCTAAATCTTTAGTTGAAAACAGCGGAAGACATCAGTCGAGTGCGATAGGCGCCGATACAAACAGCGCAACCGCATCGAGATCATGTTCGGAAGCTTCAAGGATTGGTGGCGGGCGGCAACGTGATAAGATAGATGTTCAAAGGTATTTTTATCTGCAATCGCTCTCGTAGCCACCGTCTTGTTCTGGCCATGAAACAAGCAGGAGATTAAGGTTTGTATGGAGTCTGAATTCTAGGGCTAAAAAGCGGTTCTTAAATGTGAAAAGTGATTATGTTGCAGTGCTTTATGATTATCGCAATAATAAGGAGCTGTCCAAATATGGCAGCATTTTGAATGTAAAAATTCATCTAACCCAATCATAGAGTAATATTTCGAAGCAAGAGTATCCAGAATGCGTGTAGGTTATCTGATAAACCAATACCCCAAAGGTAGTCATACCTTTATTCGGAGAGAAATTTCCGCACTGGAACGTAGGGGGGTGGAGGTCTCTCGGTTTGCTCTGAGAGGTTGGGATGCAGAAGTAACGAATCCTCAGGATCAGTCTGAGAAGAAAAAGACCCGTTACACGCTTTCTGAAGGCATCCTGCCTTTGTTGTTCTGTTTATTCAGGTGCGCTGCTCGTTTTCCTTGCTCGTTTCAAACTGCTTTCAGGGCTACTATTTTGATGTCGCGTAATTCTGTACGCCCATGGCCTTACCATCTGATTTATTTGGCGCATGCCTGTCGTATTCGGCTCTGGTTGGAAGAAAACCCAGTTTCGCATATTCATGCACATTTCGGGACTAATCCAGCAGAAGTAGCAATGCTTGTACATTTTCTGGGCGGCGGCGAATATAGCTTCACCATTCACGGGATGGATGAGGCTGACAATGCAAAACGACTAGGTTTCGATCATAAGGTTGCTCATGCCAAGTTTGTTGTAACCATAAGCGCATACACGCGCAGTCAATTGATGCGACACGTGGCACCGAAGCACTGGCCGAAGATAAAAGTGGTTCACTGTGGATTGCCGCCTGAAGCGTTTGAAAAACCTACGCATGACGTCCCGGCTTCATCGACCCGCTTCTTGTGCATTGGCCGCCTGAGTCCGGAAAAGGGCCACCTGATCCTTTTAGAAGCCTTTGCGAAGCTTCTGCACGACCATGAGGATATCCAGTTGGTTCTGGCTGGAGACGGGCCCATGCGTGGCGAAATAGAAGACCGAGTTAGTACGCTTGGAATTGCCAAATCTGTACAGTTCACAGGCTGGATTTCTTCTGAAGAGGTGAAGGAAGAGATAGCGGCCTGCCATACCCTAGTTCAGCCCAGCTTCATTGAAGGTCTTCCCGTTGTCATCATGGAAGCTATGGCGCAGGGCCGCCCGGTTATATCTACCTATATAGCAGGGATTCCGGAACTGGTCCTGCCTGGCGAAACTGGATGGCTTATTCCTGCGGGCGACGTGGACACTTTGCTGGAGGCGTTGCGTGAGGCCATAGCGGCACCACAATCAGTGCGAGATCGTATGGGAGAAAAAGCACGATGCAGGGTGAAGCTTCGACATAATATTGAGTCCGAGGCAGCCAAACTGCAGCTTCTGTTTGCGAGTTAAATTGGGGCTATGGGTATCTTGAAGGAAACGTTGGTTCGGGTTCTGAGCTCTGAGCTGCCCTATAAAATTTTGCGATCGCGTGCCTTACTTGGTAGCCCGATAACTATTCTCTGCTATCACACACTGGGCCCAGATCACGATAAAACAGATGCCTGGACCGTCTTGCGTGTGTCGGATTTCCGCAGACAGGTTGAGTATCTGCGTACCCGCTATGACATTGTCAGTCTTGATGAGGCTCTGAATTCACCCAAATCGAGGGGACGGCCCCGCGTGGTTCTGACATTCGATGATGGAGATGTGGGGCTATTCGACTGTCTTCTGCCAATTGTTGAAGCTGAAAATCTACCTGTAACGGTTTATATTGCGACTGCTCAAATCGAAAATGGTCAAGTTTATTGGTTTGATCGTATTATGAACGTTCTGCAGAATCCCGGGCAGACCATCATTGATCTGACAGATGATGGATTAAGGCGTTGGGTCATCGGACCCGAAACAGGTATCGTCCGTTGGCTGCTCATTTCGGATATTCTTGAGACCTTGAAAACTGTCTCACCAGCACAGCGCGAAATTTTGACTCAAAAAATTGCCCTTCAAGCGGGGGCCGTTCAGTCCGGCTGCGCGCCCCTAGTGCCGCTGAGTTTGAATCAGTTGCAGGCTCTGGCCGCCAATCCGTGGGTGACAATTGGGTCGCATAGCCATTGTCATAATCTGCTCGACCAGATCCCTTTTTGTGAGGCGCGCGAAAGTATCTTGCGGTCTCGCTCACTGTTGGAAACCTGGACACATCGGGAAATCTGTCACTTTGCATATCCGAACGGGAATCAAAGCGCGCTGCTGCGTGTGGCAATCGAACAAATGAATTTCAACTCCGCAGCAATACTCGGCATGGAGTTGGCATCAGACAATGCGGATAAATTCGCACTACCTCGAATAGCGATTGGGCGATATGATAGTTTGCCCCGTTTCAAGTTGAGGATTGCCGGAATCTGAGTGTAGCGGTTCTCTGGTAGGGAGCCGATAGGCCCTAACTTGTCATAATTCCGCTTATGGCATGTGTGATCCTCGCCGTTTTCTGCCTATTACCCCTCCGATTGGGTTTGCCGGATTGAACTGCAAAGTTTTTTAAAACAATTCAGTTATAGATGGCGGATCTAAACACTCACGGAGCAGCGGTTTCCAAACCACTGTGAGACTCGACGAAAGGTTCAGGTGCAAAAAAATAGGGCGTTTTGCGCCCACTGTAAGCTCGGCGCTTTTCCGCCAAGACACAATTTTGCCGCAACTGAGCCTCGTTGAAGTCGATAAATGGAAACAATAACCGCACTGAAGCGGAATTAGTGGAGAACGGGCAGTATCATGAGCTTATATGCGGAATACTTCACATTGGAATCTCAGATTGATCGTCTAGGCCTGATCGATTTCTCCACTGCTCCAAGCCTGAAAAGTACAGCCTCTGAATTGAACACCTATCGCAGCAACGGATCACTGTGGGACGGTGGCCCGTCGGATGATTTTGCCGCGCGCTATACTGGTAATCTGAATGTCACCGAGGGTGGCAGCTATACGCTTTACCTGACCTCTGATGATGGCTCGGCGCTCT
>NZ_JBXWNI010000017.1:0-62312 GCF_059610285.1 Ruegeria sp. YTSA072 | reverse complement strand
GATGCCCACCGTCTCTCCGATGCGTCCGGCCGTCTCTCCGACCCGTCAGCGCCGCCTCAGCAGCGCCGGTGAAGGGGTATTTACGGATTAGGTCTGGGACCTGCAACCCCCATTTTGAAAAAACTTCACATTTCTCTGCAGAAACTCGCCCATGTTAATGAAAACAATAAGTTAGCTTAATAATTTGGGTAAGAAACAGGGCTGGGCGATGCGTGACGCGAGGGTTAGTCAAGGCTTTGGGCGGAATCGTACCCAATGCTTGGTATGCCCGCGGGACTCGACCCAAAGAAAACGCCGCCCGAGTCCCCTCGGGCGGCGCTACCTCTGCGATGATCGTCGGTTTACTTCAGATCAAATCGATCCGCGTTCATCACCTTGTTCCAGGCCGAGACAAAGTCACAGACAAATTTACCCTCGGCACCCGTCTGACCGTAGACCTCAGCGAGCGCCCGCAGTTGCGAGTTGGAACCGAAGACCAGATCGACGCGTGTACCGGTCCATTTGACCTCACCGCTGGCGCGGTCACGACCTTCATAGACACCCTTGCCGGCAGGTTTCCATTCGGTGCCCATGTCCAGAATGTTGGTGAAGAAGTCATTGCTGAGTACACCCACACGATCCGTGAATACCCCATGCTTGGCGTCACCGAAGTTGGCGCCCAGAACACGCAGGCCACCGACAAGTGCCGTCATCTCGGGTGCGGAGAGGGTCAGCAATTGCGCGCGATCGACCAGCAACTCTTCGGGCGAGATGGTGTAATCAGCCTTTTGGTAGTTGCGGAAACCGTCTGCTGCGGGCTCCAGGACTGCGATGCTGTCCACATCGGTCTGCTCTTGCGATGCATCGGTGCGGCCCGGGGTGAACGGGACCTCGACATCCTGACCGCCAGCTTTGGCAGCCTGCTCGATGCCGACGGCACCGGCCAGAACGATCAGGTCGGCCAGCGACACTTTCTTGTTGCCTGACTGCGCGCCGTTGAACGCTTCTTGAACGCCTGTCAGCGCATCCAGCGCCTTGGACAGTTTCATTGGCTCGTTGACGTCCCAATCCTTCTGAGGTGCAAGACGGATACGGGCGCCGTTGGCACCACCGCGCTTGTCCGACCCGCGGAAGGTCGAGGCCGAGGCCCATGCGGTTGAGATCAGTTCGGACACCGACAAACCGGTTGCAGCGATCTTGGCTTTCAAATCCGCAATATCCGCAGCATCGACCAGATCGTGATCCACTGCAGGCACGTTGTCCTGCCAGATCAACTCTTCGGTCGGGGCTTCCGAACCGATATAGTTCGAACGCGGACCCATGTCGCGGTGAGTCAGCTTAAACCAGGCGCGCGCGAAGGCATCTGCGAACTCTTCCGGGTTCTCGTGGAAGCGTTTGGAGATCGGGCCATAGATCGGATCCATGCGCATCGCCATGTCGGCGGTGGTCATCATGGTTTTGACCTTCTTGGTCGGATCACCGGCCGCCGGGGCCATGTCTTCTTCCTTGACGCCGATTGGTTCCCATATCCATGCGCCTGCGGGGCTTTTGGTCAGGTTCCACTCGTATCCGAACAGCAGATCGAAATAGCCGTTGTCCCATTTGATCGGGTTTGCGGTCCATGCGCCCTCGATGCCCGAGGTCGTGGTATCGTCACCCACGCCCGAGCCGAACTTGTTGATCCAGCCAAGGCCCATCTCTTCAATCGGTGCCGCTTCGGGTTCGGGGCCGACCAGATCAGGATCGCCCGCGCCGTGCGCCTTACCAAAGGTGTGGCCACCAGCAACCAGTGCGACGGTTTCTTCGTCATTCATCGCCATCCGGCCAAAGGTGTCGCGGATATCACGGCCCGAGGCCAGCACGTTTGGTTCACCATCCGGGCCTTCGGGGTTCACATAGATCAGACCCATCTGAACGGCGGCCAGCGGGTTTTCCATGTCGCGCTCACCAGTGTACCGGCTGTGCGGATTGTCGGTGGGGGCAAGCCACTCAGTTTCGGAACCCCAATAGATGTCTTCTTCAGGCGCCCAGATATCCGCGCGACCACCAGCAAAGCCAAATGTTTTGCCGCCCATGGATTCAATGGCGCAATTGCCGGCAAGGATCATCAGGTCGGCCCAGGAAATCTGGTTGCCGTATTTCTGCTTGATCGGCCACAGCAGACGGCGCGCCTTATCAAGGTTGCCGTTATCCGGCCAGCTGTTCAGTGGCGCAAAGCGCTGGTTCCCAGTCGAGGCACCGCCACGGCCATCCGCCGTGCGATATGTACCGGCGCTGTGCCAGGCCATCCGGATGAACAGACCGCCGTAATGACCATAGTCGGCAGGCCACCAATCCTGAGAATCGGTCATCAGCGCGTACAGGTCTTCTTTCAGCGCCTTCATGTCCAGCTTCTTGAATTCTTCAGCGTAGTCGAAATCAGGCTCCAGCGGGTTCGACGCGGGCGCGTTCTGATGTAGGATCGAAAGGTTCAGCTGGTTCGGCCACCAATCCCGGTTTGACCGGGTTCCTGCGCCGTGCATTACAGGGCATCCGCCCGTTTTGGGGTTATCACTTCCGTCCATGTCGATCTCCAATCCTGGCTAAAATCCGGCTCGTTCGCGCGGTAAGAAACGCGGGCGATCAAGAACATATATAGATGACACTTTTACCTCTTTTAGATGCGCGGCTCAAAACGCGCGCATTCCGCAAGAGGTATCGGCGACTCTTGTCTTGTCGTCGCCAGACCTAGCAAATTCGAACCATGCAAATAAGTTTTCTTTATGGATGGTTATGATAACCAAAAACTATCACTAAGCACCCAGTGCGCATCGCCGGAATTCAGGCCGATAGCTCAGTCATCGGTCATCAGCGACCTCAATCCGACCCGATAGTTCGGATATATCAGGTTTACACCCAGCTCATCCTTGATCCGATCGTTTCTGACCCGCTTGTTCTCATTGTAAAAGCTGCGCGCCATGGGGGTCATGTCGGCCTCGTCGAACGGTACTTCGGGCGGCAATGGCAATCCCTGCAATTCGGCCGCATAGGCGATGACATCCTGCGGTGGAACGGGTTCATCATCACATACGTTGTAAATCGCCCCCGGATTGGGCGCGGACATGGACGCGGCAAGAACCTGGGCAATGTCGGCGACATGAATTCGGGAAAAGACCTGCCCCGGCTTGATGATACGTCGCATACCCACACGCTTGAGCTTGGAAAACGGCCCACGACCGGGACCATAGATGCCTGCAAGGCGAAAAATGTGTGTCGGCAAGCCGGGGATGTTCCGCCACTGCTCTTCCGCCTGCACCCGCCATTTGCCGCGCTGCGCCGTTGGCGTCGCGGGGGTGGCTTCGTCGACCCAGTTGCCCTGATGATCGCCATACACGGCCGTGGTCGACAGATAGCCAACCCATTTGAATTGCGCCGCCCTTTCCGCAATCTCATCCGCCAATGCAGCCAGAACCGGATCTCCGTCCGCGTTTGGCGCGGCCGAGATCAAAAGATGCGTCACCCCATCCAGCTGTGGCACTTGCCCCGGCCAAATCACCGGCTCTGCGCCGGATGCCTTGACCACCGGCGATTGGGCCGGATCACGCGTCGTGCCGAAGATACGCCAACCATGGGGTTGCAACTGACGGGACAAGGCCTGTGCCGAGTACCCGTGACCGAAGGAAAATAGTGTGCCTGTCATACGCTCTTAGATGATCCGCAATTTCGCCAGATGCAAGAACTCTGCCAAGGATACTTGATTCGAATCCCCCAATGCGCCTTTCTTTTGGATATGAGTGACAAAACACCAGACCTGCATGCCGCCTACGCGCTGGATTCCCCGGAAGACCACAAGCGTCTCTATGCTGAATGGGCCGGGGATTACGATGAAGGCTTTGCCACGCGCGAGGACTATCAGCTGCACATCCATACCGCCCGCGCCTTTGTCGGCGCCGGCGGGCAAGGGCCTGTGCTTGATGTAGGTGCAGGCACTGGCCTGTGCGGCGCGGTTCTGGCCCGGCTGGGTGTGGGACCGATAGATGCCACCGATATCAGCGCCGAGATGCTGGATCAGGCCATGCGCAAGGATATCTACCGCGACGCCATTGAGGCCGATCTGAACGAAGGCATCCCGGTGCCGCGCGAAAGCTACTCCGGGATCGTTTCATCCGGCACGTTCACCCATGGCCACCTTGGGCCAGAAGCTTTGACTGCGCTGCTGCGTGTGGCCCGCCCCGGTGCTCAATTCGCGCTGTCGATCAATGCCCAACATTATGAAAAGCTGGGATTTGCCGAAGCCCTGCACCGGTTAGCGCAAGGCCAGATTCGGAACCTGACCCTGCCCGAAGTTCGCATCTATGGCGATCTTGCATCTGGCCCCAACAAAGATGACACAGCGCTGATAGCCCTGTTTGAACGCGCTTAGGCCGACTATCGACCTTTCCACATGGGATCACGCTTTTCAGCAAAAGCGCGGGCGCCTTCTAGATTGTCTTCAGAGCCATAGAGGGTATCAACCGTCGGCAATTGCCGCCCGGTAATCCGATTCATGGCATCCTGAAACTTGGAGTCTTCGGCATCCCGTACAATCTCTTTGATTGCGGCATAAACCAAAGGCGGACCGCTGGCCAAAAGACGCGCCAGTTCCCATGCCCGATCCATCAGTTGATCGCCCGGCACGATTTCGTTCACCAATCCCCAGTTCTTAGCCTCTTGGGGGTCGAACCAGCGTCCGGTCAAAAGCAGTTCCATCGCCACGTGATACGGAATACGTTTTGGCAGTTTGACACTTGCGGCATCGGCCACTGTGCCTGAGCGGATTTCCGGCAGCGCAAAACTGGCGTGTTCCGCGGCAAGGATCATGTCGGCGCTCAGGGCCAATTCCAGCCCGCCGCCACAAGCAATCCCGTTGACGGCTGCGATGACTGGCTTGTTCATGTCCCGCAGTTCCTGCAGCCCGCCAAAGCCACCAACGCCATAGTCTCCGTCGACTGCGTCTCCGTCAGCGGCTGCTTTCAAATCCCAGCCGGGGCAAAAGAACTTCTCGCCGCCACCGGTCAGGATGGCGACGCGCAGATCTGGATCATCACGGAAATCACGAAACACTTCGCCCATGACACGGCTGGTCGCCAAATCAATCGCGTTCGCTTTGGGACGGTCCAAAGTGACTTCCAGAATTGCGCCATCGCGCTTGGTTTTGACCGGGTTCATATACTTGCCTTTCGGATCAGAGCATCCACCGCTATGGCACGGTTCGGTGTGCAGATCAGTGGGTTTATTTCAACTTCGCTGACATGGGATGCGTTGGCAATGACATAGGCCTGCACCGCATCGACAGCGTCCAGGATCGCCTCAATCTCTGCCGCTGGTTTGCCGCGATATCCCGCCAGCAAGGGTGCGCAGTTCAATTTGCCCAGCGCCTCTTTCACCGCGTCGCGAGAGGAGGGGATCAAAAGGGAAACCGTGTCACGCAGGATTTCAGTCAACACACCTCCGGCACCTAGCGTCAGAACGAACCCGTGGGCCGGGTCTCGGGTGACGCCGACCAACAATTCTGCCACGCCGCCGACAGCCATTTCCTCAACAAGGACGTCATCGGTTCCGATATCCGCCGCGACTTCGCCCACAGCGTCGGCGAGAACCTCAAGGCGCACGGCCGCATGTTCCGATTTATGCGCCAGCCCGACGCCCTTGATCGCAAATGGACCAGTCAGCGCGGTAGAGGCTTGTTTCGCCAGGTTCGCCGGTACCACAAGGTTGAGCGGTACACGCACACCGAATTCCGCCAGCGCCTTTTTGGCTTCTGCTTCGGTCAGAACATGATCCGCAACGGTATCCGAGGGCAGCAGGACCGGTTCGGCCTCTGTTGCTTGCGACCGCGCGGCCGCCTCAATTGCCGCAAGCGCTTCATGCAATCCGGCAAAAGGGATAACACCGCCATCGAGTAATCGCTGTGCAACGTCTTCGGGCAAAAGCTCCGGCAGAGTCGCCGTTACCGCAAAGGGGCGCCCCGTCTGAGCAACACTATTCAAAGCGGCCTGCGTGGCGCATTCCCAATCCGTCGCATCCGTGTGCGGATAGTCGAGAATAGCCATAGTCAGGGCCTGTTCCGGCCCCATCATAGCAGTCCAAGCGCGGGTCATGGCTGGCGTGTCACGCCATATATAGGTGTGATAATCCAGCGGGTTCGCCAAGGCCACCATCGGCCCCAAGGCATCGCGCAGGTCAGCTTTTTGTGCTTGCGACAACGGCGGGAAGTGCAGATTGCGCCCCTCGGCCATGTCCGCAGCCAGACTTGCTTCACCACCTGAGCAACTGATCGACCCCAAACCGTTGCTGTCCAACCGCCCGGTCACGTGCAGCAGCTTGAGGCATTCCAGGAAACTGGGAATGTCATCCAAACGCGCGATCCCAAGGCGATCCAGAAATGCCTGCGCGCCCGCGTCGCCTCCGGCCAATGATGCAGTGTGAGAAATCGTCGCCGCCTGTGCATGGGCGGACCGGCCCACTTTCAGCGCAACAATCGGCACGTTACGATCTCGCGCCTTTTTGGCCAGCGCCTCCCATTTACGCAGGTCACCGAAGCCTTCAATGTGGACACCTACCGCGGTGATCCGGTCATCATCCAAAAGGGCCGAGGCGATGTCGGCCTGATGGGTTTGCGCCTGGTTCCCACTGGTCAGCATAAAGGCCAGCGGCAAGGCCCGGCGCTGCATCGTCATATTGATCGCTATGTTCGAACTTTGCGTCAGGATCGCCACACCGCGATCTACCGGTCGCATGCCGTGCTGATCGGGCCAAACAGCGGCGCGGTCCAACCCGTTGACGAAGCCATAACAGTTTGGCCCCAGGATCGGCATCTCGCCTGCGGCCTGCACCAAACGGACCTGCAAATCTGCACCCTGATCGTCCTCGGCATGCGCTTCGGTAAATCCCGAGGCAAAACACACTGCACCCCCGGCCCCCATGGCCGAAAGGACCGCGATCGTCTCGATCGTTGCATGACGGTTGATGCCAACAAAGGCTACGTCGGGGGCCGCTGGAAGGTCCTCAAGGCGTGCAAAAGCACTCAGACCCGCGATTTGACCGGCTTTTGGGTGGACCGGCCAGATGTCGCCCTGAAACCCGAATTTCCGGGCCTGTTCGATCACTGAGACGCACCAGGCGCCGCCGCCAATCACAGCGATGGATGTGGGGTGCAAAACGCGTGACAGGGAAGACATCAGGCGGCCCCCTCCATCACGCACCGAGTGCCCTCAGAAGATCGCGACTGATAATGTGGCGCTGAATTTCGCTGGTCCCGTCCCAGATACGCTCGACCCGCGCGTCGCGCCAGAACCGCTCAAGCGGGTAATCGTCCATCAGACCCATGCCGCCGTGAATTTGGATGGCGGCATCGGTGACCCGCGCGAGCATTTCCGAGGCATAGAGCTTAGCCGAAGCAATTTCGCGGTTGGCAGGCAGGCCTTTGTCCAGGCGGTCGGCTGCGGCCAGCGTCAACAAGTCCGCCGCGTCAATCTCGGTGATCATATCCGCGATTTGGAAGGACACGCCCTGAAACTTGCCGATCTTCTGGCCGAACTGTTCGCGCGTGGCGGAATAGTCCAGCGCATAGTCGAAAGCGCGGCGTGCGCGGCCTACGGACATGGCAGCAACCGTGATACGAGTCGCATAAAGCCAGGTGTTCATCACTTCAAAGCCGCCATCAACCTCACCCAGAACCTGAGCGTCCGGCAGACGGCAATCATCGAAATCAAGAACCATGTTCTTGTAACCGCGATGGCTAACCGACTTGTACCCGTCCCGGATGGTGAAACCGGGCGTTCCGCGATCCACCAGAAACGCCGTAATCCGCTTTTTGGGGCCTTTCGGCGTCTGATCCTCGCCGGTCGCGATAAAAACGATGATGAAATCCGCGTGCTCCGCGCCCGAGATGAAGTGCTTGGTGCCATTGACCACCCAGTCTCCGCCATCCCGCACCGCGGCGCACTTCATTCCACGAACATCTGACCCGGCACCGGGTTCGGTCATTGCCAGCGCGTCCATCCTTTCGCCACGCACGGCGGGCATCAAGTATCGTTCGACCTGCTCGCCCTCACACGCCATCAGGATGTTCTGAGGACGCCCGAAGAAGTGGTTCAGCGCCATGGATCCGCGGCCCAGCTCACGCTCGACCAGCGCGAACTCCAGATGGTTCAACCCTGCACAACCGACGCTTTCGGGAAAATTACAGGCATAAAAACCCAGCTCAATCGTCTTGCGCTTGATCTCATCCGCGATCTCCTCCGGGACTTCGCCGGTGCGCTCGACCAGCGCCTCATGCGGGTAGATTTCGTTTTCCACAAAGCTGCGAACCGTAGAGACGATCATCTCTTGTTCGTCGGACAATCCATATTGCATCGGGCGTCTCCACATCTGGCGTTGCGGCATATTCTGACGCGGCTTGCCATTTGAAACGTGCAGAAATAGAAGTTTACCATGCAAGAATGGACTAAATCACCCTCTGCACCGCAGCAAATCGGGGTTCTTCTGTTCGACGGATTCTCGAACCATTGTCTGGCCAATACGGTCGAGCCGCTGCGGGCTGCAAACACTCTGGCCGGACGTAATTTGTACGATTGGCAGTTCCTTGCGTTGGAGGGTGGTCCAGTGACATCGTCATCCGGGCTGCAGGTCGCGCCGCATCGCCCACTCCAGATCGCCAGCGGAGACATCCTCATGGTCATGCCATCTTATGGATTCCGCGCGCATGGCGGGTGGCGCACACTTTCAGGCCTGCGTTCTGCGGATCAGCGGTTCAAAGTGCTGGCAGGCCTCGACACTGGCAGCTGGCTTTTGGCGCAGGCAGGGCTGCTGGACGGGCATCGCGCCACAATACACTGGGAAGAGCTGACCGGATTTACAGAAAGGTTCCCCGATGTCGAAGCCCACCGCGAGCGCTATGTCATCGACCGCAATCGCATCACTTGTTCCGGGGCCATGGCGGCCTTTGACCTGGTGCTTCATCTGATTGCACGGGATCAGGGACAGGCCCTGGCGCTGGAAGTGTCGCAACTGTTCATGACCCGCGATTCAGCGCGCTCGCATGCGGGCGGTGCCGGCGCGACCAGCGGTTACGTGAACAAGGCGCTGGCCTTGATGCAGGAACACCTTGAGATCCCCTTGCCAGTGTCCGAAATCGCAAGCCGGGTTGGCCGATCGCAGAAAGCCTTGTCCGTCCGCATGCAGTCCGAGCTGGGCGCGGGTCCTGCGCAGGTTTACCGCCGCCTGCGCCTGAACCTTGCGCGCAAACTGGTGGCGGAAACCGACCTGAGCATCGGTGAGGTTGCCCTGCGCGCGGGCTATGACGACCCCAGCGCCCTGACCCGTGCCTTCAAAGCCGAATTCGGGG
The DNA here is from genome assembly GCF_059610285.1 of Ruegeria sp. YTSA072. Lineage (NCBI taxonomy): Bacteria > Pseudomonadati > Pseudomonadota > Alphaproteobacteria > Rhodobacterales > Roseobacteraceae > Ruegeria > Ruegeria sp. YTSA072. The sequence goes on along the minus strand of NZ_JBXWNI010000017.1, from coordinate 52,966 downwards.
TCACGCCGCGCGCGCTTCGGGCCAGCTAGGTATACATCTGTTTCTTGTAGGCCCTTGTCCGGGTCGTCGCCTCGGCCGATCCGTCATGATATGTGCCAAACCACTTGTCGAACGGAATTTCAGAGGTGCCGTAGTTGCATTCAAAATACCGGTGGTGAAGCTGGTGAAAGAAATCACCGGCACGGGCGGCATCCGTGTCTCCGGCCTTTAGTTTTTCAAACCCGGAATGAGACAACACGGGGCTGATCTGCTGGAAGGAGGCGTGGAACAGCACATGCAACGGGTGCGACGGAACGATCAGGTGGATGAAATAGGTCGTGAAGTACAGCAAGTTCTCGTACCAGTGGTTCGAGATTCCCGACCAAGGCCCAATGTTCACGTTACGATGATGCACAGCATGCACGTATTTGTAGAGCTTCGGGTGATGTTCCAGCCGGTGCACCCAGTAAAAGTGCAGACCTGACCACATCGGGATAAACACCATCCACACAACGAACCAGACCGGCGCGCCGGACCACGTGATGGTTGGCACATAGCCGTTGGCCATCGCCCAGTAGATGATCCACTGATAAACGGTCGCGACGGTCATCGCGCTGCCCAGCGTCCACCAGATATTGTCCAGAACCTGATTGCGGAATGTGAACGTACCATTGTTGCGGGTCAGGTCGCGGCGGTCGAACTTTTTGTACATGCCCTGCCCTTTTCGCATGTACAGCCACCAGTGCAGCCCACCTGCGACGAGTATCTGGGGCACCATGTTCAGCAGCCAAATGCGAAACATCCAACCCAGTGCAAAATTTTGCATACTTTCCAAGGACGGGAAAAAGAAAGCATAGGCGGTAACCGCCAGCGCAAGGCACAAGGTTATTGCCGTGATCTGCAGCCACGCCCCGCTGTACCATTTCAGCACGGCTGACGGACGTGGTGGCCAATTGAACAAGGGGTTTAACCCCACCGGACCTTCAGGATGATAGTGCCAGCGGGCGGATTCCGGACTCTGTGTAGTGTCAGACATGGTCGTTACCCTGATAAGGTTGTCATGTGGCGTAGTCAGAGCCGCCATCGTCCAATATGGCCTTGATCTCTCGCAGATGAGCCTGGGCCTGATCGGGATAGTCTTCCAATTCTTGCGCAGTCTTTTCGGCAATCTCATCTGGCAGGACGCGCAATGGCTGGCCGGTCTGCAGCGCTCGGATGTAGGTTTCCGCTGCGCGTTCAAAATAATAAAGCCTGTTAAAGGCATCTGCCGGGTCACTGCCGATCACAAGAACACCGTGATTGCCCATGATCATGACCTTTTTCTTGGGGTCCGACAGCATCGACGCGCAGCGTTCACCTTCGCTTTCAAAGGCGAGGCCTCCGAATTCCTGATCGATGACATACCGGTTATAGAAAGTGGCCGTGTTCTGATCGATCGGGGGCAAGGTGCTATCCGCCAACGATGCCAGGACCGTCGCAAAGATCGAATGCACGTGCATCACACAGCGCGCATGCGGACAGTGGCGGTGGATTGATCCGTGCAGACCCCAAGCCGTCGGATCCGGGGCACCGGGTTGGTTCATCACATCGGCATCATTTGCATCCAGAAAAAGCAGATTTGACGCTTTGACCCGTGCAAAGTGCATCTGGTTCGGGTTCATCAAAAATTGCGTACCTTCCGGGTTCACCGCAAGGCTGAAATGATTGGCAACGCCTTCGTGCATGTTCAATCGCTCGACCCAGCGAAAGGTTGCAGCCAGATTAACTCGTTCGGCCCAGTGGTCGATATTGGCGCGCAGGTTTGTAACAGTCATTCCGGGCTCCTTTGCGGATAGCTGAGAACTTTCGGAAATCGTGCCTGTAGCGTCAAAAATTGACCAACGAAAAAAACGCAACTATTCCATTAGCTGAACTAATGGCAAGGTTATACGCATGCAAAAACCACTTCCTCCGCTGGGTTGGCTCCGCACGTTTGAGGCGGCGGCGCGGCACTTGTCCTTTACCGGCGCGGCCCGTGATCTGAACATGACGCAAAGCGCGGTCAGCCAGCAGATCAAGTCCTTGGAAGGGTACCTTGGCCAGCCTTTGTTTTTGCGTCGGCCACGTGCGTTGGAACTGACCGAAGCGGGCATCACGTATCTTCCGGTGGTGCGCGAGGCATTTCGGACACTGGTACGTGGAACTCAGGCCGTGACCGGCGCACAGCAGAACGCAGTTCAGGTTCAAAGCAACATCACCTTTGCCGTGAATTGGTTGGCGCCCAGACTGCCGAAATTTCGGGTACAGCATCCCGAGGTGCAGCTGAATATCTTTACTGAGCTTTGGGAGCCGCGCGAAATGGCCGAAGGGGCCGCCGTGGAAATCCGTTATTCACTACGGCCGTCAGATACGGTTAGGACCGAATTGCTGAGAACCGATCATTATTATCCAGTCTGTGCGCCGGGCTATCACGTGACGTTGGACAACCTGCAACAGCACCCTCTTTTTGACTGCTCAAACCTGCTGTCAAATTGGCTGGGTTGGGCCGAGGAGCAGGATCTAAATTGGGAAAATCCTGCAATTACTTATTCGACCACCTACTTGGTCAGCCTGTCCGTAGCCATGGCTGGCGGAGGGCTGTGTCTGGCGCATGACACCATTGCCAGTGACCTGATTGAACAGGGTCGTTTGGTTGCTCCGTTTGCTCATCGCGCGCCTATGCCCGAAGCCTATTACCTGCTGCTGTCGCCGAGCGCCGAAGAAAGTCCCGGCGCCATAGCGTTTGCCAATTGGGTTCGCCGCGAGCTGGAGCATGATACACAGAAATAACCGAGGGTTGCTCCCGCCCATCATCGAGGCCCTGCCGGGCGTCTCTTCTGGTTGGGCAGTGCAGCGCTGACGCGCTGCGTGACGGTTTGATGATACCTGTTCACAAGGGGTTGAACCTTCCTGCGCATTCGGGAAAGTTGGGCCATGGAACACACACCCTTCCCTAGTTGGCCCGATGTCGCCCTCCGTTTGATTGCCGTAGCCGCAGGTCGCGAAGCTGCAGATTCGGTCATTCGCGGTGGAATCTGGGTGAATGTGCACAGCCGCGAAAGCCTTCCTAACCATGACATTGCCATCGCTGATGGGCGCATCGCTTACGTCGGACCCGATGCATCACACTGCATCGGTCCAGAGACTCAGGTCATCGAGGCCACCGGGCGCTATATGATCCCTGGCCTGTGTGATGCCCATATGCATATCGAATCGGGCATGCTGACACCGGCTGAATTTGCTCGCGCTGTCATTCCGCACGGAACCACCAGCATGTTCACCGACCCGCATGAGATCGCAAATGTCCTTGGCCTGGACGGCGTGCGCATGATGCATGACGAGGCGATGATGCAACCGGTGAACATCTTTACCCAGATGCCGTCCTGTGCCCCCTCCGCACCGGGGTTGGAAACCACAGGGTACGAAATTACCGCCGAAGACGTGGCCGAAGCGATGAGCTGGCCCGGCATCATCGGCTTGGGCGAGATGATGAACTTTCCCGGTGTCATCAATGGCGACCCAAAGATGCTGGCGGAAATCGCCGCAACGCAACGCGCCGGGAAAACCGTAGGAGGACACTACGCTTCGCCTGATTTAGGGCCTGATTTCGCCGCCTATGTTGCCGGGGGTCCGGCGGATGATCACGAAGGTACCTGCGAGGCAGACGCGATCGCACGTGTTCGGCAGGGGATGCGGTCGATGATGCGGCTGGGCTCGGCCTGGTATGACGTGGAAAGCCAAATCACTGCGGTCACGAAAAAAGGGTTGGACCCGCGCAACTTTATCCTGTGCACCGACGATTGCCACTCAGGCACGCTGGTTAATGACGGCCATATGAATCGCGTGGTTCGGCACGCCATCGCTTGCGGATGTGATCCGCTGATTGCCCTGCAAATGGCGACGATCAACACGGCGACCCATTTCGGGCTGGAACGTGAGATCGGCTCGATCACACCGGGGCGGCGCGCGGATATTATCCTTAGCTCGGACATGAAAGAACTACCCATCGACACCGTGATTGCGCGCGGTCAGATCGTCGCTGACAGCGGCAAAATCACCGTGGATTGCCCGCACCTCAACTGGCCTGATACCGCCCGGAACACCGTGCATCTGGGGCATACCCTGACCGCTGCCGATTTCGAAATCCAAGCACCTGCAGGGGCAAACCGCGTGCAGGCTAACGTGATCGGCGTGGTGGAAAACCAGGCTCCGACCAAAGCTCTGAAAGCTGAACTGCCGATCATCGAAGGATTGGTCGAGGGCGACGACGATGTCTGCCAGATCGCGCTGGTTGAACGGCACCGGGCGACGGGCGGCGTGACGAACGCATTCGTTTCCGGATTCGGATATCAGGGCAAAATGGCCATGGCCTCGACCGTGGCGCATGACAGCCATCACATGATCGTTGTCGGCACGGATCGCGAACAGATGGCACTGGCCGCAAATCGGCTGGCCGAGGTGGGTGGCGGCATCACCATCTTCCGAGATGGGGAAGAACTGGCGCTGGTCGAACTGCCCATCGCAGGCCTGATGTCGGACAGCCCCGCCGCAACTGTGGCCGCCAAAGCCGAAGACATGGTCGCCGCGATGGAGGCCTGTGGCTGCACCCTCAACAACGCATATATGCAGCACTCACTTTTGGCACTGGTCGTGATTCCGGAATTGCGGATATCGGATCTGGGTCTGGTGGATGTGCGCACCTTTGAAAAGATTGATCTTCTGGAACCACTTGCATGACAATAATAAAAACACCCGACGCACCTAAACCGGAACAATTCACCGACCCCAAAGCAGCGGTCGCTCGGTTGGAAGCGCTGTATGAACAAGCAACCCGCTTTCTGTGCGACAGTTTCTCGGCAGCCATTGAGCACGGCACTCCAACGGCGCGATTCAGAGCCTATTACCCGGAAATTCGCATCAGAACGTCGTCCTATGCGCATGTCGACAGCCGCCTGAGTTTTGGCCACGTCTCAGAGCCCGGTATTCATGCCACGACGGTTACACGGCCGGATTTGTTCCGGTCTTATTTGACCCAGCAGATCGCGTTGCTGATCAAGAACCACGACCAGCCGGTTACGATTGGGCCGTCCGACACACCAATCCCGGTGCATTTCGCGGTTGCCAACAATCCCGATCTGCACGTCCCGCAACAGGGCGCGGCCGGGTTCACGTTGCGCGATGTCTTTGACGTTCCCGACCTGACCACGACCAACGATGATATCGTCAACGGGGTGTACGACCACGAGGATGAAGCCGGTCCGCTAGCCTTGTTTACTGCCCAACGCGTCGACTATTCGCTGGCCCGGCTTGCGCATTATACCGCGACGGATCCCAGCCATTTCCAGAACCATGTCCTGTTCACGAACTACCAGTTCTACGTCTCTGAGTTCGAGAATTACGCGCGCGCGCAATTGGCCGATCCCGACAGCGGTTACACCAGCTTCGTCTCGACCGGGAATGTCGAGATCAAGGGCTCCGAGGAAGAGTTGCTCCAACCACTGAAGCTGCCGCAAATGCCAACCTATCACCTGAAACGCGAGGACGGATCCGGGATCACGCTGGTCAATATCGGCGTTGGGCCTTCGAACGCTAAAACGGCCACTGACCATATCGCCGTTCTGCGGCCCCACGCCTGGCTGATGGTCGGCCACTGTGCCGGGCTGCGCAACACGCAGGCGCTGGGGGATTTCGTTCTGGCCCACGCCTACCTGCGTGAAGACAAGGTGCTGGACGATGACCTGCCGGTCTGGGTTCCGATCCCGCCGCTGGCCGAGGTTCAGGTCGCGCTGGAAAGCGCCGTGGCCGAGGTCACCGAGTTGGAAGGATACGAGCTTAAGCGGATCATGCGGACCGGCACCGTCGCCTCGGTCGACAACCGCAACTGGGAACTGCGCGATCAGTCCGGCCCTGTGCAAAGGCTCAGCCAATCCCGCGCCATTGCACTGGATATGGAAAGCGCAACCATCGCCGCAAATGGCTATCGGTTCCGGGTTCCCTACGGCACATTGTTGTGTGTTTCTGACAAACCGCTGCACGGCGAATTAAAGCTTCCGGGCATGGCATCTGCCTTTTATACCACCCAGGTCAGTCGCCATCTTGCAATCGGAATTCGGGCGATGGAACATCTGCGCGGCATGCCGTTAGAGCGTCTGCACAGCCGGAAATTGCGTTCATTCGACGAAACAGCCTTTCTCTGACGCAAAAAAGCAACGATTTCCCCATATTTTTAGGGTTTTCAACGCTACTATTCGTTGTGTTCGACCACAATATCCCGTTACAGTTACGCGGTGAGGCCCTATGTATCGGGCACGTTAAGGAGACCAAGAAATGGCAAAGCCTATGACAAAGACTCAGCTGGTGGCTGCTCTCGCTGAGGAAATGGGAACCGACAAGAAAGCTGCAAACGCAGCGTTGGAGGCCATGACTGGCCTGATCACCCGTGAAGTTTCCGCCGGTGGCGCAGTGACCCTGCCTGGCGTTGGCAAAATCTACTGCCGCGAGCGCCCCGAGCGCATGGTGCGCAACCCCGCCACCGGCGAGCAGTTCAAGAAAGAAGCCGACAAGGTGGTCAAGATGACCATCGCGAAAGCTCTGAAGGACAGCGTGAACGGCTGATCTCAGCTTTCACAGTGACATGATTGAGGGCCGCCGTTTTGGGGGCCCTTTTTCTTTTTCCTCCCCTTTGAAACTGGTCTTTTGTGTTTGTCTGCTTTGAGCCCAAAGCCACTTATCACACTTGTCAGCCTAAAGGTCTGAGCAAGACATCAGTCAGATTTGTTGGTTTTATTTCTATTATCAATGCGGCGTTCGATTACACCCAGCATCAATACTGCGTAGATCATGGGGAAAGCAGCCAGGTACCAAAGCAACGACTGTCGACCAGAGTTTATGTGAACCAGCAATAACGCTATGGAAACAAACACGAGCCTCACACCGAGTCCTTTTCGGAACTGAGGAAGCTCGTTTCTTGCAGGAATTCTGATCAACTCAACCAATTGTTTCATGGCCTTATTGCACGTTTGTTGGTTGCGAATGTCAAGAAACCAACAAATTTTGCTTTGCCTCTGAAATCGAACGGCATTTCAGGGGTAGTCACAAGCCAGTGGCTCATATTTGAATGACCGCTTAGTCCGCATTGCGGACACAGTCGCGGCCAGAAACCGTGCCAAAAAAAACGGACGCCGAAGCGCCCGTTTTTATTTCACTGCCCAGATTGGTCAGTGAACCGTCTCAACCTTGTGGAAGTCCAGATCACGACCTTCCGGCATTGAATTGATGCTCATCACCTCCTTGCGCTTGGTGATCAGGATATAGACCACACAAGCCAGATAAAGGCCGACGACAACCGCGCCGATCCACTGGATCTGCAGCCACTGGCTCTGGAACAGCAGGGTCAGGACAAACAGCAGGGCGACGTTGCCTGCAACGTAGATCGCCTTGCCGAACCGCTCGACTGTCAGGTTCAGGTTGTCTGTATAGAGCCTAATCAGCGAGTCCAGCGAGTTGATCACAAAGGTCACGCCCACGATCACCATCGCGATGTTGGTGATGCCCGCAGTGCTGATGCCGTTCAGGTGATAGTAGTAGAGAACGGTGAACCAGATTCCCAACGGGATCGACGGGAAAATCAGCAGCGCCGCCAGCAATTGCCAGGTTTTCAGACCACCGACAAAGCGAGAGGTGAACTGGCCAATCATGATCGACCACGCGAACCACCAGAACAAATAGAAGGCGTGATAATCGGTCAGCGGCAGGACAAACTTGTGCAGGTTGGCAAAGTAAGCGCTGATGTTGCTGCCGGTTTCAACAAATCCGGTCATGCCCATGCCAGCCGCGACCCACATTCCGATGATCAGCGCAAGGAACAGGAAGGTCGAACCCACGGACAGGATACGCACGTATTTCAGGTCGGTCGAAGAATAGGCCGCTGCCAGAATGACCACAAATACGATGATGTAGAAGGTTGAAACCACGGATTCGCCGTCTCCGACTTCAGGCAGATAGCCAGGCAGGTAGATCAGAAACAGGCTGGCGGTGAAGGCGCAGGTGCCAATAATCACCACGTTGTTGATCAACTTGACCAGCGGGATCTCAAAGAACTTCACGCGGGGTTCGATGACGCAGAAATAGAACGCCGTCAGGAAGTAGAAGGCCCAGATCAGGAAGCCCCAGAACCCGAACTCGATGGCCAGCGGGTTCGCAAAGGCATAGGCCGGTTCCTCGGCATATCCGCCAAACTCGGTCAGCGGGAACATGATCAGGCCGACATCCAGACCGGACGTGAACAGGATCGCGATGAAGGTGAACAGATGCACTGGCGTGACGCCCACGCAACGCAGGTTCCACCATTTCACGACGAAGAAAGCGACCAGGCCCAATGCCAGCAGGACGCCGAAAGACAGAATATACCCCAAAAGCACCAACATACCTCCCTTGGTTAGTCAGATTGCGGTTCGCATACCTTTAATTGACTGATCAATCAACAAACACTGCAATGCCGAATGTAACTGATGAGGCCTGTGGTTTTTTTGACGCGGGGCGCTTGCGCGTTTGAGATAATTCCGAAACAGTCGCGGCGTTTGGGAGAGCGTCATCATGGATCTGCGCGCCATAGCCATGGGGCTGGCATTTGCCTTCATCTGGTCGTCAGCCTTCACCTCGGCGCGGATCATCGTTGCCGATGCCTCGCCCCTTTTCTCACTGGCGCTGCGATTTTTGATATCGGGGTTGTTGGGGGTCGCAATTGCACGGGCGATGGGCCAAAGCTGGAGGCTGACGCGCGCGCAATGGTACGCGACTATTCTGTTCGGAATATGCCAAAATGCCCTTTATTTGGGTCTGAATTTCTACGCAATGCAAACCGTACAAGCATCTGTTGCGGCGATTATTGCATCAACAATGCCCCTGATCGTGGCATTAGCCAGCTGGACACTGTTTCACGAAAAACTTCGACCACTGGGCGTGTTCGGATTGCTGGCGGGTTTCGCTGGCGTCGCATTGATCATGAGCAGCCGGATTAGCGCGGGCGCCGACCTGTTTGGCGTCATGCTGTGCGGGCTGGGCGCGCTGGCGCTCAGCTTTGCGACACTGGCTGTGCGCGGGGCAACATCCGGCGGCAATTTCATGATGGTGGTCGGGCTACAGATGCTGGTGGGCGCGGCAATTCTGTTCTTCGCGGCCCCCATATTCGAGACGATCTACATTCACCCGAACGTACCGTGGATGCTGGCCTTTGCTTATACGACACTGTTCCCTGGCTTGTTGGCGACACTGATCTGGTTCCATTTGTTGAACAGGATCGGCGCGATCCGAGCCGCAACTTTTCACTTTTTGAACCCGGTCTTTGGCGTCGCGGTCGCTGCTGCTCTGCTGGGTGAAAAGCTTGGTCCGATGGATGCGGTTGGCGTGGGCATCACAACGCTGGGAATTCTGGCAGTGCAGCTGTCTCGGCAGACCGATCAGCGCAGCAATGCCTCGACCTGACGCAAGAGCTTCGGTGAATCCGGTTTGACGTTCGAGCCATACGTCGCGACAACCTCGCCCGCTGGGTCAATCAGGATCTTGTTGAAATTCCACTTGGGGACAAAGCCCGTTTGCTGGGCAACAGCCCTATAAAACGGATGGGCACCGGCGCCTTTGACTGGGGTGATGTCGGTCATGGGCAAGGTCAGACCAAAATTCATCTCGCAGAATTGTTTCACTTCTTTCGCTGACCCCAGTTCCTGATTGAACGAATCCGAAGGGACGGCCAAAACCACGAGACCTCGATCAGCATAGGTGTCATGGATTTTTTGTAAGCCAGCGTATTGCCCCGTGAACCCGCAATGGGATGCCGTGTTCACAATCAGCACCGGCTGACCTCTCCACCCCTCAAGAGAAAGGGTTCCGCCGTCAATCGAGTCAAACTCACCGGTCAAAGGTGCAGCTTGAACAGCGCGGGCAACCAGCAATAGGACGGATAACAGAAGCAGTCTGAACATGGTGTCACCTCCTTTATTGTGAATTACGCGTGCGTTTGGCATTCGGATCACCCGCACGAGAACGCGAGCAGGCTGAAATATGATTTTGATTTTTGCCCCAGTATGCCCAAATAAAGGTCCAAGTCATATCAACACCGGAGAAGCCATGACCCGCTACACCAAAGACCCCGAGGCCATAGCCGCTCTTTCCCCTGAAGAATTTCACGTCACCCAACGCAGCGGGACCGAACGCCCCGGCACTGGAAAACTGTTGGGAAACAAGGAACCGGGCATATACGTCGATATCGTCTCGGGCGAACCGCTATTTGCCTCGACCCACAAATACGAATCCGGATGTGGCTGGCCAAGCTTTACCAAGCCCATCGTGCACGAGCATGTCGAAGAGATTGAAGATCGCACGCTTGGCATGATCCGGACCGAGGTCCGCTCGAAACATGGCGACAGTCATCTGGGGCACGTATTCCCCGACGGTCCACGCGAACACGGCGGGCTACGCTATTGTATCAACTCCGCCTCCTTGCGGTTCATTCATCGCGATGAGATGGAGGCCGAAGGGTACGGTGAATACCTGATCCATGTGGAGGAAATCCAATGACCAATGAACGCGCTGTTCTGGCCGGGGGCTGCTTTTGGGGCATGCAGGACCTGATCCGTAAATTGCCCGGCGTTTCCAGCACCCGCGTCGGGTATACTGGCGGTGACGTGCCGAACGCCACCTATCGTAACCACGGCACCCATGCCGAAGGGATCGAGATCATTTTCGACCCCGCGCAAATTACCTATCGCGACCTGCTCGAGTTCTTCTTTCAGATTCACGACCCGACAACCGTTAACCGTCAGGGCAATGATCGCGGGATGAGCTATCGCTCGGCCATCTACTTTGTGGACGACGCCCAGAAACAGTTGGCTGAGGACACGATTGCCGACGTGAATGCCAGCGGTATTTGGCCGGGCAAAGTCGTCACAGAGGTCGAACCCGTAGGCGATTTCTGGGAAGCCGAACCTGAACATCAGGATTACCTTGAACGTATCCCCAACGGCTATACCTGCCACTTCCCACGCCCCGATTGGGTTCTGCCCAAACGCGACGCAGCTGAGTAACCGGTTGGCCCCCTTTCTAGCGGGGGCTAACCAGACGCCATCCTAGGGCGCCCGCTGGCTTCGACCGTGATCATCGCTTCGACAAACACGTCCTGCGCTTCGATGCGCGCAGTGCGGATGTCGCGATCGACAACCACCCGGATATCGGCTGCTCCGGCCTGTCGCACTGCACCCTCGGCCTGATCCCTCAGAACCGTTTCCAGCAACGCCAAGGCCTTGTCGGATTCCGTGAAATCCTGCGGCCCTTCTTCCAGATGAACCCGGTAGCGCCCTTCGGACGGAGACGTCACCGTTCCCGATCTGCGCAGTGTAAGCCGGCCAACAACCGCCCCGATCGCGTTGGCCACGCCTGCGTGTTCCGGCAGGATCATCGCGCAATGCAAACGATCCCCGACGGCCGGATAATAGCATGGAGCCGAAGCGCCAAGACCTACCACATCCACGTTCAGCGATGCGTCCAGCGCCAGCAAACCGCGATGCCGCGCCAGCCCTTTCTGCATCAGGACATGCCGAGCCAGTTCGGCGGGCGGAAGACCAAACCCATCGGTTTCTTCCGCAAAAGCGGTCTCTAACAAGGTCAATGATGTCTGTTCGGTCAGTTGATCCACGATCATCTGCGCCAACTGTTCCGGGGTGGCGGCCAACCTGTCGCCAGTCCCCACCCGCTTGCGCGCAACCAGCTCCAACGCCTTGTGGGCAGCGTCCGCATCCCAGGCATCCAATGGGCCCAAAACATGGCTGGCATCCGATGGCGTCACACCCGAAACCTGAACGACACCGCGATCCACCAGACGCGACAAAGCTCCGTTCTCCATACGGGTGCGCAGCAGGTCGCTTAGGGGCATGACGTTCTCGCCCAGCCTCTCCAACAGCGACTCTTCGCGCGCACCCAACCCGTCGGCGTTGATGCCGGGAACACGACGGGCGAACCGCGTGTCATGCTCACCCACAGTCGTCGCCCTTAGTTGGGTATCCAGAACGGCGTGAACGACCTCAGGTGCTTCGGCGGCAATCAGGGAAACCGGCAGCACCCGTCGCGGCCCCAAAAACACACCGCCACCCAGCCCTTCGGTGACCACATGCACCTGGCTGTCTCCACCCAATCCGTGGGTGCGCATGGCAACCGCCTCAACCATCGTACGAAACCCGCCGACCTGCGCGCCCGCTGGGTCAATCGCCGGTTTGCCGTCCCGGATCAGCGCGACATCGGTGGTCGTACCGCCAATATCTGACACCAGCGCGTTTTGAACCCCAGTCAGCCAGCTTGCACCGACGATCGAGGCCGCAGGACCACTAAGGATCGTTTCAATCGGGCGTTCCCGCGCTTGTTCGGCGCTCATCAGGGCACCATCGCCGCGCACAACCATCATCGGTGCGGTGATGCCCAGATCAACCAAACGATCCTGCGCCCGTCCGATCAAACGGTCGATCATACCAATCAAACGTGCGTTCAAAACCGCCGTGACCGCGCGTTTCGGACCGTTCAGCTTGGCCGACAACTGATGAGAGCACGTTACCGGAGCCCCGGTTTTCTCGGCAATGACACGCGCGGCATTCAATTCATGCGCCGGGTTCCGCGTTGCGAACTGCGCGGCAACCGCAAACCCAGAAACATCTTTGTGCGACGCTAAAAATGCTTCCAACGCATCGACATCCAATGGAGCAGCCTCACCCCCGGCGTGGCTATGCCCACCGCCAATCACCAGCGCTGGATCACCCTTCAGCGCATCCCGCAGCCCATGTTTCTCAAGGTCTGCTTCCTTGAACCCGATGTAAATCAGTGCGACTCTACCACCCTGCCCTTCGACCAAGGCATTCGTCGCCAATGTCGTCGACAAAGACGCCATTGAGATCTGCTCCGGCGACACCTGTGCTTGATCCAACACTGCCGAGATCGCCTGTCCAACCCCAATGGCCAGATCAGCGCGCGTTGTCAGGGATTTGGCCGAGGCGATCACCTCTTTTTCATCCCGGATCAGCACTGCGTCCGTATAGGTTCCACCTGTATCCACCCCCAAAGCCAACGCCATCGGGATCTCCTTCCTGTTCGCTGTCGATGGGTGTAGCGGTTTGGACCGACACGTCCAGCCTGTTTGCGTCACTTATGACAATCGTTTCACCGCCCAGCGCGCTGCGTCCGCCACCGTTGGGTCAGGATCATCGGCAAGCGACTGTGCGACGGGCATCAAATCCGACTGTTCCGAGTTGCCAATCGCGTAAAGCACATTGCGCACAAACCGATCCCGCCCGATCCGCTTGATCGGCGAGCCCGAGAACTTGGCCCGAAACGCCGCATCATCCAACACAGCAAGCTCGGACAGCGGTGGTGCTTTCAGATCATCACGCGCAGCGTATCGCACATCGCTCGCTGCGATGGCGAATTTGTTCCACGGGCACGCGGCCAAACAATCGTCGCATCCGTAAATCCGGTTTCCCAGCTTTTGGCGCAGCTCTTCGTCAACCGGCCCTTTATGTTCGATCGTCAGATACGAAATGCAACGCCGCGCATCCAACTGATACGGGGCGGGAAACGCCTCCGTCGGACAGGCGCTCAAACAAGCTCGACAATTACCGCAATGGTCAGTTTCAGCCATGTCTGCAGGCAGGTCCAACGTCGTAAAAACAGAGCCTATAAAGGCCCAATTTCCCCAGTCACGGCTTACGAGATTGCTGTGTTTTCCCTGCCAGCCCAGCCCTGCCGCTTGGCCCAAAGCCTTCTCCGGCACAGGCGCGGTATCAACAAAAACTTTTACCTCTCCACCGGCTTCCGCAATCAGCCAGCGCGCCAGCCGTTTCAGCCGCTTTTTGACCAGATCGTGGTAATCCTTGTTCTGCGCATAAACAGAAATCGCCGCCTTGTCCGGGTGGTTCAATACATCAGTCGGATCATGCTCGGGCGTATAGCTCTCGGCCAGCATGATGACCGACCGCGCCTCGGGCCACAATGCGGCCGGATCGCCGCGCCAATGTGTCCGCTCGGCCATCCACCCCATCTGCCCGTGATACCCGGCATCCAAAAACGCCTGCAAACGCGCCGGCACATCGGGCACGTCCCAAGGTCGGCAAACACGGCAAGAGACAAATCCCTCGCTCAACGCCTGCGTCACCAGCTTTTCTTTTAAACCTGATCCGCTCTTCATCTGGCTACAAGTACCCTCAGGGGTGAATTGGCCCACACCCGGCCAAGAGGGGCAGTCAGCCCGCTACACCCTTACCCTATCAGAAATCCAGATCGGCGTAATGCGGCGGTGGCCGGAATCCAGGGACCTGATCCGCCAAAATCGATCGGAACGCGGGTCGCGACTTGATCTTGGCGTACCAGTCTTTGACCGCCTGAGAACGGTTCCAATCTACATCCGAAATATAATCCAGTGATGACAGATGCGCGGCAGCGGCAAAATCGGCCAGTGTCATCTGATCCCCCGCCAGCCAGCGCCGATGATCCAGCAGCCATGCCATATAATCCAGATGATACTTGATCGCCTTCGCGCCTGCCTTGACGTTTTTGCTGTCGGGATAGCCCTCGCCCGTCACCTTTTTGTTAACACGCTCATACAGCAGTCTCGATGTCACTTCGTGATGGAACTTGTCATCAAACCAACCGATCAGGCGCCGCACCTCGTAACGCGCTTCGGGCTTTTTGGGCATCAGCGGAGGTTCCGGGCGGGTTTCTTCGATATACTCACAAATGGCGGCGCTCTCCGCCATGACCTGCCCATCAAGACGCAATACCGGTACTTTTCCGGCAGGGTTGCGGCGCAGGAAATCCGGGTCTTGTTCCCAGTATCGTTCCTCGACCAGCTCAACTTCGATCTTCTTTTCCGCAAGCGACAGGCGCACCTTGCGGCAATACGGGGACAGGGGAACATGAAACAGACGCGCCATAATCTTCCAATCGAACCAGTGAATACCCCCCAGCTTTAGCCTTGAGGGGCATAGGGTTTCAATCCTCGAAACAATCCGCGCGACCATCTGCGCGGATGGTGGCCGCCCCATCCAGTATGGATGCCGCCCGTCTGCGGGTCCGAACCGATGGGTCTGTGACGGATCTATTGCGAGGGGACGGCAGGATCGCCGCCAGCCGTGCCGCCTGAACCGACGACAACTTAGACGCACTCGTTCCATAGTATCGCTGTGCTGCCGCTTCGACCCCGAAGACCCCCTGTCCGGTCTCGGCAACGTTCAGATAGATCTCCAGAATCCGCTGTTTGCTCCAGAAGATTTCGACGACGGGCGTAATCGACGTTTCAAGCGCCTTGCGCACCCAACTGCGCCCCTGCCACAGGAACACGTTCTTCACGACCTGCTGGGTAATGGTCGAGGCACCCCGGCTGCCGCCATCTTCCAGCGCATCTCGGATTGCTTCAACGTCAAAGCCCCAATGCAGGCAGAAATTGGCATCTTCGGCGGCGACAGCAGATCTGCCCATAACCGGGGCAATTTCCTCTATCGGCACCCAGTCACGCTCAACTTTTCCCAATCGTCGCCATTCGGACCAGATCGTATGTGTCACCGGCGGATTGACCACCGAGTACAGCAGGACCAACCCAACGATGAAGGCCACGACACCCAAAGCGGCGCGTGTGACCCAACGACGAATCCGCGGGATCAGTGGCTTTTTTGATTTAGACGCCTTGCTTTTCTTTTTGCTCGACTTGCGCGCTGCTGTTCTTGCCATTTTGTTGCTATACGACGCTGTGGCCGGGTTTGGAACGGTTTATCTTGCCTGATCTGAGCGTTGCGCGGGTATGCAATCTTAAGCAAGGCCGGTCCGTAAATTGAAAACCCCGCGTGTCCTTGGTGACACGCGGGGTTCTGATTTAGTCTAACTATTTTCGCTTACTCGGCGGGAACAGCAGTTGCCTCGGTTGTCAGAGGATGGCTGAGCTTATTCAGCATCTCTTTCGGGCAAACCTGAAGGAAGTTGGTCTTTTCGACCTCCCAATGTTGCAGAATGTCGGCGGCCTTGCGACTGTTGGTTTCAGCCTGATGGGCTTCGATCAGCGATTTCAACTGATCTTCCCAATGACCGACGGTCACCGGACAGGTCACCAGCGTTTCCATGTTCATCAGCTGCTGGGCCTTGCCTTCGGGGTCGTACAGATAAGCCATACCGCCCGTCATACCTGCGCCAAAGTTGGCACCGATACCACCCAGGATCACCGCGATACCACCGGTCATGTATTCACAGCCGTTTGAGCCACAGCCCTCGATCACCACAGTGGCGCCCGAGTTCCGCACCGCGAACCGCTCACCCGCGCGGCCAGCCGCAAACAAGTGGCCATCGGTTGCGCCGTAAAGAACGGTGTTGCCGATAATGGTGTTCTCGTCGGCTTTCAGGGGGCTGACCTGCGGCGGACGCACGACGATTGTGCCCCCGGACAGGCCTTTACCGACATAGTCGTTGGCATCACCAGATACTTCAAGCTTCAGACCCGGGGCCGCGAAGGCCCCCAGCGACTGACCAGCCGAGCCTTGCAGTTTCACATGCAGGTGGTCGGGCTGGAACGTGTTCCGCATCCCGAAATTCTGCACGATATGGCTGGACACTCGCGTGCCCACGGTCCGATGCGTGTTCTGAACCGCATAAGACAGCTGCATTTTCTCGCCGTCTTTCAGGAACCGGGCGGCATCGCGCACGATTTCCGCGTCCAGTGTATCAGGCACCGCGTTCCGGTCTCTGTCGCGATTATAGACGATGTTATGGGCACCATCGACGGTGATCAGCAGCGGGTTGAGGTCCAGATCATCCAGATGCGCCGAACCGCGACTGACCTGCGCCAGCAGATCTGCCCGCCCGATGATGTCGTCAATCGACCGCGCACCGAGGCTGGCCAGCAGCTCGCGCACTTCCTGTGCGTAGAAGGTGATCAGGTTGACGACCTTATCGGCGTTACCGGTGAATTTTGCCCGCAGGGATTCGTCCTGCGTACATACACCGACCGGGCAGGTGTTCGACTGGCACTGACGCACCATGATACAGCCCATCGCGATCAGCGCCGCGGTGCCGATACCGTATTCCTCGGCCCCCATCATCGCAGCCATGACGATATCACGACCGGTGCGCAAGCCACCATCGGTTCGCAGGGTCACGCGGTCGCGCAGGTTGTTCATCGCCAAAACCTGATGTGCCTCGGTCAGGCCCATCTCCCACGGCAGACCGGCATATTTGATCGAGGTCGCCGGAGATGCCCCGGTGCCACCATTGTGGCCCGAAATCAGGATCACGTCCGCTTTGGCCTTGGCCACACCGGCGGCAATCGTGCCGACGCCCGAGGATGCCACCAGTTTCACCGTCACTTTGCAGCGCGGGTTGATCTGTTTCAGGTCATAGATCAGCTGCGCCAGATCCTCGATCGAGTAAATATCATGGTGCGGTGGTGGCGAGATCAGGGTCACGCCCTTGGTCGAATGACGCAGACGTGCAATCAGGTCGGTCACCTTCATGCCCGGCAGCTGACCGCCTTCACCGGGTTTCGCACCCTGGGCGACCTTAATCTCCAGCTCTTCACACTGGTTCAGATATTCGGCGGTCACACCGAAGCGGCCCGAGGCGACCTGTTTGATCTTGGCCGACGGGTTATCACCATTGGGTTCCGGCACGAAATGTGCCGGGTCTTCGCCACCCTCGCCACTGTCGGATTTCGCACCGATCCGGTTCATCGCCACGTTCAGCGTCTTGTGCGCCTCGGGCGATAACGCGCCCAGCGACATGCCCGGCGTGACGAACCGCTTGCGGATCGAAGTGATCGACTCGACCTCTTCAATCGGGATTGGCTTGCCCAGCGGTTTAAAGTCCATCAGGTCACGCAGATGGATCGGCGGGTTCGACTGCATCTTGGCCGAGTATTGCTTCCACAGCTCATAGGACGCGCGGTTACAAGCCATTTGCATCATATGCATCGAGGTCGCTTCCCACGCGTGGGTCTCACCCGATTTACGCGCCTTGTAGAACCCACCGATGGGCAGCACGTCCAGACCGCTATCCCATGCCTTGGCGTGGATCTCCTCGGCCTTCGTCTGAATACCCGTGACGCCGATACCCGAAATCCGGCTGGTCATTCCGGGGAAATACTCGGCCACCATCGCACGGCTCAGGCCAACGGCCTCAAAGTTCAAGCCACCGCGATAGGACGAAATCACTGAGATTCCCATCTTGGCCATGATCTTCAACAGGCCCTGATCAACCGCCTCGCGGAATCGAGCGACATTTTCGGTCAGGGCCCCGTCCAGAAGGCCGCGATCAATACGGTCGGCCAGCGAATCCTCGGCCAGATAGGCGTTCACAACGGTCGCACCACAACCGATCAGAACGGCAAAATAGTGCGGGTCGACACATTCCGCCGAGCGTACGTTCAACGAACAGAATGTCCGTAGGCCCTGACGGGTCAGGTGCGAGTGCACCGCACTTGTGGCAAGGATCATGGGCATCGCCACACGACCTGCGCCCGAGTTCATGTCAGACAGCACCAGATGCCCAGCGCCGGACCGAACGGCCTCTTCCGCTTCGGCTCTAACACGGGCCAACGCCTCGCTTAGTGCGTTTTGGCCGGGCTCAAAGCTACAGTCGATCTCGGCCAGCGGGGCATCAAAGCTTTCAACCAGCTTGTCCCATTGCGCGTTGCCGACAAAGGGACTTTCCAGAACCACAATCTCGGTCTGGCTGCTGTCCTCATCCAGCACGTTCTTGAGGTTCGCAAACCGCGTCTTCAAAGACATCACGCGGTATTCGCGCAAAGAATCGATCGGCGGGTTGGTCACCTGGCTGAAATTCTGCCTAAAGAAATGGCTGAGCGGGCGGTATTGCTTGGACAGAACCGCCGAGGGCGTATCGTCACCCATCGAGGCCAGCGCCTCTTTACCATCTTCCGCCATCGGGGCGAGAATCTGCTCCAATTCTTCGACTGAATACCCCGCCGCGATTTGGCGCTTGCGCAGTTCTTCACCTGAAAAGATCGGAGCTTCGGTCACGCCCGCCAGCGTGGCATCCAAATCGTGAATCTTGCCGACCCATTCGCCAAATGGCAGCGCACGGGCCAGTTTGTTCTTGATCTGCGTGTCGCGGAACAACTTGCCCTTCTTCATATCGACGGCCAGCATCTGACCTGGGCCAAGCGCGCCTTTTTCGGTCACTGTGGCCTCATCAATCGGCACCATCCCGGCCTCGGACCCTGCGATAACCAGACCATCGCCAGTCACCACATACCGCATCGGACGCAGACCGTTCCGGTCCAGACCCGCACAGACCCAGCGGCCATCGGTCATCGCCAATGCGGCGGGGCCGTCCCACGGCTCCATCACCGAGTTGCAGTAGGAATACATGTCGCGCCACGCCTGCGGCAGTTCGACCGCCTGCTTGGACCAGCTTTCCGGCACCAGCATGGTTTTCGCCATTGGGGCAGACCGGCCGGCACGGACAAGAACTTCAAAAACAGAGTCCAGAGCCGCCGAATCCGACGAGCCACCTGCAATGATCGGCTTGATGTCCTCGGCATAGTCACCAAAGGTGCCGCTCGCCATGCGGATCTCATGGCTTTTCATCCAGTTGATGTTGCCCTTCAGCGTGTTGATCTCGCCGTTATGGGCCAGCATGCGGAAAGGCTGGGCCAGCCACCACTGCGGGAACGTATTGGTCGAATATCGCTGGTGGTAGATGGCAAAGGCACTTTCAAAGCGCTCGTCCATCAAATCGGGGTAGAACACCGCGACCTGCTCGGCCAACATCATGCCTTTATAGATGATCGACCGGCAGCTGAGCGAGGCCAGATACAGATCAGAAATACCGGCAGCCAGTGCCGCCTTTTCGATACGGCGACGGATCACATAAAGCTCACGCTCAAACGTGTCTTCATCCACACCTTTTGAGTTCGAGATCAGGATCTGCTCAATCTCAGGCCGGGTGGCGTTGGCTTTTTCACCCAAGCAGGTCACATCGACCGGCACATGACGCCAACCATAAATGTAATAGCCCATGCGCAGAACTTCGGTTTCCACGATGGTCCGGCACTGTTCCTGTGCGCCAAAGTCGGTGCGTGGCAAAAAGACCTGACCAACCGCAATCAGTTGATCCAGTCGTGGCTCATGTCCGGTGCGGCGGATCTGGTCATAGAAGAACGGAACCGGGATCTGCACGTGAATACCCGCGCCATCACCCGTCTTGCCGTCTGCGTCCACCGCACCGCGGTGCCAGATTGCCTTGAGCGCATCGATCCCGGCATCCACCACCTTACGCGACGCTTTGCCGTCAATCGAAACCACAAGACCTACGCCGCATGAAGAATGCTCTTCATCCTCGGAATAGAGACCATTTTCGGCCATCCATTTGCGCTTGGCTTCTTCGGCCCGCACCCAATCGGCATCATATTTGGTCATTGGCTGTCTCCTTCTTCCGGCGGGGCATACATGGCTTCGACCTCGTCTTTGGTCATCTGCCGGCGCTCTCCTGCGAACGCGTAACCCTCGGGCTTTTTATCTATGTAAAGTTCAAGTTTCAGCAGGTTGCCGGTGTCGTCAAAAAGACCGGCAGCCATTTGGGTTTGTCCGTGCATCTCGCCCGGCAAAGTGATCCGGTACCACAGCGCCGAACCACAGTCCGAGCAAAATGCCCGTTCGGCCCAATCCGACGAGGTGTAAGTCTTGACCGGTCCCAAGGCGGCATAGCCGGGCTCGGCCGCGAAGGTTACCAGCATCGAACTGGTCCAGCGACGGCATTGATCACAATGGCAGGCACCCAGCGAATCCAGCGCCGGGGTTGCGGTCACCGTGACCGCGCCGCACATGCATTGACCTTGCAATTCGGGCATCAGACCCTCCTGTCGCTGGGCTAGGGTTATTCGGCTGCGATGGCAGCCTTGGCGTTGAAACGGTCGATAATCGCATCTGCGCAGTCACGACCGTCGCGAATGGCCCAGACCACCAGAGACGCACCGCGCACGATGTCACCAATGGCATAGACTCCGTCCATCTCGGTCGCGCCAGTCTCGAACGCTGCCTTGACGGTGCCCCAACGGGTGACGGGCAGGTCGGGCTGGCCGAACAGGGTGGGCAGGTCTTCAGGCTCAAAGCCCAGCGCCTTAATCACCAAATCGGCGTCTTCGACATAATCCGCGCCTTCGATCACTTCAGGTGCCTGACGGCCGGTCGCGTCGGGCTGACCCAGACGCATCTTCTGCACCATCACGCCTGCGACGGTGTCGTCGCCGGTAAAGCCCTTGGGCGCGCTCAGCCATTCGAACACCACGCCTTCTTCTTCGGCGTTTTGGGTTTCGCGCTGCGAACCCGGCATGTTCGCCCGGTCACGACGATAGAGGCATTTGACCGACGTGGCACCTTGCCGGATCGAGGTCCGCACACAATCCATCGCGGTATCACCGCCACCAATAACGACCACCTTCTTACCTTCGGCATTCAAGCGGCCATTGTCGAAATCTTCGACGTCATCGCCAAAACTTTTGCGGTTCGAGGCGGTCAGGAAATCGATGGCTTTTTCGATTCCAGCCAGACCGCTGCCGGGCATAGACAGATCGCGCGATTTGTACACGCCTGTCGCAATGATTACTGCATCATGCTTGGAGCGTATTTCCTCGAACTTGGCGGCATCGACGTCGCAATTCAGCACGAATTCTACACCACCATCTGCCAGCAGGTCATTTCGACGCTGAACAATGTCTTTTTCCAGCTTAAACCCCGGAATGCCGTACATCAGCAGACCGCCTGCGCGATCATAACGATCATAGACGGTGACCTGAATGCCCGCCCGACGCAGCATGTCAGCCGCAGCCAGACCGCCGGGGCCGCCACCGATGATGCCGACGCTTTCGCTGCGCTCGGCACCCGGAGAGGTGGGTTTCACCCAGCCTTTGTCCCAGGCGGTGTCGGTGATGTATTTCTCAATCGTGCCAATGGTGACCGTGCCGTGGCCCGATTGCTCGATCACGCAGTTGCCTTCGCACAGGCGGTCCTGCGGGCAGATTCGGCCACAAATCTCAGGGAATGTGTTGGTGGCCTGACTGGTTTGGTAGGCTTCTTCCAGACGACCCGTCGCGGTCAAATGCAGCCAGTCAGGGATGTTGTTGTGCAGTGGGCAATGCGACTGGCAGTATGGAACACCACATTGACTGCATCGGCTGGCTTGTTCCTTGGCTTTTTCTGCTGCGAATTCGGCGTAGATTTCATCAAAATCTTCTCTGCGGTCATCGGCGGCACGCTTTTCGGGCATGACGCGGTCGATCTGCACAAATTTCAGCATCGGTTGCTTGGCCACGGGTCAAACTCCATGAATTGGCTTGGTCACGTCTCTTTAAGAGATGAAAGATTGGATGAAAAGTCAACTGTACTGACCTAAATTCGAAAATCGGGGAGAAATTTGGCGGAGGTTTGAAATTAAATGCGATTTTTAGTTCCGGTTCGGACCTATATGCACGCTTTCCTTTTCCACAGAGCACTTATACCCATTGGGCAAACAAAGACGTGACCACAACACGGCGGGGCAGATGGGTCTTTTTCAATTGATTCTCGCGGCGATTATTCAGGGTATCACTGAGTTTTTGCCGATCTCTTCATCTGGTCATTTGATACTGCTACCCAGCCTGACCGGACTGGACGATCAAGGCCTGGCCATCGACGTGGCCGTGCATGTGGGCACTTTGGGCGCTGTGATTCTGTATTTCTGGTCCGATGTGAAACAGGCCGTGTCCGGTCTTCCCCGGGCGTTGACCGGCCGGGTCGACACACCACAGGCGCAGCTGGCCTTGGGTCTGATCATCTCCACGATTCCCACCGTGATTGTCGGGGCTATCCTGTTCAAATCCGGCCTGATCGAGGCGTTCCGGTCAACGGTGGTCACCGGCTGGACAATGCTGGTTTTTGGCCTCGTTCTTTATTGGGCCGATCAAAAAGGACCGCAAACAAAACAAGCAAGCGAATGGGGCCTGCGCGATGCGTTGATCATGGGGTTGTGGCAGGCTCTCGCCCTGATACCCGGAACATCCCGATCAGGCATTACGATCACCGGCGCGCGCCAACTGGGCTATACGCGAGAGGATGGCGCGCGGATCGCGATGTTGATGTCGATCCCGACCATTATTGCCTCAGGCGTTTTGTTGTCGGTAGACGTGATCCGCGAAGCAGACGCCCAATTGGCCCGAGATGGGGCAATCGCGGCATTTTTTGCCTTTATTTCAGCTCTGCTGGCCCTGGCCCTGATGATGCGCCTGTTGCGCAGTGTCAGCTTTACACCTTATGTCATCTACCGTGTGATCCTGGGCGCCATCCTGCTTGTAATCGCCTATAGCTGATCAGGTCCGCAGATTGTTGGCCGAGTTCTGAATGTCGTCGTACTGACCCGATGGGCGAAACTTCCAAAGGTAATCTGGCAGCACCGATTCCAGCGTCGCTGGCTCAATCCCAAGATCCGCGAACCCCTTGGCCCCTTCGGACACGACATTGTTGCGGCGGAGGTTCTTCAGCTGATCGCGCGTCAGGATGTGGTTCGGGAACAGTTGGAAGCTGACGAACTTCAAGATGTCCAACACGCCCGCCATTATGCGGGCCACAAAGAAGGGCATTCCGATGATCACTCGGCGTCGGTGGATCACATCAAGCATCTGCTGCATCAGTGCGCGGAAGGTTTTCACCTCGGGTCCGCCCAGCTCATACACACCGGCTTCAGCTTGGCCCAGGACGCCCTGAACAGCGGCCTTGGCCACATCATCCACATAGACCGGCTGGAACTTGGTGTCGGCGCCGACCAGCGGCAGGAAAGGTCCCATCCGGGTCATCCCGGCAAAACGATTAAAGAACTGATCTTCGGTTCCGAAAATCACAGACGGCCGCAGAATAATTGCATCTGGCATATGGGTTAGCACACCGGCCTCACCATGCGCCTTGGTTCGCGAATATTCGCTGTCGGACTCGGCGTCCGCTCCGATGGCTGAGATATGAACCATCCGGGAAATGCCCTGTTCGGCCGCCAAACGCGCGATCCGCTCGGCACCTTCGGCCTGCACGGCGTCAAAAGCGTTCTTGCCCAGCTCGTTCAGCACGCCCACGCAATTCACTACCGCATCGGCCCCATACATCGCGGCCGCGACCGAAGCATCGTCGCGAATATTGCACAAAATGGGTTCAACCTGACCAACCACGCCATAGGGTCTGACAAACATCGCCTCATTCGGGCGCCGCACCGCCACGCGGACACGCCACCCTTCATTTGCCATGCGCCGCGTAATATACCGACCGACAAATCCCGATCCGCCATAAATCGTGACCATTTTCGACATGAGAGGGCTCCTGCTTGTGGGTCCTCTTTCGATGTAGCTCTCTGAGCCTTTTCAAACAAGGCGCAATAACGACGCGCACCAGCGAAAAAACCAACCAATTCAAGCTGAATTTGGAAGCGAGGAAAAAACTTTCAAAAATCTTCCCGAATCTGGTTGACCCTTCCAGCCAGTGGGCTTAAACGCCCCTCCACGACACCTGCCCAGGTGGCGGAATTGGTAGACGCGCTAGCTTCAGGTGCTAGTGTCCGTATGGACGTGGAGGTTCGAGTCCTCTCCTGGGCACCAAATCTTCGATGAAAGCTGTTATTTTTCAATAACTCATCGTTTCTTTGGGAAGCCCATCCACCCATATATCCACCCTAAGCTTGATGCTGGTGCTTCGACATCGCTGTCCTAGCGGCCGAAAGTTGAGATAAGCTGCATTCACCCGGAATGGAAGAACTGCGCGGTTAGCGACTTTTGTAAAGTCAACGTAGTATTCCCGAAAGCAAGCCTTCACACATACGAAAGTCTTGGCCGAAGAGCCCTTCGGCGTCATTTCAGAGTGAACTGACTTCTGCGGGTGCATTAGGCAATTCTCAGCCCCAAACCTGACTTTTTGCGGTTGCTCGATGGCGTTATCAACGCACAACTTTGCAATTGTTCAGGATCAAGGCTGCAATGTCAGCCTTTTGGCTTGTTTCTGAGACGGCCCAGATGGGGGCTTCAAAGTAACGGAAACGCTCGACAATGAAAAAAAACACCAGATGAAAACGGTCTCTGTCATCGGGTGCAGCATATTGTTAGGTGGTCGACTTGCTATGGCTCAAAGAAAGTACGGAAAAACGAAATGTACCAGTCCGGATGCGTTCCTGGTTCGTCATAGGCGTATTCTCAGGCCGCACCGATTAACCGTAATGCTCTCAAAAGCTGAAGTCTAAGACGCAGCCCAGACGGCTTTCAATGGGTGGCGTTAAAGTTTGAGTGAATCATCGTTTCATGGCATTATTTCAATATGTTGAAAACCATTTCATTGATCATGGCCAGCGGTGCAACCATTGCGTTTATTGTTATTAATGGGAACACGTCTGGCGGTCCAGTTGAGTTTGTAACCGTGCCTGTAGAGCATGGTGTGCTTAAGGATGTTATCACGGCAACTGGGCAAATTGACTCGTTGACTGCCGTAGAGGTCAGTTCGCAGGTTTCTGGCCG
This sequence comes from Ruegeria sp. YTSA072, assembly GCF_059610285.1. Classification (NCBI taxonomy): domain Bacteria; kingdom Pseudomonadati; phylum Pseudomonadota; class Alphaproteobacteria; order Rhodobacterales; family Roseobacteraceae; genus Ruegeria; species Ruegeria sp. YTSA072. The sequence continues at coordinate 27,417 of NZ_JBXWNI010000017.1, read as the reverse complement.
GATCACCAAAGTACACGTGAGTTACAATGACATTGTAAAGGAAGGTCAGGCACTGGCCCAAATTGACAGGCAAAGTTTTGAAGCGCTTTTGAAAGAAGCCAGAGCGGACATCCAAATCGGCCTTGCCGCAGTGGAAGTGCAACAAGCGATAGTGGACGGGGCCGCCGTAGAAATTGAAGTTGCCAAGTTGGAGCAACAGATTCACCGCGCCAAAGTTGATGAGGCAAATGCGATTTTGTCCATTGCCCACTCAAAATTAAACCGAAAGAGGCAGTTGCAGACCAAAGGCACTGTCGCAGTTGCCGACGTTGAAGATGATGAAAGGGCAGTTTTAATCGCTGAAGCGCATTTGAGAGAAGCCGAAGCGCATCTGGCTACAAACAAGCTAAGGATTTCTGTTGCGCAAGTAGGATTGGCTAGAGCCGAAGCAGAACTCAACGGCGCACTTGCAAGTATCCCCCAACGGCGGGCGGCGTTGCAAGCTGCAGAAGTCGAACTTGCACGGTCGACGATTAGAGCTCCTACAGACGGAGTCATTATCGATCGCAACATAGATGCAGGACAGACGGTTGCGGCCGCGTTGGAAGCACCGAGACTCTTCACAATCGCAGGCGCGCTGGACCAAATGGTGGTTCATGTAAACGTCGACGAAACCGATATCGGCAAAATCAAAGTCGGGCAAAAAGCTCTATTCATGGTAGATGCCTACCCCGAACGCAGTTTCCAGGGGATTGTTAAAGAAGTGCGCAAGTCCCCAAATGTATTTCAAAACGTAGTCACGTACATTGTCGTTTTAGGCACGGCGAACACAGAGTACTTGTTGTTTCCGGGCATGACCGCGTTGGTTGAAATCACCATTCATGAAACTGAACCTGGCCTGAAGGTACTCAATAACGCAATCGGCTTTCAGCCGTCAGCAGTCAATGCAATTTCAACAGGCGCGGAACGTGCAACAATTTGGAAATTAGGGCCGGACGGAAACCCTCAGCCAATACAGGTCGAACTGGGACAACAGGACTCCAGCTATCGGGCATTCCACTCTGAGTTTCTGCAAGAAGGCGATCAAATCATAGCGCGAGAAGTTCAGCCCTCGGAAGGCCGCGGACTGCTCAGTTTCGTGTTTTCAAAGTAGATCGGCGCGATGCTTGTTCAGGCCTATAACATCCTACGAAGCTACAACAGCGGAGAGGCCCGGCAGGACGCTCTCAAGGGGTGTTCATTTTCCATAGATGATGGCGACTTTGTTGCCATCACCGGCCCAAGTGGATCGGGAAAATCTACACTGATGAACATCCTAGGGCTGTTGGATCGCCCCACCGAAGGACAGATGTCCTTTTGCGGCAAGAACGTTGACGAATTATCAGTTCGAAAACGCGCCGAAATTCGCAACAAGGAAATCGGTTTTGTCTTTCAATCGTACAACCTGCTCCAGCGACACACCGCTTTCGAGAATGTTGAGTTGCCGATGGTTTATGCGGGCATTGGTAAAAACGAACGCAGAAAGCGAGTCTTTGAACTTTTGGACACGATGGACCTGAAGGCCCGCCACTCAAACTACCCGCGGGAACTGTCGGGTGGAGAGCAGCAGAGGGTCGCGATTGCACGGGCGTTGGCCAATCACCCGAAACTGGTCTTGGCGGATGAACCGACTGGAGCGTTGGACAGTGAAAGGGGAAATCAGATTCTGTCCCTGTTTCAAAAGATCAATCAAGGGGGTCATACCGTCGTGATTATCACCCATGACGACGCGATCGCCGCGAGGGCAAAGCGCATACTACGCCTGCGCGACGGTCAGATTATCGAAGATTTCAGGCCCAATGGCGCGGATGAACTAGACCCCCTGAAGCCATTGGCTCCTACGATCGGTCCAAAATTACCACCGTTGGTCTTGAGATGAACTTCGCAGAAAGTATCAAAATTGCATTTCGAGCTCTTCACTCAAACCTTTTGAGGAGCGCACTTACGATGCTCGGCATAATCGTGGGCGTGGCTTCAGTGGTTTCTATGGTCGCTTTCGCTTCGGGTGCGCAGCGAGAAGTTGCTCGCCAAATCCAGACACTTGGGGCGAACGTCCTAATGATCGCACCCGAATGGATTCAGGCAACCGGAATCAGCGATGGGCAATATGAGTTGGCTGTTCTGAATGAGCTGGACGCCAAGGCCCTAGTCGAAATCGTTCCTGAGATCGCGCTGGCCGCACCTTCTGTCCGGGATGACCTCCAGGTGATCAACAACAAAAATAGCGTCTGGGTCACCGTGAACGGCACGACGTCCACCTACTTTTCCGTCCGCGAATGGCCACTGCAATCCGGGCGGCACTTTTCCTCTAAGGACCTATCCGGCGCGGCGAAAGTTGCTCTTTTGGGGCAAGATACTGCCCAAAGTCTGTTTGGCGACGAAAATCCGTTAGGCAAGACGATCCGAATCCTTAAAGCACCCTTCGAAGTGATCGGCGTGTTAGCCAAGAAAGGGACCGCAGGATCAGGACGCGCGCAAGACGAAGTTGTATTTGTCCCAATCAGTACCGCCAAAAGACGCCTGTTTGGCAGCTCGAATGTCACCGATAGAGGGGCTGTGGATTACATTCTTGTCAAAGCTACGTCAACGCGGGCCGTCAGAGATGTGAACCAAGCAGTTTCAGATTTGCTGCGGCAGCGGCACCGATTGCGGAGCGATCAGGAAAATGACTTCAGGGTCGTGAACCCTGCCGCCACAATGGAAGCGCAAAACGCCGCCAAGAAAACGATCGGCTGGCTTCTGGCAGGCATTGCATCTGTATCGCTGGTCGTCGGCGGCATCAGTATTATGAACATCATGCTGGTCAGTGTGGCCGAGCGAACACGGGAAATCGGGTTGCGCATAGCAATCGGCGCAAGGCCAATGGATGTTCAATACCAGTTCCTGATGGAATCTATCCTACTTTGTTTTATCGGAGGGCTAATCGGGCTGCTTATAGGTGGAGGGCTGGCGATTGTCGTCAGCAACTTAGCTGGGTGGCCAGTGTATCTCAGCCCGCTTTCAATGATTGGGTCCGTCGGTCTGGCCACAGTGGTAGGCTTGGTGTTTGGCTATATTCCCGCGCGCCGCGCATCACGGCTGGATCCAGTTGCGGCCCTCAAGTTCGAATGAAAAGCGCCCCGTTTGGGGCGCCTGTTGACGTTGAAAAAACGTCCTGAACTGAAGAGGTAAATCAGTTTGGATCCACGTCGTGGCGTTCGCTACCTACGTTCTTAATACACACCCAGACAACTTTCTTAGTTCTTGGGTTATATGTCTTCTTTAGATACTCACCGTCATTCCCACCGCCATTATTTCCGCAGCGTCTCTCAGCCAGCTCACGATCTGATGGTGGGCCGCCGTTGTTTGTAGCCAGTGCCATAGGCGCTGTCAGCGCCAGTGCAATAGTCGCAATTAAAATCGTCTTCATAATAGCCTCCTTTGCGAAAGTAAGGGCATTTAAGCAAAAGAGATTCTGGGGCGCATCACTTGTTCAGGTAAGAATAAACGCAAAAAAATAGCTTATTTGTGGTGGGTCATATTTGTTAGTTCAAATGCGCCAATGCCAATGAGCTAGCTTAAATTAATTAGATCCTTCAAGTTAACTTATATAGATTAACCAAAATTGGGTAACGCAAATGAGTTACTACAAGTTAGGTAGCTTATTTGAGTTAATTCATAATGGTGAGGATCAGTGGCTGCATTCAGTGATCAATATGGGTGATCAGCGAAACAAGTTCAGCCTGACGGTGTGTGTCCGTCTTCTGAAAGATTGACCGCAGATGGCTGCGTGCGGTCCAGATCGAGATATCCAATCGAGAGGACGCCTCCTTCAAGCTCTCACCTTCAGTCAGGGCTTTCGCCAAAGTTGCCTCGCTTGGTGTCAGGCCGAAATGCTCTCGCAACCTGTCAGGCGTGAGACTCCTATTAGATTCGAGTTCGCGAAAATTCAGGAGAGCATGCGCATGGCCTAACGGCAGCCTAAATTCCTCAGGCAAAGGTAACACATCAATACAGATTCGCCGCCCATCTGGGATAGGGACTGTAATTGGGGGTGGAAAAGGGTTTGCGTTTTCAAAGGAGTACCTCAAACTCGCCAACACTAGCCTTTCAAACATTTTGTTGTGGAGGACATCCCCAAATTGGAGTTCACGCCAGTGCAAGGTTAGCTTTCGCTGCTCTGGCTGCTGTTCCGATCTGTCAATCGCAGAAATATTCCCATCTGAATCAAGTAGAAGAATGTTTACTGTCCGCCCATCAAAAAGGGCAAACCAGCGCGTAAAGGACAAAAGATTCATGACACACAACCCAAGTCTATTTTCTTGTCAAAAGCCCCCGGGTATGCCCATTCGGTGGTCTGCCATCCAAAGACGTGGCTGGTAAAGGCCAAAATCATTAAGAGTTTCGCTTTAGGCGAATATTAACAAGAGCTCAGCACATTATTAAATTTGCATTAAGATTATCGGTTAAAAGGGCGCTTAAGTAAACTGGGGACTAAGGCTGAAATATAATGATACACAGGCATATCATGGCAACGTTCACCTAACGTTCAGGATACAACTACTGGAAGCTGAAAGCTGGCGGATAGGAAATCGCAATGCGTGCTGCCAATATCGATGATTGGGTGATTGGCTTCCTAACACTATTAACAGAATGTGAATGATCTGTTTAAGAAGCGTCGCGGTATTAAGCGATTCTCTTTTCCAAATTTTTGCGTGAGGCAGGGTCAAAGTTGTTTCTTCGAAAATGGTGCGGAAATTGGATTTAGCGGGCCGCTTGACCAAGGCCTGCGAGTCACTCTTACTTTCCTCTCTGGGCGAATTTGAATGAAATACGTTACATCCTAGCTGAATTGGGCGTCAGATGTTCCAAGCTGCTTTAGAAGCTCGGAAAATGAGATGAATTTGGTTTTGAGAGTTTCACTGCACAGCGGTCCTGCCTCAGGCCTCTAAGATTCTAAGGCCCGCTTACAAAGGCAAGACCGGACCGTGAGGCACCAAAGAATATGGACGGCTTTATGTTGACCAATCGAGCGTGGTATGCGCGTCGGTCCCGGTTACCATTCCGCTGGCTATGTATCCATTGTTTCAGCACGCTGTACTGATGGCAGCATTAACGAGCCCCATCATTAATCGCAGAGGTCTAGCATCGGCCGCAAACATAACTTTACAATTTCCGCGCTCCTCACCGAAGCGCGGCGCACAAGTGTCGAAAGTTGCACTGCAGCGAATGGCATTTGTGGGTGGTGCTTTTGTTTGTGGAATGCCTTGCTAGTTAGGGTCAGCTACAATGTCTGGCAACCCTGCGTCCATGTCCGTTATGGCTGGGAAGTGACCACTGCCCGAGAAAGGTATTGATGGTGACATTCGACCAGTTGAGTCGCCAAGCGCCCACTAGGGCTTGGCCTCAAACTTGTACGCTTTTCCAAGCTGATTTAGCAGTGCTTCGTTCGTGTCATCGCCCCCTTTCGACAAAGGGATGATTGTTTGGAAGGCTTTAACGTGGCCAAATTCCTTGAGTTCCTCATTTTCTGTGCCAGTTGAGGGCGGCGTTTTAAAAACTATAGTTACAGGCATCAGAACTGTCCTAATCTACGTGTTTCAAGGAAATTTTCGACCTCTTCTTCGATCCAATACAGCCGTGTGCCAACTCGAACTGGGTTAGGAACATGACCATTTTCCAGATCACGGTAGATGCTAGATCGCGAACGCCCCCCCAACTTTTGGCGTAGTTGCTCTAGTGTGATGTATCGCTTCCGAAGATGGCTCATTTGGTGGCTCCTGGTTCAATTTGGGCCACCAAAGCACACACGACGGCAAATTCATAAGCGCCAAAACGGTGTGTTAAAGTGCATAATTTTAGTGAACTTAAGTTCACTGAGTGGGAAAATAACTCTGGGTAATATTTCTTGCGTGGTCACATGCTCTTTGGTGAACGCTTTGCAAGTAGGGATGCAATGTGGGGCTCTAGCCCATTCGGCTTCGGGCCGAATATACCATCCGGCCCTCTAAGACCGAACTTGGCCTCGGCTTTTTCACGCCCCCACATCTTTGGAACGGGAAAGCGGTATGCAGCTCTTCGCACTGTCGATGCGTTGGCGACGTATTCGGTGCTGTGAAGGCTGGTGCTGGCCAATCGGGCGGCATCGCCAGCCTTACGGTATGAATTCCAAAGCGTCGGCTCAGTACACCAGTGGTCGAAAGTCTGAATTGGTAGATCATGATAACGGTGAGGATTCCTCTGCCATACGCGTACATAATGATATGCAGACGCACGCACGGTTCGAACTAAGCGCTTACGCAAGTCCCCGAATGCTGAGTTGCCCTTACCCTTGTGTCCACGCCTTTGTGTAAGAACCCCGACTAACGTGTCTTCTAATGGTTGGAACAACCACGCTGGAGTTTTGAGGCCCGCTTCTTGGACAAATTCTTCGGCTTGGACCAGGGCTATTATGTCCCCGGCGAAATACGCCTTTCGAAGTGCTTCCAGGTGCGCCTTGGGATCGTAAGGTGGTGAAAGAAGCGGAATTGAGTTCATTTCATGCATCGGCAAAAAAAGTATCGGGGCTGGTAGCGGACACGTACTGCGACCAGTGTTCCATGATTGCTCGACGCTGATCCAAGTAATCTGTGCGCCGGTAGGCGCGCTCAACCTGACTGCCAGCTACGTGCGCTAAGCAAGTTTCTGCGATCTCGCGTGGTATATCGGTTCGCTCTGCGATCCAGTCGCGAAAGCTGGATCGGAAGCCGTGGGGCCGATAGTCCATTCCTGCCTTGCGCATATGTTGACCCATCGTCATGTCCGAAATTACCCCTTTGCGAAGGCCGGGGAAGAGAAAACCGTCACGGTCGAAGGGTTTAGTGAGTTCAACTACGCACAGGGCTTCGTCGGACAATGGCACACGAAAATCTGCCGTTTGACCTAACCGACCCTTCATCTGATGCGCAGGAATTGTCCAAACGTCATCTTCAATCTGATCGTATCTCATAAACCGGAGCGGACCGGAGCGGACTGCCGTCAGGATCAGCATCCGCAGAGCCAGATTGGTTGTCGTGGGCACTTCTAGGGTTCTGTAGAATTCTGGAACGTCAATCCACGGCATGGCAGCAATGTGTTGTGGCGTATGCCTAGATTTACCAAGAAGCGCTTTGGCTTTCTCGGTGGCCTGCAAATCTACGTCCAACCCCAGCGCCGCAGCGTGCCTGAGAACGATGCTGAGGCGATTAATGGCTTTCCGGGCGGGTTTCCCCTTTGGAATGCCAAATGGGCCTCAGAGCGTCCCTTATGTCGATCTGATCAATATCTGAGACGGGGACCTTGCCCAGCTTGGGCAGGACATGAAGTTCTAGTGGAGAAAACCAACGCCCAGCCTTACCGTTGCCCTTGAGTTCGGCCTTCCGACTTTCGAACGCGTCCAATGCGACATCCGCCAGACAATGTAGATTGCGTTCAGCCTCACGCCGTTGTTTTTCGCGTTCTTTGATTGGATCAAGACCCTTCCGGGCAAAGGCGCGCCACTGTTCCGCGTGTTCCCTTGCTTCTTTGAGCGATACATCTGCAATGGACCCTAGGCCCATTTCACGCCTGCGACCGTGTACCGTGATCCTGAGGAACCATTGCCCACCACCATCTTGGCGCTTGTGTAACCACAATCCGGCACCATCGTTGTACTTACCGGGGCCTGCTGCCTTCACCGCTGCAGCCGAAAGTTTATGGATAGGCCGCGCCATCCGTCCACCCTTCTGTCCACCTTTTAATCTGGGATACCTTGCTACATCATGACACATGATGGAATAGCTAAGGTCATAGGGTGTCTGTCATTTCCCAATTAGGTGGCATGTCGTGGGGTATGGTGGTGCAAGGTCTAAATGCATCTCCTGGGCACCACATCTCCTTAAAATCAAACCACTGATATTCTCTTACCGGAATTGAGTTTCCGTGGGATGTGATCTGACGCGGGCCGGTCCATTCACCGGCCCTGTCACGCGCCTTAAGTGACGGATTGTTCTGAAACAACTTCGCCAAACCGGGTAAAAAATTTGCCCGACAGCTTTTTCGCCGTACCAGCGATTAGGCGACTGCCCAGTTGGGCGATTTTTCCACCAACCTCGACCTTGGCAGTATAGGCCAGAACGGTTTCGTCCCCATCTTCGGTCAGCGTCACGTCTGCACCGCCCTTAGCAAATCCGGCGGCACCGCCCTTGCCTTCCCCGGTCAAGGAAAACCCGTCCGGTGCATTGGCAGTGTCCAGCGTCACAGCGCCCGCAAACCGGGCTTTGACGGGGCCGATCTTCAAGACCACCTTGGCTTCCAGATCTTCGGGTGAATTTTGGATCAGCTCTTCGCACCCTGGAATGCACTCCTGCAGGATTTCGGGATTATTCAGAGCCTTGTAAACCACATCCCGCGGCGCAGAGATGCGGACTTCGTCACTCAGTTCCATTCAACTTTCCTTTGTTCAACAGCATCTTGGATAAACCAGAAGCGCGGTCTCTGTCGCCTCTTCCGGAGTTTGTTCGGGACGCGCGGGCCACAGGGACCTCAGGCGTTTAAGCACGTTTCTCATCATGGGACTCCGTTTTGGATTTGTCACTGTTTCGCCAAAGCACAATTTCAGCCAGGATCGACACGGCAATCTCATGCGGGTCGATCGCGTGGATGTTCAGACCTGCCGGTGACTTCAGCCGCGCAGCTCGTATCGGGTCCAAACCTTGCGATATCAGCTTGGCCACCAGCGTTTCGGCCTTGCGATGGCTGGCCACCATCGACACCCGCTTTGCGTCCGTTTGCAGAGCGGCGGCCAGGGCCGCGGCATCGCCCTGTCCTTGCGAGGCCACGACAACGAAATCCCGCGGCTCGACCCCTAGGTTTTGGACGGAGTCCAGAGTGAACCGTTGAAAGTCACCTTCTGTCTCTGACGCGTCACTGAGACACACGCGAAACCCAGCCAGTGCCCCATGGGCTGCCAGTGCCACTGCAATCAGCGACTCGCCAAAAATCACCAATCGCGGTGCGTGCTGATACGGCTCGACAAGCAGATCGACAGTGCCGCCGGACGGGCAACCGCTTTTGAACGTCTGAATGCCATCAGGATCGGCCATGTTCACCACCTTTTCCGAAGGTTTGACCCGGATCATTTGCGGCGAACCACTGGCCAACGCCTGCTGGGCCGAGGATCGAACCGCACGTTGAACGCAGCCCCCGCCCAAATGGCCCAGGATCCGTCCATCTTTTGTAATCGCAGCCTTGCCCCCGGCTTTCGCCGAAGTTGCATCCGCAGTCCGCAACACCGTGGCAACGCAAAAGGCTTCATCAGTTTTGCGCAGCTGCTCAATCGTGTCGAATATGTCGAAGCTTGCCATTTGGGCTCCTTTCACAGCTTACGGAATTGCGGCTCCAGCGCCGCCAGCGCCTCAAGCGTGTTTGCGGGCAGGTGCGCGTCCAGACACGGCTCAGCTGCCTGCATTGCGGCGGCAATGGGCTGGTAGTCACGCCAGCCTTTCAACGGGTTCAGCCAGACGATCCGCCGGGCCTTGCGTCGAATCCGGGCCAATACATCGCCCAACGCTTGCGGGTCCGAGCTGCAATACCCGTCAGACAGGATCAGTACGATGGTTCGACCATTCAGTGCGCGCGCGCCATATCCATTTAGAAAATGCTCAAGACTGCCTGAGATATCCGTGCCTCCGCCAAACCCTTCGGCCATCAGCGACAGCCGCCCTGCTGCGCGCAGCGAATCGTGGTCGCGCAACGCATCCGTGACGCGCATCAAGCGCGTATGGAACAGATATGCGTCCGCTTCGGTTCCAGTGCCAATCAAGCCTTTCAGGAAAGCCAGAAAGACGCGCGAATATACCGTCATCGAACCGCTTACATCGCACAGTGCAACGATCCGCATCGGACGCGGTGGGCGGGCGCGACGATACAGGTCCATCGGCTCGCCGCCCCGTGCAAGGCTGGCGCGCTGTATTCGGCGCATGTCCAGAGCAAGCCCCCTTAGCGCTTTTTTCCGCCGGCGCGAGCGGCGGTCGCGGATGGCGCGCGCCAGAGCAGTTGCGGCCTGTTCGGCCTGCTTCAGCGCGTCTTCATCCATCAGCTCACGCAAATCCCGACGCGACAGGTTGGCCGTACGGGTCGCAATCAGCTTACCGTCTCTCCCCACGGCCTCCCCGTCGCCGGCATCAGGGGTTGCGTCCTGATCCGAATCGGAACTGGTCTCCTGGATGTCTTGGCTTTCTTGCTGCCAGATCATCGGCTTGGCGGATTGCACCCGAACATGCGCGGTTTGCGCCACTCCGGTCCGTTGTTTCCCGGCATTTAGCCAATATGCATCGAAAAGATCGTCAAACCGTCGCCAGTCCTCTGCGTCACCCGCCAACAAGACACACAGCGCCTGTCTGGCCTGCGGCAAATCCGTCGCCTCGACTTCCGCCAGCACCGCCAATGCATCCCCGGTCTCAGCGGGTCCGACGCGCATCCCGTTCATGCGCAAATGTGCAATGAAGCCAGACATGCGATCCGCCAGACCAGAGGCACGATAAGGGAACCGGGTGACCTGCATCACGCCACCTTTCCAATCAGGCGATCCATCACTTCAGGCGGGGCCGCGTCATAATCAGCTGCGGTTTTCAGAAGACAGACAAGAGTCGCCTGAACCTCTTCGCGGGACTGCGCCATGTCGTTGACACCCAATCCTGAAAGGGCTGCCGCCCAGTCCAGCATCTCGGCAATGCCGGGAGTCTTCTCCAAGTCTTCTTTGCGCAAAGCCTGCACAACGCCAACAATCTGGCGCGCCAACTGCCTTTCCACTTGGGGCATGCGGGCTTTCAGGATCGCCATTTCGGTTTCACGCGATGGGTAGTCGAGGAAACTGTACAAACACCGGCGGCGCAATGCATCGGACAAGTCCCGCGTGCCATTCGCAGTCAAAATAACGATGGGCTTTGTACGCGCCGGGATCGTGCCCAGTTCGGGAATTGTGATTTGAAAGTCCGAGAGGATTTCCAACAAATACGCCTCGAACTCTTCGTCGGCCCGGTCAATTTCATCAATTAGCAGAACCGGAGGGGCATCTTGCGAAATCGCCTCTAACAAGGGACGTTTCAGTAGATATTCATCTGAGAAAAGCTGTGCTTCGCTCGTTCCACCCTGCGCCTCGCTTGCTCGGATCGCCAGAAGCTGACGCTGATAGTTCCATTCATAAATGGCATGACTGGCATCGAGCCCTTCATAACATTGCAGCCGGATCAACCGGGCGTCCTGCCACGCGGCCAGAGCCTTTGCCACTTCGGTCTTTCCAACGCCAGCAGGACCTTCCAACAACAATGGCCGCCCTAATTGCTGTGCCAATTGCAGCGCCATCGCCAACCGGTCATCGGAAACATAGCCCTGCGCGGCCAATCCGTTCTGAACATCACTCAAAGTCAAAACCAGGATCCAATCTTCATCTGGCCAAAAATATCCCGGGGGAGGTTCGGAGGGGGTTCTACCCCCTCCGTTCGGTCGGACCGGCAACAGCCGGTTCGAAACCGTTTACCCGTGCATCCCCAACCCGTTGGCGATCTTCCAGATCCGCCAATGATCATGCGGCATATGGCTTTGCACCAACCCAAAGGGCCGGAACGCATCATGTACCGCGTTCGAGAACGCAGGCACGCCGCCGACATTTGGGCTCTCGCCCACGCCCTTGGCACCGATCGGGTGGTGCGGAGATGGCGTGACCGTGTGATCGGTGGTGTAGTTCGGCGTCTCCCAAGCCGTTGGCAGGAAGAAGTCCATCAGCGTTGCGGTCTTGACGTTGCCCATCTCATCATAGGCAATCTCCTGCCCCATCGCGATGGCCAGCGCTTCGGTCACACCGCCATGGACCTGCCCTTCGATGATCATCGGGTTGATCCGCGTGCCGCAATCGTCCAGCGCATAGAACTGCCGAACATCCCATTCCCCAGTATCCACGTCGATCTCCATGACACAGATATAGGCCCCGAATGGGTAAGTCATATTTGGGGGGTCATAGTAGCTGACGGCCTCCAGACCGGGTTCCAGCCCCGGAATAGCCTGGTTGTAAGCGGCGAAAGCGATCTCTTTCATGGTCTTGAACCGCTCAGGCGCGCCTTTGACGGCAAACCGATCGACATCCCATTCGACATCATTGTCATGGACCTCGAGCAGATAGGCCGCGATCATCTGCGCCTTGGCGCGGATTTTGCGCGCGGCCATGGCTGTCGCGGCACCGGCAACCGGTGTGGACCGAGACCCGTAGGTCCCAAGGCCATAGGGCGCGGTGTCGGTGTCGCCTTCCTCCAGCGTGATGTCATCGGCTGGCAGGCCGATCTCACTGGCTATGATTTGGGCAAAGGTCGTTGCGTGGCCCTGACCCTGGCTGATTGTCCCCAGCCGCGCGATGGCGGAACCCGTCGGGTGAATCCGGATTTCGCACGAGTCGAACATGCCCAGCCCGAGGATATCACAGTTCTTCACCGGTCCGGCCCCGACGATTTCGGTGAAATGCGTCAGGCCGATGCCCAGCAGTTTGCGAGTCTTTCCGGCTTTGAAGTCCTCGATCCGTTGCGCCTGTTCGGCCCGCAGGCCTTCATAGTCGACGGCCTTCAGCGCCTTGTCCCAGGCGGTGTGATAATCGCCAGAGTCATACTCCCAGCCCAGCGCGGACTGATACGGGAACTGGTCGGCCTTGATGAAGTTGATCCGGCGCAGCTCGGCCGCGTCCATGTTCAGCTTTATGGCCAAAACCTCAATCATCCGTTCGATGAAATAGGCAGCCTCGGTCACCCGGAACGAACAACGATAGGCGACACCGCCCGGCGCTTTGTTGGTGTAGACGCCGTCCACAGCCAAATAGGCGGTTGGGATGTCGTAAGACCCGGTGCAGATGTTCATGAACCCTGCTGGAAACTTAGTTGGGTCCGCACAGGCGTCAAATCCACCATGATCCGCCGTGGTATGACACCAGAGGCCGGTGATCTTGCCTTCCTTGGTGGCCGCGATCTTGCCCTGCATCCAGTAGTCACGGGCAAAGGCGGTGGACATCAGGTTCTCCATCCGGTTCTCAACCCATTTCACCGGTTGGCCGGTGACGATCGAGGCGACAACCGAGCAGACATAGCCCGCATAGGCGCCAACCTTATTGCCAAAGCCACCACCGATATCAGGACTGATCACCCGGATATTGTGCTCGGCCAGACCCGAGATCAGCGATACAACGGTGCGGATCGCGTGCGGGGCCTGGAACGTGCCATAGAGCGTCAGCTTGCCGGTCACCTTATCCATCGAGGCAACACAGCCGCATGTCTCCAGCGGGCAGGGATGGGTCCGATGGTAATAGACCATCTCCTCAGCCACGACATCGGCCTCACCCAGAACAGCCTCGGTCGCGTCCTTGTCGCCCTGTTCCCAAGTGAAGATGTGGTTGTGGTGCTTTCGCGGCCCATGTGCGCCCTCTGTCTGACCCGCAAGGTCTTCACGCAGGACAACGTCCGATTTCAGAGCCTCGAAAGGATCGGTCAGAACGGGCAACTCTTCATAGTCAACCTCGACCAGCTCGGCCGCATCCGCCGCGATATACCGATTTTCAGCGACGACATAAGCAACTTCCTGGCCCTGGAACAGAACCTTGCCATCGGCCAGCACCATTTGCTTGTCGCCCGCCAACGTCGGCATCCAATGCAACCCCAATGGCGCAAGGTCTTCGGCGGTCAGAACGGCAACAACGCCAGGTATCGCCAGCGCAGCCTCTTTGTTCACGCTGACGACGCGGGCATGGGCATAGGGAGAGCGGACAAAGGCGCCAAACAGCATCCCGTCCAGCTTGATGTCATCGACGTAGTTGCCCTTGCCTTGGGTAAAGCGCACATCTTCGACGCGCTTGCGCGAACTGCCCATCCCTTTGAGGTTGGCGACGCGTTCTTCGGGGGTCAGAGTCTGGTCGTTCATTCCGCAGCCTCCTTCTGAGCGTTTAGCATGTCGGCAGATGCCGCGATCGCCTTGACGATGTTCTGATATCCGGTGCAGCGGCACAGGTTGCCGGACATGCCAAAGCGGATGTCTTCCTCGGTCGGGTTTGGATTTTCCTGCAGCAGACGATGTGCGCGGGTGATCATGCCAGGCGTGCAAAAGCCGCATTGCAGCCCGTGATGTTCGCGGAACATCTCTTGCAGAACCCCAAGGCTGCCATCGTCGTTGGTCAACCCCTCAACGGTGGTGATATCGGCGCCGTTCACCTGCGCCACAAAGGTTGTGCAGGACTTGACGGACTTGCCATCAATATCCACGGTGCAGGCCCCGCAATGGCTTGTTTCGCATCCGATGTGCGGGCCTGTGATTTTCAAATCTTCCCGCAGAAAATGGATCAACAGCGTGCGCGGCTCGGCCAGGCCTTCGACCTGCTTGCCGTTCACTGTAAGTTTTACGTGCATTTTTGACATCGTTGTTCCTCCCCTCAACCCGCGCGGCTTTGCGCGCGTTCGATGGCGCGGCGCAGCATCACAGCGGCCACGTGTTTCTTGAATTCGACGGGGCCACGATTGTCGGCCACCGGGTCGATGGCTTCGAGCATCGCGGCGACACAACCGCTGACATCCCCATCCGCCAGCGCATTGCTTGCGCTTTCAGACCAGACGGGTGTGTCCGCCAGATTGGTCATCGCGACCGAGGCCTGACCATTGCCAACCATCACGGCAGCTGCCGCTGTCGCATAATCACCGATCTTGCGTTTCTGCTTTTCATAGGCCTGACCCACACCCGCGCCCGGCACCGGGATCGAAATCCGGGTCAGGATTTCCTCATCGTCACGCGCAGTGAAGTAAGCAGCCTCATAAAACTCACGCGCAGCGACACTGCGGCGACCATCGGGGCCAGACAGTTCGAACGTCGCGTTCAGGCATTGCATCAACCCCGGCATATCATTGCCCGGATCACCATTGGCGACGTTCCCACCAACAGTTCCCACATATCGCACCTGAGGATCCGCGATCTGCAGCGCGGCCTCTCGGATCAACGGAATGGCTGTAGCCAAGCCGTCATGAGTGATCAGCTCATGCTGGGTCACCATTGCGCCAAGCGAAACCGTGTCGGCACCAACCTCGATGCCCTTCAGCTCCTCGATAGCTTGCAGATCGACTAGGTGGCCCATTTCGGCCATACGCAGCTTCATCATCGGGATCAGGCTGTGCCCGCCCGCGATCACGCGCGCCTCATCTCCGTGTTCCTGCAAAATGCCAATGGCCGAGGCGACATCGCCTGGCCGGTGATACTCAAAACCGGCTGGTATCATGTTTTTCCTCCCTGGGTCCAAGCGGTATGCCTTGGGGGACCTGCGGTAAGGAAAGAACGCTGAAGCCATCCGTTCCAGCCAGTGGAAACGGAGAGCGCGGCTTATTTCACGAAATGCGAATGCGCTGCACGAGCTGCGATCAAAGGCCCAGCGCCTCGCGAATGTCCGTCAGGCGGGATCGGCTGACCGGCACCTTGGCTAGCGCATCGACACTATCGAAATAGCAGGTGCCGTTGTCCTTGTGCCTCTCGAACCGCGAGACCTGTTTAGGGTTCACCAGATAACTGCGATGAGCCCGCAAAAAACCGTCAGGTGCCAAGCGCGATTCAGCTTCGGTAATGGACCACGGGCAAAACAGTTTTTCGGCGTTTATATAGAGAACGGTGTAATGCCCTTCGGCCCGGATGGCTGCGATATTGGAAGGCTGGGCGAAAAAGGTTTGTCCCTCCCGCTCAAACGGTACCCCAGCCCGCAATGTGGGCTCTGGTTCCGGGGCAGGTTCCGGCGCGCTGGGCGATATCTCTGCTGCCGCAGGTTCGATGAAGGTGATGCCCGTTAGCAGGAATGCACCACAGATCAGGAACACCGAAACCGTGACCCCCATCGCCAGCACCTGATTGTTTAGCGCAGGTCCGGCGCGACCGGCGGTTTCGCTTGCGACAAAATCAGTCAGGCCGGTGGCGACGAAATGCATGGTGAAGACCGCCAACCCGAAACACACCGTTCCCAGCAGAATGTTGCGCTGCGTTCGGTTGTCATAGGCAACCCAGATTGCCAGCACCGACAAAACGACCGAGGCCAGGGTCGAAATCACCACGTCCCAAACATTGTAAACGGGGCGGCACAGCTCCATCCCGGCCATGCCGACGTAGTGCATGACAACAATCCCCAGACCCACGATCACTCCCGCACCGACAATCGTTCCCATCGTGCGGGGACGGAAATGCAGGATCAGCAGCGCAAGGCCAACCATCAGGATCGCGACCAGGGCTGAGATCAGGGTGATCAAAGCATCGTAGTAAAACAGGATCGGCAGTTGCAGGCCCAGCATGGCCACGAAATGCATAGACCAGATGCCACCGCCCAGAATGATCGCAGCCAACGCCACGACCAGTTTGCGTTTCTGATCGTCCAGTTTTGAGGCCCCATGCGTCAGATAAAGCCCTGTGAATCCAGCCATCATCGCAACAGCCAGAGACGCCGCCACAAGCCAAGCGTTATGAGAATAGTCCAACATTTGGATTTACACGCCCTCCCCGACGCGTGGGTGACGTTAGCAAACGGAATTGATTGCGACAATTGATGTTGGAAAGGAATTCCAACAGTACCGGCGCTGGTCTCGGTTTTTACCGACCCGCCGGGCTTAGGTGGCGGTCTTTTTACTGAATAACGGCATCTTCCCATGCGGAAAGGAACTTTGTTCGTTTCAACCCGTCAAGAAAGGTCAGTAAAGCGGGATCAAGGCCGATTCTCTCACGCCCGTCAGAACCATCACTCGGCTGCAAAAGAGGAAGCGGGCTGGCCGCTTCGGCCACAGCTGGTCGCTCAGTTACGAGGTATCGCAGCAGCAACTCGGCTGCTTTGGGTTCTGGCGTGGCATTCGAAACCATCGCTGTGCGCATCATAATTGTTTGAAAATCAGACGGTAACACGACCTCAAGGGCGTCTTTGCCCTCGGCTCGGACAGCGGCGTAACTGCCCAGAACATTGTAAGCAACCAGGATCGAGCCATCCGCTAGGTCATTGATCATTTCGCCCGAGCAGCAATAGAGCCGCACATCCAGGCCGCCCATAACCTCCATCAAGCGCCAATAGGTCTCAGACGCGCGCGCATCTTGGGTTGCAAACAGATATCCCAGACCAGATTGGCGCACGTCATAGGTGCCAACTTTGCCCCGAAATTCTTCGGGTCGTTTGCGCAATGCTTCGATCAGGCTTTGCCGGGTCTGGGGGATGGGCTGCCCTTCAAACGCGGTTCGGTTTATCACGATTGTCGCGGGTTCTGAGGTGAATGCGAAAAGGCTGTGGTGCCATTGCGCCCAGTGCGGGACGGGGACATCGTCGATAGACAGGGCAAAGCCGTCATTTGCCAGCTTCAACTGCAGGTCCATCGCGCTGGAGATGATCACGTCGAAGACATCGGGCGTTGCGCGGACACGACGGTTGATGTCGGCGGTTCCGGAAACCAGGTATTCCACACTAATCCGGGGGTTCTCTGCAACAAACCCCTCGATCACCGGCGCGAACAAAACAGTATCGGTGCTGGAAATCACCCGAAGGCGCGGACCTTCGGCGCTTTCATTAAAGACCAGACGGTCTTCCCAATCGTCGGCCCATCCGAGGCAGGGAGCCACCAACAAAACTAGAGCGATAAGATAACGCATGCGCCCCCCTTTGACCGGTTCTTTAGGATCAATGCGCCCCCATGCGCCGTTGCCACATCCTGTGCGATCGTCAACCCCAGACCGGACCCGATGGTCCCAACCGCGTTCTGTCCGCGTTCGAACCGTCGCGTCAGCGTGTCGATTTCATCAGGCGGAAAGCCTGGACCCGAGTCGCGCACCTGAATCTGGGGTTCGGGATGTGCAATGATCGTGATCTCAACAGCGCTGTCAGATGGTGCGTATTTCATCGCGTTATCGACCATATTTCGCACAGCATTCTGGATCAGGATCGAGTCGCCCGAGTACGGAACCGACGGCTCACCCGACAAGGAAAGTGTCAACTCTTTCATTTCGGCAATCGGGATCAGGCGCTGCACCAGATCGCGGATCAGAACGACCAAATCAATCTCTTCCCGTTCCAGATGATCCGCTCGGAAGGTGATCATCGCGTGATCCAGCAACTGCCCTGCCGCGCGCGAGCTTTCGTCGATGGCACGTACCATGGCCTTCAAGGCTTCGCGGTTGTCTTCCCGTTCCACGCGGTGAAGGGTCGCCTCGGCATAAGACCTGACGGTGGCAAGCGGCGTTCGCACCCGGTGCGCGGCTTCGGCGATAAAGTCCTCGGATTGGCTAAGCGATTGGTCCAGACGACCCATGAGCGAATTCAGCGACGTCACCAGCGGTGCCATCTCTTTTGGCACGGGTTTCTTGAACGGGCTTAGATCCTGCGGACCTCTGCGTGTGACCGAGGTCGTCAGTTTGTTCAACTGGCCGATCGTTGATGATGTCACCCAGAATGATAGCGCGGCGGTCAGCAGAAAGAACCCGATCCCCAAATACGCTGCGTTACGTGAAATCTGATCCAGCGTGTCGGATAACGCGTCCTGCGTTTGCCCCAACGCGACCTCAATTTCGGTCTGGCGGCCCAAACCGACCAGCGTTCGGCTGGCGCTGACCTGACGGACACGCTCGCCGCGGACCTGACCGGTTTGAAATGCCCATCTGCCTTCAATCGGGCCATCTGCGAGGCTCAGATCATCGTAGCCGGACAGGAATTCTCCATCCTGATAAATGGCATAGAACACCCGGTCATCCGACGGCGTGCTGAGCATGGAAAACGCGGCATAGGGGATGTCCACCTCTAGGTGACCATCCCTAAGCGCTGCGGCATCAAGGATCGACGAGACGGACGCCCCCAATATATCGTCCTGTCCCTGTTGGGCGACTTTTGCGGCATAACTGCGCACCGTCAGGAACAATAGGATCGCCAGGACCGCCGCTCCGCCGATCAGCGTCAACACCAGCCTATTTCTTAGTGATCCCGAAACGGTTGGGCTAGTCGTCATGATCCAACCTGTATCCCAGCCCGCGCAACGTAGTGATTTTCATGCCGGATTTTTCAAGATGCTTGCGCAGGCGTCCGACATAGACCTCAATCGCGTTGTCCGACACGTTGTCATCATAAGAAAACAACCTATCCGCCAGCTTCTGCTTGGAAAACACCTGACCCGGCGCGTTTATGAACAGCTCGATCATTCTCAGCTCGCGATTGCGTAGAGAGAGCGTGACACCATCGACGGTCAAATGACCAGCAACCGGATCAAAGATAATTCCGCCAACTTCAATCGTCGACTTTGAGCTTCCGGACTTCCGACGCAGAACGGCGCGGCAGCGGGCCTCAAGTTCAGCATGATCGAAAGGCTTGGTGACGTAGTCGTCCGCCCCCAGATCGAGCGAACCGATTCGATCCGAAACCTGACTGCGCGCGGTCAGAACGATCACCGGCGTGTCCAAACGGCTTGCGCGGTGCTGCCTTAGGAACTCGCGGCCATCCCCATCGGGCAACATGATATCCAGCAGGATTAGGTCGTATTCCTCGGTCGCAACAAAGGCGCGCGCATCCTCTAAATTTGCTGCGTGATCAACAACATGACCATCCAGCTGCATGCGGGAACTGATCGCGTTCGCGAGGTCGAGATTGTCTTCGACAAGCAGAAATTTCATGGGCGAAAATCAGTTTCTTTTTGCATGACAGGTTGATGTCAGGTTGGCGTGTTTAGGTGCAGGATAATCTGTGCCGCTGAGCGGCCAGTTGTCAAATGGGAGGACATAATGACAACATTTAACCTGGGCCGTCGGGCCCTGATCGCAGCTGTTGCAGCATTTGGTCTGGTTGGACCTGCCGCATCCGAAGAAGTCGTCGACAGCATCCACTTTCTGATCCCCGGCGGCGCCGGCGGTGGCTGGGACGGTACCGCCCGCGGAACTGGCGAGGCCCTGACCAATGCTGGTCTGGTCGGCACAGCATCTTATGAGAACATGTCGGGCGGCGGCGGCGGTAAAGCCATCGGCTTCCTGATTGAAAACGCCGACAGCAACCACGGCACGCTGATGGTCAACTCGACGCCCATCGTGATCCGCTCGCTGACCGGTGTGTTCCCGCATAACTTCCGTGACCTGACACTGGTCTCGGGCACAATCGGCGACTACGCAGCGATTGTTGTAGGCAAAGATAGCCCGATCAACTCGATGGCGGACCTGCTGGCCGCCTATGACGCGGATCCGGGCGCAACCGCGATTGGTGGCGGCTCGGTACCTGGCGGCATGGACCATCTGGTCGCCGCAATGGTCATGGAAGCCGCTGGCAAGGACGCACTGGGCGTTAAATACATCCCTTATGACGCGGGCGGAAAAGCTATGGCTGCCTTGCTGTCGGGTGAGATCGCCGCACTGTCGACCGGTTTCTCGGAAGCCGTCGATCTGGCCAACGCGGGTGAGGTTAAAATCATCGGTGTGACCGCAGAGGAACGCGTTGATGCAGCACCTGACGCACAGACCATGAAAGAACAGGGCATCGACACCACTTTCGTGAACTGGCGCGGATTCTTTGCTGCCCCCGGCCTGCCCGAGGACAAGCTGGCCGCCTATCAGCAAGCCATCGCCAAGATGTATGACACGCCCGAATGGGAAGAGGTTCGTGCTCGTAACGGTTGGGTCAACATCCACAACTCGGGTGCCGATTTCGAAGCGTTTCTGGAAGGTCAGGAACAGCAGATCAGCGACCTGATGAAGAAGCTGGGCTTCCTCTAAAGCAATCTACGGCAGAGCGTTCGGTCGCTCTGCCGTCCCAAAGAACCAAGACACATGGGAGGGGACGTTATGGCGCTGGATCGCTGGATCGCGCTTATTTTACTGGGTGTTTGCCTGACATATGGGTACACCGCCTGGTTCACGATGGATGGAAGTCTTCCTCCTTTCATGCAAAGAAATCCGATCTGGCCCAGCACGTTTCCAAAGGTGCTGTCTATTCTGGGCGTGGTCGCGTGTTCAATCATCCTGCTTGGCTTGGAAAAGAGCGAAGTCAAAGAGGCCGATATCGATTACCGCAGACTTGGGGAGTATCACCTGGGTCAGGCAATTTCTCTTCTGGTGCTGATGGTTGTCTATGCCCTGTGCCTGCGCCCGGTCGGTTTTCTGATCGCGACATCCAGTTTCTTGATCCTTGGGTCTTTCATTCTGGGTGAACGCAAATGGCACATCATGCTGCCCGTGGCGTTCGTTGCCACCGGATCCGTCTGGTATCTGGTTCAGGAAGTTCTTGGAATTTATATGCGACCCCTGCCGGGCGTCTTCGGAGGCTGACATGCTAGAAGGACTTCTGATCGGCCTGCAAACGGCATTCTCAATTCAAAACCTGCTGATGGTCGTAGCCGGATGCCTTATCGGCACGTTTATCGGCATGCTTCCGGGTCTGGGCCCGATGTCGATCATCGCAATCATGATCCCGGTTGCGATCTCGATGGGCGATCCATCCGCCGCACTGATCCTTTTGGCGGGGGTTTATTATGGCGCGATCTTTGGTGGTTCGACCTCGTCCATTCTGTTGAATGCGCCGGGGGTCGCGGGCACCGTGGCCTCAAGCTTTGATGGCTATCCAATGGCCCGGCAGGGCAAAGCGGGCAAGGCCCTGACCATCGCGGCAATCGCCAGTTTCGCAGGCGGCACGATAGGGGCAATTTTGCTGATGGTCTTTGCTCCGGCACTGTCTTCGGTCGCTCTGCTGTTCCATTCAGCCGAATACTTCGCACTGATGGTGGTGGGTCTTTCGGCCATCGCAGCCTTTGCCGGTTCGGGGCAAGTGGCCAAGGCCATCATCATGACGACCATGGGATTGATCATGGCCACCGTCGGAGAGGGGGCGCTGTTCAATCTTCCGCGTTTCACAATGGGCATCATGGACCTGCAATCCGGGTTTGGCTTCATCACCCTGGCCATGGCGATGTTCGCCCTGCCCGAAGCGTTGTTCCTGGTGCTTAAACCCAAGGACCTGAAAGGTGATGACGGCAAGATCAAGGATCTGCGCATTACCAAGGCCGAGGCGAAGGCCATCACCCCGGTCATCGGTCGCCAATCGGTGCAGGGCTTCTTTATCGGCGTCCTGCCCGGCGCGGGCGCGACAATTGCCAGTTTCCTCGGCTATGCGGTGGAACGGAACATTGCCCCCAAGGATGAGCAGGAGGAATTCGGCAAAGGCTCGATCAAAGGTCTGGCCGCGCCTGAATCGGCGAATAATGCGGCTTGCACCGGATCTTTCGTGCCGCTGCTGACACTGGGCATTCCCGGTTCCGGAACGACCGCGATCCTGCTGGGTGCCTTGATTGCCCTGAACGTCACCCCTGGCCCGCGCCTTATGCTGGATGAACCTCAGATCTTCTGGGCGGTGATCATGTCGATGTTCATTGGCAACCTCGTCCTGCTGATCCTGAACCTGCCGCTGATCCCCTACATCGCCAAAGTGCTGGCAGTTCCGCGCAACTATTTGATCCCGTTCATTTTGTTCTTCACGCTGATGGGCGCCTATATCGGGCAGAACAATGCCACCGAATTGCTGATCCTGGTGGGTTTCGGCGTATGCGCAACGGCCTTGAAGTTCGCTGACTATCCGCTGGCACCCCTGCTGATCGGGTTCATCTTGGGCGGCATGATGGAGGATAACTTTTCGCGCTCGATGCAGCTGTATGATGGCATCGCGTTTATCTGGGAACGTCCGATGACCTTGGGACTGCTTGCCATTGCCGTTCTGCTGGTTCTGCTGCCCAGCTACCGCGCACGTCGTGCACGGGCACGGGCCGCTGGTGTGGCTGATGGGGACTGAACCGCTCAGGGGTGTTCGGGTTCTTGATCTGACAAACGTGCTTGCTGGCCCGTATTGTTGTTACCAACTGGCTCTGATGGGGGCCGAGGTGATCAAGGTCGAACGCCCCAATAGCGGTGATCTGGCGCGTGTACTTGGGGCTGACCCTGACCGGAACAACGCCGGTATGGGGATCAGTTTTCTGGCGCAGAACGCGCAGAAGAAATCGGTCACGCTGGATATGAAATCCAGTCGGGGCAAGGCTCTGCTAAAGCAGCTTGTTAAAACGGCGGATGTTCTGGTTGAAAACTTCCGGCCCGGCGTGATGGATCGGTTGGGTCTGGGGTATGACGTTCTTCGTACCGAAAACCCTGCCTTGATCTATTGCGCAATAAGTGGGTTCGGGCAGGACGGTCCGCGCCGCGACGACCCGGCCTATGACCAGATCGTTCAGGGCATCAGCGGGGTCATGTCGATCACCGGCGCACCAGACACCGCGCCCTACCGCGTTGGCTATCCGCTGGCTGATACGGTCGGGGGGCTGACGGCCGCCTTTGCGGTGAGTGCCGCATTGAACGCAAATCCCCGTGGCGCGTTTCTGGATATTGCCATGTCCGAGGCCGTGATCTCGACCATGGGATGGGTTGTGTCCAACTACCTTGTCGGCGGTGTGATGCCCGGCGCGCATGGCAATGAAAACACAACCTCGGCACCGTCCGGTACCTTCGCCACATCCGACAGCCCGATCAACATCGCCGCCAATCGCGATGAACAATGGCAGGCGCTTGCCCGGCATCTTGGCCGCGAGGACCTGTTTGATGACCCTGACTATACAACACGCGAAGATCGCAAACGAAACCGCCACGCTTTGCGGGGTGAGCTGGAGAAATCCCTGAAATTGCGTCCCGCGAGCGAGTGGGTCAGCGAATTGAATGGCTTGGGCGTTCCCACGGGGCAAGTGCTGACAGTCCCCGAGGCGTTGGCGGACGAACAACTCTCTAACCGGGGGCTGATTGGATCTCTGCACGTGCACGGAGAGGACATGCAGCTGGCAGGCAGCCCCGTGGTGATGGACGGGCAGCGAAATTTGCCGAAAGTCTCACCGCCGGAATTGGGCGCGGACAACGATTCAATCTGGTCCGAACTTGGCTTGTCACCGAATGAGATCAAGGAACTGGCTAAGGATGGTGTGATATGAGCGATGTTTCCGACTGGTGGAGCACATCTATCATTGACATGGAACCCGGGCGCATCGCCCTGCGCGGTGAACCCATCGAGGACCTGATCGGCAACCTCAGTTTCGCTGAAATGATCTGGTTTCTGGTTCGCGGCAACCGCCCGTTACCCGCACAGGCAGATCTGTTCGAAGCGGCCCTGGTTGCCGCCGTGGATCATGGACCACAGGCACCTTCTATTGCGACGGCTCGGATGGCAGTGACCTGCGGTTTGCCTTTGAACAACGCAATGGCCAGCGCGGTGAACATGCTGGGCGACATCCACGGCGGCGCCGGTGAGCAGGCGGTTGAGCTGTATCACTTTGTCGGGTCCCACTCGGGCGGGATCGGTGCAGCGATTGACAACTGGATCGACGACCACGGAAAGATACTGCCGGGTTTCGGCCACCGGTTTCACACACCGACCGATCCACGCGCACCGCGACTGATGGCTCTGGTCGCTGAGGCCGTAGAACGCGGCGCCTGTGACGGACGTTTCCGGAAAATCGCGTTGGATATCGAAGCAGAGCTTGCACGTCGCAAAGGCAAACCCGTCCCGATGAACATCGACGGGGCCACGGCTGTCATCTACGCAGAGCTTGGGTTCGAACCACCGCTTGCGCGTGGTTTGTTTTGCCTCTCCCGGTCAGTCGGCATACTGGCACATGCGTGGGAGCAAATGCAGCAAGGTGGCCGCAACAAAGGCCCCACACCTCCGACGTACCGCTGGACTTATGTCAGGAACTCGCCTGAGGAATAGCGCGTCAGGCCTGTTTCTCGACCACGGGTTCGACGTCGGGGCGGACTGGTTCCACATCCAATTCGATGATCTCGGGATCAACCGGTTCCTCGACGTCTTCCACTTCAACCTCGACCTCAGCTTCCGGCTCGCTGCTGTCTTCCAACGCACCAACAATCAGAGGCAGCATATGGACACCCGTCGCGCTTGCGATTTCCGGCGTTTGCGGTGTTTGCCAGCTTAGCGTGTCAAAGCTGCTGCAGTTCTGACAGACCGGAGCCCACTCGGGCTGAATGTCATGACAATTGTCGCAGACCCATTGTGGCCCGCGCGGAGCAGTCAGCGCCTTGGCCAGCCAACCCTGTACCACTGCGTCCGAGGACCCCTCGCCCCGTTCAATAGCGGCCATCAACGTGTAACCGCGCGCATCCGCCTGCTTTTCGACCACATCGCCCAGCGCGCGGCGCGCCTCGGGGAAGTCTTCGGCCACGATGTTCAGCTCCGCCAAAATCAGACGGGTTTCCATATTCTCAGGGTGAATGCGGGTTAGCGCGGTAAAGCGTTTGATCCGTTCATGTGGCGTTTCATCCGGCGCAATCTCGGCAAAGACATGGGCCAGATCGGGGTGCGGCTGCACCTCCCACGCTTTTTTCAGGATCTTGGTCGCATTGCGCGGTTTGCCTTTTTCGATATAGGCGCGCGCTGCCATTGCAGCGGCCGGCACCAGATCAGGAGACAGGCGGTTCGCCTCAATCGCGCGCTCTTGCTGTTCGACCGTGGCGTTCTCGTCCAGAATCCCCTTGGCCTCGGACAGGGCCAGCACAGCATCACGGCGCTTGAACACGTCACGCGGCAGGTGGCCGGATTTCAACTTGGCTGTCAGTGTCGACCGCGCGCCTGCCCAATCTTGCGCCTTGGTCTGCAGACCCAGCAGAATGTCCTGTGTTTCCAGATGACGCGGTTTCATGGCCAACGCTTTTTCGGCCAGTTTGCGGGCGGTTTCGTCATCCCCTTCGGCCAGTTTCTGTTTCATGATACCGCGCACACCGACAAAGCGGGTTGCATTGTCCGTCACCAGCTTTTTGTAGGTGTCAGCCGCCTTTTGGGTGTCACCGTTCATCTCGGCAGCCTGAGCCACCAGCAGGTTGGTCAGCTCGGGTTTGTTCAAAAGCCGCTCTGCCTTGGTGGCCTTGTTCAAAGCCACGCGCCCTTCACCCGAGGCCAGCGCCATCAGACCATCGGACAACGCTTGATACCCACGCTGCTCGCGACTGCGGTCGAAATAGCGCGAGAGTGCGGTTTCGTCTCCGTTGAGGAACTTCAGCGTGGCGATCAACAGGGTCAGCAGCTTGAACAAAAGCCAAACTGCAAAAACCAGAACGCCCAGCGCGATGACCGATTGCAACGGCCCCAGAGTGTACTCCGTCCCGCCGGCTGTGATCTGTACACCACCGCTGGTTTCCATGAGGGAACCCGCACCCACGGCCAGAAGACCGATAATCGCAACAAAAACTAGAATCTTAAACAGTGACCACAGCATGGCAGGTCCTTCAGTTCGAGTTCACGCTAGGCTGAAGCGCATTGGCAGCATCCACCGCGGAAACCCGCGCCTGGGCTGCCTGCTCCCAATCAGCCATAGCTGCCTGCGCCGCTTCGGGCAGGGATTTAAGTTCGGTCAGGGCCGTTGAGACGTCGCCACTGGACAGAGCCGACTCGGCACGAGACAGGACCGCATCCGGGCCATCGCCATCTTGTGGGGTAACCGAACGCGCCCCGGTCTGTCGCTGCAGGAACGCCACCAGACCAGTGGCTTTGTCCGCATCCCGTGCTTCCGCCAACGCGGTTCGCGCAGCGGGTGAGAACGATGCCCGCAAGGTCGACACGCTTGCAACACCCTTATCGGCAGGGCCCGATAGCGCCTCAGGCACATCAACACCGCCTGCCTTCAGTTCGGCGACAAGGTCTGCGTAAGGCTGACCAGCATCCAGTTGACCATGCAGGCGCGACAGGATCGCCGCGTTGGTCGCTGCCAGAGCCTCTGCCGAGGCTTTCGCCTCAAGCGTTTGTGCGTCCGACACCATTTTTTCCACTTCGACCCGCTGCGCCGCCAGTGAGTCCTGTAATTTCTTCAGTTCGGCCTCAAAGGCTGCCGACGCTTCTGGGGACGCGCCTTGGGTCAGCGCGTCGCTTTCAATTTTACTTAGGCGGCTGGCCAAAGGATCAATCTTGCCCGCCAACTCATCGACACTGGATTTGAGCGTATCCAGATCGGAGGTGATCGGTGTCACTTGATCGGTCAGCGCTGCAATCTTGCTGTCGACGCCAGATGTGTCGGACAGGGACTTGGTTAGTGCCTCGATCTGTGTGGACTGATCGTTGAGCTTCGCCTCAAGCGTGGTAAGCGCATCTGTATCGCCAGATCCAAACAAGCCCGCGCTGCCAGCTGCAAATCCAATTCCCGCCGCGATCACACCACCGAGCAAAGCGGGGACAAATCCACTGCGTTTTTCTTCCTGCTGCGGCTCTTCACGATGCGCTTCTTCCGGCGGAGCGGAGTTCTCTTTCTGGGTCAGCTCCACAGCCGCTTCGGCTTCGGCTTCGGCTTCGGCTTCGGCTTCGGCTTCGGCTTCGGCTTCGGCTTCGGCTTCGGCTTCGGCTTC
>NZ_JBXWNI010000016.1:0-78027 GCF_059610285.1 Ruegeria sp. YTSA072 | reverse complement strand
TCTGTACCGTTGGTGACGTCGATCCATTTCTGCTGGCTAACAGGGTCGTCGAAAGAAAAGCCATCCTCGTCATCCAGAAGAGGCTGCACTGACAACCACACGTCGTTGTCGCGCATCAGTTCCATCGTTTCGCGGCTCA
Source organism: Ruegeria sp. YTSA072 (assembly GCF_059610285.1). NCBI lineage: Bacteria > Pseudomonadati > Pseudomonadota > Alphaproteobacteria > Rhodobacterales > Roseobacteraceae > Ruegeria > Ruegeria sp. YTSA072. The sequence goes on along the minus strand of NZ_JBXWNI010000016.1, from coordinate 77,888 downwards.
TCAAGAAGCCATGCTCGATGGACTTAACGCCAGCGGCAACGGCTATCTCCACTGCCTCGTCCGTGAAGACATGAGATGCAACATAGGTGTTGTAGGTGTCAGCCACCTCTACGAATGCCTCGATTTCGGCCTTGGTGTATTGGCGTACATCCAGAGGGTCATAGGTAGATGACACCCCGCCGCCGGTGGAAATCTTAAGCTGGGTCGCGCCCATGCGCATGATCTCACGCGCGCGTTTGACCACTTCCGGAACACCATCAGCCTGCGCCATCAAACCAACGCTGTACCAGTACCATTGCGAATCCGCGCCGTTCGTCGGAACCGCTTGGTAGGGGCGATAGTCAAAGTGGCCGCCGGTTTGTGTCACGGGTGGGCCGGACGGCAGGATACGGGGGCCTTCGATCTCGCCTGCGTCAATCATCCGTTTTATGGCAAATGAATTGCCGCCAACGTCGCGCACCGTTGTAAAGCCGCGCATTAACGTGCCTTCGGACCCGATGGCACCCCGCACCGCGACCTCAAGAATATCGCCGGTCACAACCACACTCTGCGGATTGCAACAATAAAGCGTGTGCCAGTGTACGTCGATCAGGCCCGGCATCAACGTGCGCCCGCCGCCATCGATGACGATACCATTGGCGACGGCGAGGGGTTCTGAGGACACATCTGTGATCAGATTGTCGGTTACAATGACATTGGCATTTGTAATCATTTCCTCATTCACACCATCAAACACGTTGACGTTTGTGAACAGTATTGGTCCCCCATCCTGGGAGAGCGCTTGCGAACTGGCTATAGTGAGAAAAATCGACGAAACCGCCGCAAGTTTGGGAAAAGGCATTCTAAATTCCTCAGAAAATTCTGTCGGAGAAACCATTCCAGCGGAAGGAAGCTTTTTCAAGGATTCCCTCACTTTTCTGCAAGGTCGGCTTTGTCCGCGTTGCTGACCTTGATGCCGTCTGACCCGACCCGATGACCTATTGAAACCGTCAGATGACCGGTTTGAGCCCTAAGCCGACCCATTTGGTCACACATCGAGCCCATTGGCCCTGCCAAAGTCAGTATAGAATGACGTACTGGTCAACTTTGCGACGGTTTCCACATCAATCGTTTCAGGGTCCCGAGCAACTTTGCTAATACCTGTCCCCTCAACGAGGCGGTTCACCAAGTTGAACACACCACAAACCTGTACCGCATCAAACAACGCACTTTCCGGCACTGTCAGAAGAAACTTATTGAGGCGGGTAGGGCGAGCACTTAGCGTCGCAGGATGACAAGACGCAGCCCTTTTCGCTACTTCAAGACGAGCCCCGAGATCATCCGTCTGGCCGTCATGATGTATGTTCGGTTTCCGCTTTCGCTTCGCAATGTTGAAGATCTTTTGCACGAGCGCGGCATCGAGATCAGCCACGAAACTGTGCGTTTTTGGTGGAACAGATTTGGCCCGATATTCGCGGCAGAGATCCGCAGAAACAGGGTCAATCGGATGCGATCTTATTCGAACTGGCAGTGGCATCTGGACGAGGTCTTCGTGAAGATCAATGGCGAGACGCACTACCTATGGCGGGCTGTGGATCACGAAGGCGAGGTGCTGGAAAGTTATGTGACCAAGCGCCGTGACCGCAAAGCTGCGTTGAAATTCCTCAGAAAATCAATGAAACGCTACGGTCAACCTGAATCCATCGTGACGGACAAACTGCGGTCTTATGGCGCGGCGATGAGAATTGTCGGGAACGGTAGTCGGCAAGAGACCTGCCGCTGGCTGAACAATCGGGCCGAGAATTCCCATCTGCCATTTCGACGAAGAGAACGTGCGATGCTCCGCTTCAGGCAAATGCGATGTTTGCAGAAGTTCGCCGCAGTTCATTCATCCGTCCACAACCATTTCAATCAGGAACGCGCCCTCTACAGCAGAGACAATTTCAAGCTCAACCGCGCCGCTGCTCTCTCCGAGTGGCGCCAACTTTGTTCAGCATAAGTTCCGGCATTTAGGGGTAAACAGAGACTGGTTCGAATTGGTCTGACAGCACCTTCAGGAGCGCTCGCTGATCTTAAACGAGGACGGCAACTTAATCCCGCGTATTTGGAAAACCATGAACTTGAAGGTCAGATTTTGCTTCGTAGGTCTGAATTTGCGGGGGCTGATGCTGCATTTTCGCGTCTCGTAGAGCGTGGCGAGCAGGATCCACTGCAACCATATCGGCTGTTCATGCGTGGCATTGCAAGGTATTGCGGCGGAAATTTCGAAGGCAGTGTTGAGGATGCCTCTGCCGCCTATGACATGCGCCCAAATGAAGCTGGCCACCTAAAACTCCGCGCGATGGCGCTGACTGAGATGCAACTTCATGAACAAGCCCAGGCATGCTTGCAAGCGGCCCAGCAGCTATCACAAGCCCCAATGATGACGACAAAACCACCGGTCTTGCCACCTGACATGCGCTGGATGTTAGACAGGCTAAAACCTGTCTTCTGAAGTCAATTGGCCATGTTATTGATGCAAATCTTGTGTGCGGACATCGTCCGCTTTGTCCGCAAAGCAGACATCGGGCTGAAACTACCGAACGTCCGCTGCGAGCCTATCGCTGACCGCTAAGTAAACTCCAGGTCTCTGTTTTTGTGAGTGTTCTGGTTTTCGTGTCGGCAGTTCGATAAGTAGCGACAAGTTAAGACAAGAGTAGACAAAACATGGTGCCAACCAGATGACCGAACGTGCTCAACCGTTATTGGCGACGCTGATTGATGCCGACAACGTACCAGCCAAATTTGCGGAAGCAATTCTCAAGGAGGTCGCTTCAATAGGCGAACCCGCGCTTAGACGAGTTTATGGCGATTGGACCAGTAGTCGGCTGAAAGGTTGGTCCGAGGTAATCCTATCGCTGGGTCTTGTTGCACACCAGCAGACCGCCAATACGTCGGGTAAGAACGCATCCGATATTGGTCTTGTGATAGATGCGATGGACATCCTACATGGAGGTCGGTTCGACGGGTTTGTCTTGGTTTCTTCCGACAGTGATTTCACCAGTTTAGCCAATCGTCTCAGAGAGGATGGCTTAATGGTGATTGGCATCGGAGAGAAAAAAACTCCGGAGCCACTTCGGAACGTGTGCAACCGGTTCATTTTTATTGAAAACCTTGTAGCAGACGAAGGCGAAGCCAAGAAACTGGCTTCTGCAAAGGAGCAGCCCCAAAAAGCTGCAAAGTTACTCTTGGATGCTATGGCTCGTATCCAACAAGATGATGAGTGGTTTCATCTTGGGCAACTTGGCCAGTCAGTAGTCGCTGCACGTCCAGATTTTGATGCTCGGACCTACGGAAAGGGAAAACTGAGCGATCTTGTAGCTGCGATCAAAGGCTTCGAAACGAAGAGACAGGGCAACAGCCTCTTCGTTCGTTACGTCCAGCCAAGGGCAAAGTCCTGAGAATATTCACTTACCTTCAACCTGACTGACCGTTTTGTCCCGCTCACCTGTCTTTGCTCACAGGCGACCCCAATGACCTCTGTGGGTGGCTCCTGCATTGCAAGTGTTTTCTGGTGATATTCGCGGTCTTTTCGTCAGTACTGTCGTCTGTCCGGCCTGTCTATGTTTTGGCATTGCCTCCACTGGCCCTGATGAATTCCGCGAGCGAGGTTCCAATCGGGTTATCGGCCTCTGAAGAGGGCCGCAGCCATTCTCGGAGTGCCCTTGCTCTTGGTTGACTTAATTCCGCATCATCATTTCAACGTCTTGCATCTCGGATGCAGTCAGCGCGGTTAGAACGCCGGCTGCCTATATTCCTGTTTCTTTGTGAGCATCGCCCAGATGGAACGCGCTGCCTTGTTTGCCATCGCGACTGTTGCCAGCCGGAATGGTTTGTCGGCAATGATCTTGGCTGTCCACAGATCAACCTTCTCTGGCGAACGTTTCGCCATCACGGCGCGAGACGTCATGCCCACGACCAGCAGCTTGCGAATGTAGCGGTCGCCAGCTTTTGTGATCTTGCCCAATCGCTCTTTGCCGCCACTGGATTTGTTGAGCGGGGTCAGCCCCAGCCAAGCCGCTAGATCGCGCCCGGTGCGGAATTGTTTTGCGTCCCCGATCGTCGTGACAATGGCCGATGCCGTTATTGGCCCAATTCCTGGCATGCGCATCAATCTGCGCGCATCAGCATTTATCAGAGCATGTTGTTCGATCATCTTTGAGTAGCCTTCGATGCGCTCGTTCAAACCGATAAACTGATAGCACTGGATACCAAGCATTCCGTTCGCGATCTCGGGCATGTCCGGGTGATCACCGTCAAGGTGGCGCTTCGCAAAGGCCGTCACCGCTTCGATCCCGATAGGCAAGATATGCCCAAACTCGCGCAACAGGCTGCGGATCATATTCGCCAGCTGGGTGCGCTGCCGGACTGCCAGATCCCGCGTGCGGTGGATCGATAGAATAGCCTGTTGATCCTCGGTCTTGATCTCGACAAAGCGCATTGTCGGGCGCCTGACGGCTTCGCAAATTGCCTCCGCGTCTACCGCATCTGTCTTTCCGCGTTTGACATAAGGCTTCACATAGTTTGCTGGCATAAGCCTGACGTCATGACCAAACTTGCGCAGCTGACGGCCCCAATGATGGGATGAACCGCAGGCTTCCATGCCAACCGTGCACGGTGGCAGCGTCTCAAAAAACGCAATCAGTTTTGCGCGTTTGATCGCCTTGTTGAAGATAACGCGGCCGTTCTCCGAAATGCCGTGAACTTGAAAAACGTCCTTGGCCAGATCTAGGCCTACGGTCTTTACTGTCATTGGGTGGCTCCTTTCCTAGCAGTCGTTGATAACTGCACTTTGGCACATTCGATGCCGGTGGAGCAGGAGCCACCCACCTCATCCGGTCAGGGCTCGTTGAACCCTGTAGGGTTGTCGAAAAAAAGGGGCAATATGCCCCTTTTTTTGTGGAAATCGTATGGGCCGCAGCTTATATACGAGTTGTGAAGTCGCCCTGCTGTACCGAACTGTCTCCGTATGGTGTGCGTTCCATGGGTTCACATGGATAGGTCAGCAGAGCGCACCCTTACTTGAATTCCCACACATCGCTGACGCACCCAGACCGCTCTAGCATTGTGCGCCATCTGGCACCGTCTCGCCGTTTGTCCGAATAGGAGCGTGCTATGGCACCGGCGCACATATCTGCCAGCTGAACCAACGGATCCTTTCGTGAATCTCTGAAGTCAAATTTCTTGATGGAGCCTTTTGGAAGCTCGCGTCTCATGTACCCGACAAGTTCCTTTCGGAACCGTCTGTCACCTGAACCGTCAAGTACGACCTTTGCACCTTTGAGCAAACCGCCGTCCTTCTCAAACATCATTTTTGTAAAGTAGTTGTAGAACCGTCGTGGTTTTGTTCGCAGATGGTGAGAGATAATCTCTTCTTTCTGTACTACGACAGACCGACATTGGAAGTCCCAGGCCGCAGCAGCTTCAAAGAAAGCGTCGCGCGAGACGTCACGCGTCTTTGAGAACTTCCACTCGGGCTTTACACGTTCTGTGCCCATCAGAGCGGCGATTTCATCCCCTACAGGCTTCGACGCTGCCGCATCCTTGAACACAACTACACAGAGGACAAAGACTTGGGATGAACCCTTGTCCAACTTGAAGCCAGGATCTCCGGACTCATCAATAAAAGCGAGCGCGCTCAAGCCCCGTATTCCTCTGTAGTGCGACGGTCCCATTCATCGTAGCGCGCCTGCGCAATTTCTCTGAAGATCGGATCTGTCGCAAAGAAATGGCTGTGATCGTACACGACATATTCGGCGAACGGAGGGGGATGCCCCATATCCAGTTCGTCATATTCGAAGTATTCTTTTAGGGCAGCAAGAATCGCCACTTTGTTCACACAACTTTCGGAAAACCAACACATGCGGTTTTCCGCGAACTCTCTCTCAAAATCAGGATTGATTTGTTTCAGCTCTCGGTAGTCGTCGCGTAGGTAATCTTCAACGGTAAAGGCCATTTTAGTGATGCTCTAGGTGTCTAATCTTCTCGATGTGGCGTCGTATTCGCCGGTAAAATCAGTATTTCCGGAGTCGCTTGGTATCAAGCCCATGTGCATCATTTCATCGAGGTTAACCAACCCTCATTTAAAAAAGGTGGGATGAATACGCGCGCTTGAAACCTCACCGCGATCCTACAGCAATTATCAGCTCTGAATGTGAATTACGTTCGTATGTCGGCCGACCTCTCGAAGCGGTACACCTCCCCGTTTATCCAAGGAGTCCTAGAGGCTGTGCCCATCATTTTCGTGGGTGTGCATCACCTGTTCGCGGGTATGGGCAATCTCCTGCACCACAGCGGCAATCTTGCTGGATGAAACTTGGTGCAGCTCACCAACAACGGCCTCGGCGCGCTCGTAGCTATCCGGAACGCCTTGGCTGTTGAAGTGGGCAGCAGCGGTGGAAATGTCCGCGTCTTTCCAAGTCGCCGCTGTGCCGACTGAAACGCTGTCATGATTGTTGTAGCGGGCCAGGAACTTGTTTCCGTCGAGACCGAAGCTGTTGGCGGTCGCCACAATGTCATCACGCACAGCCAGCCATTTTTCGGCCTCGGACGGGTCCAGGTTATCCAACTCGGCCGCATTCATGGAAGTAGTGTAACTGTCGTCTGCAACAGTGTACGCCTGCAGGTCGGTGTCGTGTGGGCGTAGCTCGGCAACATCGCCCTTCAGCTCTCCGATCTGGACGTCCATAGCGGCGCGCAGATGCGGATCTTCGACCTCTCGTGCAAGAGCTTCCATATTCTCGATGGAGTTTACGATGTCTTTGGTCTGTTCTTCGTAGTTCTCGAAACCGGCCTGACCCAGAGCGGATTGCATATACTGAACAAAGCGATCACCGGGCGACTGGTAGTCGTCGGAATCCTGAAAACCTTTGTCGCCGGACAGATCCGCAAGGGACGAATAGTAAGGGTGATACAGGTCGTATTCCTGACCATCGTTCATGTGCTGAGAAACCAAAGCCTGCATATCGTTCAGATCTACCGGCTCCCCTAACCTCTCCGCAGTCTCCAACTCGATTTTCAACTCTCCGACCAGATCAGCTTGGGCGGTGTGTTCGTCAACACGGCGGTTGGCCTGGTCCTCGATGTCGAAGCTCTTTGAAGCGATGGCGGCACGATCATCCATCGCTTGCTGCTCTTTCTTGATGATGTCGATCTGTTCTGAAACGCGATCTTCACGCGGGGCGGATTGATCAAATTTGGAATAGGGTGCGAAGTGTTCGACTTCGTTCAAAAGATAGTCTGTACGCGAAACCATAGTTTTTCCTTTGCGAGTTGATGGATAACTCTGTGATGGTTCTGCCCAGGGCGTTGGCGCGCGCATCAGGCAGACCGGGTGAAGTCCTTATAAGCTGTGTCCGTCATCGTTGCCGCGCCCTTGCAAGAGTGGGTGCGTTGCATGGGCGTGAACCTCTGAGAGTTCTTCTGAGATTGCGATGATCCTGGAAGAAGCAAGCTGGTGCAGCTCGTCAACAACGGCCTCTGCTCGGTCGTGGCTGTCCGACAATCCTTGAGCCTTGAAGTGGGCAGCTGCGGTCGAAATGTCGTCGTTGCGCCAACCCATCGTTGTGCCCAAAGTGACGTTGTGATGGTCGCCAAAGCGGGCAACAAACGCCTCACCATCGAGGCCATAGCTGCTGGCCGTTTCGGTGAGTTCGTTACGGATCGCGGCCCACTTGTCGGCCTCTTGATACTCCAAGACATCCATTTCGGCGGTGCCCATTCCCACCATCGTTGAATAGCGGCGGTCCTCGATGATGAAGGCTTGAAGGTCCGGATCGTTGGTGCGCAGATCTGCGACATCGCCATTCAACTCGCCAATTTGAATATCCATTGCAACGCGCAGATGAGGGTCGTCAACCTCACGGGCAAGCCCTTCCATCTTGTCGATGGATTGCAACAAATCTTTGGTCTGAGTCTGGAAGTCCTCATAGGCCCCCTCGCCCAAGGTGTCCTGCATATAGACCTCGTATCGGCGTGCTGCCGGGGCATAATCAGCGGACGCCTGGAACGCCTTGTCATCGACAATATCAGCAAGGGCAGACAGATACGGATGGCTCTGTTCGTTATCCCGAACGTCGCTGATATGGGCAACAACCTGAGCCTTCAGCTCGGGCGCTATTGTTTCCTCAGAACCGCCTAATTCGATATGTCGCCGCAAGTTGCTCATGATTTCGGGGGACACATAAGACGGGTCTCCCGGCTCGTCGTAATCATCGAAATGATGGGCTTGATCCAGCAGATGTTCCACTCTCGAGACCATAGGTTCCTCACGTTCAACGAGTTGGATGGCAAACTCTTCGATCCGGTCTTTGACGGCGTTGGCGCGCGCATCAAACAGATCCGACATTCTTGCGATGGATAGAGTCATCACATCAGCGGCCATGTCGCGGGCCGTAGCTTCGACTTCCGGAGTGCTTTCAACAACCGACATTCCGGCTTGAACTTTCCACGTGTCCGTCTCAACTTCCTGCCGTAATCCGCGCTCAAGGCGGGTTGTTGCGGTCAGCTCAATTCCGTATTCTTCGGCAACTTCGACCTGGAGTGAGCGCTGAACGTCGATGTTCATTTCGCTGCTCATACCCATAGCCAACCACTGCCCATGTTCGACGCCTCGGTTGTTCACAACGATGTGGACATGGGGGTTGTCAGTGTCGTTGTGGAACACTGTCAGGTAGTCCCAGGTATCGCCAAAATCACCGCTCCCAAACAGACGATCAGCGAACTCCAAACCGGCCTCATGAGCGGCGTCCGGATAGGTGCCTTCGGGAAAAGAAACGATCATGTGACGGGTGTAACCGTAGTTGATTTTCCCGTTGAAATCCTCGGCCCAGGTCTCGATCAAATCACTGACCTGATCCGCATCGAGCGGGGTCACGCCATTGTCTCGGATGTCCAACACGCCCTCTGCCCTGACGGTCAGATAGTTGATCTGGCGGCGGAGCTCATGCGCGTTTTTCACCCCGCCTTTGCGGACGTGTTTCACAACTGCCTCGGGCTTTCCAACCACGGCACCAAGCCGCGCCTTGATGGATGAGGCCCGCGAGATCATGAACTTCATGCGCTTGGCGACCTGCAGCTGCTGACTGAGGCGCTTGGAACTATCGACACCCTTCTGAGCCTCGCGGAAGGCAAGCTCCAGGAAGTCCCCTGCTGTCAGATCGCGGGTCGCAGCGTTCATTCTTCTGGTGTCCAATCGTCGTCGCGCAAGATCCGGCGAATGGCGGATTCAGGCTCACGGTTTCGGCGGGCCGCTGTGATCATCGCCTTCAGGTCTTGCCGGTGCTGAATGATCGCACGATGGAGATTTTCGACGTCCCGGCGGTCGTCATCCGTCCAGATCACCGTGCCGCGCTTGGCCGATTTCGCAAGCTGATTGAGGTTGGTGTATCCGCCTTGAACCTGCCGCAAGTGCTTCTGCCAAAGATCCACAACAGCGGGGTCAGGATCGAGATAGCCGATCAACCGATGGATCAGTCGCTGGATGATCTGATTGCGGCTCTTGGCACCAAGCGCGGTCACAGCCGCTTCCAAACGCTCCAGCGCATCCAAAGGCAAACGCACGGAAAAGACAGTGGTATCGGTGGGCTTACTCAATGCATACCTCTGGTTGTATTTTGAGTTTGTAACACAACTACCTTATCCTGTCATACACTCCAAGAGGAAACCGGGGGTGATTTTAGAAATCCGCATTTTCTCAAATTGCCCTCGGAACAGTTTTGCTCTTGGAGGCAATCTCCACGCCGGGAAAAGGGTCCCGCCCCTTTTCCAGCCAGCAGGCGTGGGTGCCGGTGGACTGGCGCAGGGCAATCATGCACCGCATGGGCTGCCCGAACGGCGCCCGTCACATACCGGCACATTCAAGTTCATTATGGCATTTTTTGCGCGCCTCAGCGCGCTCAGTTTCCCGCCGCTACCGCGGCGGGTGTGGCAGGGCTGAGCATAACTGAGTTGTGGTGGGACGGTGTCCCTGCCCGGCCGTTGGGCCGCGCGCCACGTGTGGCGCATATGTGGTCCGGGCTATGGCCGGAGCAATGGAAAGGGCGGCTTGCGCCGCCCTGCCCTCTCGTCACTCGGTGACCGGCTCGTCATCGACCCGCTTCGGGAAGGCCACCATCTCGACACCGGGGAACATGCTGTGCCGGACCTGGATCGAGGTGATGTTGCCGGTCTCATCGGTATTGACGAAGAGAACCCCGCAGCGATCCCAGAAAGTCTTGCCTTCTTTTTCGCCGGTCTTCACGTTCAGTTTCAGAGTTTGAGTTGCCATTGTTTGATCCTCGCTTTGGCGTGTTTCGATGAACATGGGAAAAGCGGGCATCAAGGGGATGTCAGCAGGGAATTTGATCCGCGCGGAATGCGCCGCAGGCGCAGGGGAAATTCCTTGTTGAAGCGCGGTGCCCGGCCCGGGCACCACGCGTCTTCCCCGACTTCCCGCTTATGTTCATCTCTTCAGAAACACGGCAGCCGAGAATCTTCTCCGGCAACGAGGTTGAAACTGTCAGGCCAAGTGAAAGGAAGGACGCTCTGGGATCGCTGCGCGCGGGTCATCTGAACAATGCGAAGTGGTGAGCGGCGGCATCATCACCATGGTCCGACACAGGCGCAGTGTTCAGTTCCGGGTGCGGGTGTGGCCTTTCTGGGTCAGAATGACCCGCGTGGCAAAGGTGGGAGGATCACCGGTGGCAAAAGTCGCCCTTTCCAACTGGCGAAGGCCAAAGACCAGACGGTCCGGCCCTGGACCGCGCTTGCGCGGATCAGGTTAACAGGCGGACTCAATTTGAAATGGCGGAGTCTGACCAATAACCGGTGCTAAATCTCTAAGTTGAACTTTGCTGCCCGAGCCATATCAATGGCCAGCTAAGCGAACGCACGGGATGCTCCCGCATCCACGCTCAAATTCATTCCGGAATGCAAATGCCCGCTCCCATCAAAACAGGCATTGTCTGCGCATCAGAATTAATCTCGAATACCTGTTCGACCCGAATTGAGCCAAATCGTGCCGCCTCCAGCGCGGTTTTCATTTGATGGGTCGTCAATCCAAAGCCGCCATCATCTGACGCCTGCCAATCCCACTGTACGAACTGCCCACCCTTGTTGAGCAATCCCGCCAGCACTGCCACGGCTCCAGTGTAATCCTGAAGAAAGGCACAAACGGAAGAGGCGCAGATCAAATCGAATCCTGAGAACCCAGTCTCCAAGCCCTGAACATTTCCTGCTAGCATATCTCCGTGAACGGCCCTGACATTGGGCAGGTTCTTTGCCTTCAGGACCGCAATCATATTCTCCGAGGTATCAACCGCGACAACTTCCGCCACATGCGGCGCAATTTTTTCCGCCAGCAATCCGGTGCCGCATCCAAAGTCGAGCACACGCTTTGATCGCCAAGTCTTCCCGCTAAGATCCAGGTGCTCGTCGAGCGAAGTAAATGCGCAACCGGCGTAATATCTGACGTCGCTATTGTCGTCCCAACCATCGGCATAGTCATTCCAGTCGTCCGTCATGTTGTTTGCGTTTCCTTCTGGATTTGGGTCGGCTCCAACCTATGTGCGCTGAGGCAGATGCGCTAATGGGAACGCACGACATTCTCGAGGTTGGCGACAACAGTCAATATGGGTTTGAGACGACCTTTGGAGGAAAATGAGGCGGCCTCGGCAAGCCTCTACCAACAGTCTCGCACCCAAGAAAGAGGCCCACCGAAGCGGGCCACAAGTTTAACCTCAGGGAACTCTAGAGGTATTGAGAACAGGCTACCGCTTGCGCGCGCGATCGACAACACCGTCCGCTGTAATGGTGGCAATGCGATCCTCGGTGCGCCGGGTCATTTCCACCCCGTCACCTGTCATATGCGCCTCGGCAAACTCGGTGAACTTGAAGATGCTGCCATCGGCTTCCACATGGGTTTCGTCTTCTTCTGAGCGGCGTTTCACTGACCCGTCATGCCGGATTTCGATGAGCGTGTTGTCAGCCATTCGCACCGTCACGGAATGCTCATCCACAGCCACACCCTGCCACCACATTTCCGCATCGCGGCGCACCACGATCCGGTTAGGGTGCAATTTTATTTGCACGTCCTGCGCGGTCTCTGCTTCAGCGGATTTGACAACAACAATCGCTTCCTGCGCGGTCGGGTCGTTATGGATCGATGCGCTTCCGTTCTTGGGCGGCCAGAGCCTTGGCTGCGTGCGCGGCTTGCCCTTCTGATCCGTATGAAACCCGACAAACATCTGCGCGGATTTCCAAACGCGGCGAATGGTCTTTTCGGCTGTTGAAGGAGCTACATCGGTAGACATGGTGGGTTGCCTTCTAAAACGGTTAACTCACGTGCATTTTCGGGGTGAGCGTAACACCCACAGCACTCAGCACTTTGAGGATGGTGCCAAATTCCGGATTGCCGTTTTCGCTAAGCGCACGATAGAGACTTTCCCGAGACAGGCCGGATTTGTCGGCTACGCTCGACATACCTTTGGCCTTAGCAACATCGCCAAGAGCTGATGCGATCAGGGCCGTGTCACTGGTTTCAAAAGCCGCTTCAAGATAGGCTTGAATGGCTTCGGGGCTGTCCAGATAGTCAGCCGCTTCAAACTTCGTTGTTTTGACACCCATGTTTTTCACTCCAACTCTTTTGCCATCGCTTTGGCGGTTTTGATGTCCGCTTGCTGGGATGACTTGTCTCCCCCGCAGAGCAAAATTATCAAAACGTCACCGCGCGACACGTAGTAAACGCGATACCCCTTACCCTCAGAAATACGCAGTTCACTGACACCTTCACCAACCGGCTTCACGTCACCGGGATTGCCCAGGCTCAACCGCGTGATGCGAACCAATATCCTGGCTTTCGCTCTTTGGTCCTTCAATCCCTTGAGCCATTTATCAAACAGGGCAGTCTTGCGAATTTCTATCATACCCAAATGTAGCCTACAAGCTACATCCTTTCAAGTGAAGAAAACGTAAAGCATTGAATTAAAAGAGAACAACACCGCTGAAAGGTAGGGCGCTAAGCGCCCCACCCGATTGTTTCAGAAGCACTCCGGCACCCAAGCATCGATCCGGGCTTTCTGTGCCTCGGTCACGCCCAGTGCAGCCTGATGTTCATTGTCATTGAACAGCTTGTGCATCGCTTCGTTCTTCGCGCCTTTCTTGGATTTCGTGAAGGCTTTGAACATGTCGGTGTCGACATGCAGGTCCAGCAGGTGTTTGTAGAGATCATCCAGCTGCCAGCCTTTCAGCCGTTTGAAGCAGTTCTCAGCCGAGGGCGTCCAGATCGCGCGCATGTTCGCTTCGATTTCACCCTCGATCTCTGCCATGAACTCTGCGCGCTGGGTCAGGAACCGCCGGGCCAGAAAACCTGTGATCTCTCCATTGCGGGTCTTCTTGCCCAGTTCGCGAAACGCCTTGAACGCCTCGACGCTGCCTTTTGCGGCCATCTCCTGGAATTGGTCATAGGCTGCGTCTGCGGCCTCATCCCGCTCCCCGCCGAGGCGCGGGTCGAGGATGAACTGGTCATCGATCTCAGGTGTGTTCCGTTCAGCGCCACCATAGCCAAACCCAAACAGATTGCTGGTCAGACCGGAAGCCGGGGTGGTGGAGAAGGCAAACAGGCTCAACACATAGTCAGGCTTGTCCAGCAGGGCCGTTTGAACCGCCGCCAGCCGGATCGCCACCATGTCATCGATGAACTTCTGCGAATAGGCCGGTTTAGGTGCTTCTTTGATCTCCGGCTCTTTGACCGGGGCCAGTACACCCGCCTCAATGGCAGCCTGCATATGTTCTGCCGCGACATAGGCCGATGTTGTTTTGATCTCGCCAGTGTTGCTGACATAGAGGAATACGCCGGACAGCTTGCGCTGATCGTCAGAATAGAACGGCGCAGCATAGTCCTCGAGCGCGGCCAGCTCCTTTTCGCCAGCCTCGTCCAGAGCTTCACCTTCATGAAGTTCCGCAACTTCGTCATACCGTTCGGCCTGTTCTTCGGTGAAGTCCCGGTTCACCATATCCAGACGGTGCATGCCTTCACTTCCCGAGAACCCATAGGGAATATAACTTTCATCATGGGTCTCCACCCAGTCCCAGCCATCCGCTTCGCGCAGCTTCTCTGCTTCTGCCGCCAGTTTCTCAGCAAACAGGTGATCCAGTAGCGCGCCGTCATTGAACAGGGTCTCATCGGCAAAGAGATCGGCGGTGACCGTGCCACCCGCTTCAACATAGGCCTCCTGCCCCACAAACACGGCCTTGCGGTTGGTGCTGCTAACAGCCTCGGACGTCAGGGCCTGTTTGACATCATGCTCACTGAACCACCGGCAGTCCCTGGCTCGTTCCAGCACTTGCAGAATTTTCTCTTCCTCGGTGCTGACTGTCATGGCCTTGGCCAGCCCCATGCTGATCTCACCAGCTTTGAGCGCGTCCAATACGGCAGCGGGCAGACCGGCCAATGCGAGGCGGCGGCGCACATGGGCTTCGGTCACGCCAAACGCATTGCTGATCTTGGCAACAGACAAAGATTTCTCCGCCATTTTACCATAGGCACGGACCTCGTCCACCGGTTCCAGTTCCTCACGGGCGGTGTTTTCCGCATTGGCCCATTGTTCGGCCACAAACGGGTTGTCTGTGACTTTCACGGGGACCTGTGCCAGATCGGGGCGTTCAGTCACGGCGATATTCAGAGCCCGCAGGCGGCGGCCACCGGCAACGATGGCGACTTTGCCATCCGCATCGCGCAAGCCGCTCAAGTTCTGGATCAGACCGCACATGACCAGACTATCAGCCAGCAGGGCAATCCCCTCCTCGGTAACGTCCTGACGCGGGTTCAGGTTGGACAGGTAGAGATCGGACAGGGCGATGGTTTCGATGGTCTCCGGTGCGGTGAATGTTTCGAGTTTGCTCATGGGGCAAATCCTTGTTTGAGTGTTTCGCTTCGTGTTAAGGATGCCCTACCCCTCATGGGGTAGAGCGTGGCCGCTTAAACGGCTGCGTTTTTGATCAGGAAGCGGCGTCCGATGTCGAAGTCATCGCCCTTCCTGATTAGCGCCCACGCTTCTGCGATACGCTGCTGCAAGATTTCATTGCTCATGGTGTTCACCTCCTTTCTGGTTTGGGATTGGGATCAGTATTCGCTGGGGCACATGATGGTCAGAACGCGACGCGTCACTGCGGGATCAAACGGGCGGTCGGAGCCGTATTTGTAATCCGCGTCGTAGAGGTCAATTTTCCAGAACAGCTTCTGGCCGCTGACGATCACTGTTCCGAAAGTGTGATCGCCGTAGGGGTCATTGCCCTCGTCAAACCGGTCATCAGATGCCACCGCCGACAAAGCTGCGGTCTGAAATTCCATCCCTTCGCCGGACACGCCGGGCGTCACGAAAACCTGTCCCTGAATGCCTTTGGAGTGCATCTCGATTGCCGCATTCGGATTGATCAGAGCTTTCCGAAACAGGTCATTCTGGGCCGCAATCTCAGCCGCTTGAAGGCTAGTGTCATTTTCGATGTCTGTTGTTGCTTCACTGTTCAAAACCGTCTCTCCTTTGTGGTGCGACCTCCGGGACTGATTCCTTTTGGTGCTGGTTTTGAGCCGAGCCCTGAAAGGGCGTCGTCTCTAAAACCTGCCCCGTGGCGAACGCGGAGAGGGGCGAGACAGGACAAATCGACAAGAGTGGTGCGGCCCGCAGCGCAGCGCGCGAGGACACGGTCTTGTCTATTTGTCTTGTCCGAGGGGGGAGGCCGCGCCTTCCCCCTGACGTCGGGTGGCGTTTGGCTTGTCCAAATCCCGCCTGACATAGGCAAAGAAGCCAAAGGATCTTCGATCCTGCAGGAGCGCAAAAGGGATCATCACCCGAACGGGCAGATCATCACGGCATGGAGCGACCATGACCCAAAGCCCCTGCCCCGGCGCGCAAGAGACGGTTCAGGGGCTACTGCGTCAGGGAGATCATGCTGGGGTGTTCTGGGTGGAAGCCGATATGTCGGCTGGAACCTCGAGCCCGGTCACGAGACGACAGGCTCGGGATTTGTCAGGGAAACAGATTGCAACACGAAGTCACTCACCGACCGGAACATACCCTCGACGGCGCTTTTGCTTTTCGAGGTTATGGAGTGCATCAGCAGCCTCGACTTCGTCATCATAAGTTACCATCATGGCTTGTCCGTTTGTGCCAATTCGCCCCCAGGTACGCAGGACGGACACTTCCCCAAACAGCGTTGGCTGCAACTCAATTCCATAGAACCGTGCCATGTTGACGTCCGGGTCCACGTGGATCAGGTGGACAGGTGTGGTCGTTGACAGCTCCATAGCCCGATTGTCGGCTAACATAGTCTTTCTGTCCAATGACTTTGCGAGATCAGTTCTTCGGAAAGGATTCCAAGCCTGTAAGGAACCTGACGTCGACTTGGTTACTGTTAAGCAGATTTTGCCGCCTTTAACGACAGCGCTTTCAATGACCGTTTTTGCAATGCTGGCAAAACACAGTCCTTATCGCCAGTGACAGAAGCGTTCGAATTTCGGTGTATCCAAAATGGGACGCGTGCCCACAAGTGTTGGATACACAATAACTGGCCGTGGTCACGCGACCTACGATGGCTGCGCATTTGTATGAAATTGTCAGCCGTTAAGTGTTGAGAAATGCTTTCTGTCCAGTAGAGCCAAAAGCCTACTATATATAGTGCTAAGAGTATCTAGCTCTATTACATACTTGATTTTTATCCTCTTTTGTTCTATATTTATTGTACCGTCAAGGGGGGAAGCAGATGTCCGAAACTGCCATTTCAGAGACACAGACCGCACTGCCAGCCACGGCCAAACAACTTGCTTACGCACATAAAATAGCGGCGCAACAAAACGTAGTTCTACCCTGGGAAATCCAGTAAGACCGGCGTGCTTTGAGTCAGTGGATTGATACACAGCGCGCAACGCCACGCATACGTGATACCAGACCGAGTTCCAAACAGGTGGCTTTCGCAGAGCGTATCGCACGGATCAAGCGCAGCGTTGTTCCGGACGAGTGCTTTCGGGATCGCACATTGATGTCCCGCTGGATCGACAGCAATAAGCCTTGACGGACCCGGCCCCGATCGCGTCCGCTGTGGTCATGACGATAGATGAAGACAAGGTGGATGACGCGGTTCTGGCGTTGCTTTGGCTAACGTTGCATGACGAATGCCGCGCCTGGAAAGGTTTTGACTGGGACGCGCTTGACCGTCTGTACCAGAAAGAACTGATCCTGGACCCTAAAGGTAAGGCGAAGTCAGTGGTGTTGACCGAGGACGGGTTACGCCGATCGGAAGCGCTCTTCACGGAACTATTTGTACAGAAGCCCACAAAATAGCTATCTCACAGCGCGACCAGCAAGGCAATCTAGACTGGCGTAAGCTTGACCTCTGGCTGACGACTGCAACCTACGCTAAATCGACCCTGTCCAATTAACGATGAAGAAAGATACCGGCTGATGGGACATGATCTGGACAGGCTCATAAGGTTCGTCACGCGCGGCTTGCGGACGTTCTGGAAGAGCATTTCCTGCCGACCCTCGAAACATTTGATCTCGACTTCGAAGACCTGACTGATCTGCTGGGCGAAAACTGGCCAATGGTCCTGTGGGGCGGCAGGCTGGAGGATCTGCTGGGCCGAACATTTGGACCAAACAATAAAAACGCGGCCGATGCCTATCTGAAGCGGCATGGATCGAAGGAAAGTGCCCAGACCCGAGCTTATATCGCGGGGTTGCGGGACGCTCCCGTCAGCCTCTACGAGGTCAGCACCATCAAACCAGGCAAATCCATGGTGCTGACGGACCTGCTGTCAGACGCCGACCCCGTCACCGTTCGGGAAAAAAGCGCCACACAAATGGTGCAGCAATGGGATCGCATCGTTGTTCGGGTGG
The DNA here is from genome assembly GCF_059610285.1 of Ruegeria sp. YTSA072. NCBI lineage: Bacteria > Pseudomonadati > Pseudomonadota > Alphaproteobacteria > Rhodobacterales > Roseobacteraceae > Ruegeria > Ruegeria sp. YTSA072. The sequence continues at coordinate 60,000 of NZ_JBXWNI010000016.1, read as the reverse complement.
TCAGGCAGGGTGATCACAACATAATCTCGGGCGCCCTGCTTCCGTTCGACGCGAACGCCGTTGCGTTGCTCGATGATGAGCTTCGGGCCGTCCTGAAATTGAATGAGACAGATCAGTTGCGGCTGACGCCGGATCAACTACGGCGCTCCGCGCCCCTCTTCGCCAATGCCTGGCTCTTTGCACATCTGCCGAATCTGCTGGATCCGGAACTACCATAGATCCGCAACAGTGATGGTGACGATCTGGTCTTTCATGATCTGCGTTTTCCCCTCGCCAGCGGAGTGACACAAAACCGAGTTTCAGAGCGACTGTTGCAGGCCGCTGAACTCGTGGCCTCGGGTCAGAAAGAATGGACATGGCTGGCTTTGGACGACGCCGGCGGCATGCGACGCACGACCGGCCTGGTCCTGGACAAGTCGGTGTCCGGCGCTGCTGTCCTCGGATCTCTGTCCCTGAAAGGCAGGGCGCTGACGCTGTCTGTGGATTCAGTCGCGCGCGCGAGACGTGGCGAAGCATATATCCTTGAGCTGCTGGGTGATCTGGTGAAGCCGCCGCTGACAGCAATCCAGACCGTTGAGCAGATGATGGCAGAGGACACTCAAGAGACCGGACCCGCTGCAGACGAGGACATCCCCCCTGCCCTGGCCCGGCAGCTCGCCCAGGAGTATCTCGACCAACACTACCGTGACTCGCTCGACCAGCCGATACCGGCCTTGGGTGACAAAACTCCCCGCCAGGCCAGTTGCAGCGCCGCAGACAAGAAACAAGTGATTGAATGGCTAAAGACAATCGAAAACCGCAGCGCCCGTCAGACCGGCTCCCCTGTCGCAGATTATGATTTCAGCTGGATGTGGGACGAGCTGGACCTGTCAGACCACCGAAAATGACAGATAGCCTGGACAATCGAGCCATTCAAGTTTCACTCGAAACCAGGCAATCGCATTTGTCAGAAGTGTAACTATGCTACTGGTCGTTGACGTGCCCTACTGCCCACCCGCAATGTTGACTTTGCCCACAATCTTCGCACCGCTTTCGGTTGCCATAGTCCTGGCCTCTACATCAGCTTGAACATGTGAAGTCGATGCAATCTTCAGATCGTCACATTTCAGGCTTCCCTGGTGCTTGCCATCAATAATGATCTTCTTGGCCGAAAGTGCACCGTCGACCGACCCACCGATCTGAACAGTGATTGTCTCAGCGCTAACGTCGCCAACCACTTGCCCTTTGACCTCGATGCCTCCCGCACTTGAGTTGAGATTGCCCTCAATTGTCAGATTTTCTTCAATGATTGAGCTTGCCACGTTGAAATCCTCTGGATGAGACGTTGGCGACCCTAAGACGGAAGCTGGGATTTGACCACCAGCGTTAAAGGTGACCTGATCCCGGGGCAAAGATCCGCCTTTAGCCAAAGGCAATACTGCAGGACTACTGTATTTGCATTTCCGGATGCTCTCTCTACTTGGCAAAGGCGCGCGCCAGAATCGAGCCCATACGCTGTGCGAATGCGGATGGGTCGATGGGGGCTTCACCTTCGACGATGCGGGCTTGATCCAGCAATAGATGGGCAGCGTCTTTCAGCAGGTCGTCATCGTTCACATTCTCTTGCGTGGCACGGTCTGCCAGTTTGGTAACGATCGCATGGCTGGGGTTCAGCTCAAGAACGCGCGGGGCGCCATGCAGCAACTGCCCGTGGCGTTTTAACAGGCGCTCCAGATTGACATCCATGTCCCCGTCATCGGCTATGAGGCAAACAGGGCTGTCGGTCAGACGCTTCGAAGGGCGCACGTCTTTGACCGCTTCGCCCAGTTCGACTTTAAACGCAGCGACCAGGGCAGAGAGATCAGTTTCTTCGGGCTTGTCTTCTTCCGGTTGGGCTTCATCTGCCTTGATCTCGTCGAGATCTGTTGTCCCGCGGGTGATGGACCTGAATGGCTTGCCGTCGAATTCTGTGATGTGCTGCAACCAGAACTCATCCACATGGTCGGACAGGAGCAGCACCTCGACCCCTTTGGCTTTGAAGCCCTCCAGATGTGGAGACTGGGCCAGTTTGGCCGGATCTTCGCCCGCGATGTAGAAGATCGCCTCTTGTCCCTCTTTCATACGAGCCACGTAATCTGCAAGGCTTGTCAAGTCGCCGACAGCGGTGGAGGCGAAGCGGCAAATCTCGAGGATCCGATCGCGGAGCGCGGCATCTTCGACCAGGCCTTCCTTCAGCACTGCACCGAAATTGCCCCAGAATGTTGCGTACTCATCAGGTGCTTTGGTGGCTTTTTTCTTCAGCTCACTCAAAACCTTCTTCGTGATCGAAGTCTTGATCTTGGCGAGCTGCGGATCGGTTTGCAACATCTCGCGCGAGACGTTGAGCGACAGATCCTGGCTATCCACAACCCCGCGCAGAAAGCGTAGATACGCTGGTATCAGATCCTTCGTAGTCTCGGAAATAAAGACCCGATTGACATAGAGCTTCACATGGCTTTTGCGCTCGGGCTCAAAGAGGTCGAACGGTTGGGTGCTGGGTACAAAGAGCAGGCTGGTGTGGTTGAGCGTGCCTTCGACCTTATTATGCATCACGTTCCACGGCGCATCAAAGGCGTGGGAGCAGTGACGGTAGAACTCGGTGTATTGCTCCTCCGAGATGTCCTTCGCAGGGCGGGTCCAGAGTGCTTCGGCTGAATTGAGCGTGTCTTCTCCAAGTTTAACCGGGAAGTTGATATGCTCGGAATAGGTCTTGATGATGTGCCGAATACGGGCCTCTTCGGCAAACTCCTTTGCGTCTTTTTTGAGGTGCAACGTCACTGTAGTTCCGTTGGTCACGCGCTCGGTCGGCTCAATGGAGAACTCGCCCTTGCCGTCAGAAGACCAAAGCCAGGCCTCGCTCTCGCCTGCCTTGCGGGTCACGACATCGACCCGAGACGCCACCATGAACGCTGAATAAAAACCCACACCAAACTGGCCAATCAGGCCTGGCTTGTCCTTGTCGTCAGCCTTGAGCGCTTCAATGAAAGCACCGGTGCCGGATTTGGCAATGGTGCCAAGGGTCTCAAGCAGATCAGCGTGGTTCATGCCGATACCATTGTCCGAAATCGACAACGCCTTGGTCTTGGCATCAATCTCAAGCGTGATCGCAAAATCCTCGGATGGGGCAAGCGACGCGTCGGTCAGGGCAGCGTAGCGCAGCTTGTCACAGGCGTCGGATGCATTGGATACGAGCTCTCGCAAAAACACCTCGCGGTTGGAATAAAGCGAACCCGCGACGATCTCCAAGAGCTGGCCCACTTCGGTCTGGAAGGAAAACGTTTCTTTCTCAAGGGTCTCTGTCATGGCTCGTAACTCCTATTGGCAATCGCGGCGCAAACTAATGATCTATCATGCCGGTTTCAACTAGCCCCAAGGGCCACCTCTCGAAGGGTGGGCGCTGCTTTTCAACCCTTTGGCACCACCAAGTGCCCGCAGCTTGGCGATGCGCTTGTCTATCGGCGGGTGCGTGGCAAAAAGGCTATCCACCGCCTGCATATGAAGCGGGTTGACGATGAACATATGCGCCGTGGCCGGGTTACGCTCGGCAGCAATATTGTCGATCCGGCCAGAGAGCTGGCCCAATCGGGCGAGCGCCGAGGCCAACCAATCAGGATTACCGCAGATCGCGGCCCCCTCGGCATCTGCCTCATACTCACGCACCCGGCTGATCGCCATCTGCACCATGCCCGCAGCCAGGGGCGCAAGGATCATCATGGCAATAGTACCGACAATACCCAAAGGCCTGTCGCGCCCGCCGCCAAAGAAGATCGCGAAATTCGCCAGCATCGAAACTGCCCCGGCCAGGGTTGCGGTGATGGTCATCGTAAGCGTGTCGCGGTTTTTGATATGTGCCAGCTCATGAGCAACAACAGCAGCCATCTCTTCGCGGCTCATGTTGCTCAACAAGCCGCGCGTGACGGCAACAGCGGCATTCTCCGGATTGCGTCCGGTGGCGAAGGCGTTGGGCTGCTCGGTCTCCATGATGTAGAGCGCGGGCATGGGCATACCGGCCTTCCGGGCCATCATTTCGGTCATTTTCCACAGCTCCGGTGCCGAGCGCGCATCAACACGCCGCGCACCATGCATACGCAGAACGGCTTTGTCCGAATTCCAGTAGGAGAAGAAGTTCATCGCAAATGCGAGGCAGAGCGCGATGACAAGGCCCACCTCACCGCCCAGCATGAGCCCGATGACACCCACAAAAGCTGTCATCACGGCCATGAGAACAAACGTACGCACCATCAGACTTGGCCTCCAAAACCCATCGCCGCGCATATAGGATCTGCCTTTTGCGAGAACAATGACCTGGTACGGGAAGTAGCTGGATTGCGGGCAAAACTGTAATTCGGAGAAACTAATTCAACTTCTTCTATCCCAAGCTGCGGCCTTTGATGTTAGAACCGCAGAAGAAAAACATTGAACAGATGACTGACAATGAAGCTGGAATTTCATCACATTAACTTTGTGGCCGACGATGTCGATCGTATGCACGACTTTTACACAAGCGTACTTGGTCTTGCTGATATCCCACAACAAAATTTCCCTCGCACTGAAGCAAACGAAGATATGGGCTATGACGGCAAAATCAGATTTGCGACCGAAGGTAGCATGCAGATGCATCTTGCAGAACGGGACTTAGGTGTCGCGTTCAAAAACATGCATGCAATAAATCCGGTTGAACGAGGGCATATTGCCTTTCGTACCGATGACCTTGATGCCTTTCTCAGAAAGCTCGATGAATGCGGCATTCCATACTCAGACTATGGAACGGCTTTCTCGAAAGAGTGGCACCAAGTGTTCTTTCACGACCCAGAAGGAAACGTGATTGAAGTTCATCAAAAAGTCTCCTCCATGGGATAGGCAAATCGCTTGCGAAGCGAAGTTCCACTCGTGCATTTGACGGCCCAAAGCTGCCATTCATCGGGTCAGGCCACGCCGCAACGCAGCTTCATCAAACCGGCCATTCGCTGCGCGGGCGAGATCCGTGCGTTGTGATAGGTAAGCACCGCGGACGAAGGGGGCTTTCGCATTATCTCGGACAACGACGCCAGGCAGCCCTAAAAACAATCAAGGGATCTGTCACGACCGGCCGCCAGAGCGGCGGCGACCTTGACCGACGCCTTCCGGCACAGCCGCGCGCCAAGCTGAGGTGCCCTTGCAGCGGGAACAGATGCGCTCGCCAAAACCTTCACTCCAGAAAGAGGATTTGCAGCGCAAGCAGAACCGTTCCTTGGGCGCATCTGCAAGCGCACGCATTGGCGGTTCCGAGACGATGAATTCCTTCTTCTTTTGCATCAGTTCCTCGCGTATCGTTGATTCAGGCATTCGCTTCTTCCACTTCATTCAGGTACAAGCGAAGTGGCCTGTTGGCATGGCATCCCTTCATTTTCGGCGTTCTGAATTTCAGAGCTGTCCTGCGAAAAAACTTGCGGGGTCTCGTCTTTGGGACTTTGGTCAACGAGATCGATATTCTCCCGCGTTGTCCGCGATCCAGAGTAAAGATGGCGCAATTGGGCCTCGGATACCCCGTCGGCCTGCATCACAAGCTGCACCATTGGGTCTGCCAGCATTTCTTCCAGAAAAACATCAGACAGCTCTCTTCCTGAAAGCTTGTCCTTCGCGCGGGCATTGTCGAGATCAATTAATGAAACGGTTAGGCTCCGGGTTAATCCCGGATGGGAAATGCGTGGATGCAGGTGGACAACAACCGAGGCCTTCCAAGCTTCAGGGTCTTGGTGATCCGGAGGCGAGGCGAGTTCGGTCTCGATTTCATACTCGCCGGCGGGGAGCGTTTCTGCAAAACCGGGCACTGTGAATGGCCAGTCGAAAACTGCGATGGTCTTGCTGAATTGGTCATCCATTGCGGTGGTCCTTTCGATTAAGGGCCAGGTAGGGCTCGCCAGCCCGTTCCGGCGCGACTCTCGGGGTTTTTCGAGATTGGCTGAACCGGCCTTTGCCGCCCTGATTGTCGGTTTCCTTATTCGACGGTTCAGCAGGACGGCAGACCTAATAGCCAGGTCATTGAAAGACATGATCCCAATCGATTTCGGATTTTCCACTGAGACCTCGGTGCGTCGGTCAGACCCGAAAATTCGCACGTAGCCTATCAGTATATGGGGTTTGAAGGGCCGATTTACTACGGCGCGTTGCCAAGCAAATCAGCACATGACGCTCGGTATCGGACCGCTATTTGAGAAGTTACAACAACTTCAAATTTAGGCAGGCTTCGCTATCCCCGTTAGTTTTGGCAAGTTTTCCTTGCATAGTCGAATTCTCGCGACATCCGGCGCGTTTATTGCCCCCAATAAGAGCGTTGTAGTTCATGCCTATTTTCATTTCGCGCCTGACGGGCCCGGTGAGTTTGGCTGAGCCGGTGTGATCGCTTGTTGCGCCGCGGTAGATTGTACTTGAGGGAAATTTCAGACTGCTTGCATCGGTATCCCACTTTCTAACATCAAGGGTCGAATAGGTTCCATGGTCGCTTTCTAGTTGCAATCCAAACATCCCACTTACCGTAGCAAACCAGTGTGAATTGACGAGGGCGGCCTTGACGCAATCATATTAAGATGCATCAAGGTTCAGCCCTTCTATGCACGCTTTGGCGAGATCGCGGTTCGGAGAATCGGAACCAGGCATGGTTGCCCAACCCGCATCCATCACGGCGTCGCGTCGCTTGTACGACGTGGCAGCCTGGATCGTTGCGAGCTTTGCTAAACGCTGATTATCCGTGCGGGACATGTCGTGGCAAATTGGCACGAGCGCCGCGATCACCTGGTCCCGCGCCATTTCGCTTGCCAACTTGTTCGCGCTTCCGCCAGTCATCCAGCCGCCCCAAGAGAATCCAACGACACCGACAAACACCGCGCCGAGCAGTGCGCCATACATACCGGGTTTCAGCCATTCAGGATTGGTCATATCAAGTCCTCCAGCGGAGAAAGCGCCGCTTCGCTATGTTGAATTGTTTCACAACGGGCCTAGTCGCAGGCAATGGCGTGCTCCAGATCCTTTTGTGTTGTCATGTGCATCGTTGTTTGACCGACATGACTCCCTCGACCCCTGACCATTAAGTAGGTCGCGGTGCGTCGGTAAGCCTCAAAGCTGACGCCTTGCAGCAACTCCTCCTCGAAGAGAATTTCATACGCGCCAGCCGGAAACACGATGTCGCTGTTTCCCAACCTGAAGGCATTGGTGAACGTCACCTTTGACCTGATCGAACGCGTGAGCATCCCATACCTCCGTTGAATTGATCGCTGGATTTCCGGCACCGACCATGGTCGGCCGCATCAGTCCAGATGCCCCGTCAAGTCACAGCACTTAGGGCTATATTATTCCCAACCCACGGGCTTTATGCTGATCGAAGTTAGTACCCATCAGGTTCTTTACTGTCAGGATGTGTGCAACTACCTCACCCCCGACAATCGGGGCTAGAAGGTGGCGCATCCAGGCAGATGCAAGTCTTTGCGCCTTGCAGCAATCAAGCAATATTGAATGCGGTATCCAACGCGTTGATCGGTATCTTTGTCCCAACGATTTTTGTCGAGCGCCGCTCCCCCAGCCCGAAAGGAAAAATCATGTCTGTATCAGATGTTCTTCGCCCGGATGGCTCCGACTACGACCCTTTCCTGCTTGCAGAAGTGGGTGAAGACAAAACCGGTGCAACAGTCACGGTTTTGTCAGCCCTTGCGCGTCTCGGGCTCGAGCCTTGGACCGAGGCTCGTGAGCTTACACTTCTGGGCCGGGATGCAGCGCATGCCCGGCTGAAAGCACATCTTTCGACAGTCAGAGATGTACCCACGCTTGATCATGCGAGCGGCAGCGTGGCGACAAAGTTGGTGGCCTTGTTACCTAAGCGCGTGTCGCATCGCGTTTCGAAATTGCCTGAGACAATAAAGTATACCGGCCCCCGGGTCCCGATCTATTGGATGCTGATTTCACTCATGGGCGCTCTGATACTTGCGCGGATCTTTTATCTCGCTCAAGCGGGCTAACCTGCGTCAGTACGAAGGCGCTCTGAAACCCGTTAGGTAACATGTGTCCGCTGTGTATTTGGTTGGCATTTTTTTTGAGTATCTGAGGGGCGCGGGGAACATGGAGCTCCCCAAAAGGGCTGTATGAGTCTCGTGCTTCTTATTCTCGGACCGTCCAGGAAAGGACATTCCAATGAATGATGAAGACCAGAGTCAGGAAAACCACGCCGTCAAGCACATGGCCTCCGTCAAGGCCGCCTGGGACAAAGCGCCTGAAGGCCCCAAAAAGGCGACGGCATTGAAACACTATCAGGCCGCTGAAAGTGCCCATGAAGCCGAAAATGACGAAGAGGCTCACAAGAAACTCAAGGAAGCCAGTCGGGCGCTGATGTAACGTCACGCGTTGGAGATGCAAGCAGGATCGTCCAAAACCAGATTGTGGGACCCAATCAGGCCAGAAGCGGCCGCTTCTGATCCAGATACGCTGGATCGAAATCCGCCAGTTTAACCAGACCCTCATAGTTATTGAACGTCACAAACCCATCCCGAAATGTAACCAACTCGTCCTCCCTGAGTTTGCGCAGGACGCGGTTGACGTGAATGGCGCTCAATCCCAGTGCATCGGCAAGATGGTACTGTGTGAGCGGGCAGGCATAGCCTTTCTTGCTGCCCATCCCCACAAGCGACAGCCTGACTCCCAGTTCCAGTAGGAAATGTGCCATGCGCGCATCCGCATCACGCCGCCCAAGCCCGACAAGATGTTCGACAACCATCGCTTCGTCGCGTGACACGGCCCATAAAACTGCAGTGGCCAGCCGAGGTGTCTCTGCGAAGGCTTGCAAAAGATCACTCACCAGAACCTCGGCGGCTTCGATATCAACAATCGGCTCAATGCCATGGTCTGAAGTGTGCAACAAAACGCTGCGCAGCCCAAGGAAATCCCCAGGAATCTGGAAATCGACGATTTGGCGTGATCCGTCAGGCTGAATCTTATATGAAACAACCCAGCCTGCGGCGAGGATATAGGCAGCCTGTTCCGATTGTCCCTGATGAACAAGATCTCGGCCAGCCTCAAAGGTTCTCCTCCGCTGGTGCAATTGTTCCAAAACGGCCAGTTCCGCCTCTGCCAAGGCAACAAATGCCGAGAGTTTCTGTGTTAGCGGGCTGGTGTTGGTGTTCATCGTTGGATTTCCCCGAGCCTGCAAAGACTCTACGAAGAATTTGGTATTGAGGCTACTTTCGATCAGTCCAAAATACCAAAACTCATATGACAATAGAAAAACCATCACCACCTCGCCTGGTCACGAATCCAATGACTTTAAAAGGAATGACCCCAATGTCAGACCACCAAGATCCCGCAGGCATGGCTGCACTCTCGATCTGCGAGGCTCTTCTACTTGCCTTAAACGATCTCAATCTTCTTCAGGAACGTGAGATCGTCGGGGTTTTGCGCGATGCTGCCGTGACCCACGAGTGTGCCAATGGTTCGGAATTAGAGCTAGAAACCCATTCGGCAGTCGCCAAATTGATCAACGAGATTATTGTCAGCGGTAACTTCTCGCGCCGATCTTAGATCACGCGGCCGGATACTTGGACGTCCTGTTGTTCGTGTTTCTACCGACGATGCTCCTCGCTGCAATTGCTGGTATGTGGTTCTTTTACCTGCAGCACCAGTTCGAGGATACCAGTTGGCAGCGGGAAAATGATTGGAGCATTCTGGATGCGGCGCTTGAAGGCAGTTCACACTATGCACTGCCCGGAATGCTGCGCTGGATCACCGGGAATACCGGAGTTCACCATGTTCATAATCTGGCCAGCCGTATCCCGTTCTATCGTCTTCCCGAGGTCCTTCGAGGTCATGACGTCCTTGCCAACACCCGGCGCATCACTCTCCGCGATAGCTTGCGCTTCTCAAGCCTCGCGCTCTGGGACGAAACCGAACGCATCGTTATAGTGAGTTATGAATCAATCCGGGTATAGATCAGAAACTTCGGAAACCAAATTGCGAAGCATGCCAAAGCGGCGCTCCAATGGCCTTCGGACACCATGGGCCGGAGTTGCGGCTATTGCCCATGTCTCCATCCCTTCCTAACGACGCGAATCCTGCACGCACTGCTGTGGTTCAATCTTCGTCTTGCGACTATGAAAATTACTTTTTCTTATTCCCGATCCTGACCGGCCTCTGACCCTTTGTGAAATCGGCCGTCGCCACGATTTTTTCCTTTGGTTTCTTTGGCTTTTTAACTTCGCGGTTGCCGCGCCTCTTGTCACCTTTTGACATCTAAATTCCTTTCAGGTTGGTTTCTCTCAATACGTTTGCATGTTACAAATCGACCGACTGCATTGAGGTGGTCCCGTCGTTGGGTCAAAAGACCTGCGTCACGCCCTCAAGGGTCCCAAATCTGATGCAGTTCCAGACCTGTTGGGTTTTTGTGCGACCATCGCCTCGGTTGTGATCAGAAGGCTTGCAATCGACGCCGCATCTTCCAGAGCAACCCGGACAACTTTGGTGGGGTCAATGATCCCCGCTGTCAGCATGTCGACATAAGTTTCCGTTTGAGCGTCGAACCCGAAGGATGGGTTTTCGCTTTCGATGATCTTTGCCGCGACGACCGATCCGTCCACGCCGGCATTTTCGACAATCTGGCGCAGCGGTGCCTGGATTGATCGCCGGACGATCCTGATGCCGGCATCCTGGTCGGAGTTGGCACCTTTAAGGGTCGCAAGCGCTTTGTCTGAATGGAGCAGCGCAACACCACCGCCTGGAACAACACCTTCCTGAACCGCCGCGCGAGTGGCGTTCAACGCGTCGTCAACCCGGTCTTTGCGTTCCGTTACCTCAATCTCCGTGGCCCCTCCGACCCGGATGATGGCGACCCCGCCTGTCAGTTTAGCAAGACGACTCTGCAGCTTTTCCCGTTCGTAGTCGGACGTCGTATCTTCGATTTGGGAGCGAATCTGGGCGACCCGTGAAGTGATTGCTGATTTGTCGCCAGCGCCATCAATGACGGTCGTATCGTCCTTTGAGATGACGACTTTCTTTGCGGCACCGAGCATGTCCAGCGTGACGGTTTCAAGCTTGGCCCCCAAATCGGTCGAGATCACTTGACCGCCCGTCAGGATCGCGAGATCCTCCAGCATCTCCCTGCGGCTATCCCCAAACCCAGGCGCCTTCACGGCGGCAACTTTCAATCCACCACGAAGCTTGTTGACCACAAGCATGGCCAGCGCATCGCCCTCCACGTCCTCGGCAACAACCAGAAGCTGCTTTTCGGCTTCCATGACTGCTTCGAGGAACGGCACCATGTCGGCAAGAGACGACAACTTGCTCTCGTGGAACAGTATAACGCAGTCTTCCAGCTCTACGCTCATCTTGACCACATTTGTTATGAAATATGGGCTAAGGTAACCGCGATCGAAATTCATACCTTCGACCACTTCGGTTTCGGTCTCCAATCCCTTGCTCTCTTCAACCGTGATTACGCCTTCAGTGCCGACCGCAGCCATCGCATGGGCGATCTGACGGCCAATCGCTATATCTCCGTTGGCGGAGATGGCCCCTACCTTCGCAATTTCGACACTGTCGCCAACCGGTCGGGACAGGTCCTTGATCTTTGCGGCGACGACCCGGACGGCTTGTTCAATACCTCGCTTCAGATCCATCGGATTCATGCCAGCGGCAACGGCCTTCATCCCTTCCTTGACGATCGCCTGAGCCAGTACGGTAGCAGTGGTTGTGCCGTCGCCAGCCTCTTCGTTGGTGCGGGACGCGACTTCCTTCACCATCTGGGCTCCCATGTTTTCAAAGTGATCCGGAAGCTCGAATTCTTTGGCAACAGTAACGCCGTCCTTGGTGATACGCGGGGCACCGTGGGATCTGTCCAAAATGACGTTTCGACCTTTTGGACCAAGAGTGATCCTGACGGTGTTCGCCAGCATGTTGATCCCTGTTAGCATTCGGCTGCGCGCATCAGCACTGAATTTGACGTCTTTGGCGGACATGTCGGGAACTCCCTGAGACAAGGATTGGATGATGGTCTGCTGCGTCGGAAAAGACCGTCTGGTCCATGGTCTTTTCGTCTTCGTCGAAAAGGCGACGCTAAGTGAACGGCTTCGAAGCACTCCTTTTTAAGGTTTGCCGAGCAGAACAGCACTGGACGGAGGCGTGCTGATCGGGCGAGTTTCATTCGGGCGGGAGCGGTGGCGGATTCTTTTTCGGGTCCACTTCAAAGGTCGGGAGTCAAACCACTACCGCGCGGTGTCACAAACATCGAACCGTGTTTTTGGTGACTATGATCGCGTTAATCAAGTCAGCAACGGCCTGATGGCATTTTGTTTCCAATCCTATTGTTGGAGCGTTTTCGTGAGCCGTCACCGCGGCGCGTAATTCCCTCGCGGCTTGGCGTTCCGGAAGCAATTTTTGATTATTCAAGGAGAGCGATGGTGCCTCATAGATCGAGAGTGCCGCTATTCCTGCAAACTCTGTTGGGTCAGACATCATGGGCCGTTCCTGTCGCGTTAACTCATCAGGACCAGAAGTGGGCTCGATGAATTCAACCATCGTTGCAGAATTTTCTGCATGTTGGACTGATTGAAAGCAGCTTCGCGTCGAATTTTCTCGTGAAATTTTCGCCGCACTTGGATGACCCAATAAAAACAATCGAAAACAGACCTCTCACTCGAAAACTATCTGCAATCGTCGCTCTTTCGGGTGCTGAACGGTTGTGTTGCAAACTTTTAGAACGGCCAGAGTTAACGACATGCTGGACACATTTATCCAGCGATCACACCAAACAACCGAAAGCCCAAAGTTGTAGCGCTAGAGAGCTGCTTCATTCGGATCATATAGACGACTTCAATGCCATCCAAGTTAGCGGACGCAGATGCGAAAGATTTGAACCCACACATGCGCCGAACACGCTGTATTTTGAACTGATGTTCTTGCTCGATCAGTCTATTCAGGAGTTTCGACCTTATTGTCTGTACTTTAACCGGGCAACCAAATCGCCTCAAGTTCCTGTTCACTTCTTGAAATACCTGCTGCGTTGGCTCCGCTCTTATCGATTACGGTTTTGCCAGTGCTTCCGATTGACTACAACGCTTTGGCAAAGAACTTGGTTGCTGCGAGACCGTTCCATCGCTCAGGCAGCACGAAATCATGGGTGTTCCCTGTCACCTGCTTTATCGACAGTTCGATAAAGGCGCATCCAATTGCCGCGAACACGCAGTTAAATCCGGTCCATGCGCCAGGAATTCAGCACAGGGTGCCTTTTCGATTGTGCTCGCGCGGCGATCATCGGCGAGTATTTGGGAACCTACCTATTCAATGTGGCGTTATCTACGCGCACGACCGACCGCTCTGCGGACACTAAGCGGACATAACTTGCTCCTTCAACTTGTGCGATTGCCATGGAGTGTAGTCTAATCGTGGAAGCATTGGAGGACGTCACATTGTGGGTGTCATTGCTTGACCGCCTTTTGACCAAGATCATCCAAGAAGGTGAGCTTGCGGTGACTTGGCCGGATGGGCGTTGCAGCACCTATGGCCGCGGAAAAGGGCCCAGTTCAGCCATAACCCTCCACGACAAAGCGCTTCCGCGCAAATTGGTAATGAACGGCGATCTCGCCTTGGGCGAAGCCTATATGGATGAGACTCTCACAATTTCGCAAAACGATTTACGCGGCTTTGTTTCGCTAATTGTGCGCAATGCGAACAACTATGGTGGTGGGCGTTACGGCACGTCGGTCACAGGGCTGCGCAAGTCACTTAGACGTATCGCACAGTATAATCCCGTTCATATCGCGCGCAGAAATGTCGAACATCATTATGACCTTTCCGCTGATCTCTATGAACTTTTTCTTGACCAAGACCTTCAATATACCTGCGCCTATTTCTCAGATCCGGTGCAAAGCATCGAAGAGGCCCAGGTAGCAAAGAAGGCGCACATAGCCAAGAAGCTCTTAATCGAACCAGGAATGACAGTGATGGATATCGGCTGTGGTTGGGGCGGCATGTCAATTACCATGGCGCGAGACTATGGAGCGAAGGTGGTTGGTGTGACCTTGTCCAAAGTGCAGTTGGAATATGCAAAAAGCAGAGCCGAAGCGGCCGGTGTCGGGAATATGGTCGAATTTCGCCTGATCGACTATCGAGAGGTCGACGAAGAATTTGATCGTATCGTTGTGGTCGGAATGATGGAGCATGTTGGTCGGCCCCAATATCCAACATTTTTTCGCAAACTGCGTGAGAATCTGAAACCGGATGGCGTCGCATTGGTGCATACAATCGGTCGATCCACCGCACCCGGTCGAACGTCGCCATGGATTCACAAATACATTTTTCCCGGCGGATATGCACCATCAATGTCCGAAGCCATGAAGGAGATTGAAAAGCAGGACTTGGTGACCACAGATGTTGAAGTCTGGCGCGGCCACTACGCGCGAACGCTTCAATGTTGGCAGGAAAAGTTCGAGGCCAATCTGGAATCGATCCGCGACCTCTACGATGATCGGTTTCTGCGAATGTGGCGATACTATCTGATCGTATCCGAGATGGCCTTTTCGGAACAGGGCTTGGTTGTATTTCAGTTTCAGCTAAGCCGAGGTCAGATGGTTGTTCCTGTAACCAGAGATTATCTGTGCAAAACGTCTAATCAATCGGGCTGAACTCACGATTTGCGGGCCAATCCGCTATTCGCGGGACAGTCGGTCAAATTCCGCCACAAGGCGCAACGTTTTTCTTTATTGGCCCAACCGACCCGAGCGTGCATATTTGGGCGTCATGAAAAACAAATAGTGAACATGTAAACCAGTTGCCATTCGTTGTGCCCTATGCGTACCGATAAGACGCGAGGTGATTTCAACGGACAAACTGGACTTTTGCGTTTGCGGCGGATGCACGTGCCGAAAACCCAAAACTTTGAACCTATTAAACGCGGATGGTGTGGATGACGTTTGCTCCCAAACACCGCGTTTGCGGCATCGGGTGTCGGTCGCAATCTGGCGTTCGGCGCTTCGCGTTTCGTCCAAATCCACCGGTTCTTCCGTCATCTCTTTGTCCTCCGATTCATCAGCGTTCGGCCGCAGCCGTCAGGCCGGGAGGGGGAGGAGATGTACTTCCAGACGGCTCTCCGGCCTCCATTCCTCTCAGAAACCTGAAAAGTTCGCTATCGGTTGTCAGGACCAGCGTCGTTCCGCCTGAAATCATGTCCTTGTAGGCCTGCATTGTCCGGGTAAACGCATAGAATTCGGCTGCTTGGGCGTCGATGTTGTAGGCTTTTGCGTAGATCGCAGCCGCCGAGGCGTCAGCCACGCCGCGGATTTCCTCGACGGCGCGATACGCTTCGGATTGTATCTTGTTCAGATCGCGAACCCGGTTGCCGCGAATTCGCGCGGCTTCGCCATTGCCTTCGGAAAGAAAACGTTCAGCGATCTGGCGACGCTCGGAGATCATGCGGTCATAGATCTTCGGACGCACACTCTCATTGTAATTGATCCGCTTGAAACGGATATCGAGAAGCTCGATCCCAAATACACGAACCTTCTCTGAGGCGGCTGCGAAAATCTCCTGTTCCACAAGTGCGCGGCCTTTCTGGATAGGAACCAGAGAACCTATGTCCTGCGCACGCTCCTCATCGGTTAGAAGCGTGTCCCGCAGCGGGATCCGGCCTTTCGTAGTCCGGATAATCTCTATCAACTCGTGTTTGGCGACGGCATTGCGGGTTTCGCTGCCGAGAATATCGTCTAGTCGGGATTGCGCGCTGCGCTCATCGCGCAGCCGCAGGAAATATTGCAATGGGTCGGTGATTTTCCAGCGGGCGAACAGATCGACGGAAATGTAGAGCTTGTCCTTGGTGGGCATGTCGGACGGATTGCCATCCCACTCAAGAACCCGGCGGTCGATCCGGTTGACTTCCTGAACGATGGGCAGCTTTAGCTTTAAACCGGCCGTTATAACTGGTTCTCCCACGGGTTTGCCGAATTGGGTGATAATGGCCTGTTCGACTTCGCCAACTGTGTAGAGGGAACCGGAGGCAATCACGCCAACTGCAGCCGCAATCCCTGCAATGAGACCCAGTCTGATGCTCATGACGGATCCTCCTGAAGCCTGTCGAGGTTCAAAAGCGGCAGGATGCTCGCAGTCGATCCTTCGACAATGATTTTTGACAGGATTGTGGGCAGAACATCCTGGAGGGTTTCTATGTATATCCGCCGCCTCGTGACCTCAGGCGCCTTGACGTATTCGGCCAAAAGCGCGGTGAACCGCGCGGCGTCGCCTTCCGCCTCGTTGATGCGTTTCAGGCGATAGCCGTCGGCCTCGCGGATCCGCTGATCTTTCTCGCCCTCGGCCAGCGGAATGACTTTGTTATATTCGCGGCGCGCCTCATTGATCAGGCGTTCCTTTTCCTGCTGGGCCTGGTTGACCTCATTAAACGACGCCTGAACGGGTCCCGGCGGGTTGATGTTTTTCAGCTGCACCTGGTCGATGCTGATGCCCATGGCGTATTTCGTGGACAGAGCCTGCATCTTAAAAAGTGCCTCGCTCTCGATCTCTTGCCGGCCGATGGTGATGACCTCGTCAACCGTGCGGTCTCCAACGACCTCGCGCATCACCGACTCAGAGACGTAACGCAAAGTCGCGCTTGGCTCGCGTACCTCGAACAGGAACTTCAGGGGGTCCGAGATCCGGTACTGCACCACCCATTCCACAAGCGCGGCGTTCAGATCTCCCGTAACCATTTCGGTTTCACGTCGGCCGTCTGACGGGCTTTGGAAGGGATCACTCCTGCCCGGCGTGGTGAATCCGAATTCCTGCTTCAGTTGCCGTTTCACGGGCACCAGTGTGGCAACGTCGATGCCAAACGGGAATTTGAAATGCAGGCCAGGCGGAACCTCAGCAATGTATTTGCCGAAACGCTGGACAACGGCGACCGAGTCGCTCGGGACTGTGTAATAAGAAGACCAGGCTGCAACCGCCGCCAAGACTATCGCTCCTGCAACCAGTACCCCTCTCAGAGGCGGCCGCCCTTCAGGGAGTAATCCGCTCAGGCGGTCGCGGCCTTGACGAAGAAGATCGTCAATCTCGGGAGGATTGCTCTTATGTTTGCTTTGCCATGGCCCACGGTCTTCCGGGCCGCCGTTCTGGTCGGGCATATCGTTTTCTCCCTTGCTCGTGCGAACCGGCACTCGGCGCAGACCTTGGCGGTCGGCGGGGTGGATCCACGTGTCTTATTCCCTCTGTGTCGGCATTCCTTCGTTCTCAGCAGCCTGTATTTGTGAGTTTTCTTGTGGCGATGTACCTGTTGTATCCGCATCCCATGTCTCTTTGTCCGCCTGAGATGCGCGCCCGCCCGCGTAGAGATGCCGAAGCTGCATCTCGGAAACACCGTCGGCCTCCATCACCAGCCGAACCATCGGGTCTGCCAGCATTTCTTCGAGGAAAATTTCGGCCAGATCTTTTCCGGTCAGCTTGTCCTTTGCCAGGGCGTCATCGAGGTCGGCCAGTGAAACGGTCAAGGTTCTCGCCAGGCCGGGGTGGGATGCCCGAGAATGCAGCCTCACCGCTACAGATGCTTTCCAGACTTCCGGGTGCAGCTGGTCGGGCGGTGAACACAGTTCCGTTTCAATGTCATACTCTCCTGCCGGAAGCCTCTCGTCGAAGTCAGGCACACTGAAAGGCCGGGCGAAAACCGCAATTGACTTTCTGACTAGCTCGTTCATAGGAGAAGTCCTCTCATCAAAGCGACAAGCGCGCCAAAGCTGCGGCTGCCAGAGCAATGCCCTTGTCGTGGTAGTCCCCGTGGAATACGCCATCCACCTTGACCTCCCAGATCCCATTCCTCTCTCTGACACGGACACGATCAGCTTGCGCGGTTGGATAATAGGGGTGTGCCGAAGTTTGTCTCTTTTCCGGTTGGTGCAATGGCTTAACGAGTACGCTGGAGCTCGCCGCCTTTGGCAATTGCGTTTCTCCAAGGGCCATCACGGCGCGAATAAACTCCTCCGCGTAGTCATCCGCGTTCCGGTGGTCATGCTCGTGCCGCACCATGGCCATCGGCTCAACAAAACGCTTCTTCAGGTGCTCAACAAAACGCGGTTCCGTGTGCGACATGTAAGCAATGAGCGACTGGAGAACCCGTTCATGGGCTAGAACGCGCCGTTCAAGATCGGTTGTTTCAGGCAGAGGTGGTGACATGGCGCTGCTCATCCTTCATTGATCGTGTTTTCCGGACGCTCCGGTGACTTGTTTACGTCAAGGGCTGCAAGGCAGGCTTGCGCGATGTCCCGGTTCGGGGTCTCTGTGCCTGGTATCGTCACCCAGCCAGCCGCCATCAGGGCCTCTCGCTGCCGGAAGGTAGAGGCTGCCCGGATCGCCGCCATCTTGGCAGCCCGTTCCGGATCGGATCGGGCCATGTCCAGACAGACAGGCACCAATGCGGTGGCAACATGTTCACGGGCCATAGCCACGGACCTGTCGTTCGAGGTTCGGCCGGTTACCCAGCCGCCCCAAGAAAATCCAGCTACACTAACAAGTACCGCGCCGATGACGGCACCGTAGAGGCCGGGTTTAAGCCATTCGGGAGTGTTCATTGTAGTTCCTCCAGCGGCAAAGCGCCGCCTCGCTATCTTCAGGTGTCACATTGAATGCCGTGGCCAAGTGCCGTTTCCAGGTCGGTCCAGGTAATTGGCCGCATTTCTGTTCGGCCCAGCGAACGCCCCTTGCCGTTTATGGTCAGGAAAATCGCTGTTCTGCGGTAGTCCGTGAAACTCAGCGTCTCGATAAGTTCTTCCTCAACCAATACTTCGTATTCACCGGCAGGCAGCTCGTCCGAATATCCGGATAGGGCAAACGGGCGCGGGAAGGTCACGGTGGATCTGATTGAACGCAGCGCCATCCCCGGTCTCCGCGATGTATACGTGCCTTCCGCGCTGCAAGGGCTGCCGTATCCTGATTGCAGAGAGGTAGCCTGCATTTGCGGTCATCATACATTATCCCAGAACCGGGCGATGCGCGCTGACCCATGTTAGCGCCGCTGGGCCCTGGGCAGTGCCGGCGAACCTTGGAGCTGCCCTGATGCTTGACTCTAGAGGTTTGGACACCGGCTGATCTGCGTCAGCGCGTGCTCCAAGCGATGCGGGTATGATCGAAATAATCCGAAACATTTTGATCTTGCCAGAGGAGGCCCCGGTCAGTCGGCACGTTCGCTCCCAAGGTCCGAAAGCACTGAAAAGGAGGAAATGGTGATGCCCGCAGGTGGCATTCTTTACCCGCATAGCCCTGAGTTCGATCGGTTTTTGCTAGCTTTCGTTGGTGAGGATCGGAAGGGCAATGCTGTTACGGTACTTTCGGCCCTTGCAAGGCTAGAACTCGAACCTTGGGAAGAGGCAGATCCCGATTTATTGGATGCTGATTGCACTCATGGGCGCTCTGATGCTTGCGCGGATCTTTTATCTGGCTCAAGCGGGCTAACCTGCGTCAGTACGAAGGCGCTCTGAAATCCGTTAGGTGACATGTGTCCGCTGTGTATTTGGTTGGCATTTTTTTTGAGTACCTGAGGGGCGCGGGGAACATGGAGCTCCCCAAAAGGGCTGTATGAGTCTCGTGCTTCTTATTCTCGGACCGTCCAGGAAAGGACATTCCAATGAATGATGAAGACCAGAGTCTGGAAAACCACACCGTCAAGCACATGGCCTCCGTCAAGGCCGCTTGGGACAAAGCGCCTGAAGGTCCAAAAAGGCGACGACATTGAAACACTATGCCAAGGTATTAGTCTGGTAGCCAACAGGCGTAGCAAAGTTTGTACTCGCCCCAAGTATCACCGCAACAACAAAGGGCCGCAGGTCAATGCCGTACTATTCGGCAGGGCCGATTGCGAACGGGGTCACCACGACGGCAACAGCGTTATTGGTGACTGCTTCGGTCAGCACCAAGGACAATAGGTAGACCGCAGCAAGCGTTACAATTGGAGGCATTCCGTCTAGTGCCGGGGTTACGCTTTTGACGATCAGGCCAACGGCCCCAGAGTTTTGAAGACCTATCCCCACAATCAACATTGAGAAGATCAGGACAAGAACACCTGCGTCGATGGAACTCCAGGCCTCGTTGCTGTCGATGCACCGCAATACGAGGATGGTCGCAATGGCGATGAGAGCAAGCACACTGACCTCGGCTATCCTAGCGGCTGCAAGGACCACGACCACACACCGCGCCAGGAGAGCGAGCGGCGCTTTCTCGCGGCGGAAAGCGCGGCCTCCGGCATCCGTGATCGCTGCGAGATCGCCAGCCTCGGTCATCTGCGCAAAGCCTTCAAGTGTTCCCTCCAAAAGCAGCGTATCAGCCGGACGCAGGAGTGCCGTTGACAAGTCAGGTCCAATTGTTTCCCCGTGCCGGTGGGCGCCAATAACGCGCATGCCATAGCGAGTTGGGCAAATTCGCACACCACGACTTCGACGGGAAAGGGTAACGATAGCCTCAGCGACTATCAGGTCGATGACGGTCTCGGGGACTGGTCCTTGACGCAAACTAACTTCGCTACTTTCGATCCTACGGAGGGTGAGGAGTTCCGATGTCGTCACCTTGGCAATGATCTTGTCACTTGGCTCGAGAACGTGCTCATTCAGGCGATCGCGCTTTACCCCGGATCGCGACCGGACACCAATGATCTCCATGCCTCGCCGGTTCAGGTCAAAAATTCCGCCCATGCGCTGACCCACGCCCAGATAATCCTCCCACGGACGAAGCTCTGTGAAGAAGGCTGTTTCATTGTCTGCGCCCAGTCGTGCAATATCCCCGCGATCGGGCAAAAGAAAAGGCCCGAGCATGAGTAATGCCAAACCGCCCGTGGCTGCCGCAACCAAACCGACCGGAATAATTTCGAAAATTGAAAGGGGCTCGATTCCCGATGCCTGCGGCACACCATCAACCAGCAAATTGGTTGTATTCCCGATAAGTGTGCAAGTTCCTCCAAGAACCGCCATGTATGATTGCGGGATCAGCAGGCGTGTTGCGGCAAAAAATGAGGCTTCGCGCCAATCGAATGGCCACCGGGATTAAGACAATGACGACCGGCGTGTTGTTCATCATCAAATCTGAGGCGATTAGGTACAAAGCCAATATTTGGGCAGCTATCAGAAAGACCGAAAGGAAATCGAGTATCAACATATTGGTTTTTCCTTTCACAATGCGCAGTGGCTGGTGCTTTGGACCCGATGCAAACACACTCCTTCAGGAAAGGAGGAGGACATGCCCGAAATCTGCGAGATCGACGCCCACAGATTGCACTGCGCCGGTGCTCGAACATGACAAGGCATTTAAAACCTGCACAGGTCGTACCAGCAGTTATTTTCTTCATCTCTATCAACTGTCGCCGATCTGCAAACCTTGTTTCAGCCCGCGGATTGGACGGATCAGGACCAAACGAATTTGGTGAGCAATTCAGTCGGGATCACGGGTGTTTGCTGGTGCGAAATCCTAAGCCAATTGTCCTCATCTTGCAAATATGTGGACGCGCAGAGTGCCTCATAGATCGGCACGCCGGCCTTCTCGGCCGAAACGCGATACGCGAGCATTGCAATGCTGCCGCGAAGCGTCGTATTGCGGTCGGTCATCACAACAGATCGCCAGCCTGTATTCCGTTGCAAGTGGTCCCAGACCTGTTCGCCTTGAAGGATGCCGGGCGGAAAGGGAAAGATCATGACGGCGTTCTGTGCAGTCGTCGCGCACGCGCTATCTAGACCACTAGTCCAGAACCTCTCCTCAAGGCTCCAAAGGAACGCGTCTTCGATCGCCGACGTGACCTCAGGTCTCTCAATCGATCGCCGGTGGTCCACGGGCGCTTGATGGGCAGAGGTCATTCGTCTGATCCTGGCGAATTGATGAACAGCATTTGTATCAGGACGAAGACGATCGCGAGTATCGTCCAGATTGCACCGCTGGACACCAAGCGACCATTGGCAACTGTCGAGCTCACCCGCGTCAGAGGAGTTACTCGTGGGCTTTCCGGAAGCAACAGGCTCAATTCCTGCGCGACGGCATTGTGGTCCTGCTTTAGCTCGGGAACGTCCCTGAATTTCGAAAGGAGGATCTCAAGCCGCGCGCAGGCTTCTTCCCGCCGCAACTTCACGAGTTCGGCGGTTTCGTTCCAGGGATCGAGGCCAAGACGTGCAAGCGCCGAGAGAACCGTCACGACATATCCGTTCCGGTCTTCGCCGACAGGTGCATAGAGAAAGCGTTCGAATTCAGGTGGGCGAGTACCCAGTGCTTTGTTTTCAGCCATCTTTATTCTCCTCTTTTATTGACGGTCAGCTCTTGACCAGTACGCACCGGGCAAAACGAAGTTCTGGACGCACACAGGTGGAGCATTTTCAGATTTAACCAATTTTACGCGATCGCTCGTCGCGGTGCCCTTACACAGGTCAGTCCAGTTGGCGGTCCAGGGGCCTTCGGTAGATTGCATTCCGGTGGCCGAGACTAACATGCGTCAGCGCCCGTCGAATGATCATGAGATACAAGGAGGGAGTTCGTTCGACCATGTAGCCCCTGGAACCTGGTGGTGAGTGACAATGGCGCGGGAAAGACCCGCAGACAGTCTGGAGGTCGGGGATGAGCACGCGATCGTCGAGATCGATGGTGACTTTTGCCAATGCGTTTGTATTGCCGGGCTACTCGGACGAGCTGGCCGCAGGCGAATATGAAATCGTCGTCGAAGAAGAGCTTTTGCAAAGCCTCAGCTTTGAGGCCTTTCGCCGGACTGCGACCTACTCGGTCGTCCATGGGAAAGGGAGCCAGATTGGTCGCACCGAACAGCGTCCAATTACCGAGAAAGACCTAGAAACGGCGCTGCGCCGGGACCGGCGCATTGACCCAGACTGAAAAATGATAGCGAGGCGGCGCTTTCTCCGCTAGAGGATTCGAAATGAACACTCCTGAATGGCTGAAACCTAGCATCTATGGGGCCGTGATCGGTGCGGTCTTTGTCGGTGTGGTTGGATTTTCATGGGGCGGTTGGGTGACTGGCGGAACCGCAGATACCAGAGCGACGGCGATGGCTCGAAACCAAGTCATAGCGGCGATGGTGCCGGTCTGCCTCGATATGGCACGCGTGGATCCGGATCGGGTTGCACATATTGACACTATTCGAAAAGCCACAACCTACAAACGCCGCGATGCCGTCATGGAGACAGGCTGGGCAACCATTCCGGGCACGGATGTTCCGGACCGTGACATCGCTCAAGCTTGTCTTGCCGGCCTTGACGTCGACAAGCCGCCGGAACGCGCGGAAAACACGGTGGAAAAGGGATGAAACATGCCACACCAAAACCGTTGGCTGAAATGGCGCTGCAGAAGCTGTCTTTTGTGATGACGATGGCCGTTCAATCAGCGGAACTGACGGGACACCCTATCCAAACTATCGAGAACGAAGACGTGCCACCACTACGAGACGAACGGCCTGAGTCGTGGCGCACCCAACAGGACCTTAACAGGGCAACTGAAACCCAAGAATAAAAGCCGATGCCATTAGGTCAGAAGGGAGCCAGTTATGACACCTAGAAAATTGCCCAAAAAGAAACCGTCAGAACGGCTTTCGGTAAGAATGTACATTCTGGCTGGTATCTTCGCGTCATTCGCATTCCCTGTGTTCGCACAATCTGCAGACGCCCTCATGCCTGAGAATGCACACTCCAGGAGTTACGGGGACGGATGGGAATGCGACCGATCCTACCGGATCGAAGACGACCTTTGCGTCGCCATTATAGTCCCTCAGAATGCTTACGCAACAAACAGGACCTATGGCAGGGGCTGGGATTGTTTGCATGGATTTCTAGAAGAAAATGGCCTGGCTTGTGTCGAAGTACCCGTACCCGAAGGCGGATATCTCGCCTCTTCAGGAAAAAGTTGGCGGTGCCTGCGCGGCTTCGTGAAAATTGACGAGACTTGCCTGGAAGTTGCAGTACCTGACAACGGGTACCTGTCGGGCGAGTCTTATGGTGATGTTTGGGTTTGCAATCGGGGCTATCGGGCCGAAGGTGAGATTTGTGCCCCAATCATGGTACCAGCCAATGCCTTTCTGAATGGATCGTCTTATGGGCAACCCTGGACATGCGAGCGCGGGTACTTCCAGCGAGTTGGCGCTTGTGAACCGGTTATTGTTCCCGAGAACGCTTACTTTGACGATGCCTCCCATGGACAAGGTTGGAAATGTGACCGCGGGTATGCGGAAACTGCCAGTGGATGCGTTTTCATAGACTTACCGGCCAACGCCCACTTGGACAGGGCCGGAAACCGCTGGGAGTGCCACCGAAATTTCCAGCGATCAAAGGGCGTTTGCGTTCTGAACAACTAACGCGAAGCCTGCTGATCCCAAATCAGGCGTCACTTCGTTGACCCTGGTGGCTTCATTGTCCCGGGTTTGGCTCGACATAGAAAGGAACAGACATGAAAACGGAAGATCATTTAGCGCAAATGAAGAGACCGGTCGCAAGAGCAGCACAGGCGCCGCCGATGGAACTCTCAATTTGTCCAGATAACCCTCCTAAGATAATCTCTTATGACGCTCCAACCGCCACCGTCTATTGTGAAGGGAATTTCGGCAAGACTGACGGCAAGACTGCAAACGGTCTAGTCCGGTTTTCGCAGGTCTTTCGTGTTCTGTCAGTAATTGACAGCACTCTAGAAGGGCGTGACAGCGGCGAGGTTCTCGATGGTATCGACAACGGCATTCCAGTGCATGGCGATCTTAGCGCGGCCATCGCTCACGAAGCGGTAGCCCCAGACACTCTGATCTATGGAATGGCACCGTCCAGTGGTACATTGTCCACGGCAGACAGAGGCGTTGTTCTGGACGCGATTTCGTCAGGCATGAATATCGTCAGTGGGCTACACGAATATCTCGGCGACGATCTCGAAATTGGCTCAGCCGCCCAGTTTGGATGTGTTACCATTCGGGACATTCGGAAGCCGCAACCTAGCAAGAACATGCGTCTGTTTGACGGCTGCGTTGCAGATGTTGAAGCGATCCGTATCGCTGTGTTGGGCACTGATTGCGCAATCGGAAAGCGGACCACGGCAACTTTGCTGGCGAATGCCCTGAATGAACGGGGGATCAAGACGGTTTTGGTCGGAACCGGTCAGACCGGCGTGATGCAGGGAGCCAAGTATGGTATTGCCTTGGATGCAGTGCCGCCTCAGTTCTGCTGTGGCGAGCTTGAGCGTGTCATTGTTGCGGCATCCGAAAAGGAACAACCAGATGTCATCCTAATTGAAGGCCAAGGCGCGCTCAGCCATCCGGCTTTCTGCACATCAGCATTCATTCTTCGCGGTAGCCAGCCACACGCCGTCATTCTGCAACACGCCCCCAAACGGACCCACCGTTGCGATTTTCCCAACATGCCGATGCCCGATCCGCGCCTCGAGATAAAACTTATCGAAGCTTTCGCCAAAACGAAAGTGATTGGTGTCACGCTCAATCATGAAGGAATGACGAACACCGAGGTGGAAACAGCCATCAGGGGCTTTTCACGCAACTTCTGTCTCCCAGTGACTGACGCTCTGCTCCGACCAGCGGCGCACTTGGCAGAGTTGGTTCTTTCTGCCTATCCCCAGTTGCGGCCATTGCCGCGTGTGGTTGCCGAATGACGACGCCGCGGATCGAAATCGACTTGTGCAAGATCCGCCAGAATACGCGCTTTCTGGTGGACCGTCTTGCTTCGCACGGGATCAGTGTGACAGGCGTGACAAAGGCTGTTTGCGGTGACCCAGCCGTCGCCCATGCCATGCTAGAAAGCGGCGTTTCCCAGTTGGCCGATGCCCGGGTCGCGAACGTAAAGCGCATGCGTTGCGCCGGCATCATCTGCCCAATATCCATGATCCGCTCTCCTTTGCTGAGCGAAATCGATCAAATCATCGAGACCTGTGAAACCAGTTACAATACAGAGATTGACGTTATCGCGGAACTTTCCGCAGTCGCGCTACGCAATGGCGAGGTGCATGGCGTTATCTTGATGATTGAGATGGGAGATATGCGCGATGGGATAATGCCAGAAGATCTTGAGCGTATCGCGACATTGGTGATGAAGATGCCTGGCGTAGCTCTCAAAGGTATTGGTGCCAACTTCGCCTGCCTGGGCAACATTGCTCCAAACGCTGATGCAATGGATGTCGTAACGACGCTCGCATACGAAATCGAGGGCGCTTGCGGCCCATTTCTTGAGACCGTATCAGGAGGCAGTTCCGCCAATTTACCTTGGGCTTTGGATCTACCGACAAAGGGGCGTATCAACGAACTGCGCCTGGGCGAGGCGATCCTGTTGGGCACCGATCCCGTTTCCGGCGAGCAGATAGATGGGCTTCATACAGATGCGTTCACTCTTGTGGTCGAGGTGATCGAAACAAAGTTCAAGACAAGGCCCTTTCCCTTGCGTCTGATTGATCCGGCTCTTTTGGCGTTGCGTCTTGTGCAGGATAGTTCCAGCAAGTCCCGTTCGGTTCTTGCTGTCGGGCTGCAGGACACGAATGTTGGCGGGCTGAGCTTTCCTACGGACATCACATTTGTCGGCGCGACGAGTGATCACACTGTCACTGAAACCTCCAAATGCGCTTTGCAGGTTGGGGCCGAAATCAGGTGTCAGTTGAACTACGGTGCGCTCATGAGGGCGATGAACGCGACCGATGTCGAAAAGGTCTTTGTCAGTGAAACAACTTGGAACGGAGCTGTGATAGAACCGGATCGTGTGCATCCAACGGTGATATAGGCCGATGAGCTCAAATTGAGGCAGCATCAAATCACGATAGAGGAACCGATCTCTTGGTAGCCCATAGTAAATCGGGTCTCCAACACCTATATGTGCACTAGCCACAAGTGAATTTTATGTTCCATCGCGAGTTCGAAATACTTGTTGGCAATCAAAGGAAAAAGCGTGTCTTTCAAGGATCTGACGATCAGAGCGGCAGCGTTGCTGAATTCGAAGGCTGCTGAAGACTCAGAAGTCGAACCCAAACTCAAACCTGCCTTCATCGGCCCGGAACAGGTCAAGTCTGACCCCAAGAAATTATGAAAATCCGGTAGGTCTGAACGGTGTCGTCACGTTAACCGTCGTTCGGTTGCCGATGATATGATTTGGACGTAGGTGACATTGATGAATTCAACATCCATCAGCTACAAGCGTCACCGATTTCCCCCTCAGATCATTACCCACGCGGTGTGGCTTTATCCCAAGCTAACCTGCGTCAGTATTGCGGGGCGGAGAAGATGAGTACATGGCTTCGTGCCTGCCGAATCTCCGGCGGCACTCATTTCCGAGCAAAATAGAAGCGCGTGAAGCGTGCGGTTCTTGAAACGAGCCGCATTGCCCAGCGTTTCCTATTCTCGGAATGTCCAGGAAAGGACATTCTAATGACGCCTGAACAAACCAATATCACCGAGAAGATGACCTCGGTCAAAGCAGCTTGTGACAAAGCACCTGCCGGTCCCAGAAAGGATCGGGCGCTGGAACACTACCAGGCTGCCGAGAAAGCGCACGAGGCGAATAACTACGACGAGACGGACAGGGAACTCAACGCGGCTGCAGAAGAGATTATCTGACTTATCTCGTCTTATTACTGACTTATCTCGTCTTAGAAGAAAATCAGGCCGCCCAAGTTTAGCGAAGGGCGGCCTCCTTCATTTCAAAAGTGAGCCGGTCTGATCCAGATACGCCGTATCGAAACCTGAAATGGCCACCAATCCGTCATAGTCGTCGAACGTCACGCGGCCGTCCTGAAAGGTCAGCAGCCGTTTTTCGCGAAGCTGCCTCAAAACACGGTTCACATGGATGGCGCTTAAGCCGAGTGCATCAGCAAGATGGTACTGCGTCAAAGGGCAAGCGAATCCTTTCTTGCTCCCCATTCCGACCAACCTCAGCCGTTCCGCCAGTTCCAAGAAGAAATGCGCCATGCGCGAATCTGCGGCGCGTCGGCCAACCCCAACGAGGTGTTCGACGACCATGGCTTCGTCCCGTGATGCTGCCCAGAGAACGGCTGCCGCCAGGCGAGGCGTTTTCTCGAATGCTTCCAGAAGGTCGCCCCCCAGAACCTCCACCGCCTGAATGTCCGTGACCGGTTCGAAACTGTGGTCGGAGGTGCGCAGAAGGACGCTGCGCAATCCAAGAAAATCCCCTGGTATCTGGAAGTCTACGATCTGTCGGGTTCCATCCGGCTGAAGCTTGTAGGAACACACCCAACCAGCGGCCAGAATGTAAGCGGCCTGATCCGACTGCCCCTGATGCACAAGATCACGCCCCGCGGTGAAGGAACGGCGGCGCAGATGCAAACGCTTCAAAACGTCCAATTCATCGTCAGACAAGGCGACGAAGACTTGCAGCTTCCGTGTCAGCGGGCTTTCAAAGATATCCGTCATCGGGGCCTCACAAGCCGGAAAAGCTCCAGGCGCAATCGTGCAGAGACTGCTTTCGGTTAGCCCAACATAGCCTTTTTTCTGCGAAGATGCTTGTGATAAGCGAGGCCGCCCGGTCGCGCGTTACTTTAACCGTTACCTGGAAGGAAGTCACAAAATGCGTAGCGAACAGGACTTCTCGGGAATGGCGGCCCTCGCAATCTGCGAGTCGATGCTGCTGGCGATGAACGATCACAAGCTTCTCGCAGAACGTGAGATCATGGGTATCCTTCGCGATGCTGCAAAGACGCATGAAACCGCGGCTGTAACTGATGGAGAGATAGAGGCGCATCGGTCCGTGGCGGTTCTCATCAACCGGATCATTGCTAGCGGGAACTCCGTTCGGAGGCCGCCGGGATGACACATAATTTCAGCGAGATAGATATCGCCCATGCCGTTTTCGTCCAACTCGAATAACGCACGGGGCCAACAGCCCGACCAGCAGGACATGCCGGGTAGCATGGGCCACCAAGACGGTAGCATCCAAACCGACATGCAGACTGCCGGATCTGCCTCGACCGCGCGGCAAGCGCGGGTCCAGCCAGGACCCTTGCCCGTCACGGGCGGGGCACCCAGCGCGGGATACCCCTCCGGTGTAACCGGTCCAAGACAGGAAGAGGCGCGGCTGACCGCATCAGACTGGACACGAACCCTGATGAAGTACCGGCAGCCAATCCCCTCTCGCAGTATTTTCGAACTGACGGTCACGCTCGCGCCTTTCGTGGCAATATGGGCGGTTGCCTGGTGGGTGCTCTCGATCAGCACCGCGTTGGCACTGGCTCTCGCGTTGGCGAATGCAGCCTTCCTGCTCCGGCTGTTCATAATCCAGCACGACTGCGGGCATGGTTCCCTGTTCCGCGACCGGCGTCTGTGCGATTGGATCGGTCGCGTGATCGGCGTTATCACGCTGACACCCTACGACGTCTGGCGCAAGACCCACGCGATCCACCACGCCACGAGCGGAAACCTGGACCGGCGGGGCATCGGAGACCTGCCGGTGCTGACAGTCAGGGAGTACCGCGGGAAGGGATGGCCCGATCGTACGCTTTACCGCCTGTTACGCCATCCGGTTTTCCTGTTCGGGGTGGTGCCGTTCTACACGTTCTTCCTGCACAACCGGCTGCCAGTACACCTGATGCGGTCCGGCTGGCGCTACTGGTTGAGTGCGATGGCGACAAATGTTGCCATAGGCCTCACTCTGACAGTGATTGTCTTGCTGGGCGGTTGGGAGGTAATGCTGTTCGTCTTCCTGCCGACGATGCTTCTGGCCGCAATAGCCGGCATGTGGTTTTTCTACGTGCAGCATCAGTTTGAGGAAACCAGCTGGCGGCACGAGGAAGACTGGAACATCCGGGACGCGTCCCTTCACGGCAGTTCGCACTACGCTCTGCCCGGCATCCTGCGCTGGATCACCGGGAACATCGGAGTCCACCATGTGCATCACCTGGCCAGCCGCATCCCGTTTTACCGTTTACACGACGTGGTCAAGGATCACGACGTCCTGGCACAGACCAGACGCATTACGCTTTGGGAAAGCTTCCGCTGCGCGCGACTGCACCTTTGGGATGAGAAAAGCCGCAGATTGCTGTCGTTTGCAGAGGCCCGGGCACTTCCCACCTGAGCCTTGCGTAATATTGCCACTGGTCAGTGAATTGGTGCGTTGGATAGGAAACTGGGAGCACCTCAATAGGACATTTGTTGCTCCACGGACGGCCACATCTGCGTCAGTAGGGTTTCTTTCTGAGCCAGTATTGTCGGGACAATTGGGCTGATTATTCAGTTGTCGCTCTATTCAGGAAGGTGGATGCTGCGACCGGCATATCGTCAGCGGCAAAGGTATGAATGAAGGAGGGCGGACAGATTGAGCTCATGGCCGACTATGAACCCTATCTTGCGCTCGCAATTGTCATCCTTCTGTTCGCAGCATTTCTTTCCGAGCGCTTCGAACCGGACGTAACCGCTGCGGGGGCCGCCGCGCTGTTTGTCGTATTGGGGTTTGTCCCCACGAATGAAGTTCTGGCAGTGTTTTCGAACCCTGCACCCATAACGATCGCCGCGATGTTCGTAATCAGCGGCGCGCTGGTCCGAACCGGGTTTCTCGACGCACTTGCGAACAAGGTTGTCGCCGCAGGGAGCAAGCGCCCGGTCGCCGGTATAGCGGCGTTTCTCATCGCGACGCTAGTCGCCTCGGGTCTGATTAACAACACGCCGGTCGTCATCGTCCTCATACCGGTGGCCATTCGTTTGGCGCAGAGCCTGGGCTTTGCCGCGACACGCCTGTTGATTCCGCTATCCTACATGTCCGTCCTGGGCGGGACGTGTACTCTGATCGGCACGTCGACCAACCTTCTGGTGGACGGCGTTTCCCAGGCGTCTGGCTTGGAACCGTTTTCAATTTTCGAGATCACACCGGTCGGTCTGGTGGCCGCGGCCACAGGCGGTGTGGCGCTCCTCCTGCTTGGACCTGTCCTACTGCCGGACCGAAAGGATATTGCGGAACAGGGCGGCGACGATAAAGCGACTTTTTTGACCGAGGTACGCCCGCAAGAGGACTACCCGAATATTGGTCGAACGATTCATGAAATCGCCGCCCTCAGCCGAAGAGGTGTTGAAATCGTCGGCATCCGTGCGCGGTCTGGAGTCAAGAGAGAGGGATTGAGTGAACACATACTCGAACCGGGCGACAGGATCATTGCCAAGGTTGCGACATCAGAACTGCTCACCCTCAGGAAACTTGAAGGGATCGAAGTCGGGTTGCGCCAGGGGCCAGAGGCCGAAAACACCTCGGAGCTGATCGTCGCCGAAGCTATCGTGACGCTTTCACGCCGAAGCCGCGGAGTGCGCATTGCCCAGCTTGCCATGGGGCACCGATACGGCATGCGTGTTCTTGGCGCCCACCGACATGGGGAAGTGCTTGGACCCGACCTGTCGACGGCGCTTTCGCGCCCCGCCGATACACTGCTTTTGGAAGGAACGCCTGAAGGCTTTGCCCGAATGACCGAGGCGGGCGATCTTGCCGCGATCACAGATGCCGGGGGGCGCGCCTTCCGCCGCGGGAAAGCGCCGCTAGCTCTGTTCGCGCTTTTCGCGGTTGTGGCGCTCGCCGCAGCCGGGTTCGCCGAGATCAGCGTGCTTGCCCTTGTCGCGGTCGCTGCCATCCTCGTGCTCCGGTGCATCGACAGCGGCGAAGCCTGGGCGTCCATCGACGCCAGCGTCCTTGTGCTGATCTTTTCCATGCTAATCGTCGGAAGCGGTATGCAGAATGCAGGAGCTGTCAACCTGATCGTGGAGACATTGGTGCCGACTCTCGTAGAGTTGCCCCTAATTGTTACGCTCGCTGCGATCTACATACTGTCTTCGGCGCTCACCGAGGCGGTTACCAACAACGCCGTTGCCGTCGTCGTTACACCTCTCGCGATCGGTGTTGCGGAACAACTCGGTGTCGACGCAAAGCCGTTCGTCGTCGCTGTGATGTTTGGCGCAAGTGCAAGTTTCGCCACTCCGGTCGGCTATCAGACCAACACATTGGTATATGGCGCAGGGAACTACAGGTTTTCCGACTTCCTCAGGATCGGCGTTCCGATGAATCTTATCGTCGGCGCAGCCGTGGTCGGGGTGATCCCGGTATTCTTCCCATTCTAGGGTATCCGGTCTTGATCTGCGGTACTTGTAGCGCATTTTGCGCGCGCTGCATGAATTGTCAGCAGGAGCAGCATGAGGATCCCGACCGTTGCGGCAATAGCTGATCCTGAGAGAATTCCAAGCTTTGCGGCATTCAGCGTCGCCGGATCGAAGGCCAAACCCGCTATGAACAGCGACATCGTGAAACCGATACCAGTTAGAAACGAGCCGGCCAGAATTAACGGCCCCGACAGGCCCGGCGCTAACACTGCCAGGCCCAATCGGACAGCTAGCCAGCTGAACCCGAAGACGCCGATCGGTTTTCCTAACACCAGGCCGACAATTATCGCTAAGGAGACCGGTTGTTCGAAATCGGCACCCTGAACCGTGATGCCGGCATTTGCCAGCGCGAAGATCGGCATGATTGCAAAGCCGACCCAAGGGTGCAGCATTGTCTCGAGCCGTTCGACTGGCGAGAGTGCCTCCGTGACCGCTCTGCTTGCTTGACGCAGGTTATGGCGGGTTGCGGTACCTCCCTGCTGCCGATAGCCGGCCGGAACGGCGCGTAGGCGCCCAAGGATTGCATGCAGCCGGGCATCGCTTACCCATATGCGCGTCGGCGTCATAAGGCCCAGAATGACCCCTGCGATGGTCGCGTGAACGCCGGAGGCGTCGATGCATAGCCAGACTGCCGCACCGAGCAGAAAATAAACCGGGACACTTCTGATCCCGACGCGCGAGGCGCCTGCGACGATACCAATTCCCAGCAGACCCAAACCGAGCGCCGACCAGTTCAACGCTTCCCCGTAACCGAAGGCGACTACGAGAATTGCGCCGATATCGTCAAAAATGGCCAGAGAAAGAAGGAACAGACGCAAGGTGGACGGGATCCGCCTTCCGAAAAGCGCCAGGCACCCAATCACGAACGCCGTATCGGTTGCCATCACGGTTCCCCAGCCGTGCGCCCCGGGCTGCCCGGACATCAACAAATGATAGAGCGCGACCGGCACCACCATGCCGCCCAAAGCGCCCGCGAACGGCAGGGCGGCCTGTCGCGGGTTTTGCAATTCGCCCAGTACGATCTCGCGCTTGAGCTCCAGAGAAAGCACGAAAAAGAAGAGGGTCATCAGCCCGTCGTTGATCCAGTGTCGCAGCGAGCGGGTGAAATCGAACGAACCGAATGTCAGGCCAATAGGGGTCTTCCAGAAGCCCAGGAAGCCTTCTTGCCAAGGCGAGTTTGCCAGCGCCAAAGCCAGCAGAACAGCCAGGAACAGGAGCCCACTCGCGGCCGCTTGGATCTCTAGGAAGCGTGCGAAGGGTTTTGTTATTCTATCGGCGGGCTCTTGGGGCAGGCTTTGATGATTGTCTATCATGGGACAACTACGCCAATTCGGGTGAAAAGAGACTACGCCATTGAAGCGTGGACGCAATGACCACGTGGATCAATGTCTGGCTATGCAGGAGCCATCCACGCAGGATATTCACCAGCAGGTTTTTCAGTTTCTGAGAAACAGACAATGCGGAAACGGTTGATTAGGCTTCACAAATTAAGGAACAGGTTAGCATCCGGCATTCATGAAGCCCCGGAGTTGGTTCTTTGTCATTTCCCCGCGAACGGCTCCGAACAATAGCTGGATCGTCACCAGAAGTCGTTTGTCAGACTTCGGTGCTTCGGCTCTTTCCTTGAGCCAGCTGTGACTTTCCAAAGTTCAGTCCGCTTCACTCAGAATTTTGAAACCAGCGGCCAATAGATGCGTGGACATTTCCTCGGGTGTCGCGAGATGACTGATCGAAGGTTCTGAAGCCTAAGGTGCCGGATACAAAACTCACCGCCTTCTCCCTGCAAAATGTCATAAATTCTAAACCTTGCGCCGGATTTGAGAAAACGTCGCGCCTCGGCATAGACCGTAGCCTTTTCCGGGACGTTCATAGCGACGTGAACTGGAACCGCACCATCGAAATGGCTGTCGGGAAAAGAAAGGTCTGTTGAATCACCCTGAAGGAACACGGTTTTGTCGCTCAAGTTGACCCCTTCCGAAATCTCGTTTGCCGCATCGTATAACTCTTGCGTCAAATCCAACTTCCTTGGCCGGTATCTTCGATCCGAAGACTTCCACCGCGCGAAACGCGAAGGGCTGGTTCAGACGTCTGTATCAGCAAGCGCCCGGTATACGGTCATTCTTGAAATCCCTAGTTCACGCGCGATCTGGGCTTTTGCGGTGCCCTCGCTCGCCAATCGCCGGATTTCCTCATCATCTACGGATTTCCGCCGCCCCTTGTAGACACCTTTACCTTTGGCGGTGTCGATCCCAGCACGCTGACGGTCGCGGATAAACTTCAGCTCCATATCGGCGACCATACCGAGAACGGTGATGACCATGCGACCCATATCTCCGGCGGTGGTTACGTCCGGTTCAAGAACACGAAGTGATGCGCCCTTGGCGTCCAGCTCATATACCAAGTTCAGCACGTCACGCGTGGAACGACCGAGGCGATCTAGGCGATGCACAACCAGCTCATCCCCTTCGCGCAGAAATTCTATCACTGTAGCCAATTCAGAACGGTCATCACGGGAAGCACCAGAGACTGTTTCGGATCGAACGATCTCACAGCCTGCTGCTCTCAGCGTGGCTTTCTGGATATCAAGATCCTGGCTTGATGAGCTGACGCGAGCATATCCAATCTTGGGCATAGCAAATTGTCACATTAGGGTGGTTCCCACTCTGATAATGTAACAATATGCTGTTGACTACTCATTTGTGACATCTTGGCGTGCCACATCACCCTGTCTCCTGCGGGTGTACCCTTTTGTGACGCACGGATCAGGCGGCCATTGCTCCGAAGTCGATCCGCTTGTGTAGGTCAACATCGAACCGGCCATAGGGATTGATGTGGGAATAGATCAGTGGCGTGAGACCGTGGTAATCCCGCTCAGACAGGCGGGTTGCCCATCCCGGTTCTGACAACACGGATTGCACCATGCGCGTGTTTACATAGACAAGGGATGCCTGAAGCAGATGCAAAGCATGGGCGGAGATTTCCTGATCGGCAATCCGGTTGCTGGAAATCTCGCCGCCTTTGCCAAAGAACACGAAACCATTGGCGCTGTTCCAGTTCTCCACCACATTCAGCCCTTCATGAATCTCGCGGCGGAAATCCTCGGATCGAAGATAACGACATAGAAAGATGGTCTTGATCGCTCGCCCGAGCTCAGCGAGAGCCTTATAAGTTGGATGCATCACATCAGCGCGGGCGAAACGACGCAGGATGGCTTCCGGATCGGCCGTGCCGTGCTGCATGGCCGAAGCGTATTTGACCATTTCGTCGTACTGTCTTTCGATCTCGGCCCAGTCAACAGTGCCGGACAGGATCGGTAGCAGGTTGGGCAGTTGTCCCCGCATTGCGGAATTCGGTAAGGCCAGCTTTTGTCGGGCGATGGCCTTCAGACGCGGGGCCAGTTCGAATCCAAGAAGATGACAGAAGGCGAAGCCGATGGCACTTTGGCCGTGGCTATCAACATACTGGCGCTGGATCTCCATGTCGGTGCAATGGCGCAGAACCCCTTCGATCATCGCGGCCACTTCGGATGATGAGCAGCGTTTCAGCTGGGAATAAATACAAGTTGCCTGCCGTTCTACATGCCAATAGATCATGACACCGCGCCCGCCATAGCGTGCGTGCCATTCGGTCATCAGATTGCGATCCCAGGCTCCGAACTTGGTGGAATCCGCCGCGCAGGCGGTTCCCGCATTGCCCCAAACTGACGGATTGCGAACCGCCAACGTGGCATCTGCAACCTTGGCCGCCGCTGCCCGAAGAGACGCGGGATCGACGTAGCGGCGACGGATATGCAACAGCTCATCATAGCTGATTTCCGGCGTGCCAGCAGCTACACGTTTCAAACCGGCATTGGTGCCCAGGCCGTAGAGGCAAAGCAGCAGGCGTTGATCCCGAATATTACGCGGCAGTGCTTCCCGGCTGGCCGACGTTTCAAATGCTCCCAGAAAGCCTGTGTCCAGCGCGGTTTCCTTCAGCGCATCCAGCAGCCCGGTCATGGGCCACCGTCGACTAATCTCTGATTTAAGGCCGATCAATCCTTTTGGTTCTGGTGCCGGGGTGAAAGGTGTAATGCTAATGCGGTTGTCGCCAGACCAGCGCAGGCGCGCCTTGTCATTGCTGGGCAGCGAGGCGTTGAGTTGGCGCAACTCATACTCCAACTGGGATGTGTCGCAAACTTTTTGTCTGGATTGACGAGCCCGCAGGTTCCAACGTTTGTTCTCGTCGAATAGTTTTTTTAACAGGTTGTTTGAGCATGATCTCATTGAAGGGCTGTCATTTCCCCAAGGATGCAGTTTTGTACGCTGTTTACTTCTATCTGCGGTACACTGTGTCCTATCGGGATTTGGAAGCGATCATGGCTGAGCGCGGTGTGCGAGTGGACCATGCCACATTGAATAGGTGGGTTGTGAAATACTCGCCGATCGTCGCAGCTCGTGCGCAATCAAAGAAGCGTCAAACGCTGAGTTCATGGCGCATGGATGAGACCTATATTCGTGTTCGCGGCAAATGGATGTACCTCTATCGGGCCGTCGATAAAGCTGGGAATACTCTTGATTTCATGCTGTCCGAGCGCAGGAACCGTCCAGCAGCAGCCAGTTTCTTTGCCAAAGCGCTGTCGTCAAATGGAATCCCGAGCAAGATCGTCATCGACAAAAGCGGTGCTAATGCGGCAGGCATTCGAGAGGTGAACAGGATCCTGAAGCGGTTCGGCTGCCTAGCCAAAATCCAAACGGTCAGGTCCAAGTATCTGAATAACCTGATCGAACAAGATCATCGATTTATCAAGCGTCGCGTACGGCACATGTGTGGGTTCAAATCGTTCAGTTCCGCATCAGCTACTTTGGACGGCATAGAGGTCGCCAACATGATCCGGAAGCGGCAATTCCCCAGCAATACGACGTCTGGCTTCCAGCTATTCGCCGAGATCGTAGGATAGGTGTGTCCAGTAAGTCGCTGACTTTGGCCGCTCCAAATGTTTGCGACACATCCCTGCACGTTCTCTTCTTCTAACCGAAACTTCGCAACAGAACCCTAGTGCTTTACCATTTATGCTCATAATTTGGCACTTTTGATCGTTACATCAGTCTACTCCTAAAATCACCATTACACTCGATAAGTACCGCTTATCAGGAGTATTTGATTTTGCGGGGAAATGAGCTCAGAATGGGCACATGAAGCCCCCTGCCGCATATCTCCCTGCCGTCTCCCCTGCCCTCTCCGCCACCGATCAGGAGGCGCTCACCGACCTCTATGTGCGCGGCACACCGGAAAACACGTTGCGTGCCTATGAACGGGATTTAATTTATGTCACCGCCTGGAAATCCGCGCGGTTCATAGCGACGCTGGACTGGCCGGAATCCGAGGCCACTGCGCTGGCCTTCATCCTTGATCACGCGCGCGATCTGAATGACGCACCAGAAACGGATGTGGCGCGCGAAACCGCAGAAGCGCTCATTGCGCAAGGGCTGCGCAAATCGCTGGCCTGCCCGGCCCCTTCGACGCTGGACCGGCGCATCGCCTCCTGGCTGGCCTTTCACCGGATGAAGAACCTCGCCAGCCCCTTTAGCGCGCCACAGGTGAAACAGGCCCGCGCCAAGGCCCGCCGCGCCGCCGCCCGTCCCCCTGCCCCGAAGTCGCAGCACCCGATCACCCGTGAGGTTCTGGAGCAACTGTTGGCCACCTGCCGGGGGTCGCGGCGCGATTGCCGCGACCGGGCAATCCTGATGCTCGGCTGGGCCAGCGGTGGGCGCAGGCGGTCGGAGATCACCGGGCTGATGCGTGAGGATGTCTCTCTCAAGGAATTCGACAAGACCGGCGTGGTCTGGCTCTCACTGCTGGAGACCAAGACCACCCGGAAAGGTGAAACCCCACGGCTGGTGCTGAAGGGTCGCGCCGCGCAAGCATTGGTGCATTGGATCGAGGTCGGACAAGTCACGAACGGGCCGCTGTTCCGCCCTGTCTCCAAGGCTGACAATGTGTTGAAGCGTCGTCTCAGCCCGGATTCGATCTACCAGATCGTCAAACACCGGCTGGCACTGGCGGGACTGCCGGAGGATTTTGCCTCGCCCCACGGGTTGCGCTCGGGTTTCTTGACCCAGGCCGCTTTGGACGGTGCCCCGATCCAGGCCGCCATGCGCCTGTCCCTGCACCGCTCCATGGCGCAGGCGCAGAAATATTATGATGATGTGGACGTCGCAGAAAACCCGGCAACCGACCTGTTGGGGTGATCACTTACTGATTATTCAAAGAAATCTCAGCCTGAGGGAAACTCTGACTGCAGTGCCTATGTCTTTTTCCCTGCCGCATCCATCAAAGTGACCAGCCCGGAAACATGTCGTGGCAAATTACAACGGGAATGCAAGATATCGACTATGATCACACTATCCGGCTGGTCCAGGTAGACGAGGAAATGCTCTCCTGCCTGTACGTATCTGAGATCAGCCGCCTCCTCGACCAATAATGAACAGCTACGGCTGGCCACCCTGCCCTCCGTGATGGCCTGACATCGCGCTATCAATTCTTGTTCATAAAGATCGGCCTGATGCGGTCCGAACTTGTCAATTGTCCATCGGGCAATTTCCACCAGGCTGGATTCAGCACGGCGTGTCAGTCGAAAGGGTCTGGTCACGCTTTGGAACGTGCCCTTGCAAAGGCACGACGGATCGCATCCGAACCGCTGCCTTCTGCCAGATCTCCAGTCTGAGCCTGCGTCACACCCTCCTGCAGGCCTTGTTTGAGAGACACCAGTCCCGCTTCTTCCCGTTCTAGAAGCCGAAGCCCGGCACGCAGCGCTTCACTGGCGTTCTGATAACGACCGGACGCAACCAGATTCTGCACTAGTTGATCCTGCGATTCTGTAAGTACCACATTGCGGGTTACCATGGCATAAGCCTCCTGATTGGCAATATATGCCAAAGAGGAGGTTGGTTCAACAGTTGGGAATTCCACACGCGGCAAATTAGTCAAGCTGTTCTTATTGCCGGCCTAACGGAGCAGTTGAGTGCCCACTGTCGTGGCTGGGTAAACCATCACCCCTCCACTTTCGCACATTCCAAACACTGGGCCGACCTCATTGCCCCGAACGCCTATCTGATCACCCTTGATATTCTCGAACATCAGATGGTCACCAGCCAAGGTTCGCGCCGGGACTCCCCTGACCGGACGATCCTATTACCGGACTGAACTCAGTTAGATGGCAGCGTTCGGTGTTCGGCGCGCCTTATTTTGGAGGCGGGAGTGTCGCTGAAGAAATTCAACGAGAATGACCTAACTTAGGTGTCGCCGCAGGTAGTTGAGACCACCCCAAAACGCGAGGCTCCACGGTTAGTGCGCAAGGGTCGCGCAGCGAGGCCGCTGGCGTGTTGGATCGAAGTGGGTCACGCCGAGGACAGCCCCATGTTTCACTCGGTCTCGAAATCTGGCCGGATACGGAAACGCCGCCTCAACCCGGACGCCATCGACCAGATCGACAAACACTGACTGAAGCTAACAGGACTACCGTAGGATTATGCCTCACCGTAGGGGCTGCGTTCGGGTTTCCTTACTCAAGCCCCGCAGGAGGCACACCGATCAAGACCGACTTGCACCTATCGCACTGGCCCAGAAATGCGGTGACGACGACGATATCGCCGACAATCCGGCAACCGATCTATTGGAATGAAACCAACATCGGTCCAATTGATAAGCAACTTCAGTATACCTTGGTTCACAGGGCAGTTGCTCCAAAGACCAGCACTGGAAGAGTATTAACTACACCATCAAATTAGCGGACACAGAAAGTCAGCTACTAGAACACCGCCCTGCCCTGGCAAAACAATGAGCTTGTCAGCACTTTTCAAGAATAACCACCAATTGGGCTTTTTAGTGGAGTGGGGCTCAATACTAATCTGATTTAATCATCTGCAACTTGAGCAAAACGTGAGCGCATTGCAGTATTTCTGGCAGGATTTCGCTTGGCTGAAAAGACAAAGTGGCCGGCGTCTGGCAACCCTCTAATCTCGAATTCCGAAGGCGAACTTTTGCCGCAAGCATGCAACCTCAAAGCGCCTCTTAAGCACCCAATGGAGACGTGAGTTAACAGCTGTTAACTTCGGGACGCTTGTGCAGGCTTCGCAACGACCCACAAGTTATTGATTTTTCTCTTGACATGAATCGGAATACGAGTGCCTAAATGTACTCAAGTTGCGCAACCAAACAAAAAAGAGCAGGAAATCTGCAACTATGTTACAAACCACACCAATTGCTGCGACGACGCAGTCTCACGTTACACGTGAAATCTCTGATCGTCTACAAGTTGCACTGACGACCCACTTAACTCAGGCGTATTCTCCTGAGTTGTCAAAGACCCTCCGACTCTTCAGCGCGACAGAGGTTGCCGACCTGTTTGGCACAACCGGACAGTTCTTGCGAAAGGGCCATGCTGAGGGCTCTCTTCCAGAGCCGGAGTTCAACAAGAACGGACGTCGCTTTTATTCCGGAGCCGAAATCAAAGCAATGCGCCAGATCCTTGAAGGAAGTTCCAGAAAGCCCGGAAAGTACCTTCCCGGTCGTCGCGATGCCGACCAGCTTCAGGTTGTTCAACTCATGAACTTCAAGGGTGGTAGTGCGAAATCCACCTCAGCCATTCACCTTTGCCACTATCTTGCACTTCAAGGTTATCGCGTTCTGGCTATCGACCTTGACCCACAAGGCAGCTTGACCGGATTCTGTGGAATTCAGCCAGAAATCGAGTTTGAGGGGAATTCGATCTATGATGCTCTGCGCTACGAGGACTCGGTCCCGATGTCAGAGTGCGTCCGGACCACTTACTTCCCTGGCTTGGATCTTTCCCCCGCCCAGTTGATCCTGTCAGAGTTTGAAACGGAAACCGCTGTCTACGCCCGCAAAGGCGTTCCCTTCTATAATCGTCTTGCCAGCGCAATCGAAGAAGTCGAAGCAAACTATGATGTAATCATTATCGATAGCCCGCCTTCTTTGGGTTTCTTGACGCTGGCAGGATTGTTTGCGGCAACATCTGTGATCGTACCGCTGACACCGAGCATGTTGGACGTGGCCTCCACCCAGCAGTTTCTTGAGATGACTTCGGCATACCTGGAAGAGTTTGAGAACTCCGGGATTCCGATTGTCCATGACAATTTCCGGTTCCTCATAACACGGGACGACCCCTCGGATACCCCATCACAGCAAATTGTAAGCCTTATGCGGGCGCTGTTTCAGGATCGAGTAATCGGAGCAACTGCGCTGCGAAGCACGGCGATTGCCGATGCCGCGATGCTGAAAATGACAATGTACGAAGTTGTTCGATCAGAAATGACACGGTCTACCTATGACCGCGCCCGATCGAGCATGGATGCCGTCGGGCACGAAGTCTCAAACATGATTCAAACCGCGTGGGGCCGTTGAAATGGCACTTAAACAAAACAAAACCAGCATGGCTGCAGCAATAGCGGCGGCAGCCGGAAACCCTCCCATTCCGCCTACGAAAACCGAGCGTGCCAATGCCGCGCTTCCACGAGGCACCATAGCCTCCGTCCGTGTTGGCGCCGGCGGAATCCAAGAAATTGATACCTCGCTCATATTGCCTTGGGGTCCGAAGGACAGGCTTGGAGTGGAGTTAACACCTGTTAACTCAAAAGCCGAGCCCAACGTCGATGCAGCTGTTCTGGAGCTGGCCGAAAGCATCAAAGACGCAGGAGGCCAACAGGTTCCTGTCCTCTTGCGTCCGTCTGAGGAAGTGGACGGCCACTTCGAAGTTATTTACGGCCGCCGCCGTATCCTGGCCTGTCAGCATCTAAATCAGCCTGTACGCGCGCTTGTACGGACTCTCGATGACAAAGAGGCGCTTCAGGCAAAAGGTTTAGAGAACTCTTCTCGTGTTGACCTCAGCTACTACGAGAGAGCCCGGTTTGCTCGAGAGATTCTGAACCAAGGATATGACCGTTCGGAAGCGATCACGGCGCTGGCAATTTCTAAAAACACGCTGTCGCAATTGGAGCGAATTACAAACGATATTCCCGAAGATCTTGGCGATATGATTGGCCCAGCACCGAAATCCGGACGGCCCAAATGGACGGCACTCGCCGATGCGTTACGAAAAAAGGTGATAACAGCGGACAAGGCTATGAAGCTCTTGGAGACACTCAACCCAGGTAGTTCAGACGATCGGTTAAATGGGCTTTTAGGCAGCCTGGCTCGAAAAAAAGAAGCACAAGAAAACCGACCGGCACCCGACGTTGTTATCAAGACCAGCAATTCAGCGGTGAATATGACGATCAAAAGAGCAGGGGAGAATGAAGCCTACTCACGTTGGCTTACGGAAAACCTTGCTCAGTTAATTCAGGAATCCTACGAGCGCTTCAAAGAAAACGCCGAGGAGTAAGCGAGTTAACAATTGTTAACTCTACATGAGGCAACGAGCAAAGAGGAGGAAAGCAAAGAAGAAACCCCCGAAACCTAAGGCTCCGAGGGCTGAAAACCAACTAGTGGTTATAGATTTGACACCTAAACCCTAACAGCCCGCGAATCACGAGACAACAAAAAACGCCTCTGGGTGAATAGGTTTTCTTTGTCTGCTGACATAAAATTATGAAAACAGTAACAGCATTGGCTCCAAACGGAGCAACCTTGTTGGGAACGGCAGGGCAGGGGGGTAGTACGCCTAAAAAATGGTTGCTTCTTCGAGCCGTCGAGGAAGCCAGAGAACCGCTTGGGCTTAAATC
Organism: Ruegeria sp. YTSA072; assembly: GCF_059610285.1. NCBI lineage: Bacteria > Pseudomonadati > Pseudomonadota > Alphaproteobacteria > Rhodobacterales > Roseobacteraceae > Ruegeria > Ruegeria sp. YTSA072. Next base: position 17,187 of record NZ_JBXWNI010000016.1, on the reverse strand, counting down.
CACTTCCCTCAACGTCCTGAGAGCGATGATTTCCTTTGTGATTGGAGATCAGATTTCACCAGACCAGGATGATCACCATGTTTGTTTTGCCTCCAACGCTGCGATCGCCAAACGAACTCACGTCAGTGTACAGACCGTTGAACGCCATATCTCGGCGCTGGTTGAGCTTGGGCTTATCCGCCGCGTCATGAGCGCCAACGGAAAACGTTGGGCACGCCGGGATCGACAGGGCAGGGTGGTCGCAGCAACTGGACTGTCCCTGATGCCTTTGTCTGAACGGCACGCTGAGTTCATCGAGGAAGCCCAGAGGCATGCTGATCGAGTTCTGGAGTTCACGGTGCTCCGCGACAAGGTTTCTACAGCTCTGGCGCGTCTCAGAGAGCTCGTGGCAAACGACGCCACAATCTCAGATTTGATGGTCACCGCACGCAATGCTCTGCGTCGCAAACCAGATGCAAATGTACTCAGCGAACTGCTGGCTGAAATCTCTGTGGAAATCTCTGAGATAAAACGGACAGATTCAGATAATTTGAGGGACAGTGACAATGAAATTGAGGGGCACAAAGAGGACTCTTTGAATCCAATAGTTAAGAAAGAAGAATATTCTCAGATTCAAGTTTCTCCAGATCAAATGGAGCGCAGCTTTCCACGTTTGTGCTCGGAACTTCGCTTTGCCCGGGATCAGGCACATTGTGACCGACTTATGGACGATATCGCCGAGTACCTAAGATTTGGTCAGACCTGGTATGCTATGAAATCGACATATGGCCCAGCTCTCCGTTTCTTAGTGCTCGGATATATTTTCCAACGAGCGGAGAACATAAAATCCCATCAAGCCTATTTGATCTCACTGATTTCAAAAATCGATCAAGGAGACATACAACCAACCGCATTGTTGACGCAAAATTCAAAATAACCGCAGAAGTGAAGGCCGCACCCATGATTTCTCCTCACGCTCATGAGTTCAGAACAACAGGTTCGGTACATGCCATCGGTCTATTGTGAATTTCATTCAGATGTATTACATTGTACTACAACACGGAAACAGGTGATTGCGATGAGTACCAGCCCATATTCAATCCGTCTCGATGAAGACCTGAGAAAGACCCTGGAACGGGAAGCTGCGATCGAAGACCGACCGCCTGCACAACTCGCCGTACGGGCAATTAGAATGATGTTAGAATCCAAAGCCGCTAAACGTGCAGCCATTGATGCGGCTGTTGAAAAAGCAGACCAAGGCAAGTTCATCACGGCAGACGAAATGAATGCCTGGATAGACAGCTGGGATACCGAGAATGAACTTTCGGCTCCGGTAGCAAGCGGGCAATCCAACAGCCAATGAAGATTGTATTTCTCGAAGATACGGCCCGGGACATTCAATGGTTCCGTTACTACTACACGTCAGTTTTTCCCGAAGGCAGCGAAAAGGCACGAACTCAGCTCAAAGCCATTCAGCTTACTCTTGCAGCCAACCCTTATGCAGGTCACCCGAGTGACACACGCCGAGACATACGGGAGCTTTCAGTGCCGCGAACCCCATTCAAGCTGATCTATCGTGTAATGCCCACCCAGATAGAAATTCTGCGTCTATGGGATACTCGGCAGGGCGCGGATTACTGAAACCAGGAGTTTAAATTGGTGGCATCAGGCGGGCAGGGTAGGGGCGGGCAAGCAACCGAACCTACTTTGCTGTTAGATCGCTAGATTCTGCACAGAGGGCGGGAAGCGGAAGTTCGCTGCGTGTGCGATAAACCAACAACGCAAACGTGTTAGCAGACATTGATATGTCGACCGCGATTGTGTTGTTTCCATGATCGCAAGCGCCTGGGATCTGGATCTCACCGTAGCCTGTTATTCTAAGGGTGGGTCAGGATCGGTGGTTTCGATTTCCGGGCTTTACTCAGCTTGAAAATTCCAAAATCACCAACTGGCCGAGATAGGTTCTGTCGCAAACTTTTTAGATGGCAAAGCATCAGTGGATTTGGCGAGCAGTTTATCCCGCCATTTGGATGAACTGCTGAAACGGACGGAGTCCGGGCGTGAATTGACCTTTGCGGATCATGTTGACCAGTTCTATGCCTGCCAGGACAGATGCGGCTGAAGCGAAGGATTTGAACCCCAGCATGGGTCTGATCCTTCGTTTGATAAATCGGTGATCCTGTTCAATGATGTTATTGAGGTATTTGCGCCTGACCATCTCGATCGGGATTGGACAACCAAAGCTCTTGAGCATTTTGTTGATCGCCTTGATGCCAGCTGTATTGGCACCACTTTTGTCGATGACGATCTTGCGCGGTAGACCGTTCACCTCAAGCGCGCGGGCGAAGAACTTCGTCGCAGCGGCTTTATTCCGGCGCTCGGACAACATGAAATCCAGGGTCTTGCCGTGTTTGTCGATCGCTCTGTAAAGATAAACCCATTTGCCTTTGACCCGCACATAGGTTTCATCCATTCGCCACGAACGGTCGGCGGGACGCTTTCTATACCGCGCAGCTTCAGCAATGAGGCCTGCATATCGACTGACCCAGCGGTTTAGCGTTGCATGATCCAGATCAACGCCACGTTCCGCCATGATTTCTTCCAGATCCCGGTATGAAACACCGTAGCGCAGGTATAAGAAAACCGCATGCAAGATCACGTCTTTCGGAAAATGCGCACCCTTAAATGAGATCGTCACGGCCTGCTCCTGTCAAGTTCTAGTGCGCGCTACCAGAAATGCACTCGACCTGACAGGTAGGGACAAAGTTTGCGACAGAACCCGAAGAAGTAGGCTATGCCCGGGCAGCAGATGAGTTCCTGAATCTTGCAGCCGAAGAATCCAAAATCCTTCGGTCAACGATTTCGGTTATGAACAACTCCGGCCTTCAGCTCTGGCGCAACCCGTCTGTGGCAAGAGCGACGCAGGGCAATGACATCAACTTTGAAGATCTGCGTCGGCGCCCCACCTCGATCTACTTTTCTGTGCCGGGGAAAAAGGTCAAAGAGTTCCGGACACTCATTCGCCTGTTCTTCCTCGATCTGGTGAACACAATCGAAACCCACGAACCGGGCCCAGATGAGCCGTTCAAGGTTTTGATGCTGCTCGATGAGTTTCAGCGTCTCGGCCATCTTGAGCGCGTCGTTGAAGCCTATGACACCATGCGATCGTTCGGCGGTCGGATCATCGTGATTTCGCAAACGCTGTCGCGCCTGCAGGACATTTATGGGCATGAAGGTGTGCGGGCGATGCTGGCAAACGCCGGGACGCAAATGTTTGCAGCCTCTGAGGATTCAGAGGTACGCGAACATGTGTCCAAGTCTATCGGTGACAAAACAGTCATGAGCAAGTCGAAGTCTCGGGCGCTCGGCAAAATGGAAATGGGCAGCATATCAGAGCGTGAAGAAGGCATTCGGCTGCTCCGGCCAGAACACGTTGGTCGTCTGCCGGAAAACGAGGTTGTGCTGATCCGTGAAGGCAAAATGCCAGTGATCGCAAACAAGATCCGATACTTCGAGGATCCGTATTTCATGCAGTTCTTGGGAGGTGACGCGCCGAAAATCAAAGGTACACACTTCGATCTGACTGTCGAGCAAGCAAAGGACACGGCTAAAGCTCTTACTGAAGCCAAACCCACACCTGCCCCAGCGAAAGAGGTTTCGGAAAAAGATCAGGAACTTCAGGCTGCTTTTGATGCGCAGCGCACCGTTGCAAAACGAAAAAGCCGGTCCGCAAAAGACATGGCGGTGGAGAAAATGAGAACCAAACGGCCTGAAAGTAGCGCCTCCGCTTGACGGGGGTGCTGTTTAAGTAAATCTGCGTTTAACCATGTTTGTGAGAACATAGCGGTCTAACTATCAGAAGGTTTTTTCAGATGAGATTGATAGTCGCGATTTTGCTTCCGTTTGTGGTGTACTTCACGATCAGACGCCCAGTTCAGGGCTTTTTCTGACTGCTCTGCGTATTCCCAGTGAATTGCCGCCTGAATCCCAAAAGCTGCCGCCCAATCTTGTTAACAACGTGCATCCAGACCGATGGCCTCCAACCGCCGTGCCACAAGCTACTTGGCAGGAAGTGCCACCAAGCAGACCTTCGCTGCAAGCACGAAAAACCTGCCACATGCACGAAGTGACCTGCCGGGACGGCGTAAACCAGTCCTTCGCTGGGGCGAGCACCAAGGTCCGTTGACCGGGATAAGGCTGTTTTAGATGGCTCGCCCGTACTTTGGCGGGCAACCGATTGTAATTCGAGTCATTGTCCTTGTTTTTCTCAAACTTAGCCAACATAGACATCTCTATTGACTTGGAATAATCCCGATATTCATATTGGGGTCTATGGGGCGACCCAAAACAAGTTGAACGAGGCTCGTCTATGGGTATCGAGAACTGCGCGCACTCGCACAGAACTGATGTGCTGCGCACGTTTGACACCGGTGTAGCACCCAGCCTTACTAAAGGAGTTCGTAGTGGATCCGATAGCTATAGATGGCCGACAAACTATAATTATAGCTATTCTTGCTTTGTATTTTGGAAAATTTGCAAACGCGAAAATTAGGTTCCTGCGAAAGCTTAACATACCCGACCCAATTGTTGGGGGCCTCTCGGTTTCGATCTTGTTTAGTGTGATCCATTTCGCTCTAGGTATTGAGTTCAGGTTTGATATGGATTTGCGAGATGAGCTTCTCATTGTGTTTTTCGCGGCGCTTGGCTTGTCCACAACATTCGAAACCATGCGCAAGGGTGGAAAACTATTCGCCATCTTTGCAGTTGCGGCGGTGGCGTTCATGATCCTTCAAAATGTGGTCGGTGGACTCGTCGCATATGCTGCGGGCCTGGACCCACTTATCGGTTTGCTTGGTGGGTCGATTTCGATGGCTGGAGGGCCGGGGACAGCAGCGGCATGGGCATCAGTTTTCGAGAGCGACTATGGTGTTGCCTCGGCCAGCGAGGTCGGCATCGCTTTTGCCACCGTTGGTATGGTGCTTGGCGGGGTTTTGGGCGGGCCAGTTGCCGCCCGTTTGGTAGCGCACCACAAATTGACACCTGAGACAGATGCAATTTTGAGTATTGGCGTCGCGCATTCTGAAACTGAGGTGGAAATATCTTACGACAGTATGCTTCGCACCATTCTTACGGTGGCTCTTACAATCGGTATCGGTACAGGAATTCACTATCTGTTAGATCAGATCAACTTCAATCTTCCGACCTTTGCCGCGTGTCTTATTGGTGGAATACTGGTCATTAATTTGGGGCCACTTGTGTTTCGTAAATTGAAGTTCCCAAAACCAAACCAATCAAGAAGTCTGGCCCTGATTTCCGAGCTCTCTATCGGCCTTGCTTTGGTAATGTCTTTGATGACAATGCAATTGTGGACTTTGGCCGCAGTCGGACCTGCAATCTTTACGATTCTGGCGGTTCAGACATTGCTGGCCGTCGCTTTTGCGGGGATTATCCTGTTCCGGCTAATGGGATCTGATTATGAAAGTGCGGTGATGGCGTCCGGGTTTGTAGGCGTGTTTCTTGGCGTCACATCAACGGGGTTGGCCAATATTTCGGCCGCTGAAAAATCCTATGGTGCCGCACCTCGTGCACTACTGATAATCCCGTTGATAGGTGCCTTTGTTGTAGAATTGACAAACCCGATCATAACGCAAGTTTTCCTTCAATTATTTAGCTGAGTGAGACCCTGATACTGAGAGATCGTTAACGAACTGAAATGTCGGGTTGGATTCAATCCGGACTTTCGACGCAAAGGCCATTAAGGTCGGCTATGGGCCGCCAGCCATGCCGCGTTTGCAAACGCGTGAAATCAGAACAATGGCGGCTTAGGGCTCTTACCTTCCATCGATGCCCGCCGCAGAGAACGGCTGGAGAGAGCCCAAATTGTCGAATGCTGCGGAGCAGTGTTAATGTCTGCATACGATGCTCTGGAAGCCGAAATGACCAAACACCCCAGTCAAGCGAACGATGAAAGGCCCGCCATTCTCTGTGTTGCAGGCTTTGGTGACAATGCGAGCATGTATGACGATTTGGCTGACACCCACCTCGCCAACAGCTATCGTTTGCTACCCATCAATCTTCCGGGATTTGGCGCTCAGCCTTTGGCAAAAGAAACAACTCTCGAGGCACTTGCTCAAATCGTCGCCGACGAAGCGAACAAGCACGGAGCCGAGATCATTGTCGCTCATTCGGTTGCTTCAATCATAGCTTCACTGGCTGCCAAAAGGGCAAGCTGTCCTTTGACAACCATTATTTCATTGGAAGGTAATATCACTGCCGAGGATGCCTATTTTTCTGGAACTGCCGCCGACTACGGTGATCCAGTTGCGTTTCGTGCGGCGTTTCTTGAACGGCTTGATGAAATGGCGAAAACGGCACCAATCATCCGACGGTATCGTAATGAAGTTTCGAAGGCTGATACTCTGGCACTGTGGCAACTCGGCACCGACGCACGGCGTTATTCAGCAAGCTGCGTGCCCGGCGAGCTTTTGCAGAACGCGGCAAATGTGATTTATCTCTACAACCCTGATAACTGTCCGGATAGCACCGTCCGTTGGTTAGAAGAAAACAAGATGGATCGGATCGTTCTCGATAATGCCACACACTGGGCGAGCGTTGATCAGCCCGAAAGGCTTGCAGAAATGATTGCTGAGGCACTCCGCCGATAGGCGAATGCAGCCGTTCACAATTGGATAGATGAGAGTTGGCTTTGTTTTGGCTTTCCGCAAGAAACGGGTCGCGGTGTCGGGGGCACGTCAGCTAATCCGTTAGGTGATAGTTAGTGACGGAACCAGAAGACATGACAAACCAACCCATGCCAGCAATGGATTTTACAGCCAGCGTCATGCTGCTTCTGCTCGCTGCGGTTTGGGGCGGGTCGTTCTTCTTCGGCGAGGTTGCACTGACTGAAGTGCCCCCGCTGACAATAACGCTGCATAGGGTGATCTGGGCAGTCCCAATACTGGCACTCATCGTCCTATTCAAAGGATTGAGAGTTCCACGTGCCCCTCGGGTATGGGGCGCTTATCTCGTTATGGGGGCGCTCAATAACGCTATTCCGTTCTCGCTGATCTTCTGGGGGCAAATGCAAATCGACAGCGGGTTGGCTTCAATACTCAACGCAACGACGGCAATGTTTGCTGCGGTCGTGGCTGGCTTGCTTCTTAAGGACGAGCCGCTGACTCCAAAGAAGATAGCAGGTGCGGCACTTGGTATTTTAGGGGTGGCCTTTATTATGGGGCCAAGCGCATTGACCGAGTTCAATCCGGGAAATCTGGCACAGCTGGCTATCCTTGGGGCAACGCTCTCCTATGCATTTGCCGGTGTATGGGGCAGAACTGCTCTTTCAGGCCAACCACCACTTGTGAATGCACTTGGCATGCTGATCGGTAGCACAGTGCTTATGATCCCTATTGTTCTCGTGATGGATGGTCCCCCAAGCTTCGCTCTGTCTGCTGGAGTATGGGCAGCGCTTATTGGGATGGCCGCTCTATCAACAGCGCTGGCCTATGTACTTTATTTCGCAATCCTTGCGCGCGCCGGAGCCGCCAATCTTCTTTTGGTTACGCTGCTGATCCCACCGTTCGCTATCGGTCTTGGTGTCACGTTCCTTGGTGAAAAGATGGAGCCAGAAGCTTGGGTCGGGTTTGCCATCATTGCTCTTGGCTTTGCTGTAACCGACGGTCGGCTTTTTTTCCGCTTTGCCAGGCGCAAGCCCCAAAAAGTAGAATGAGGCGCTTTCTGGAATACTTTTTACAAGCACCTTACGGAGTGACGATCCCCGTCGTCACCAACAGGCCCGGCCAAGCGTCGGGTCTATTTTTGAGTAGCGGACATTCAGCGAAGACAAACGCATGGCGGCAAAGTCCGCACTGTGTGAATTCAGCATGACCTTAATCTTGCTCTCGCAGCGAACGGCAGGTTCGACGGGCCGCACCGCAGCGGAGGAGACCGGTGGTCAACGGCGGTTGTGGGCCGTCCGTTTCAAAAAGAATTTGTGCTCAAGATGCTGGCGGGCACACAACTTCGATCAAGAAAGGGCCGTCACGTGATAGCCCCGCAGAAAGGGCTTTTACAAAGCCATCGGTGTCTTCAATTCGTATCCCGGGAACACCATGCCCTTTAGCAAGCGCAACCCAGTCAAGCGTTGGGTTTTCCACATCAAACATTGCCTCCGCATTCTTGCCAAAACTCTCAACACCGACATTTGCCAGCTCATCCCGAAGTATTTGATAGCCGCGGTTGGCAAATACAATCACCGTAACATCCAGGCTTTCGCGCGCCATCGTCCACAAAGATTGCAATGTGTACATGGCGGATCCATCGCCTGTTAGTGCAATTACTTTTCTGTCTGGACATGCAATTGCTGCGCCAGTTGCGCACGGTAGGCAAAGCCCTATCGCCCCACCGGTTCCCCCAAGCAAGTCATGTGGTCGCGCTGCTGCAGTCGGAGGAATGACGTGGAACCCGGACGTCACGGATTCATTGCAAACGATAGCATTTTCGGGAATGAGGGCCGCTAACGTCTGGCCGACTTTTGCTAAGGTGAGATCTCCGGTTGGGATTGGAGGCAGGTCGAGAGCGTATGTGTTCAGCTGTGTCTTGCTCGAAACACCAACTGCGTCTGCCAGTGATTGAAGAGTCCATGCAATATCATCCCTCGGAGCGCACAGGCTTGAAACCGTGCAACCGGCGGGCTCAGGTGTGCTCGGTTTCCCCGGGTATGCAAAGAAGGCAACGGGTTGGTCGGCGCCGATCAAAGTGATTGACGATGTCTGTTCAAGCTGAGCGATCTTGGGTGCAATTGGATACACAAGTTGATCCAATTTGGCAGCCCCGGCCCCCTTCGAAATTCGAGGGATTAGAGTATCCGCCAACAGGCGGCATCCGGTTTTGACGGAAATTTTTCCAGCCAGTACATGAAGTGAACCAAAAAGCGCGGACCCACCTATCATCAAAGCTGCGTTTGCAGTCTTCAGACGCATGGCTGCGGCCTCGATGTCTTCCAAAGACGGACGATGAAGTGGTTGGGCCAGAATGCTATTCGTCGCAGGGCCAGTCGCTGCATCCCAAGCAGTATCGGCGGGAAGAACAAGAGTGGCGATCTGGCCGTTTTGAGATCGGGCGGCCTGAATGGCTGCGGCCCCGTCCGATGCGACGCTTGTGGCGTGATCAGAAACTCGTGTCCAATGGCTTATAGCCTGACTTACGCCAATAATGTCCCCTCTGAGTGGGCTTTCATAACGCAGGTGATGTGTTGCGTGATCTCCCACCACATTCACGATCCCGGACCTTGATTTTCGGGCGTTGTGTAGATTGGCAAATGCGTTGCCTAGCCCCGGTGCAAGATGCAGCAGAGTGCCGGCGACGTCCCGTTTCATGCGGTAGTAGCCATCAGCGGCGCCCGTCGTTCCACCCTCGAACAGGCACAGAACACAGTTCATCTCGGGATGTCTATCAAGAGCCGCAACAAAGTGCATTTCAGACGTGCCTGGATTGGCGAAAACTGTATCCACGCCGTTGTGAAGAAAGGTTTTGACTAAAGATTCTGCGCCGTTCATTCGATCACCGCCAACTCTGATTTCGACGAACTTTATGGGAGAGACAATCCAAAAGTAACTGAAAAAGCTTTCGATGATGTGCAGGTCGTCAATCGTCATCGATGCCCTCGCCCGCAAGACTTGCCATGTTGAACAACGCGGGATCGTGGTGGTTTTCGGCCAGTTCAAGTCGAACTCGGATCGCCCAGACATGCTTAGGTTTTCGCGGCCGCTTCTGACCGACGATACGTCCCTTGTTCCAGGTTGGGCGAAGCGCGAATGGCAGGTAAGTTAGGGTTTCCATGACTGACCCTCCGATCCGCCATACCCTCCCACAACGACAACCCGACATTGACGAGAGACAATATCACAGGATGCTGCGTCGCCTCAGAGGTCTGCTGGGAGCTCGACGCAGTCATCCTTCGTTGCTTAAGCAGGACAATAAATTGCGCATTTGACAACAAGTATTTGCGGCCCACATGCTGAAACGTGAAAATCGAGGTGTAACGACCAAAGGTAATTTCATGTTTAGATCATCAACCCGAAGTGAGGCAGAAAGTTTGTTAAGCGGACTTGCTCTTGGATTTTCTGCCGACCCATTCATGCGTTGGCTGTATCCTGAACCTGCCGATTTCCTTACCCACTTCCCGCGCGTAATGGACTTCTTTGGGGGGCGTGCATTTGAACAGGGTAGCGCGTTTCGAAACGATGATTTTACTGCTGGCGCACTTTGGCTTCCGCCAAGCATTCACCCTGACGAAGAACTGCTTGTCGCCTGTTTTGAGCAGACGGTCTCATCAGAAAAGCATGATGCGTTGTTCGAAACCTTCGGGCAGATGGACAATTATCATCCCGATGAGGACTGCTGGCATTTAGCTTTTATTGCGGTCGATCCAATTCGCCAAGGAAAAGGGTTGGGGTCCGCGTTGCTTGAATGCTGCCTCAAACGTTGTGATGAAGATGGAAGACCTGCTTACTTAGAGTCGACAAACCCTACAAATCTATCGCTGTATAAGCGCTATGGTTTCCAAGAGATGGGTCTAATCAAAGCCGACCAAGCCCCACCCCTGTTTCCGATGTTTCGAGCCGCCCAATAGCGGTAGATCAAACGGCTGCATTTGTCTGCAATCTGTGAGTTCGGCAGTTTCAGGATTTTTTTGTCCGTAGCGAATGGCCGGTCTGGTGAAGCCGCACTGCGGCATCAGTGACTGCGATGAATGTCTCTTATGGGCCGGCCATGATTTGGGTAGTTGGCGAGGCCCAGCATATACTGCAATGCCTCCGATGGCTGCAACGAGCCCATTTCACTAAATGCTGCACGCTGCACGAATGTCCGATTGTGGGTGAAGTATCACCAGCCGCACGAGACCCGTTGGATCAAATCTTCCACTTGAAGCCTGTTTCTTGTTCAGTCACTTCCCAAAGCCTTGCCGTGACGGTTTTGTCATACGCGTGTGGGTTCAATGTACCCTTGCCGACCGGGCCAACGGCTTCTAAGCGGCCTGTTGGTCCGTAGAGTGCGCGTTGTTCGGTCAAATTCTCTTCGGTGGCGCACATGACTTCGGGATAGGACCCTTGCTCGGCCGTTTGAACCATCGGTGTCTTGGTCATCAGCCACCAGATGAACCGCATCGTCCGGCTGCCGCTCGTACTGATCAGTGACGTTGCCGACGAGCCGGGATGGCAGACATAAACCTCGACCTCGGTGCGCCCTGCGGCGGCAAGCCTGTCCTGTAGTTCATAAGCGAACATCATTTGCGCCAACTTGCTTTGCGAGTATGCGGTGTTCGGCCCGTAACCCTCCTCCCAGTTCATGTCGCCGAACTTGATCGTCTTCAGACCCATATTGTAGCCGAGACTGGCGACAACGACGATCCGACCTTTCGAGGCTTCGATCCGCTCAAACAGAAGACCACAGAGTAGGAAGTGACCGTAATGGTTGGTGCCGAGCTGGCTCTCGAACCCATCTTCTGTCAGCTTGCGGGTTGGCACCTGCGCGATAGCAGCATTGCAGATGAGCGCACCGATCCGGGGAACGGAATTCAGAACCTCGTCCGCAGCTTCACGCACGCTTGCGAGCGAGGCCAGGTCCATGCGAATGAAGATCACCTCTGCTTCACTGCCGAACTCACTCTTCAGGTCCGCAACAGCCGCCTGAGACTTCTCAGCCGAACGGTTCAACATTACAACCTTGGCGTTCTTTTTTAGGAGCGTCCGCGCGGCCTGGAAGCCGACGCCGGCGTTGGCACCCGTGATGAGGTAGATCTTGCCGGAGAGATTACCAAGGCGCTCGGGCGTCCAGCCGTTGGGTCCGAATGTGGTGTCTGGCATCTTTTGTCTCCTATTTGTGTTGGCGCAGGGATCGAGCGAATTGTGTTTCAACTTGGAAATGCAGATAACTCTCGCTAGCATGCAGAAATAGACAAGTTCATCACAAATACTTGCCTGATTGTATCAAGATAGTTGCCAGCATCGACCTGGAGCCATTACATCGCTCTAATGAGCAAGGATCAGATCAAGCAAATCATCGCAGACCGAACTGAAACGGACGGCGTGACGGAGACGGGCATCAAGGGCGTGCAGCTTTTTCGTGCCACGCAATCAATCCCCTGTGTTCCGGCTGTTTACGAGCCCTGCATCGTGGCCATTGTCAGCGGGGTAAAGGAAGCCATTTTGGACGGCCGAAGATACGAATACGACAACAGCCGGTATCTCTGCTGCCCAATGTCGATGCCGGTCAAGGCGGGGACGCCTTTGGCCTCGCATGACAACCCTCTCTACGGGGTTATGATCTCACTGGAACAACGTGTTATGGCCGAGTTGGCGATGGAGATGGAAAACGCCGGGGGCGTTCTGCCTGTGGTCAAAGGAGAACTGCGGGAGCCGGGAATTAGGCTCGCGAGATGGGACGTTGGATTCACTGATACGCTGCTGCGGCTACTTCAGCTCGGAAACAGCGAGATGGATACAGCGGTTCTCGGCCAGGCGCGATTGCGTGAGGTGCTCTATTCGATCCTGAAGGGAGAAGCTGGCACCTTCGCCCGGCAGGCATTCGGTGCCGGTAACGCAATCGCTCGTTCCATTGCGCATGTGTCGTCACACCTGGATGCGCCGATCTCAATAGACGATATGGCGAGCCGAGCGGGCATGAGCCGGGCCGTCTTCCATCGCAAATTCAAGCAGGTTACGACGATGGCCCCAATCCAGTTCGTTAAGTCGATGCGCCTCAACAACGCCGCTATGAAGATCGCGGGCGGGATGCCTGTGAACGAAGCCGCAATGGACGTTGGTTATGTCAGCCCGTCTCAATTCAGTCGCGAGTTCAGGCGCATGTATGGGCAATCGCCGAGGCAATGGGGAGAGGCGCAGAAACTACTGGTCAAAGTTGCTTGAGGCTGACTTGCGTGAGCAGAGCCGACCTTGGAGCCACCGCAGCGAACAGAAGCCTTGTCCGCATGGCAGACATTCATCGCAGATACAGCGAAGGTCCACTTTGAGCCCTTACCGGACCTTGATCACACCTCGGTCTTTCGCTCATGCGGCAGGTCGAGAACTACTTAAACCGGACATTCTCTGAGTGGTACGCAGATGGCGGTGACGCGGACAAAGCGGACGATGTCCGCACACAAGATTTGCATCAATAACATGGCCAATTGACTTCAGAAGACAGGTTTTAGCCTGTCTAACATCCAGCGCATGTCAGGTGGCAAGACCGGTGGTTTTGTCGTCATCATTGGGGCTTGTGATAGCTGCCGGGCCGCTTGCAAGCATGCCTGGGCTTGTTCATGAAGTTGCATCTCAGTCAGCGCCATCGCGCGGAGTTTTAGGTGGCCAGCTTCATTTGGGCGCATGTCATAGGCGGCAGAGGCATCCTCAACACTGCCTTCGAAATTTCCGCCACAATACCTTGCAATGCCACGCATGAACAGCCGATATGGTTGCAGTGGATCCTGCTCGCCACGCTCTACGAGACGCGAAAATGCAGCATCAGCGCCCGCAAATTCAGACCTACGAAGCAAAATCTGACCTTCAAGTTCATGGTTTTCCAAATACGCGGGATTAAGTTGCCGTCCTCGTTTAAGATCAGCGAGCGCTCCTGAAATATCGTCTTGCACTGCAAGCCGGAAATTCGCTCGGACCCAAATGACATAGTCGCTCTTGGGCTCTTGCATCACCGCGGTGTTTAGGACTTCCTCACATCTTTTCTTAATTTCGGCAGACATAATCTTGTAGCGTGCACCGTGGAGCATGAGTTGTGCTTCCACGCGCATGCAAAGCGACATCCCGTCCAGCGGATTGAGCGAGATGGCACGTTCTATAAGTGAAAGTGCCTCTTCCCAGCTTTCCATCGTAACCTTGTAAAATTCATTGGCGGCACGTGCACGGAGCTCAGATACACTCAAGTCGTCAACTGGGAGCCCAGCAAGTCTATCCCCATCGAACGCATTGGTTTGGAGACGTAAATCCCCCTCTGCCTGCTCCAGGACAGTGTCGCAGAAATCGAATACATCTTCAGTCTGAGCTTCGTATGTCTGTGACCATACAGGCCTCGCGTTGGCACGTGAGACCAACGTAATGGTGAACCTTCCGCGCCTCCCAGCGATCCGAACGCGCCCGCGCAAATCATAGGTCGCGGCTTCTACAGACTTGGCAGATGCATCGAAAACGGAAACGCCCTTTCTTCGCGATACTCTTACGATAAGTTGATCACGGAGGTCACCAGCGAGCGCTTTGGTCTCTGGATCAACCGGCGCGTAATCAAAGGACTGGAATGCAATTGATGGTACATCACCCGACTTGCCTGTTGAACCGGGCGCAAGTCGCCATTGATATAGCCGGACCGGCTGCGAGATATTTTTCAGGCTGAATGTGCCAGCGTCGCTAAGCACTGCTGATTGTTCGGTTGACAGCTGACGGTAAAAGTCTTCCGACACCATCACGCCACCGGGCGGTGCTTCAGTTTGAATGCGTTGAGTGATGTTCACACCAGTGCCGTAAAAATCATCATCGTCTTCGACTATTTCTCCCAGATGGCAACCGATCCTTAGCTTTATGGTCGGGTGGTCATAAAGATTGCTTTGCACCTGAATGGCGCTGTCCAAAGCTGCACCGATTGAGGCAAAGGCAACGATCCAGCCGTCACCCATGCGTTTTAGGACCTCGCCACCGAAGTCGGCGAGCACTGGCTCCAATTGGTCGCGCTTGAGCTCTCGTACTGCTTCGATTGCGGCATCCTGATTGGCGTTCATCATAGATGAGTAACCGACCATATCGACGACCATTAGAGTTGTAATTCGCGAACGCACCGGAGCCCTCCGGCCACCAAACATAGTGAAACGCCTCGAACCAACAAGCAGTTTGCTTCTGATCGCAGTCGGACACGCATTTGGACAGTGGTTTTGCGAAGCCGTAACCACGTAAAAGTTTGGGCTCACAACAGACATTCGAAAGTTCACAATGAGGAACGAACGGCGGCCCTGCGGACAAAGCGGTCCTTTCAGCGCTGTTGGACAAAAACAATTGCTCAGTGTCACCTCTGCAGTGCAAAATCTTTACGAATTCGCACTGGCGATAGGGTGGTCAGGCAACCCTGCTTTGCGCAAATTGTTAAAAAGGGCGTTTAACTTTTCTGTGTCGCGTAGCAATTCCTGTGACTTCACATATTCCAGACTGAGAGTGGGGTCGTCGGCCAACGCTTCGGCCACGATTTCACGTGCGCGCTCAACGTCGCCTCGAGCTACTCGGCTTGCTGCTCTGTAGAGCCGGGATCGACGAGTCTGGAAATTGAGGCTCCTGGCCTCTTCGTTGGATTCTGTGAAGCGCCCCAATGCGTATAGTGCCGCCACCTGCTCCTCGACAATCCAAACCGGCAAAAACGGGTCAAGTGTCGCCGCGTGCTCCAGTAACTCCAGGGCCCGCTCTGGCTGCCCATCGAAAGTGTAGAAAGCGGCGCAGCGCCCAAGAATGTAGGCATCGTTCGGAGCAAGTTGCATCGCTCGCTCGTGGTGGCGACGACTGGCGTCATAGTCATTGTTCAGCTTAATCTGTAAAGTACCCAGAATGCGGTGCAGTTCGGGATCCGAAGAATCCAGTTGCATCGCGCGGTTGAGTTTTTCTTCTGCAGATGCCAGATCGAAATCTGCCATACCGCTCCAGGAACACACGTCCATTGCAATGGGGCGCGCAAAGTTGGGATCGGCTTCCTGCGACTTTCGAAACCATTCTCGTGCTTCGCGGTAGAACGAGTCTGCCACAGTGCCCATACGGTGTTGTTCCAGACCCCGCAGATAATATTCATAAGCGGTCATATTCTCGGGCCGTTTCATACGGACCGCGCTAATCGCTTCGTGATCAATCCGGCCTGATACCGTGGCCGCCACGCGCGCAACTATCTCCTCCATCGCGTCGATTACTTCGTCGAAAGGCCGCTGAATGCGATCTGACCAGACAAGCCCTCCGTCGCTGGTTCTAGTTAGGGTCACGCTCAGACTCACACGTGAGCCCATCTTACGAACCTTTCCAGCCAATACGTACCGCACACCAAGCGTATCCCCGATTAGTTTGGGATCATCTGTTTGCAACGCCACGGAAGCTGTTCGAGAACTCACAAAAAGTGAACGGATGAGGCTCAGATCGTGGATCAATTCCTCCGTTAATCCTTCGGCGAGAAAATCTTGATCCTCGTCTGCTCCAGTTCTCGTCAGGAATGGCAAAACGGCGATTGAATTCGGCTTGATGGCGGATTTTGGTGCTTCAACGGTCGGAGCAAGTTGGAAAACATGGCGATCCGAAGAGGCACCGACGCGCATGATGCGCATGGCTTCGTCCAGCCCTTTGAGCCGATGTTCCCCCCGGTCTTCAAATGCACAGGGCGACACTCTACGGACATGGTCGAATAAGGCTTCCGATACGTCGATTTCACCGGGTTCGGCCAATTGCTGCAATCGAGCGGCGATGTTGACACCATCACCTCGCAAATCTTCCCCTACCCGAACGACATCTGCCAAATGCAAGCCAAAGCGCATAGACTGCGGTGTAAGACCTGGTGCTGTTGCAAGCTCTGAACGAGCTTCTATCGCGGCTTTGAGGCCATTGACGGGGCTTTCAAATTCAGCAAGCAAGGCATCGCCAGCTGTATTGAAAACTCTTCCGTGATGCTTGCTCACACAACGTGTAACGAGGTCTAGTCCGCTCAGAACTTGGGAGAGGGCGCTTTCCTCGTTTCGTTCCATTGCGCTAGTCGAGCCGACATAATCGCCAACCATGATCGTTGCCAATTTTCGGTCCAACGTTATGCTCCTCTCCTGGGCAACACCGAGGGTAGTGCAAACGCGTTGTTTCTCCAAGAAGAGTCGGTTCGAGCCTCATGAAAAGTGTCGACTTTGGGCTCTGTCCCGCCGTCCTCTGCGGCTCGCACCAACTGGCGGTCAGAGCCCTGACCGGACATAGCCCAGTAATCTGGTAGCTGCGAGTGCACAAGGCTGGTTGCAGCACATTTGCCGACATTGGCCGCCAAGTTGCCCGGCAACTGCCTGAGTGACAGGATCGGATGTCAGCTACGAGCCCAAAGCAGTCGTTACAAAATTGGCTTTGAGCAAAGGACTTCATCTGGAACTCAGTCCAGCGTGTTCTTGTAGACTTTGCCGTCTTTCATGATCAGATCGAAATTCTC